>CAKNRQ010000004.1 GCA_930990965.1 uncultured Clostridia bacterium
AGCTCCTACACCAGGGCTCTTTTTGTACTGTCCGTATATTCTGGGGCCGTTCACATCTGCAGGAGGCTGTTTTTATTATTGTGTGCTTCCTCAGTGCTGCATGAAGCGCGAGAGGAAATCGCGCGTCTCCTGACGCTCGGGGTTCTTGAACATGTGTTCGGGGTCGCCCTGCTCCCATATCACGCCATCTTTCATAAAGACAACGTTGGCCGAAACGTCGCGGGCGAAGGCCATCTCGTGCGTGACGACGAGCATGGTCATGCCCTCATCGGCCAAGGAGCGCATAACGGCGAGGACTTCGCCAACCATCTCGGGGTCGAGCGCGCTCGTGGGCTCGTCGAAGAGCAGTATCTCGGGGTCCATGGCCAGGGCGCGGGCGATGGCCACACGCTGCTTCATGCCGCCGGATATCTGCCGGGGCTTGGCCTTGATGTACGGAGCCATGCCGACGCGCTCAAGGTAACGGAGCGCGTTCTCCTCGGCCTCGGCCGCCGTGCGCTTGAGCACCTTCATCTGGCCGACCATGCAGTTTTTGAGCACGGTCATGTTGTCAAAGAGGTTGAAGCTCTGGAACACCATGCCGACCTTGGCGCGGTACTTGTTGGGGTTCACCTTGCCGGTTATAACGCTCTCACCGTGGAAGAGCACGTCGCCGCTGGTGGGCGTCTCTAGCAGGTTTATGCAGCGCAAAAGCGTGCTCTTGCCGGAGCCCGAAGCGCCGATTATGCTGGTAACATCGCCGGGGCGCACGTCAAAGTCTATGTCGCGCAGCACCTCGTTGGAGCCGAAGTTCTTGGAGAGGTGGCGTACTTCAAGTATGGCGTCGCTCATCTTACCTGCCTCCTCTCGTGCTGCCGTTGCGGTTCTTGAGCGCGAGGCGCATACGCTTGCGCTCTTCTTCTGTCGTGCCAAACTCGCTGCTGCGCTCGTCGAAGGGCGTGCCGCGGTCGGGGTGGCTGTAGGTGCCTGCGGTCATTGTGAGGTCGTCGGTCTGGACCAGCTCATAGCTGCTGCTGCCGTCCATGCGGCGCTCGAGCCAGCGCAGCAGCAGGGAGGCAGTAAGCGTGACGATGAGGTAGCCTATCATCTCAATCGTTGCGCTGGGGAAGTACATGTTGTTGACGCCGGTGATATAGCGGTGGCGGGCAAAGAACTCGGTGAAGCCGATGATGAACATGACCGAGGTGTCCTTCACGTTGATGATGAAATTGTTACCTATCTGCGGCATGATGTTGCGGATGGCCTGCGGCAGTATGACGCTGGTCATGGTCTGGAAGTGGTTCATGCCGATGGCCTTGGCGCCCTCGGTCTGGCCTGGGTCAATCGAGATTATGCCGCCGCGTACGCTCTCGGCCATATACGCGCCGGTGTTTATGGAGACGATAAGTATCGCTGCAAACCAGATGCTGTCGAAGCGGTAGGTGTTGTTGGTGAAGTAGGGCAGGCCATAGAAGATGAACACGGCCTGCAGTATCATGGGCGTGCCGCGGAAGACTTCCACATAGATGCGGACGATAGCGCGCACGACCTTGAGCAGGACGCGCTTTACAAGCGAGTCGTTTTTGGAATAAGGTATCGTGTTCAGGATGCCACAGGCCAGGCCAATAATGAAGCCTATCACCGTAGCGACGATAGCCAGGATGAGCGTATTGCCCATGTCCTTGAGGTAGGCCGTGCCGTAGGCGTCCCAAAGCGCTCCTACGTCACTGAATAGTTGTGAAAATCTGTCCATCGGCAGTGAAAACCCCTTTAAAATATGTATTGGCACTTACAGGGCGCGCCGTTCGGACGCGCCCTGGTGACCTATTTGTCAGCTTTCAGCTCAGATCTCCGGCTGGACGGAGATAGCGTAGTTCATGATGGTGTTGAAGTCGTCGCGGTCCATCTGGTTCAGGACGGCGTTCATGGCGTTGAGCAGGGTCTCATTGCCCTTCTGGACGCTGATGCCGATGTTGACGTTCTCGGCGCGCTCTTCCTCGGTGGAGAACTGGAAGTCGCCGTCAGTGCCGGCGAAGTTCAGGATGACGAGGTTGTCATCCTTCTGGGCGGCGGCGGTGGCGGTGGGTACGTCGGTGCAGATGTAGTCGCACTGGCCGGTGGTCAGGCTCATTATCATGCTGGGCGCGGTCTCGGCCGGGGCGAGGAGGTTCACGTCGGGGATCTGGGGCAGGCAGGAGTCATACCAGATGGTGCCGCTCTGAGCGGTGGCAGTGCCGCCGGCGAGGTCGGCAATGCTCTGGGCGTTGGCGTACTCGCTGTCCTTGGTGGTGACGATGACGATGTCGGCGTAGTAATACGGGCCAGCCATATCAACCTGGGCCAGACGGTCGGCGGTCATGCTCTGGCCGGCGATGTTGGCGTCGTAGAGACCGCTCTGTACGCCCGGGGCCAGGGAATCCCACGCGCTGGAGACGATCTCAAGGTCCCAGCCGTAGACGTCGCAGATGATCTGGGCCATCATGACGTCGTAGCCGTTGGCGTAGCTGCCGGAGGCGTTGGAGATTTCAACGGCGCCGTTGGAGTCGTCCATCTGCGTCCAGTTGTAAGGGGCGTAGGCGCACTCCATGGCGACGGTCAGCACGCCGTCCTCAACGCCCTGCACAGCGGCGGGGTCGATGTCCTCGGGGACAACGAGGCTGTCAATGACGGCCTGGGCGGCTTCCTGAGGGTTGACAGTGGGCTCGACGCTCTCTTCGGTGTCGGGATCGGCGCTGGTCTGGGGCTCAGTCTCGCTGCCGCAGGCGGCCAGGGTGAAGACCATGACGAGAGCGAGCATCATTGCAAGAAACTTTCTCATTTTCATTTTCCTTTCACTTTGCTTTTGTCTACGCGATTTTCGCGGCGGGTCTCACGCCCGCTGGTGCCCATTGCGAAGCTCAAGGAAAACTAGACAACAAAAAACCGCCCTTGAACTTCTACTCCGGTGGTGAAGTCAATGGCGGCAAAAAATTGCTTTCATTTGGTTTCGATAGCGCTCCACAACCGTGACAGTCCGACGGATCTTATCCCCCGGCCCGGGCAACGAACACGCAGACACCCATTCGCTCCCTCGGCGGCTTCCCCTTTCGGCACACGCTGTCTGGCGTTTTTACGTGCGTACTCTTGTCGGCCGCGCCTCTATCTTTCATATGAAATTGGCTCTATTATACACGCTGGTACGCATTTGTCAATAGGGCGCGAAAAAATAATTTCTGCCAGAGTGCGGGACACTTGCGAGTTTGCGGCACTTACTATATAATATTGATATGAATAAACTCTGAGAGTTTGGAGGCACATCGCTATGCCTGTGAATAAATATGAAGCGTTTATGCGAGCCGTGGAGCTGCGGAGCATTACCCGTGCCGCCGAAAGCCTGGGCGTGACGCAGTCGGCGGTGTCGCACATGATAAACTCACTCGAAAGCGAGCTGGGATTTGCGCTGCTGCGCCGCTCACGCTCCGGCGCTTACCCCACAGGCGACGGGGCCAGAGTCATACCGGCTATACGAGGCATACTCTCCTCCTATGAGCAGCTCGAGCAGACGGCCAGCGCCATACGCGGCCTGGACCGAGGCACCGTGAGGATAGGCACCTTCACCAGCGTCGGAGTGCACTGGCTTCCGGGTATAATCGCCGCCTTCCAGGCAGAGTATCCGAACGTCGAGCTCAAGCTCATGAGCGGAGACTACCACGACGTGGAGCTCTGGCTTGCCGACGGCAGCGCCGACTTGGGCTTTGTACCCATGCCTACCCAGCTCAAAGGCGAGGTTACACCGCTGGTAAACGACCGGCTGCTGGCCGTGATACCGGCCGGACATCCGCTCGCCGGGGCTGAGAGCTTTCCCGTCGAGGCCCTCGCGCGCGAGACGTTTATAGGCTTGCTCGAGACCAGCGACCGGGACGCCCGCGGCGTGCTGGCCCAGTGCGGCGGGACGCCTGAAGTGAAATACACCACCAAGGACGACTACGCCGTCATAGCTATGGTGGGCTGCGGCCTGGGTGTGAGCGTTATGCCGGAGCTCCTGCTTAAAAACTGTCCTGAAGACGTCTGCTGCCTGCCGCTGAACCCTCCTGCCAGCCGTACAATAGGGCTGTGTCTTCCTGACGCGGACAGAGCCGGACCGGCAACCAGACGCTTTGCAGAACGAGCCTGCGAGTGGGTCAGAGCTCATTTTTGAATTAACGAGCTGAAAATTTTGCAGCTTTCCGCAACATTTATTCATAAAGCCTATTGAAATCCCGGCTCAAAGGGGTTATACTGAAATAGTAATGAATTTTGCGGAAGACAAAACTGCAAAAACAAACCCAGAGGGAGGAAACAAAATGAAGAAGAGACTGCTTGCACTTTCACTTGCTCTTGTGATGGTGTTTGTCCTCGCCGCCTGCGGTGAGAGCACAACTGACCCCAGCGCCGAGCCCAGCACCGCTCCGAGCGCCGCCGTGAGCGTGGGCCCGGCCGACGTTCCCGACGTTGAAGCCAGCGCCAACCTCCAGTTCGGCACCGGCAGCCCCACCGGCACCTACTACGGTTTCGGCAGCACCTTTGGAACCTACATATCCAACAACACCGGCGTTAGTATCACCGCCGTGTCCACTGCCGGTTCCCAGGCCAACATTGAGATGGTCGACGCCGGCGAGTATGACCTCGGTTTCGTCCAGTCCGACGTTATGAGCTATGCCTACGCCGGCACCAACCTCTTCACCGAGCCTGTCACCGGCTTCACAACTCTCGCCGCTCTCTACATGGAGCAGGTGCAGATAGTCACCCTTGACCCCGAAATCAAGACCGTTGCTGATCTGGAAGGCAAGACCGTCTCCATCGGCGCTGTCGGCTCCGGCGTCTACTTCAACGCCCTTGACGTGCTCGGCGCCTACGGCCTGACCGAAGAGGACATCGACCCCGTAACCCAGAACTTCGACGACAGTGTCGAGAGCCTGCAGGATGGCCGCATCGACGCCGCCTTCATCGTCGCCGGCGCCCCGACCACCAGCATCACCCAGCTCGCCACCACTAACGACGTCTACCTCGTCAGCCTCGACCAGGAGCACATCGACGCTCTGATCGAGACCAGCCCTTACTACAGCGCCTACACCATCTCCAAGGATGTCTACGGCACTGAAGAGGATTGCACCACCGTCGCCATCAGCGCCGTGCTGATTGGCTCTGCCGACCTGGACCCCGACGTGGCCTACACCATAGTCTACACGCTCTTCCAGAATGCGGACAAGATCAGCCACCTCAAGGCTTCTGAGCTCGATATTGAGTTTGCATCTTCCATCACCGACGTTCCGTACAACGAAGGCGCTGCCCGTTACTTCTCCGAGCAGGGTATAGAGGTCCCGACGGCCTGATTTTCCGGTAAATCAATACTGCGTTCGTCCGCGGCGCCCACAGCCAGGGCGCCGCGGCTTTCGCAAGGAGGTATATAATGTCTGAGAGGAAGAAAAAGAAAACCGAAGGGCTGTTCTCGGACGAAGTTGTGGACAAGAACGTCCAGGAACAGCCGCACTACGAGAAGCCGCATGTAAAGGGCTTCGACGGCGCTTCTTACGAGCCTGAGGAGGATCAGGCCGCTGCTGCCGACGTGGACGTCGGCACTATGGAGGACGTCGAAGCTATCATGCGTAAGTACGACCGTGAGTCGAACACGCGCATTTGGGAAGGTCGGCAGAAGTGGGTTGTCGACACCCTTATGGCGATATTCTCTGCCTACTGCATCTACTCCACCCTGACCACAAGAGCGGCCATTGAGGTCCGTCTCACTGCCTTTATGGGCTGCATTATCATACTGGGATTTTTGACCTATCCCGCCAGCAAGAAGCACGTCAAGGTCAATTCTCTGCCCTGGTACGACATTGTACTGATGCTGCTGGGCGCAGCTGCGTTCTTCTTCTATTGCTTCAGCTACGACGACATAAGCCGTACTCTTACCAGCCCCATCCGCATGACCATGACATACAACATCATTGGTATCGTGGGACTGCTGGTGCTTGCCGAACTTTGCCGCCGCTGTGTTGGCCTGCCCATACTCTGTGTTGCGGGCGCCCTGCTCATCTACACTTTTGCGAGCGGCCAGAGCCTGAACGCTGTTATTCACAGCCTGTTTTACTCCACGCAGGGCGTGCTCTCTACCCCGGTTAACGTCTGCGCGAAGTTCATAGTTGTGTTTATAATTTTTGGCGCTTTCCTGGAACGAACAGGTATAGCCAATTTCTTTATAGATCTGGCAAACTCTGTGGCAGGCTCCGCTTCCGGCGGCCCGGCGAAGGTCGCGGTTGTTGCTAGCGCGCTGGAGGGCATGGTGTCCGGCAGCTCGGTTGCTAACACCGTCGGCTCCGGCTCCATCACCATCCCCCTAATGAAAAAGACCGGTTACCGCGCTGAGTTCGCCGGCGCCGTCGAGGCTGCAGCCTCCACTGGCGGCCAGATAATGCCCCCCATAATGGGCGCGGCGGCCTTCCTGATGACAGAGTACGTCGGCGAGCCGTACAGCGAGATTGCCATGCGCGCCATATTGCCCGCAGTGCTCTACTTCCTCGGAATCTTCATCGCCGTGCACCTCGAGGCCAAGAAGAGCGGGCTCAAGGGCATTCCGCGCAGCGAGCTGCCCAAGTTCACCGAGCTTGTAAAGAAGGTTTACCTGCTGGCCCCGCTGATAGTGCTGATTTACCTGGTTACATCCAACTCCAACACCATTCAGGTCAGCGCTTCCATCGCCATCATAGTGGCGGTTGTGGCCAGCCTCTTCGACAAGGAAAACCGCATCACTCCGAAGCGCTTTTTTGAGGCTCTGGCAGCAGGTGCGCGCGGTACCATCACCGTCGCAGTTGCCTGCGGTGTGGCTGGCATAATCGCCGGCTGCATCACCGTTACCGGCCTCGGCAGCACTCTGATAAGCGCTGTTATAAACCTTTCCGGCGGCCATCTGATGATCGGACTCGTGCTCACTATGATTTGCTGCATCATCCTCGGCATGGGTGTGCCGACTACCGCCAACTACTGCATCATGGCCACAACCTGCGCCCCTATCCTCGTTGAGCTGGGCGTTGACCTCGTTGCCGCGCACTTCTTCGTGTTCTACTTCGGCATAGTTGCTGATATCACGCCGCCGGTTGCCCTCGCAGCTTACGCCGGCAGCGCCATTGCCAAGAGCAACCCGATGAAGACAGGCGTGCAGGCGACAAAACTTGCAATAGGCGCATTTATAGTTCCGTATGTGTTTGCATACAGCCCATCCATGTTGTTTATAGGCGCAACAGTGGGAGATATTGTCCTCATCTGCATTACAGCTGTGCTGGGTATGTTCGGCGTGGCGGTTGCAATGAACGGATTCCTTTATGTGAAGCTCAATCCGATTTTCCGCATTATGTTCATGGCCGGCGGCTTACTGCTGCTTGTCCCCGGTATTTGGACGGATATTGCCGGACTGGTAGTCCTGGCCGGATTGACGCTCATAGTGCGTTCCATGCGCGGACGCGCCCAGAAAGCCTAGAGAGCATATCAAAACCAAAAAGGCCCGTTTTTAAACGGGCCTTTTTTGGTATCTGAATGAGTCAAGCCTCCATTTGTTTGCCAAGAAAACCGGCCACGGTTTCTGCCAGCTTGTACTCTACTTCGGTAGCCGGAGGGCTGTTTTTTGGCTGGGCGAAGATTATGCAGCCCATGAGGTCACCCTCGCTGACTACGGGCGCCGCGACAGCGACGGAAAATGGACCGTCGTTTTCCGTTATCGGCAGCTCGGGCGTGCCGCTTTGATGCCTGTAGATGCGCCTGGCTTCCATTAGCTGTTCCAGCTCCGGGCTAACGCGCTTGCTGAGCAGTTCGCGCTTGCCGCCGCCGGATACAGCTATTACAGAGTCACGGTCGCACACTGCTGCGAGCGAATCGGTGGAGCGGTGCAGCGAATCACAAATCTGTGCGGCGAAATCCGACAGTTCCCCGATCGGGGAGTACTTCTTAAAGATGACCTCCCCGTCCTTGTCCGTAAATATCTCCAGCGGGTCGCCCTCGCGGATACGAAGGGTGCGGCGAATCTCTTTGGGGATGACAACACGTCCGAGATCGTCAATGCGGCGTACAATGCCGGTCGCTTTCATAGGATACCTCCTGCTTATATTTCTATGTGCAGGAATTAGTATCCGCAGTTTCCAGAGCAGTATGCGTGAGGGGAAATTTGGAAGGCACAGCGCAAATTAACGTCAATGCGCTACGACTTTATTGCAGTAATCTATTAAGGGGTGCAATTCACCTGCGCGGGACATTCTTTGCAGTTCTGATGCTGTGACCCACTTCGCATCCCGTACCTCGCTGCGCTGGAGCTTTAAGTCTGGGAGCGAAGCCGGGGCGGTGAAAAGCCAAGCGTCATAAAAGTCGCGCTCCCGCCGGACGCTGTGGATGAGGCGCGCAGCGTCACTGTTCAGATTGAGCCCGAGCTCCTCTTTCAACTCGCGCAAAATTGCGGTTAAGCTGTCTTCGCCCGCCATTACGTGTCCACCGGTGGGCTCCCACAGCAGGGGATAGGTCTTGTCTTCAGCGCGCTGGGTGAGCAGAAACCGTCCGTCAGCACTGCGTATCCAGCCGCTGGCGCAGAGATAGTATCTGCCGGGCGGCACCGGGTCCCCACGCCTAATGGTCTCGCCGGTTTGAACCCTATTTGTGTCGTACAGATCCATCGGCTCTCCGGAAAGTGGCGCCTCACCCAGCCCCCGTGAGGCGTCGTATGTCTGCATACCGGCGCGCGCCGCAGAGTCCAGGGCAACCCGGCTGTCATCCAGCACCAAACAGCGCTCCGGACGCACGCCGACCCTCCGGGATGCCAGCAGAAATACGTCAGGTTCAGATTTCCCGTGCGGTGTTTCATCGGTGGAGCAAAGCGCGGAGAAATAGTCTAAAAGATCCAGCCGCTTTAAGCACGGCAGATACAACCCCTCCGGCAGACTGGTGGCCACGGCAAGTGTGACACCCAGGCGCTGCAAGGCGTTCAGATAATCAACGGCATGCGGCAGTGACTGGACACTGTGCGCATATTCATCCGCAGCGAGCCGGTCCCACTCGTCCAGCAGCCTTTCGGGCGGTTCGTCGAGCCGAAACAGGGCAATGGTGTACTCAGCGGCTTCGGCGAAGCTCAGTGAGTGTACTTTGGCAATATAGCTGTCAGGGCAGGGCAAGCCACGTCTGTACAAAGGAGCGGCGAGGATTCTATCCCACACAGGTATTGTGTCCAATAGCGTTCCGTCGAGGTCGAAAATAGCGGCGTCAAAGTTCATGGTGTTCCTCCTTTGAATTACAAAAAATAGAGCCTCCGTGGCGTACACGGAGGCTAAAAAGCGCAAACCGGCACGGGAATTGCTCCCATGCCGGCATTAACCGACAGGTCAAGAGGTCAGGTGTGAACCTTTTTCAGCCATGAGGCTCCCTCGCAACTTGTTTATATCTATTCAACTAAATGCATTATATCACGAATGCAAGCGCCGAGCAAGTACAATTCCGTCCCAATCTTACGGATAGCGTATAAACGCACACGGTATAAATTGAGGTTGACATTTCGATATATAGCGCATATACTAATCACATCAATAAATTTTGATGTGAGGTGAGAGCATGGACGGGACGTTCCAGGAACAGGCCAAAGTGTTCAAGGCGCTCTGCGATCCCAAGCGGCTGGCCATTCTGGAACAGCTGAGAAGCGGCGAAAAGTGTGCCTGTGTTTTGCAGGAGCCCTTGGATTTGACGCAGTCCGGACTCTCCTACCACATGAAAATCCTCTGCGACTCCGGTATAGTTGTCAGCCGTCAGGAGGGCAAATGGACGCATTACCGGCTCAGCCTTTCCGGCAGGGACTATGCCCTGCAACTACTGAAGAAGCTGACAACCCCGAAAGCCGAGCAGGATAGCAACTGCCAAAAGTGTGAATAGGAACGCCATCTGAGAGGGTGGCGTTTCCTTAGACGCTACACATCAAAACTTTTTGATGTATATATGAAAAGCGAGGACTTGTATGGGCGTGTGGAATTTTATTCAAACCCAGGTGCTGGGCATGCAATGGCTCAACGAGCTGATTGGAATGGGACTGTCGGCGCTCGGCTTGGATGTGAGCGGGCGTATTGGCGGGAGCGTACAGTTTTTCATCTACGATGTCCTGAAAATTACAGTGCTGCTCTGCGTGCTGATTTTTGCCATTTCATATATCCAGAGTTACTTCCCACCGGAGCGCAGCAAGCGTATTTTGGGCCGCTTTCATGGAATCTGGGCGAATATCATTGCTGCGCTGCTGGGGACTGTGACGCCATTTTGCTCCTGCTCGTCTATCCCTTTGTTTATTGGTTTTACCAGTGCGGGACTTCCTCTGGGCGTGACGTTTTCATTTTTGATTTCGTCGCCGATGGTCGATTTAGGAAGTCTTGTCTTGTTAATGAGCATTTTCGGCGCAAGGGTGGCTGTTATCTATGTAGTTTTGGGCCTCGTAATTGCGGTTGCCGGCGGCACCGTTATTGAAAAGCTGCACATGGAAAAGCATGTGGAGAGCTTTGTGCTCTCGGCGGGCAGCGTAGATATTGAGTCACCTGAGCTGATGATACGGGAGCGCCTGATTTATGCAAGGGATCAGATGCTTGGCACGTTTAAAAAAGTGTTTCCCTACATTCTGATTGGCGTCGGTATAGGCGCGTTGATTCACAACTGGATACCGGAGAGCTGGATTGAAACAGTACTTGGCAGCGACAACCCCTTTGGTGTCGTCCTTGCCACGATTGTGGGAATTCCCATGTACGCAGACATTTTTGGCACCATTCCCGTCGCAGAGGCGCTGCTGTCCAAGGGTGCGCAGCTAGGCACGGTTCTGTCTTTTATGATGGCCGTGACCACGCTGTCCCTGCCGTCGCTCATCATGCTGCGCAAGGCGGTCAGGCCCAAGCTGTTGGCGCTGTTTATTGGAATTTGTGCGGCTGGCATTATTGCGGTAGGGTACATTTTCAATGCCCTGCAATTCATTTTGATCTAGTTAAGGAGGCAATTTACCATGGGTCTGTTTAGCAAGAAGAAAGAGGAAAAGAGCTGCTGCGGTAGCGCTTGCACACCTGAAAAGATGGCCCGGGCTGAGGCCGAAAAAGCGGCCGCGGGCATCAAAGTGCTGGGTTCAGGCTGCGCCAAGTGCCGCGCTTTGGAAGAGGCCACGTTGGCGGCGCTGGGGGAGCTCAACATGGACACAACCATAGACCATGTGACAGACTTCTCCCAGATAGCCGCCTATGGCGTGATGACCACTCCGGCCCTTGTGGTGGACGGCAAGGTGGTGTCCTATGGCAAGGTGCTGAAAAAGGACGAGGTCAAGGAGCTAATCCGGAAGGTCAGGGGATGACATATGAGTCAAAAGCCAAAAGTGGCGTTTATCTGCGTCCACAACTCCTGCCGCAGCCAGATAGCTGAGGCGCTTGGTAAATTGCTGGCCTCAGACGTGTTCGAGAGCTACTCGGCCGGTACGGAGATGATGCCGCAAATCAATCAGGACGCGGTGCGGCTGATGAAGAGGCTCTATGGTATTGACATGGAGCAGACGCAGAGAAGCAAACTCTTATCAGAGCTGCCGGAGGTGGATATCGTTATAACGATGGGCTGCAACGTGAACTGTCCGAACTTGCCGTGTAAGCACCGTGAGGATTGGGGCCTGGACGACCCGACAGGAAAAAGTGAGGTAGAGTACCTGAACACTATATCGGCCATCGAGGAGAAAGTGCTAACCTTGAAGAGCCGCGCGGAACAGAGTGGGGTCTGGTCGCCAGCTACAAGTTGACCAGGCCCTTGACACAGACAATTAGCGCGCGTTTCTGACAAAAATATTCTGCTTACTTGAACGGGCTGAACCAACATGGTATAATATCTCAAACAAACTTTATATTGGAGGAGACGGCCTGGGTATATCTCTTGCACAGGTTTGGGCTAAGACGGAACCTTTTCAGTCTGTTCTTACGCATGGCCTGGTGTCAGGGATAACCGCGCAGGAGTTGCTGAAGTCTCTGCTCTCATGCGGCAGCGCCGAGGACCTCGCCAGTGCCCTGGGCTGCACTTTGGAAGAGCTGGAGAACATTACAGGTTACATTGCGTCCGTCCACGACGAGGGGAAAATAGAGCCGAATTTCCAAGCCGGCGCCCCGGAAATGGCCGGCTTGCTGGAAAAGTGCGGGCTTATGCCGGATATCCCTGCGCCCGTGAGGCACGAACAAACTTCACATTGCATTTTAACGCGCATCTGGACTCAACATGGGTTGAGCTCAGGTGCGCGTATTTTTTATGCGGGCATTGTCCGCGCGCATCATCAGGGGCGTTTCGGCGAGCCCGGCAGGACTAGCGCGCCAGAGTGGGTGAACTTGCAAAATGAGTTCGAGCTGACTATGCGGCGCACATTCTTAAAAAGTGAAGCGCTGCATCTGCCTGCACCGCAAAAGCAGAGCAAGGGAGCGGCCGGGGCGCTGCTGTTGGGCCTCGTCATACTGGCCGACTGGATAGCGTCCGGGGAGACTTTTGCAGACGCCGAAAGCTGGATAGCAAGCAGCGGGAAAGACGAAGTTCGCCGCCGGGCCCGCGCTTTTATTGAGAGCAGCGGGTTGGCAGCGTGCGCGGACCGCCTCGGAGAAAGCTTCACTGACGTCTGGACAGCTATACCGAGGGCCGGCATGCGCGAACTGCAAATACAGGCAGAGGACGTTTTCAAGTCGTGTGACGAACGTATTGCCGCCGTCCTGATTGAAGCGCCGATGGGTGAGGGCAAGACGGAGGCGGGGATATATGCCGCGCTGAAAATGGGAGAGCAATGGGGGAAGGGTGGATTTTATGTGGCGCTCCCAACTGCCGCCACGGCGAACCAGATGGTCGGGCGGGTGCGGGCACTGTTGGAGCAACACAGCGTTGACTCAAAGGTGAGGCTGCTGCACAGTACCTCCTGGCTCACAGACGGCGGCGCAGGCGTAAACAGCGAGGAGGCAGGCTATGCCGCGAGCTGGCTCCAACCGGCGAGAAGGGGCCTGCTGGCAAACTATGCGGTGGGCACAGTAGACCAGGCCATGATGTCTGTGCTCAAGGTGAAATACGGAGTGCTGCGCCTGCTCGGCCTTGCGGAGAAATCTCTCGTTATAGATGAGCTGCATTCGTATGACGTCTATATGAGCGACATATTGAACTTGCTGCTGCGGTGGTGCCGCGCGCTTGAGATACCGGTGGTCATGCTTTCGGCCACCCTGCCGCCGGACAAAAAGAGGCAGATGCTGTCTGCATATACCTCCGAAGAAATCCCGCAGGCCTATCCGTCCATAACGACTATATCTGAGACCGGGAGGGTCTCCGTGCACCGGATAGGTGCCAGCGCCAAGAGTTGGGTGCTAAAAGTGGACACCCTGCCGGTGCTCAATGACGCTGGAGCTATTGCATCGGCGGCGCTTGAAGCGGTCTCGGACGGAG
Organism: uncultured Clostridia bacterium; assembly: GCA_930990965.1. Classification (GTDB taxonomy): domain Bacteria; phylum Bacillota; class Clostridia; order Oscillospirales; family Oscillospiraceae; genus Scatomorpha; species Scatomorpha merdigallinarum. Next base: position 13,429 of record CAKNRQ010000004.1, read on the forward strand.
GCTGCCTGTGCGTACTCATGAACACGGTAAACGATGCGCAGCGCGTGTATTCGGAGATCAAAAAATCCGGGTTTGACGGTCTGGCCATGTTGTTCCACGCGCGTTTCACAACGCGCCGGAGGGACGAGATAGAGCGCGAGTGTATAAAGCTGTTTGGCAAGGACAAGAGCAACCGGCCGCGCAAGGCCATACTCGTGGCCACACAAGTGGTGGAGCAATCGCTGGATTTGGACTTCGACGCCATGTTCAGCGCGGTGGCGCCAATAGACCTTTTGCTACAGCGCGCCGGGCGCATATTCCGGCATGAAAATACGCCGCGGCCGGAAAAACTAAGCGAGCCCAAACTCACGGTGCTAGTTCCGGACGGCGAAGGCGAGTACGGGGCGAATGAATACGTGTATCCGGCCTGCCTCTTAAACAGCAGTCTGCGTCTCATATCCGGGCGGCAGGAAATAGCCATACCTTACGATATGCCCGCGCTGGTGGAGGCGGGGTATTCCCCGGCGCTGGCCGACCCCAGGGAATTCGAGCTCTGGGCAGAGCACCTTATGGAGGAAGAGGTGAAGGCCGCCGCGGACGTGCAGTACAAAATAAGTACGCCGGACAAGGGCTTCGACCCCGTCAAATCGTCCGATGAGCTGCGGTTCGATGACCTCGAGAGTTCCAGCTACCTCTCAGCCAAGACAAGGCTTGGAGAGCCTTCGGTCAGGGTCGTGCTGCTGCCTGAGCCTGAGTTTGAAAAGTATGCGCGACATGCTGTCAAACGTGACGGGGCGCTTGCGCTCTCGGATGTTGCACGGATTGACGCCAAAGAGCTGATGCTGTCCAGCGTATCCATACGGCTGAAATTGCTCGGGGAGGTGCCGCCGGGCGAATGTCTGGACGGCCGCGGCATATTGAGCGGACTGAAGATATATGTAGCCGGCACCGACGAAACGGGGAGACTTTGCCGCGTGTTCAGCGACGGCCGGCGTATGGTAATAGACAATGAATTGGGAGCGATTTTTGAAAAGGGGGAGAAAGATGCGCGCGAGCTTTAATGTCTTGCATGATCCGTGGATACCCATAGTTGACATGAAGGGAGAGAGGCGAGAGCTGGGCGTTTTGGACACGCTTAGGCATGCACATGAGCTCAGGGCGGTAAGCGACGCTTCGCCTATGGCAGAGTACAGCGTGTACCGTTTCCTGATAGTGTTGCTGATGGACGCACTGCGTCCGGAGGAACTTGAAGACCTGGCCGGGCTGTTTGAGGAAGGGCGCTTTGACGCGGAAAAGCTCAACGAATACGTTGAAACCTGCGAAAAAGAGGGAGTGAGCTTTGACCTCTTCGACGAGGAAAATCCGTTCATGCAAACTCCCATAGTCCCGGAGTGGGACAGGAAAACCAAACCGGCGGCGGTTTTGGACTACGCCGTACCAAGCGGTAACAATCACCTGCACTTTGACCACCAGGTTGAACGCGAGGCATACAGCGCTGCGAAGTCCATGCGCATGATGCTCGCCGCGCAGATGTTTTGCACCTCGGCGGCGCAGAGCTACCCTTCAAACGTGAACGGCGCACCGCCGTGGTTCGTGCTGATAGACGGGGATAACCTCTTTGAAACACTGGTGCTCAACATGGTCTACATAGACCAGATACGCATCGCGTTTGATGAGCCGCCGGTTATCTGGCGCAATACGGGGACAGTGGAGAGCAAGAGGAAGGTTGCGCAAACCTCCTGGCTGTATGGCATGATTTTCCCCGCGCGGCGTATACACCTTGTGTCGGGTGAAGACGGGACGGTGACTGAAGTGTACCTTAGCCAGGGAATGAACTACGTCGATCCGGCCAACTGGCAGGACCCTCACGTCGTGTACATCGTGAACGACAAAGGGAAATTCAACTGGAAACCCGCCGCTGATTTTTCAGTATGGCAAAACCTTGCCAGTTTGATAAACACCAGGTATCAGTGCGCGCCGCAGACGCTTGCAAATTACAGGGAGCTGCATACATACGGCGTAGTGCGGCTGACCATGTACGCTGTAGCAACCAGTCAGGCTAGCTATTTGCAGTCGGCGCGAATAGACTTGCGCCTGCCGCTGGAAGTGGTGGGAGACGAGAATGCTGAAGAGTTTATAACGTCCTATACCCAAACGGCCAAAGTCCTCTCTAAAACGGTGTCGTCGGCCCTCAAGTACAAAGAAATCCCTGAGGTTGTCCGGAGGAGCGCCGTGAGGGAGTATTACACTTTTGTGGAGCAGACCCTGTTTGAACTGTTAAACCGCTTGAGTGTAATTAGAGACGGCTACAGCGATCTGCTCCGTGAGGCAGAGGAACAGTTGCTCAGCGAGTTGGCCAGATGCACGCAAGAGAAGCTGAGTGAATTGACGCTGCGCGGCCGGGCACTTGTGGACACCGCAGAGCTGCGCCAGAAAGAAATCAACAGCGCCAGAAAATTCATAAGGAGGAAGTGGGAAAATGGGTGAAGAAGCCGCGAAGGCCTTCTTTGAAAAGCTGGACAAACTGCCTTCGGGAGACCGCACCGCCATGAAGCGCGAGGCGGGTACCATGTTGGAGCAGGCCGGCGGGAGGGCCATGAGAGTGTTCTATCAGTGCCTGCCGTTTTCTGTGCCGCAGTGGCAGGAGGGGTGCTGGTTTGCGGCGGCCTGCCTGCATTGCATGTCGGCGCCGGACGTGGTTGGCAGGATAAGCATGGAGCAGGCACTGTACATGCTTGCGCACGATGACGCGACGTCGGAGAGCATAAAACGCCGCCTGGAGAGCCTGCTTGATCTGAAGTGGGACGGTTCCGGGTATATGCTGACCAAGCTCACAAGGATTGTGAAGTTGATGTGTTCCAGGGGCTTGAACATAGACTGCGCACAGCTTTTACGGGACCTAATCTATTGGAACGCGGATAACCAGAGTGTGCAGCACAAATGGGCGAGAGCCATGTTTGCCAAATTGGATGACGATGCCGCCGGCAAGAAAGGGGAATAAAGATGCTATACGAGATCCATATGCTTAAAAACTATCCACCTGTCAACCTGAACCGTGACGAATCCGGAGCGCCCAAATCCTGCAATTTTGCCGGAACCATGCGCGGCCGGGTCTCCAGCCAGTGCCTGAAGCGCAGCTGGCGCAGGTCCGAAATTCTGTTCTCTGCTGTAGGTGACAGTAACCTGGGCATCCGCACACGCCAGTTGCCCGAGTTGGTGACAAGAAAGCTCGCTGAAATGGGCGTGAGCGAGGAGTACATAGACATTCTCCTGCCCAAGCTCAGCGGCTTCGGCAACAAGGAGGGAAAAGAAAACAGCAAGGGCAGCTACACGGCCCAGGTGGTGTTCTACGCGCCGGAAGATATAGACGCGGTTGCGGCGGCTGTCAAGGCCAAGCTGGACGAGTGCTCTTCTGTGAAAGAGGTCAAGGCGCTCAAGGCGAAGGACCTGCAGAACGCCGTGAAGGGAGCGGAAAACCGACGGATCACGCTAGACATGGCGCTCTTTGGGCGCATGGTCACATCCGATGCGTTCCGCGACGTTGAGGCGTCTATGCAAGTTGCGCACGCCATATCCACAAACAAGCTGAACATGGAGTCTGACTACTTCACGGCCATGGACGATTTGCTCTCGGGCGAGACCATGGATGAGTCCGGTTCGGGCATGATAGGCGATACAGAGTACAACTCCTCGTGTTACTACATATACGCATCCTTGGACACGGACATATTGCGCAAAAACCTGGAAGACACCGACGACAGCGGCGAGTTGATAAAAAAGGCGATACCCGCGCTGATACGCACTATGGCGCTGACCAACCCCTCGGGCAAGCAGAACAGTTTCGCGGGCAACGTACTGCCCAGCGCGATATTGATTGAGTGCAAGAGCGAGAAAGTCCCGGTCAGCCTGGTGAACGCCTTCGCCAAGCCTGTGAAGCCGGAGCCGGAGAATGGCTATGACCTCGTGCGCGGCAGCATACAGCGTCTATGCGCGGAAGATGACAGTATACAGCGCAGCTTCGGACTGAAAGTGGAGCGGCGCCTCTGGTTCTGCCAGGACAGCTACGATGTTCGGCCAGAGTGTGAAGCGGAAGTGTGCGCCACCCTGCCCGAACTCATTGACGCCGTGGCGGCAACTGTGGAGTGATGGCGATGGCTGAGAAGACCCCACTCATCGCGTTGAGGCTCGAAGGCGCCCTGCAATCCTGGGGAGATCACTCGAAATGGGATGAGCGCGACAGCGGAAGCTTTCCGTCCAAGTCAGGAGTGGTGGGATTGATAGCCTGCGCAATGGGCCTGGAGCGCGGCAGCGAAGAGCTCTTGGCGCTTGCAGACGCCATTCATCTGGCTGTCCGCGCCGACCGCCCGGGTATGCGGGCGATGGATTTCCAGACAGTTAAAGGCAACCCGCTGCGCACTGCGGAGGGACAGCGCAAACTGGACGCATCGACCGTTGTTTCAAACCGCTGGTATTTGGAGGACGCCTCGTTCCTTGTGCTGATAGATACTGATGAATTTTGGCGCGGGCGCATAGTGGATGCTCTCAAACAGCCAAAGTGGCCGGTGTATCTCGGACGCAAGAGCTGCGTGCCGTCGCGGCCCGTATTCGAGTGCGTGACGGAAGAGTATTCCGGCCTGACCGAAGCATTGGAGCGGTTCCCGCTTTGCGAGCGCTGTGCGGACGGAGAATACGTGAATTATGAGAGCGAAGTCCCCGTGCACGGTGCGTCCAACTACACGAGAACGGATGCTCTGACCGGTGCGGGGAGGGACTTTTCCAAACGTGTGGTCTATACCGGCGCTTTGAGAAAGGAGGCAGTGACGTGTACCTGACGAAAATTAGAATGCCGCTCTCAAACCGTGCAGTGCAGCGGGCTCTCGGCGACTGCCAGCAGATGCACCGGCTGGTAACTGGGTTCTTTGGGACCTCACGAAAAGACTTAAACATCCTTTACAGACTGCGATACGAACGCGGGACGTGCTCGATATATATTTATTCCTCAGAAGCTGTAGACCGAGGCAGGGTGTCGCCCGGAATGGAGGTCGCGGGAGAGCGGGAAATGAGCGACTGGCTGAGCTCCATACGTGAAGGGCAGACATGGAATTTCGACCTTATGGCCTGGCCCAGCAAGAAGGTGGCCAGAGAGGGCGCGAATAATAGCCGGAGGCGCATGCTGCGGTCAACAGACGAACGCCTGCTCTGGCTGCAAAGAAAAGCCCAGCAAAACGGTTTCGACTTGTTGGGCGTGCGCGAACTTGAGTCGGCGCAGCAGACAGGATGGCATGACGCCGGGGTCGGCGGGCAGTTCCATGTGCATGGCTACCACTATCAGGGAACGCTGCGCGTGACCGATGCAGAGAGAATACAAGCGGCAGTCTGTACCGGCATAGGCCCTGGCAAAGCCTACGGCCTCGGAATGCTCCTTCTGACTCGCTGACACTGCCAGAACAAATACTGAACATATAAGCAGCAAAACAACCAACTTCCAGCGCCCGAACGTTGAAATCTCAACTTTGACTTAGTGTAACCCCCACGCAAGTGGGGATGAACCTATCACGCACACTGCGCGGGCGACAGTGTATCCGTAACCCCCACGCAAGTGGGGATGAACCGGCATCGCAGCGCAATGCGAGGCTGCGCGGCAGTGTAACCCCCACGCAAGTGGGGATGAACCGGAGGACGAAATGATGAATTATTCTAACGTCGGGTAACCCCCACGCAAGTGGGGATGAACCGTACCGGAGCTGGTCCGGGCCGGTTCCCGGCCCGTAACCCCCACGCAAGTGGGGATGAACCGGCTTTTTTTGATGCAAAGGAGAGTGATTAAGCGTAACCCCCACGCAAGTGGGGATGAACCGGGGAGCCGCCGCGCGCCCGAGAATCCCTACGGGTAACCCCCACGCAAGTGGGGATGAACCGGGTTATCTCGACAAGGCGCTGGCCGGTGAGAGGTAACCCCCACGCAAGTGGGGATGAACCGTCGTAGTTGAGCATCGCTTCCTCGTCGTTGAGGTAACCCCCACATGAGTGGGGATGAACCGCTCTAATCAGCCGTATGACCATATACTCAACGGTAACCCCCACATGAGTGGGGATGAACCGTCTACATAGACGAGGTGGAAATATGAAACGGGGTAACCCCCACATGAGTGGGGATGAACCGCGGTTGTCAGCCCGCAGGGGACATACACGTTCGTAACCCCCACATGAGTGGGGATGAACCGAACATCAAAACATCTTTTGCCGCTGCGCTTGCGTAACCCCCACATGAGTGGGGATGAACCGCTGTCAGGGGTATTATTGGCCTCTCGGACATGGTAACCCCCACGCAAGTGGGGATGAACCGCCGGATGTGTATACGTATGACATACCGTGGGAGTAACCCCCATGCAAGTGGGGATGAACCGGTTGCGGAATCCTTCCGTCAGGAGCTTCTGAACGTAACCCCCACGCAAGTGGGGATGCACCTTAGTTTAGGAGTTCGCAGTGGTTTTCAAAAATCTTATCCCCACATGTTTATGGGGTTGGGCCGGGGTGTGCAAATTATCTGAACCGCAGAGCTGAAACGCGCCCCCCACTCTCGTGCGGATGGACCGCAGTTTATGGCCGGAGGCGGCGTGGCCCTTATCTGAGTCCCACAGGTGTGGGGAAGCGCGCGGATTATTAATCAGATGTACTGGAAGCCATAAGAGAGGAGGCGCATTGTGCAGAACTTGCATGAATTGCCCAGGCTCGAGGACAGTATCAGCTACATATATCTCGAGCACGCGGTGATCGAGCGCAGCGATTCAGCTATAATTGCAATTCAGGAGACGGGGAAAACGCCAATACCTATCGCCACAGTCACCTGCCTGCTGCTGGGTCCGGGGACAAAAATAACCCACGCCGCAATACGTGCGCTGTGCGACAATGGCTGCATGGCAATTTGGTGCGGCGAAAACGCCACGCGGTTTTACGCCTCGGGTATAGGAGAGACGCGCAGCGCCAAGAACCTGTTGCGCCAGGCCCGCATGTGTATGGATGAGAATAGCCACCTGAACGTTGCGAGACGAATGTACAGTATAAGGTTCCCGCATACGAACACGGAAGGTATGATGCTGCAGCAGCTCCGCGGCATGGAGGGTATACGTGTCCGCAAGGCGTATGAAATGGCGAGCCGTGTTACGGGTATCAAATGGCATAAACGCACGTACAAGACAGAGAAATGGGACGAGGCAGACAAGATAAACAGGGCGCTGTCAGAGGCAAACGCCATGCTGTATGGGCTATGTCATGCAGCAATAGTTTCGCTGGGTTACTCTCCGGGACTGGGCTTTGTCCACACCGGTAAGCAGCTTTCTTTCGTATATGACATAGCGGATCTCTACAAAGTGGAGACCACCATCCCAGCCGCCTTTGCCGCCGTGAAGTCAGCGCCTAAGCCGACAGATGACCTGTCCAAAGCGGTCCGCATTAATTGCAGGAACTACTTTGCGAACACAAAGCTGCTGTCTCGTATCCCCAGGGACATAGCCTGGCTGCTACAGGACGCTGAAGTGGAGCACAGGGACAATGCCGTATCCACCGGCGCCCTGTGGGATGCGGACGAAGGCACCGTCGAGGGTGGAGTGAACTATGGTTTCGAGGTGCAGGACAGATGACAGTTATCGTTATGGACAACGCCCCGGAGAACATACGCGGTGAATTGACACGCTGGTTCCTGGAGCTGAAGCCGGGAGTGTTTGTGGGAAAGGTAAACGTGCGAATACGTGAGCTGCTGTGGGAGCGTATTTGCGTAGACGGTCCGGCTGACGGAGCTGTCATGGCATACTCGGCGCCAAACGAGCAGGGATTTGAGCTATGCCTGACCGGAATACCGAAAAGGAAGGTGGTGGATTTCGAGGGAATACAGCTCATTGCGGTGAGCGACAGCAAGTGAAGAGCGGTAAACGCTTGCTGCGTGCTGTGCTTTCGCACATTTTGCCTGATGGTGTTCATAAATCTCCAATCGCTGGTGGAACTTTCAATTGAACGGTTATGCCGTACGTAACTATACGGATTACAGTCAGTGACATACCGAGGCTATTTTCGTCGGTGAGCTGAGTAGCCCCAAAAGCGAGAGACAGATATGCTCGGTTCTGGCTGGGCGAAAAATAAGTGGCGAGAACGCTGTAGCGTTCTCGCCTTTGTTTTTGCGTGTGCTTATTTGGATGCAATGCTCTCAATTATCTGACGCGCTTCAATGCAGAGCGATGTTATTTTGCCAAAATCGTGATTACAGATATCCTGCTTTGAGCAGATCCAACTGCCACCAACTGCAAAGACATAGGGGGATGCAATAATCTCGGCCAAATTGTTGCGATTGATCCCGCCGGTCGGAACGAACTGGATTCCGGAAAACGGACCGGCCAGTGCCTTTATAGCAGCGAGGCCGCCGTAAATGTTGGCGGGGAAGAACTTGACGAGGCGAAGCCCGTGCTTTTGGGCTGCCATGATCTCGGTAGGCGTGACGCAGCCGGGGATAACCAATATATTTTCCGCACAGCACCAGCTGACGATCTCCTCGTCGTAGCCAGGCGAAACAATGAACCTGGCTCCATTGGAAACAGCCTGCTTAGCTTGCTCCAATGTAGTCACCGTTCCGGCGCCGACGGTCATTTCGGGGCACTCCGAGGCGACACGGCGTATGGACTCGGCCGCCGCTGCCGACCGGAAAGTTATCTCCATAACGCTCACGCCGCCGTAGAGCAGCGCGTTTGCGGCGGGTATAGCGTCGTTGGCGTTTTCCATGACTACAACCGGTATGATACCGGAATTTCGTATGTTCTCTAGGATACTGTTCATAGGTTAAACCTCCGTAGCCATCGCTTATTTGGCGGCAAAAACGGGGTCGTTTTTGGCCAGGTCATATCTGCGGCTCTCGTGAGAGTGTGCGCCCATGATCCACATGTAAACGTTACGGGTGGCAGGAGATGCGACGGTGGGATGGTAGCCCACAGGGGCTTCAACCATAGTCCCGGAGTGGACAGTGTGAGTTACGATATCCTCAACTTCGCCGGATTTCAAGTAGCTTATGTGGAAGCCAAACTTGGGCAGCGGCATGTCGAAATAGCAGTAGACTTCCTCCAGATCTGCCTCGTGCTGATGCGGAGGCCAGCTTGTCCACGCGCCCTCCATACTCCATGTGAGTCCGCAAATGAGCCGGGAGGCCTCGTCTTTGTCGGACAGGGTCATCATGATTTCCCTCTGGCTGACCCCGCTGCCGTGGATTTGGTGAATATATCCGATGGGCTGCCCGATATCAAACGCGCGGAAAAACGACTTGCCGTAGCCCTCATATTTCGCACCGCCGATGTAAAAGATGCAGTCCTCCCGGGCCGTAATGTTCACCGACTCCGATCCGGCGATGTAGAACGAGTCGAGCCTGTTCATCTGTCCGGTCACGGCCTTGTTCCCTGACAGGGAGGCGGCACCGGAAATCAGCACCGCATTCATCTCCAACTCTCCAGCGGACAGGGAGTAGCTTTCACCTTCAGGCAGGTTCAGCCTGAACACATAAGTGTCGCGGCATTCACTCTTGCCGGGACTTATGACTGCGTGAAAACCCGGCTCCTCACTGGACTGGACAGCCCAGGCCGTCATCCTCTCCTTAGCAGTATTCCTATTCATGTGTTTCCCTCTTTTGCAAATCAGTTTACAAGGTAGCCGCCGTCGCAGGGGATGACGGCCCCGTTTATATAGTCCGAAGCGTGGCTGGACAGGAAAATGATGAGCCCCTTTATGTCGTCTGGAGTTCCCCAGCGCCTGGCGGGAATGCGTGCCGTGATTTCACGGTTGCGGGGATTGTTGGGATCGGTAAGAGCTGTGTTCATGTCCGTGGCCATGTAGCCAGGAGCTATGCAGTTTACGTTTATGCCCTTGCTCGCCACTTCATTGCACAGAGCCTTGCTGAACTGTGCGACCCCGCCCTTGGAAGCGGCGTATGCGGGAACGGTGAAACCTCCGAAAAAGGCCAGCATAGACGAGAAGTTGATGATTTTGCCGTACGGCTGTTCTTTCTTTTCAAACTCCAATATGGCCAGCTGGCTGAGGGCAAATGGGGCCGTGAGGTTGATATCAATAACGGCCTCCCAGTCCTCTATCGGGAACTCCTCGCACGGATACCTGCGCTGTATTCCGGCAGCGTTCACGAGTATGTCAAGGCCGCCGAGCAGGGATACAGCTTTGTGAAAGCCCTCAGTGCGTTCGTTGGCATCGCCTACATTGACTTTGAGACCGTGGCAGTCATAGCCCATTTCCCGGAATGAGCCTGCCACTTTGTAAACGCCGTCGTTGGTGCCAAATATGACAACCGAGGCGCCGGCTTCTAAGAGCGCCTGCGCTGCACCGTGGCCCAAGCCGCGTGTGCCTCCGGTCACTATCGCCCTCTGTCCACTGATATTGAAAAGGTCCATACTTCGCCTCCATAAAACTGTATGTAAATGCAAAACTGTGTCAAACCACGCGGTTTATGAGTTCACCGCCGGTGAAAATCGCCGCGGCATTCTCTGCGCACATTATGCTCACCGCGTTGATGGCCTCTTCGGAGTACATGCCGAGGTGCGGCGTGACAATGACGTTGGGCAGGGATAGCAGCGGGTTGCCGGCGTCTGGCGGCTCCTGTGCCAACACGTCAAGCGCGCATGCGCGGACTTTGCCAGAACTACAGGCCTGATAGAGCGCATCCTCGTTTACAATGCCGCCGCGGGCGGTGTTTACAATGACGACGCCGTCTTTCATTTTGGCGAATTGCTGTGCGCCGATCATGTCCCTGGTTTCGTCGTTCAGTGGGAGGTGGACGGAGATGATGTCGCTTTGGGTGTAGAGCTCGTCGAGACTGACAAACTGGGCATAACCTTTGAACTCATCGTCCAACTCTCTTGGACGGTGGTTGTAGATGAGAACGTTCATATCGAAGCCCTTGGCCCGGCGAATAACATTTTTGGCGATGGCGCCATAGCCCATGACGCCCAGCGTCTTCTTATACACGTCCACACCAATCTGTGTTTTCCAACTGCCGGAGCGGACGTTTTCGCAGCAGCCGACGATGTTGCGGCTGGCCGCCAGTATGAGGCCGAAGGCCAGGTCTGCCACTGCGTTAGAGTTTGTGCCGGGCGTATTACACACCGCTATACCGAGCTCATGGCATTTCTCCACAGGTATGTTGTCCAGACCGACGCCGTGCTTGCAGATGATTTTGAGCTTGCTGCACTTTTCGAGCACGGACTCAGGAAACGGGTGGGCGCCTATGATGAGCGCGTCGAACTCGGGGATGGAACGCTCGAACTCCTCCTGGTTGAAATCGCTGCCCTTCATGCAGATTTCGAAGCCGGCTTTTTCAAGTATGTTTCGGGGTGTATCGTTTATCTTGCCGAACGAGCGGGATGTAATCATTATTTTCATTTTTGTGTCTGCTCTTTTCTTCTACGATTTTTTTCAGTCCTTTGATCGAATAGCACGATTCCGGCGTGAGCTTTAACCAAACGATTCTGTCTTCATATGTGCTTCCCGCAAACAGCGAGCAAAACAGCTTGTACATGTACTCGGTGCAGACGAATACGATTGCCTCACAGTCGGTCCAGCGGGCGCTCAAGTAGTATTCCAGGGCCTGACGGATACCTCCGTTGATTATGCCCTCACAGTATGAGCGGCGCTGTTCCGGAGTATATTTGTCCATGATGCGCATGCAGTGTGCGATATACAGCGCACGGTTAAAGCCGAACAGCTGCAAATTGCTCATTGCCAAACTTATCATCTCTGGATCTAGAGAACTTTCGTTACAGTTCATATTACAGTCGAGGATAGGGGAGAGGATGGTTTCTTGCTTGAGGGCGTAGAACAGCTCGCCTGTAAATGTGGACAGGATATCCTCGACGGCATCTCCTTTGACATAGGCTATGTGAGTGTGCGAACCCGGGAGGACGAGGGCGGCGCTTTGTATGCCCATGGCTTTGAGTTCGTCGAGCGCGCCTATGACCTCTATTTCCTCTCCGCGCATGTTGCCAATGAAGGAGAAGTCTGTGTCTTCAGTTTTCATGCCGGGAACAAGCAGTATATCCCGCTTTATATCTGTGCCTTCGTGATACCGGTATAGGCGTCCGGAAAATTCAGAGACGCTGACAGGTATCTTTACATGTGGCACCTCTGTCAAGCCGTAAGGAGACGTCACCATGCCGGACGCATAAATTTCATAGATATCGCCGTCTTCTAAGCCGTTATCGCTGAGCACTTTACGGTAGAGACTGCACATGGTCTCAAGAATTATGTTGTTATTTCCAACGATAGCGGCGTCCTTGGAGCCGACATTGACGTGCGCGGTATAGCAGATATCAAAGGCGGCGTTGAGAAGATATGCCCGGGTGTTGGATGTCCCCGCATCAAAATATAGTAAGTATTGCATTCTCATCTGTTATGTCCCAAGACAGGGCCGGACACGGATTATAGACTTTTAATGACCTCTATGTACTCCTGTGCAGCGCATGTGATTTCATAAAAGCGGCCTTCTTCGACCAGCTTTTTGTTGACAAGGTTGCCTCCGACGCCTATGCCGCAGCAGCCGGCTTTAAAGAAACTGGCGCAATTTGCGGCGTTTACGCTTCCGACGGCGGTCACGGGTATGTGCTTTAGCGGGGCACGGATGGCCTTGATATAATCCGGACCCAGCACACCGGCGGGAAAAAGCTTGACAATATCTGCCCCCACACTGTAGGCGTGTGCCACTTCTGTTGGAGTTAAGGCGCCAGGGATGGAGACGAGGCCAAGCCTTTTGGTTTCTTTAATGACATCATCGTCAACATTCGGGGAAATGATGTATTTTGCACCGGCCTCGGCCGCCAAGCGCACCTGTTCGGCCGTCATGACGGTGCCGGCCCCGACACACACGCTGTCACCAAAGTGCTCAGACAGCTTCCTTATGGAGACAAGCGTGTCCCGGGCCGCCTCTTCGCTGGACTGGTCAAAAGTGACTTCCGCGCACTGTACGCCGCCCTTGCGCATCGCCTCCACCAGCGAAACGATTTTGTCGCTGGAGATGCCGCGTATGATCGCAATTATCTTACCGTCCATTATTCTCTGCATTACTTCACTAGACATTTCATTCTCCAATCTGCCGTCGAGGCACGGTACAGCCGTGTATGTGTCTGCACACAGCGCCTGTATTTTCTTGTATTTATTTACATAATCGAAGATATTTTATATTTTTTGCGACATATTTTATTTTTTATGTCTAATTAACCTGGCACATTTGCATAGAGTAATTGAAAAATCAAATTAAATATGATATATTCTTCATAATCCAAGCGACTTCTTGTTGAGGAGGCATTTATAGTGAACAAGACTAATTCTATGAAGACTACACTTGCTGACTCTGTCGAAGAACAACTGCGCAAGGCCATAATAACAGGAGAGATTCAGCAGGGTGAAAGGATCAACATCAAAGACCTGACCGTCAAATACGGCGTAAGCGAGACACCGCTGCGCACGGCCCTTAACCGGCTTGTTGCGGAAAACCTTATTGACAACTACCCCCGGCAGGGCATGGTGGTAAAGCCGATCAACATCGAAAGTGCCAGGGAGACTTTTGAACTCCGCTGTATGATGGAGCTGTACTACGCGGACAAGATGACGCGCGCCTATGCGATAGATCTGTCGCTGCGCAGGGCTCTGGACGAGAACGTCAAGAGGCACCGAGAAGCAGTTATGGACTTTCCCAATGACGCTTCGTTTGACAACTACATCAACATCTATGACATCGACGGAAAGTTTCACAACATGCTGCTGACATGCGCCTGCAACAAGCTGCTCATGTCCATTTACCACAACTTGAACCCTTTCCAGTACATCAACTACGTCTATGACCGGCAGTCGTACGAGCGCTTGCTCGCCGGCGTTGAGGAGCACCAGCGCATCCTGGATGCACTGGAAACCGGCGACTCGGATCAGGTCAAAGAGAGCCTTGCCGCGCATCTGAAAGTCGCTGCGGATTCGATTATAACGATCCTCAAGATCAGCGGTTTTGACGAGGGATAAAATCTAAATTCGCTTTTAAGTGCTGCAAACACCCAGTGTTTGCGGCACTTTTTTATACGATTTTGCTCAACACCTTGTCTGCTATGCTGGCCGCGTCAAGCCCGTACTCACGCAGCAGCTCTGCGGGTTTGCCGGATTGGCCAAAGCGGTCTTGGACGCCTATCCTGGTAAACCTGGCGTGGACGCCGCCTTCAAGCAGCGCGGCTGCTATGGCTTCCCCCAGACCGCCGATGACGCTGTGCTCCTCCGCGACAAACACGTTGCGGCATTGGGCGGCGTATTCAAGAACGCACGCCGTGTCCAGCGGTTTTATGGTGTGCACGTTTACAACGGCTGCGGAGACGCCGTTTCCGGCCAGCATATCCGCGGCTTTGAGCGACTCATTTACCATTATGCCGTAGGAGAATATGACTGCGTCTTTGCCCTCGCGCAGAACGTTGGCCCGTCCGAGCTGGAAGGGCTTTTTTAGCTCGTCCTCAAAAACGGGGGTCTCAGCACGGGCAAGGCGAATGTATACCGGCCCGTTGAGTTCTGCGGCCGCAAAAACGGCGTCATGAGTCTCGTTGGCATCTGCGGGGCAGATTACCGTCATGTTTGGAATCACGCGCATGAGAGCGATGTCCTCGACGGACTGGTGGCTGCCGCCGTCTTCACCAACGCTGATACCGGCGTGGGTCATAGCCAGCTTTACGTTCAGTTGTGGATAGGCAATGCAGTTTCTTATCTGCTCGTAGACGCGGCCGGTGCCAAAGATGGCGAAGGTGGAACAGAAGGGGACAAGCCCGGTGCCGGACATTCCGGCGGCCGCATCTACCATGTTGGCCTCGGCTATGCCCATGTTGTAATGGCGCTCGGGGAAGGCGTCTCGGAACAGCGTTGTGAAAGTGGCGTGAGCGAGATCAGCGTCGAGAACGACTACACGTGGATCGCATTTTGCAAGTTCTATGAGGGCTTCGCCGTATGCCCTGCGGGTTGCTTTCATTTCCATAGAATCAGTCCTCTAGTTCTGCCAAGGCCTTGAGCCTTTGCTCGTTGTCGGGCGCTTTGCCGTGCCAGCCGACGTTGTTTTCCATGAATGACACGCCTTTGCCTTTCGTAGTGTGTGCGAGTATGCACTTGGGCTTGCCGTTGCAAGGCGCTTTGATCGCCGCGACGACCTGCTCTATGTCGTTGCCGTCGCTGAGCTCGATGAGCTCGAAACCGAAAGCGCGCAGCTTATCGGGCAGAGCGCCGAGGCTCATGACCTGGTCGTTGGTGCCGTCAATCTGCAACCCGTTCCAGTCAATCATGACCGTCAGATTATCGAGACCGTAGTGACTGGCGGCCATAAAGGCCTCCCATACCTGGCCCTCCTGGAGCTCGCCGTCGCCGGTTACCACATATACTTTGAAGTCCTTGCGCTGGTGCTTGGCGCCCAATGCCATTCCAACCGCAACCGAGACCCCTTGGCCGAGGGAGCCGGTTGAAGCGTCGATGCCGGGGCATTTCTTGCAGTCGGGATGCCCTTGCAGCCTGCTGTGCAGCTGCCTGAGGGTGGAAAGTTCCTCTACCGGGAAGAAGCCGTACCGGGCCAGCGCTGCGTACAACGCCGGGGCACAGTGCCCTTTGGAGAGGACGAACCGGTCGCGCTCCGGCCAGGCGGGGTTTTGAGCGTCGAAGTTCATCTGCGAAAAAGCTCCGACAATCAGCTCCACGCATGAAAGAGAGCCCCCTGGGTGGCCGCTTGAGGCTGAAGCTATCATATTTACAATATCGCGCCTGATCTGCTTGCACAAATCATTGAGATATGTTGTGCTCATGATTAATCTCCCAAGTCTTAATGGATAAAATCTCTTATGTGGCAGCGAGCGCTATCTCACTTGAAGTTCTCGTTTTCCTTTTCGTAAACTTGCTCCAGGAGGCCGCCGAGGAAGGCCACCCGGTTTTCGTCTCCACCTATGGCAAAACTGCTTTCCAGGTACGAGTCCACGATCATGCAGGCGTTCCCGGGACCGACAACGTTTATGCCCATTGAGATCACGTTGGCGTTGTTTATCTGAGCGGCTTTGAACGCGGCAAAGGCACTTTCGCAGGGAACGCAGTATATGCCCTTGTGCTTGTTCGCCACGATGGCGACGCCAGCGCCTGTGCCGCAGAATAGAATGCCGCGGTCATACTTTTCCTCTATGAGCGTTTTGCAAAGGGCTGACGCGGCCTCAACGTAGTAGACCTCGCTGTCCGAGTCCTGGGCTCCGACATCCGCTACTGTGTGGCCCAGCTCGACGAGATGCGCCTTTACAGTTTCTTTCAGTTCGACTCCAAACGGATCTGACGCTATAACTATTTTCATTTTTTCACGCACCTTATAAAGGGAATATTGGGGTGGATTTGAGTGGCGCTCAAGTCCACCCCAATAATTCGTAGATTGTTTGCCCTATGTGAAGGTTAATTAACCGAGCTCGTTGTAAACGGACATGAACTCATTCAGGAAGTCTTCGCCAACCCTCTCGGCAAGGAAGTCGATGCTGGCCTGACGGTAGGCATCGTGCCACTGCTGATACTCCTCTTCAGTCGGGGTGTAGATGGTCATGCCGCCCTCGTTTATGAGCCTTTCGGTGATGACTTCAGTCATATTGGCGCGGACGGTTTCTGCCTGCTCCTGCGCGTATACGGCGGCCTCGTCGATGGCGGCCTGATATTCTTCGGGGAGGCTGTGGTAGAACGTGGCGTTTATGAAGCCGCATTCCACGGAGGCGGTGTGGTTGTCCATGACCGCGTAATCCTGGACCTCATAGGTTTTGTCCTGCCAGTAGGAGAAGATGGTATTTTCGTGGCCGTCAACGACCTTGTTGGCCATGGCCGTGTACATCTCGCCGCCGGAGATGGCAACCGGGTTGGCCGAGAGCGCCTCGACAATGGCTCTGTACATGGCGTTGTCCATGATGCGAATGGTCTGCCCAGCTATATCTTCGGGGACTTTGAGTTCATTCTTGCTGGAAGTGAAGCAGCGGAAGCCGCGGCAATAGCAGGAGAGTATGCGTATATCTGAGCTCTCTTCCAGCGGATCAAATATGTTCTCACGCACCCAATCGGTGTTGGTCATCGCGTTTACGCTCTGCTCATCCTGGAACACGCCGGCGAGGTCAAACGCCATGAGCTTGGGCTCGTAGTTTGCCAGCACGGAGAGCGCCTGGTTGCTCATTTCGACGGAGCCCGCGGAGACTGCGCCAGTGGTGTCGTCGGCAGTGCCGAGCTGGCCGCCGTTGTAGATTTCAACGACGACGGCGCCGTCCGTCAGCTCTTCAA
This sequence comes from uncultured Clostridia bacterium, assembly GCA_930990965.1. Classification (GTDB taxonomy): domain Bacteria; phylum Bacillota; class Clostridia; order Oscillospirales; family Oscillospiraceae; genus Scatomorpha; species Scatomorpha merdigallinarum. The sequence goes on from CAKNRQ010000004.1 coordinate 30,739, forward strand.
CTTTTTCCTTGAAAGCGTCGCACCACATGACTGTGGGGGATTCTTCCGCAGGCACGCCGCTGGTGGAGTAGCCGAGCTTCAGGGTGTAGACGGCTTCGTTGCCGTTGGCGCTTGCCTCGGGGGCGGTGCTGGGGTCAGCGGACTGAGTGCCACACGCCGCGAGTCCAAAAACCATAACGGCGCAGAGAGCCAGTGCGAGGATTTTCTTCATTTTGTTTCTCCCTTTCTCTTGTTGTGTTGGTGGGTCACCTTTTTCATTTTCACAGGCCGCTGCGGCAGCCTGTTATTTCTGTGTTTTCAGTCTTCGATGAGCTGCTTGGAACGCTGTACGGCAGCAAGTTCTTCGAGACTGCAGTTGTTGTTGAGCGCATTTTCCATGCGCTTTTCATAGGCCATGTTGAGCTGGGCTTGACGCAGGACGCGGTCTATGTCCCGGCCGGAGACTACGAGCACGCCGTCGTTGTCGCCAAATATCCAATCTCCCGGTTCTACGACCACGCCGCCGCAGGACACAGGGACGTTTATCAGCTCACGGGTGGTTCTCATGTTGCGCGGTGCGGGAGCTATGGCGCGGCCTTTGGCAAAGGTGGGGAGGTTCATGGTCCCTATGGTGTTGAAGTCCCTGACGTAGCCGTCAATGACAATGCCGTTGAGCTCATGGTTGCGTATGAAGTGGACAATGTTTTCTCCGATGATGTTGGCCGCCGACGGGACATTCCAGACGAGGACGTCGTGTTTGTTGCAGGTATCGACGACCTGAAACTGGTCCACGATTTTGCCGGGATCGGTGATGATGTCAAACTGCACAGGTACTGCGGGGCCGAAAACGACCTGGTCGGGGCGGTTGGGGTATATCCCGTTCATCCAGCGTCCCACGCCGAGTTGTACCATGGCATCGGTTACACAGCCGGTCTCAATTTCGGAAAATATCTGCAGTCTCTCTTCATTTGTCATAATATTGCCTCCTTAATTTCAACTGCCGTAGAGCAGGTTGGGAAGGAACTCGGTGAGAGGATCGAACATCGTGGTGAGGAATAGGGCTACGAAAGCGGCAATGCAGAAAGGCCAGATTTTCTTATATAGCACCGACAATTCGACTTTGCCGACATTGGAGCAGACAAAAAGCATCATGCCAACAGGAGGAGTGATATTACCGATCATGAGGTTCAGGCAGACCACCACGCCAAAGTGGACGGGGTCTATACCGTAAGCCATGGCGATAGGGTAGAGAATTGGCACGGTCATCAGCAGCGCCGGAGAGGCGTCCAGGAACATGCCCAGTATCAGCAGGAATATGTTGACGCAAATCAAGAACATGTATTTGGAGCTCACATATGTCATGAAGAAGTCCTGGATTACCTGAGATATGCCCATGGTCGTGATAACCCAGCCCATAGCGTTGGATATGGCTATGATAAACATGACGGTGGCAGTGCTCTTGGCAGAGCGGATGCAGGAGCGGTAAAAAGACTTGAATGAAAGGCTCTTCTTGGCTACGGCTACAATTATGGCGTAGGCCACGGCGATGGCGGCGGTTTCGGTGGCTGTGGCCACGCCGAAGGTGATGAAGCAGAAAATCATGGCGACCATGATAAGCGCCGGAAGGGTTTCTTTAGCTGCGTTGAAAAGTTCTTTAAGCGTAGAGCGTCTTTCGCGCTTGGGATAGTTGTTTTTCTTGGATATATACCAGCAGTAGATCATATATGTGACGCCGAGCAGCACGCCAGGTATAATGCCGCCTGCAAACATGCGGCCTATGGAAACTGTTCCGGCGCAGGTTGCAAATATGATCATTATGTTGGACGGCGGTATGATAGGGCCGATAATGGCGGTAGCCGCCGTAAGGCAGGTGGACATGTCTCGGGGATAGCCGCCCTTGGTCATGAGCTCTATCTCGATGGGGCCGAGGCCGCAGGCGTCCGCTGTAGCGGAGCCGGACAGTCCGGCGAACAGCATGGAGGCCAGAGTGTTAACGTGAGCCAGGCCGCCGCGCACGTGACCAACCAATGCGTCGCAAAAACGTACGAGGCTGTAAGTTATACCGCCTATGGACATAATGTCCGCGGCTAAAATAAACAATAGTATGCAGAGATATGTGTATACGTCTGCGCCGCTGTAGAGCTTTTGTGGAATGATGCTGGGGTCGCCATCCAGCAGTACGAAGCCGAGCAGAGAGGCTGCGCCTATTCCAAATCCGACAGGGATGCCGGAGAACATTACTAGGATGAAAAAGCCCATTACAACAAGAGCAATCACGCCTATAGACATCAAGGTTTTTACCTCCTATCACAATAAAATTTGGGATTACTCCTCGGGTTTATCGCTGTTTTCCTGGATTGCATGTTGAATTTCGGGCTCGTCAGCAAACTCGGTCTCAATCTCTTCGGCAAAAGCTTCAAGCCTCTCGGCGTCCTTATCCGAGTCGTCTTCGTGTTCAGGGAAGCCGCGAGTAGCCTGTGGAGCAAAGGCTGTAACTTCACCGGCAAGGACGCCTACCATTTCCGTCAGCCACTCATATGCGAGAAGACAGCCGCCGACAGGTACTACCGAGTACAGTATGTTACCTGGAATGTTGAGCATGGCGCTGTGATAGGCCGCCCTCCTGGCCGCATACCAGAAGCCGTACTTTATGATGACAAACAGGACAATGCCTATTATGATTCGAGTAAAAATATAAATGACCAGACGGCCTTTCTTGCCGAACCGTGAATAGAGCAGGTCAACCTGCGCCATAGAACCCTCGCGGAAGCACATCGCCACAGCAATGTACGAGATCCAGATGAGCAAGAAACGGGCCAGCTCATCCGTGAATGTTGCGGAGTAGTCCGACACCTTGACGATAACGTAGCGGTTTATGACCTGAAGCAGCACAGTAAGTACGCACAGGACAACAAAGCTGAAACTGATGGCAGAAATCGCTTTGCAGATGTAATTTGAACCCATGTGCAATACTCTGTATGTCTTTTTGAGCGCTTTTTGCATTTACATTCCTCCTCCTTGATTTTATCGCTCATACGAGCCGGTTCCAGGGCTCTCGGCCTTCGAACACATCTATCACGGCCTTCGCGGTGGCGAGGCCGGTATCGCGGTAATTTTCGTAGGTTTCGCCTGAGGAATGCGGGGTGCCAATGAAATTGGGCAAGGAGAAAAGCGGGTCATTCAAATCAGCAGGCTCCTTGTTGTATACATCGGTGGCGTAGCCCCTGAGCTTGCCGGAGACCAGTGCGTCATACATGGCCTTGTTGTCAACCAGCGGCGCTCGGGCGGTGTTGATGACATAGGCGCCGTCCTTCATTTTGGCTATGCTCTCCGCGTTTATTATGTTTTTTGTCTCGGGGGCGACCGGCAGGTGGATGAGGATATAGTCGCTTGTGCTCAACACCTCGTCCAGATCAGTGGTGATACGCGCACCCAGAGATTCTGCCAGCTCAGTTTTCAAGGAGCGGTTGTAGACCAGAATGTCTGTCTTAAAGCCTTTGAGTTTCTTTATGGTCTTTTGTGCAATGGCGCCAAAGCCCAGGACGCCTATCCTCTTTCCCGGCAGTTCATTGAATATGGTGCGGGACCATATACCGGCTTTTTGGGTTTTGTTCAGCCGGGGAATCTCGCGTATAAGCGCCATCAACAGGGAAACTGTCATTTCAGCCACGGCATTGGAGTTGATGCCCGGGCAGTTCGTGACGTACACGCCGTGCCTTTTGGCTGCGTCGAGGTCTATGCTGTCATAGCCGACGCCGAAGCGGGCAATAACTTTCAGATTTGGAGCGTTGTCAAAAAGCTCGTCGTCCCACGTCTCTCCGTGCGCAATCAGCCCATCAATATCCCCGACAGCCGCCAGCATTTCATCCCTGGTGAACATCCGGCTGCCCCGGTTCATGACGACGTCGCAGCCGTAGCCTCTCAGCATTTTCAGGCCGTCAGAGCAGAGAGTTTCGTAATTTGTCGCTGTAATCAGTACTTTTTTCATGAGTCAATTCTCCTCCATCAACCATGCGCTGTGAAACTCAGACCTGACGGTTTTTGGGCTCTCTGCCCTCGAAGAAGTCGATAATTATCTGCGATGTGGCGCGGCCATAGTTGGCCATGCACTCATATGCATCGCCGGAGATGTGCGGCGTGCAGCAGTAGTCGTCATACTGGAACAGCGGGTTGTCGGCGCGTGGAGGCTCGTCCTCGAACACGTCGGTGCCATAACCGCCGATTTTGCCGCTGGCCAGGCCGCGGGCAACTGCCGCCTCGTCTGCGACCTTGCCGCGGGCGGTGTTGACTATGCACACCCCGTCTTTCATCTTTGCGATGGTCTCATCGTTTATCATGTGGTAAGTGTCGGGGAAGAGGGGCACAGAGAGCGTCATGTAGTCGCTCCTGCTTATGATTTCTTCAAACGACACAAACTCCACGCCAAGAGCGGCGGCCGCTTCAGCGTTGGGGTACTTGTCCCAGGCTATGATGTTGAGGTCGAAGCCGGACATCTTTTCTGCCACAGCCTGGCCGATGTTGCCGAATCCAAGTATGCCGAGCGTCCGGCCCGCCATCTCGTGAGTTATTACCCTGGGCCAGCCACCTTCCTGAACCGCATAGACCTGCTGTGGAATTTTCTTGACGACGCTCAGCAGGTGCGCCACGGCGTGTTCTGCGACAGAATTCGCGTTGACTCCGGCGCAGTTTGCGATGACGACTCCGTGGCGCTTGGCCGCATCCAGGTCAAAGTTGTCCATGCCTGTGCCGACCTTCGCAATGACCTTGAGCTTGGGAGCGGCGGCAAACGAGGCCTCTGTCCACGGCTCGTTGTCTGCCACCACGGCATCCACGTCTTTAATGTCCTCTATGAGCTCTTCCTGGGTGTACTTTCTGCCGTGCGGATTCATTTTGAGTTCAAATCCGTACTCACGAAGGGCCTGTACGCCAGGCCAGCAGTACTTTTCGTAGTTTAGCAAACAACATAACGCTTTCATGTCTTTTCCTCTCTCTTGTAGTTCCGTTTGATATTTTTGCTATATAAACTCTTCTTATAGCTCGTTATAAAATTCCAAATATTTTTCGAACTTGTCTTTGTACATAGCTCTCTTGTCAAGGTCAGGCTCGATACATCCGGTGGGCGGCAAGGCGTAACCTTCTATGCTTTCTATGATTTTCAGTCTCTCCTTGGCCAAGATAACACCGCCCATGAGGGAAGCGTGCTTACAGGGGTCGATTTCTATCGTGCGGCCAAATATGTCCGCGCACATCTGGGACCAGAGCTTGGAGTTTAGTATTCCACCTGACAGGCGAATGTGATCAGGCTCGCCGTGCTCTTGTATCAGGTCTAGATAACACTGATAGAGGTTAAAGAGAATGCCCTCTTCTATGCCGAGGTACATGTCGTACAGGTCATGCTGCGGACAAAGGTTCTTGAAACCGCCCCTGATACCGTCCCGCCAGCCGGGACAGCGTTCGCCAAACACGAACGGAAGAAATACCGGGGTGTTTTGCAGCGTTTTTATGTCGTTTTCAATTTCGGAATATGTAACTTCATCCCCGAACGCCAGCTTCTTGAACCAGTCCAAGCAGTTGGTGGCGCCGTTAGTTGCCGCACCAACGAGCCAGGTGGAAGGAGACCTGTAGCACCACGTCCTGCCCTGCGGCGATAGCTTTGGCCGTTCAGAGACCATACGCATGGCGCCACTGGTGCCCACAGAGAAAGTCATTGTACCTGCGTGTAGCGCACCGGAGCCTGTGTGATTCAGTGCGCCGTCTGCACATGTTGCGATGACGGGTATTCCACTGCCAATTCCCAGCTTTTTTGCCGCCTCTTCGCAGAGAGTAAATTGGTCTCTATAAGTGCAAACCGGTGGCAACTGTTGGCGGGAGAGTCCCAGTTCTTCAAGCAGCGCTGCGTCATAAGTGAGCTCGTGTGTGTTCATAAGGCCGGAACCTGACAACATGCAATCGGTGACAGCCCAGTTCCCGGTTATGCGGCAGTTGTTGTAGCTGCCCTGGCCCATGGCACAGTATTTGCCCAGATCCAAGCTCTCTGATAGCTTTTTAAGCTTGAAAAATGGGTATATGGCGTTTACCATGCAGCCGGTAGTTTCATAGTACTGTTGGGTGTATGAGGCGTCGTCCCGGTATCGGGTGCAGAGCTCATCGCCCAAATTGTTCGACCACTGGTACATCGGCGTCACAGGGCAGAATTTCTTGTCGAAGAGGCCTATGCTGTGCCACGCGCTGCACAGCGCTATGATGTCAACCCGGCGGCCCCTCACTATTTCCCGCCCCACGGCTAACATCTGTTCAAAAACGTGTTCAGGGTTAAAAAGCGTGAGCTCACCCGGAAAATCGGGTTCGTATGGGCGGGAGCACACGTCATAGCTCTCATGTTCGGTGTCATAGTACATTGCCTTAGCCGATGATGTGCTGCACTCCAAAACTAGAACAAACATATACCAATATCCTTTCACGACATCAGCGCAAGGCGTACGCTATAAAAAACAGCTCAGCCATAAGGCGTTGCTACAAATGGATTAAAAAATATAATTAGATAGAAATAAAATATTATTTTGCTAACAATTAATTTTATAGCATTTCATAAAGATAAAATCAATCATTTTTGCGCTAGATAATATTTTTCAGCGTTTTAAATAGATTTGTTTTTGCTTATTTGTAATATTCGTTTAACAAAAAATTATAAAATCCAAATTAATTGGTTTATTAATACAGATTTAGAAAAGAAATATTTTAATTATAAATGTAGCAATAAAAATATTTTTTCGAATATTTAAATAAAAAGGTAATGCGATACAAATTGCAAAACTTAACTGCACAACAATTGAAATAAGTTGCATACAAAAAAACAAAAAAATAGCTGCCCTACTAAGGCAGCTATTTTTTTGTTTTAAATTATTTGCTTGATAACCAAGCACGCTGGGGAGCTCTTAACGCAGTTCACCGACGGCTTCGTTGATGCTGAGGGTCAACACGTCGTCAAGCAGGCGCATGGTGTAGACCAGACCGTCTGCACGGCAGCTCCAGGAGAGCATGCCGGAGGCTTCGGATTCGGGAAGAGCCTGCATTTCGGTGCCGGTGTATTCAGCGACACGGTCCAGCCATGTTTCAACGCCGTCATCGCCGCTGTGCAGCCACACGGATACGGCATCTATAGTGCCATCGCCGCCGTCAAGCGCGTAAACTTTTACGACTTCACCGTAGAGCTTGGTTTCATAAACCATACCCAGCTCGGTGGAGCCGTCTTCCGTGGTATACACTTCGCCTTCGCCGAACACCGTGCCGGCGGTGGAGTTGCCGAGCAGAGCGGCGGCGTCATCGAGGCTCAGCAAAGATTCGGCAGGCGCGCTGCCCATGAGCAGCATTACCGCAATTACGCCGGAAATGACGGTGGTGAAAAGCCTTTTCATATTGATTCTCCTTTACGGAAAAGATTCTATTTGGTGAGGAGCTCAACGAAGCTCCTGTCCCAGACATAACGTGTAAGTTCGTCAGCAGTCACGTTGAAGCAGTTGTACCAGTAGTCAGCACGTCCACGGTCGCTGGTGGGGTCAAAGTAACGCCACTCGCCGTCCACATGCGCTATGCACCACATGTGGTACTCGCTTCCCATACTGCCGCTGACGGTATAGCAAGTGATACCGGCCTTCTGCAGCAGAAGCTGATAGGCCTGTGCGTAGCCGCCGCAGATTGCCAGGTTGTCGTGCAGCGCGCCGTAGGCGGTCTGCGACTCGTAGGGCATGTTTTCGCGGTCGGCGTAATAACGCTGGTCGTAAACGACGTTTTCAGTGATGTAGGTGTAGAGCGCCTCGGCCTTTTCAAGCTCAGTCATCCCGTCGGTGATAAGTTCATCGACGATCTCCTGGGCCAGTTTGTCCGTTTCCTCCAACATTTCCAGAGACTCAGCGCGGCTGGAGGCGCCGACAGTGGTGAAGGTTATAGCGGTTGCATCGCTGTTAAGCTGGCAGAGGATCCAACTTCCACCGGCCTGCTGCAGCGCCTTGTTCATGTCATCGACGGTCATCGAGGGGTCGGTGATGCGTATATTCACGCTCTCGCTGTCCAGCGATCCGGCCGCGACGCCTATCAGCTCGTTGAGGCTGCCGACGCTGATGCCTTCAAAGCCCTCAGGATAATTGCCCGTGCGGTATGGCATATACGAGAAAGTGCAGCGCAGCTCAGTGCCATTGAGCTCTACGCTCATATGGTAGGCATACTTGAGCTCGGGCTCATCGGAGAGTATGGAGTTGTAGACGTTTATTATATCTATCTCGGTCAGAGTACCGGCTGAAGATATATCGAACACAGGCGGCTGCGCGGCATCCTCCATGGCCTGCATGAGCCGGGTTTTCAGCTCTTCGCTGCTGCTGACCTTCACGGCTTCGCCGCTGATGCCCTCTGTGCGCTCTATCATGGCCACGGCCTCAACCACGATTATCGTGTCTCGCGGCGCCAGGGTGTCCTCGGCCCTGCCGTCCATGATGCCGTTGGCAACACACCAGGCCATCGCGTCACGGGCCCAGCCGGAGACGGAGCCTGCGTCGGCAAAGCTTTCAAGCGCAGATGCGCTGACGTCCGGCGATCCTGCGGCACGGTAGAGGATGGCGGCGAATTCTTCGCGGGCCACGGCGCGGGACGGCTCATAGCTGGTTTCGCTCACGCCGTCAATGATGCCGTTCTCCGCTGCCCAGGCGATGGCGTCCGCATAGCGCTCGGGCGTATCCTCAAAGGGGGAACTGCTGTTAGGAACCGGGCTCCCGGCGGCCTCGTAGAGCAACTGCGCCGCATGGGCTCTAGATACTTGCATATATGGTGCGGATATGAAAGCTTCTCCTATGTCGTTGGCTATGGCCCAGTCCTTGTACGGCTGCGCCCAATCAGGCCAGGCACTGCTTCCGGAGGCTCCAGCCGCGCAAGTGAGAATAACCGCGCACAGGAGAAATACCGCTGCTGTCCTTTTCATTAAGCTCACTCCAACAAAATAAACTGCTTGGTTTGTTTTTATATCATACAACAAACAGACCAGTTGGTCAATAATAACCTTGCCGAACGAAGAAATGTTTGTTATACTTTAATAAATACGGAGGTGTGGGAATGAAACAGGAGGAAAAAAACAGGAGGAGCCGGGAGCTTATACTTACTTACGCTTTTGAGGAATTTGCCGCGCACGGTTACTCCGGCGCGGGGTTAAACCAGATTTGTACACGTGGGCATATTTCCAAAGGGTTGCTGTACCACTATTACGCGGGCAAGGACGCGCTATATATGGCCTGCGTGGAGCGGCTTTTTACGGAGATGACGGCTGCGCTGCGTGAGCTGATAGATCCGGAACATGTGACGGTGGAGGGGTACTTTGAGGCTCGAATGCGCTTTTTCCGCGATCATCCACAGCACAGGCAGCTCTTTTACGACGTGCTTATGTATCCACAGAGCCATCTGGCAGAGCAGATACATAAGTGCCGCGAAGGCTTCGACAGATTCAACGACAATGCGCTGAGAGCCTTGCTTTCACGTGAAAAGCTCGCGGACGGGGTGACGATTGAGGAGGCCATAGGCCAGTTCAGGTCTTTCGTGAACTTTCTCGGCGTCTATGTCCGAGACAGCTCCAATGCCGATGCTGAACAAAAAACGAGCGCGCTGCTGCGAACCTTGCTCTACGGCCTGATCTCCAGATGAGTGTGAAAAGCAAAACAGGAGGCCCATACAGGGCCTCCTGTTTTGCTGTATATTGAGAGCTAGACGGTGGAACGCAGCAGGGAGCGGGCATCATTTTCACGGGGGTACACGCTGCGCACCAGCGCGTGAAAGTCGGGACCGTGGCCGTGGATACGCAAATGCGTGAGCTCGTGCGCCACTACGTATTCGAGGCATTCCGGCGGCTTGGCGGCCAGCGCGAGCGAGAAGCGCACAGTGCCGCGCGCCGGAGTACAGCTGCCCCAGCGCGAGCGCATGTCGCGCAGCGACCACCGGGGCGCGGCTACGTCCAGCGCCGCGGCGTATTTCGAGACGAGCGGCGGTATGGCGCGCTCGAGCTCGCGGCGGTAGAGCGTGAGCAGCGCGGCGTGCCGTGCTTCGGCGCCGCTATCTTCCGGCGCGCTCAGGACTATGTATTCGCCGTCAAACTGAGCGCCTGGCTTTCCGGATACGACGCGCAGGGGGCATTTGACGCCCCAAAGGGGTACGAGTTCGCCGTTGGCGTATTGCACTGCGCCGCGCTCGAGAAACTTCGCACGGTGCTCACGCACCCAGTCCGCGCGCTCGTTGGCCAGACGCAGAGCTGTCTCGCGGCTCATGCGCCAGGGCGCGACGGCCTCTACGGAGCCATCGGGTTTCACGCTTATGCGGAAGAGTTTCACAGCACGGTGGCAGAGCGTGATGGGTATGCCGTTATTCAAGACTGCGGAATAAGTGCGCTGGTTGCGCAAGCCATATCATCTCCATATTTATTTGCCGCCTTCAAAGGGCCGGGCTGCCATAAAACCTGCCAGAAGTATCAGTCCCCAGAGTATGAACCCGTCGGTGACTGTCGAGACACCGATTCCCGAGCCGCCCAGCACAAAAAATTCCATCATGATATAGACAAAAACCAAGCCGCCGAAACACAGGAGTATGGCGTACAGCAGCGCGCAGGCCAGAGCTCGGAGCGTGGGGCTGCCGGCAAGCTTAGTGGATTGCCCGACGCCGTATATGAGCCCTGCTGTGTCAGTTTCCAACGCGGCGGCTATGCGCTCCAACGTGGCGAGGTCTGGGTTCGACGCGCTGCGCTCCCAGTTGCTCACGGTCTGGCGCGTGACGCCGAGCGCTTCGGCTAACTGCTCCTGGTTCATGCCGCGCGCCAATCGCGCATGTTTGATGTTTCTGGCTATGTCCGTCATAGAATTGCCCCCTTACACGCCAATTATAGCCGGTAAGGGGGCAGCTTTACAAGCAAAACGCCTTTGACATCGCGCAAAATGCTGCGCGACAGGGCTCTATTCGGGCAGCACCGTGTCTATTACGACAGCGCCGTTCCTGTCGAGCAGCGGTGTGAGGCCGGAGACGCCGGTGTCTATGGTGAGCAGGTAGTTGACGCCTGTCTCGGTGTCGACGACTATTTGAACGGCGCCAAAACCAAGGGACTGCTCCTCTTTGACCACAAAACGCTTTTTCTTGTCGCGCATAATATCCCCCTTACACCGCCAGCAGCTTGAGCGCAGCCTGGGCGGCGCGGGCGGCGTCGTCAGTGTAGCAGTCGGCGCCTATCTCGTTGCAGTACTCCTGAGTTATGGGCGCGCCGCCTACCATAATTTTCACGCTGCCGCGGATGCCGCGCTCATTGGCGAGATCGACGACCCGGCGCATCTCGTCCATCGTTGTGGTCAGCAGGGCCGAGCAGGCTATGATGTCACAGTGCTCGTTGACGGCGGTGTCCACAAACTGCTCCGCGGAGACGTCTACGCCCAGGTCCACGACCTCGATGCCGCTGCCCTCCATCATTATCTTTACGAGGTTCTTGCCGATGTCGTGCATGTCGCCGCGCACGGTGCCGATGCAGACGCGGCCAGCGCTCTTGCGCTCTCCGGAGGAAAGCAGGGGCTTGAGCTTGTCGGTGGCCGAGTTCATGGCTCTGGCCGCGACCAGCATCTCAGGCACGAAGGCCCGGCCTGTGCTGAAGTCGTCGCCAAGTAGCTGCATGCCCTCGACGAGCGCGTCAAGTATGCTCTGCGCGGCTGTGCCCTCGGCGAGAGCGGCGTCAACGAGCTCCAGAACACGTTTGCGGCGTCCGCGGCGCAGCGCTTCGGCTATCTTGCCGAGCGTGCCGTCGCCGGTTTCGGCGGTGTTGACAGAGGTATCTGCCGCCTGAGCGGCTGTCGGCCGCGGAGCGGTGCGGCGCGCTATGGGCGCACGGGCAGAGTGGAGGTGAACCTCGCTGTTCCACGCGGCGATTTCCGCGTCAATCGCGGCGTCCACCTGCGGATAGACTGCGCCGGGCAGGCCGTAGGTGATGCTGGGTATGTAGTAACCGCGCGGGGTGTTCTCCTCGAGCGCCTTGCGGACGTAGGCCCGGATCTCATCCTCGCTGGCGTCCGCGCGGTCAATGGCCGCGCCGATGCCGCCCATGAGTATCATGCGGCCCTGCAAACGCTCCTGCAACGCGGGGATGTTGTTCTCGGGCAGCACGCCCTGCCAGCACTGTATGCCTATCTCGGCCATGTCATCGACTATGTCAGCGAGGTAGGCGTCGCCGTGATGTATCGCAATGACGCCGCGGGAACGGATGTAGCCGTAGAACTTGCGGTAGGGCTCCTTGTAGAATTCACGCCACATGTCGGGCTTCATGAAGAGCGCGTCCTTGGTGCCCCAGTCGTCGTGGGAGAAGATGACGTCGGGGTGGAGGTTGTCTATGAGCATTTTCACGTAGCGCAGACGGTAGTCGCAGATGTAGTCTATGAGCTCGTGCATCTCGTCGGGGTGCTCGTAGAGGTTGGAGAGCGTGTCCTCAAAGCCCATGAGGAAGTGGCACTGCTCGAACATGCCCGTGCCCATGAAACCGGCGATGAGCTTTTCGCCGCGCAGGGCGTCTGCTTTGGCGCAGATATCCTCCCAGCCGGTCTGGCAGTTGGCCTCGATATCCGGGGCGTGGACGACTTCGCGCCAGCGCGTTATGTCCTTTAAGACCTTTTTCTCCTCCGTGGTGTCCGGCATGGGACCGGGGGCGTCGGCGGGGAAGAGAATGGTGGTGCCCCAGCGATCGACGCTCGTGGTGCCGCGCACGCGGTTGCCACGCAGGTAGGTGTTTATCGGGTCTGCCGTCATCATGGCCAGAGCCTCATACTGGTCGAGTATGCGCTCCGGCTTGCCGTCGGGCTTGAGCATTTCAAGAAAGATCTCTCTGGGTGTCATGGATTCTCCTCCTCGTTTATTAGAATACAGGATGAATACGTAATGGTCCCCGGCCCGTGGTAGTACTCCAGCCCCGCGCTCTTGCAGGCGTCGGAGACAAGCAGGCCGTAGGCCTCCATGCTCGGCCAGAGCTTGTCCGGGTGGCGGCAGGGCTTGTCGGGGTAGGTGCATTGGACGCAGCGTGTACAGGAGCCCGCGCCCATGGGCAGGAACTCGCCGCGCGTCACCAACCTGGCCTGGCGCGAGAGCGTGTCGAAGCGGCGCTTGTGCGCTTCCTCCGCGGCCTTGATGCCCTCAGCGTCAAAGTCGCCGTCGAGCGCGGCCACGGTTTGTACCAGCACGCAGCGGGAGAATTTCCGCGCCCTGCGCTCTAGCGCCTCAATCGAGCCGCAGGCCGGTGGACAGCTCCAGCACTTGCCGTAGCGCTTGCAGCGCCCGGACGCGCACATAGCGCGCACCTCCTGCGAAAAAACCAACTCCCCCGCGTCAAACTCCGAAGCGCACTCAAAGCCGATTTCAATTGCAAGATCTGTGAGTCCAGGCATTTAAACGCCACCTTTCACGTGGAATACATACCGCAGCTCGCGCACTGGCCGTCCACCTATCTCATCGTTAAGCGCATCGCCGCTACAGACGAATCCGGCGCGCTCGTAAAAGGCTCGCGCCCGGGTGTTCTCCTCCAGTCCCCAGAGAAAAACTTCGTCAAAACCCATAGCATCAAGCGCGTCCAGCGCAGCCTCAAGCAGCGCACGGCCCAGGCCGCGCCCTGTGTATTCGGGACGCAGGTAGAGCGATATAACTTCGCCCGAGCCACCGTATTCAGCGAAGCGTGAAGGCCCGAAACTCGCCGTCCCTGCGTAGACGCTGCCGTCCACGGCGACGAGCGTGTAAACTCCCGGGGCGTCGAAGAAATCCCGCCAGCGCCCGGCGGGCAGTGCGTCGAGAAACGCCTGCGGCACTATGCCGCGATAGGCCCAACGCCAGCTAGTCTCGTATACGCCGGAAAGCGCGAGCCTGTCGTCGTCCGGGCGTATTGTGCGAATTTCCATAGGTATAACCTCCGGGCAGAGTGCAACGTTGCCTCCACTACCCACCAGCACACGAGCAAAGCGATGTGTGCGGAAAATGAGGCATCCACGTTGGGCAACGTCGGTTTCACCACCCGCCAGCGCACCAGCGCAGCGTCGTGCGCGGCAAGAGCCGCACCCGGTTGGGCAACGCCGGTCTTACCGGCTGCCAAAGCCCAACGGGCAAACCCTGGGCAACGTCCCGTGTTAACCCGTCAGCGGCCGCGAAGCGAAACCGCGGCCGGCGATGGTGTAACTAAATAGAAGTTTAGGGATGACCACCTGAACGATATTGCCAGCCCGAGATACGAGGCACCCTTGCGTACAAGTCCGCACCAAAGAGGTTTTCTCTTTGGAGTCTGAGGGGTTTCTTTTTGACAAGACAAAAAGAAATCTCTCAGGATTGCGGCATTACCTAATGCCACCCTCCCACCTCCGGCGACGTGCCACCCATCGTCGGGCAGCCCACCGGGAACGCTATTCCCACGGAGCACAGTTCTGCGGAAAACGTAAGGGATACCTCTGCTTGACCGGATGCGATAAAAATAGTATAGTTATACCATTAAATTATAAGGTGGTGAGGCCGCGGTGTCAACCGTCACTGTGCGCTCCGAGAGCGGAGACTTTAAGCTTTTGTATGAACCCGGAGTGACGCTCCTGGACGTCCTGCGCTCGGAGTCCTTTGATATAGCGGCGCCCTGCGGTGGGCAGGGCAAGTGCGGGAAGTGCGCCGTTACGCTGATCTCGTCCGACGGCAAGCGCGAGCGCGTAAACGCCTGCCAGATACTGGCCTCAGACGTGGGAGACCGCGTAGTCATAGCGCCGGATTCTGCTTCCGGCGGCGAAATACAGCTCTCCGGCGCGCTCATAAGTGGCGCTGGCGGGCTAAGAGGCTATGCCGCCGCGCTGGATATAGGCACAACGACCCTCGCCGTACGCATAGTTGACCGTGCCAGCGGCGAGACGCTGGCCTCAGCGAGCGCCTGGAACGCCCAGGCGCCATATGGTGCGGACGTGATAAGCCGTATTAAGCACGCCTCCAGGCCGGAAGGACTGGACAAGCTCACTGCGCTTGCGCGCAATCAGGCCCGCGAGCTGATAATCACGGCCTGCGGCGATGCCGGAATTGCGCAGGGAGAGATAGACGAAATACTCTGCTGCGGCAACACGACGATGGAGCACATCTTCGCCGGTATTTCGCCGGAGAGCCTGGGCCGCGCACCGTATACGCCCGCGACGTACTTCACCGGCGGCGAGGCGCTTCGTGACGAGGCCTTTCCCAACGCCGCCATACGCCTTGCGCCCTGCGTGTCGGGCTTTGTCGGCGGCGACACGGTCGCGGCGGTACACGCCACGGGCATGGCCGGGAAGAGCGGCGTGCGCCTTCTGATGGATATAGGCACGAACGGCGAACTAGTGTTGGGTGGCAAAGACGGACTCATAAGCTGCTCCGTGGCCTGCGGCCCGGCCTTCGAGGGCGCGGAGATAAGCTGCGGCATGCGCTCAGTGCCCGGAGCCATAAGCGCGGTGCGTTTTGCACAGGGCGAATTCTGGTACGTGGTCATAGGCGGCGGCTACCCCAAGGGCATCTGCGGCACCGGCATTGTGGATGCGCTTGCTGAAATGCTGAGAGCCGGCGTGGTAGACGGCACGGGCCGGCTCTTGGAGCCGGATGAGCTGCCGAAGGGTCTGCGCGAGACCGTGTCCGTAAACAAAAAGGGCAACGTGTCCTTCACCGTCGCGCCAGGGGTGAAGCTCCGGGCAGCGGATATACGCAAGCTTCAGCTTGCCAAGGCCGCTGTGCGCGCGGGAGTGGACCTGCTGATGGAGCGCGCGGGAGTTACGGCCGGAGACATAGACGAGGTCTGCCTGGCCGGTGGTTTCGGTACGAGGCTGAACATAAAGAGCGCCGCAGCCATAGGCCTGATCCCGCCTGAGCTGGCAGACAAGACCCGCGCCGTGGGCAATGCGGCGCTCGACGGCGTACACCTCGCGCTGTGCGAACCGGACGGGGCAGAAAAGCTGCTTGCCATACGCGAACGCTGTGAGTATATGGAGCTCGCCGGGAGCGCGGAGTTTTCAGACGCTTTTGTGGACGCGATGGCCTTTCACGACGAGGACGACTAAGCATTAGACGGCCGCGTTTGCGGCGAAAGGGAGGATATTATGGAACTGTATTTCCCCGTGCTGCTAGACGGCGCAACGGGTACGGAACTTCAAAAGCGTGGATTCACGGGCGGCGAGACGGCCGAGGCCTGGGTACTGGAGCACCCGGAGGCGATGCTGGATGTGCAGCGGCGCTATGTCGAGGCTGGCAGCCGCGTGATATACACGCCCACCTTCGGAGCCAACCGCGTGAAGCTCGAGGCGGCCGGTATCTTCAACCGTGTGCGCGAGTTCAACCTGCGCCTCGCGGCCATAGCCAAAGAGGCGGCTGGAGACAAGGCGCTCGTGGCCGGTGACATAGCCCCGACGGGGCTGTTCCTCGCCCCGCTGGGCACGGCGAGCTTTGAAGAGCTCTTCGAGATCTACGCAGAGCAGGCCGCCGCGCTTGAGGAGGCCGGGGTAGACCTCTTTGTGATAGAGACGATGATGACCTTGCCTGAGGCGCGCGCGGCGCTGCTTGCAGTGCGCTCAGTTAGCAAGAAACCGGCCATTGTGAGCTTCACCTGCGACGAGAACGGCCGCACGCTCACGGGCACCGACGTGGCCGCAGCGCTTGTGGTCATGCAGGGTATGGGCGCGGACGCCTTCGGCTTGAACTGCTCGGTTGGGCCGCGCGACATACTCGCGCAGATAGAGCGGCTGCGTCCCTGGGCAGAGATACCGCTGCTGGCCAAGCCCAACGCCGGGCTGCCGCAGATGGTCGGCGGCAAGACCGTCTACGACTGCCCGCCCGAGGAGTTTGCCGCCTGCGCCGGTGAATTCGCCGCTGCCGGTGTTGCCTACTTCGGCGGCTGCTGCGGCACGGACGAGGGGCATATCGCCGCGCTCAAGTCCGCGCTGGACGGCGTAAAGACCGCCGCGCCCGCGCCAAACTACGGCGGGAAGATGCCCTGCGCCAGCGAGAAGGAGGCCTATTTGCTCGAGAGCGATATCGAGCTGCCTGAGCCCTTCGCCTGCGACGGCGAGCTCGCGGACAACAATGAGGACGCGCAGGACGAGGACGCCGCTATGATAGCCGTGCGTATTGACACGCTGGCCGATGCGGAAGTGTTCGCCGACTGCCAGTACGCCATCAAGTGCCCGCTGGCTGTCGTCTCCGACGACGCCGCGGCGCTCGAGGCAGCGCTGCGCGCCTATCAGGGCCGTGCGCTCTATTCTGGTTCGCTCGGCGACGATGTGCTCGTGCCGATGGCCGAGAAGTACGGACTTGTGCTGTAAACAAGGTAATAAATACAATGAAACCGCCCGGGGTAATTCCCGGGCGGCTTTTTATGGAGAATCGAAACTTAGATTTTGTCTATGCTGCGCATGAGTATCGTGGCGCACTGGGCGCGGATGGCGCCGCCCATCGGGTCGATGGTGCTTGCGCCCACGCCTGTGATGACGCCCTCGTCAACGGCCCAGGCCATGGCGGCCTCGGCCCAGTCGGAGACGCTTGCCGCGTCGCTCCACGCGCTCAGGGTGGCGTCAGTCTCGGGCTCGCCGGCGAAGCGCCAGAGCATGGTCACGAGCTGCTCACGGGTGACGGCGCCGTTGGCGTCAGTGCCGTCGGAGACGCCGGAGGCGACGGCCCAGCTCTGAGCCTCGCTCACCCAGTTGGAGCCGGTGATGGTCTCGCCGTCAATGCGGGCGAGGATGGCCCAGACCATTGCGCGGGTCATAGCGCCGTTGGGGTTGAACTGGGTGCTGCTCACGCCGTCCATGAGGCCGTTGTTGTAGACGTAGACAACCGCGTCGTAGTACCAGGAGTTGGCCGCAACGTCGGTGAAGGGCTCCGAGGGTTCATCCGGCGTGTCAGGTTCATCTGGCGCATCGGGCTCACTCGGCCGCCCCGGCGTGCCGGGGTTCACGGGCTCGTCCGGAGTGTCAGGCTCGTCGGTGCCGCCGGGTTCTTCCGGGGTAGCGGGGGTCTCCTCTATCTCGGGAGATATGACATAGTCACCGTTGCCGGACACGACAAAGCTCACGCTGCTGCCGCTTTCGCTTTCGCTGGACGGAACGCCGGTATCACCCTGCTGTACGCCGCCGGTGGCGTCGGGGATGGTCAGAGTGGGTTTCAGCTCGGCGAGTATGGTGGGGTCTGCCTGCACGGAGACATTGACTGCGCTGCCATCCTGCGTCACGGTGATGCGGGCGTCAAAATCGCCCGTGAGGTGGGGGTGAGCCTCTGTGCCCAGATTCCAGGTGCCGAGCAGCTTGCCGCCTTCATCGACCACGTCTATGACACGGGGCGTATCGGTAGGCTCGGCAAAAGCTGAAGCGTCGATTATAAGGTTCTCGCTTTCGCTGTTGACGATTTCTGTCGGCAAATCCCAGTCGATAGTGAGGTAGTTCTCTTCCTCACCGGTACTTATCTGTTCATCTGCCGATGCTGAGAAGAGCACGGCGCCGCCGGAGCCGGAGCTGCTCAGGGCGCTTGCGTCCTGCAGGTCCGGGTAGTTGCGGTCGTTGTATCTGAAGATGGGGAAGATCCAGCGCGGGTTGGTTATAACCCTCGTCTCGCCGCCGGGGGCGACTTTCACAATGGGTGGCATATTGATAACGGCGTTTAGTAGTTGATGGCTGCCCTTTATCGCGTCGAGTATTTCTGCCGACGTCATGTTCCTCAGGGTTATCCCGTAGTAGTTGCGGTAGAAGTAAATGGTGCCGGGGCACTGCACGTCGAAAGTTACGTCGTTGTTTACAAAGTTGCTGTCAACGATGCGGAAATAGTATGGGCTGAGGATACCGCCCAGCTGCAGTGCCTGGACAGCGGTATCGTTATTTATGAACACGTTGCCCTCCCAGGGGTTGATAGAGCCGTTATGCTGCTCATACATGTTCAGGCGCACGGCAATGCCGTTGTCCGCAAACACGCAGTATCTCGGGTTTATCGTGCTCCTGTTGGCATCTATGGCCACGTCGTAGCCCTGGAAGGTGCAGCGATTCGCCTGGGCGCGTCCGTTGGACAGGGCGCTTACCCCAGAGCTGTCGGCAGGGGCAACGAAGTCAAGCGCATCCAATACGGCAGCCGAGCCGTTGAGGTCTATGCCTCCCACTATAGTGGTGCGGTTGTTTGCTATCAGGTTGATTTCGTAGTTGCCGTAATCCAAGAGATCTTCCGGGAGGACTATGGTGCCCTCGTACTTCTCTGCGTTCAGGAAGAAATTCAGGGTGCCCCGGCCGTCCTCGGGGAGCTGGGCAGCAGCGTCGGCAATCGCGGCGTTGAGCGCTTCGACGGTGTCGTCTGCGGGGCGATCATAATTTGTATCGAGGACGCGGTCTATCCGCAGCGTCACGCTGACTGTGCCGGATTCAATGAGCTGGGAACCGGAATAGACGTCTACCGTGGCGATGGCAAGCGCGGTGGCGTCATAGCCGCGTTTGACGTAGACTTTAGCGGTGTTGCCGGTGAAGGAGCTGGTCGTCAGCACGGCATCGCCTGCGTCCTGTGAAAAGCTGAAGGTCTCGCCATAGCCATCGCAGCCGAAGAGAGTCCGTATCTCCATGCTGCGCACTTGGACGTGCAGGGGCCCCGCCCTGTCAACCAGGTAGTAGGCTTCGCCCTCTGCGTCGTACTGTTTCAGGCCGACGTTTACCGTCAGGTCGCGGAACTCATAGCGCTCGTTTTCAGGATCCGGGCTCTCGCTGGTGGAGTTGGCGTACTCCCAGTTGCCCTCGTTTATAATAGTGGCGTCGTCCCCGTAGTCGAATCCGAAGCCGACTATGTAATCGTTTCCATCGCTGGTTATGCGGATGCAGCTTCCATAGGGACGCTTATTTATACTGATGCCGACATTTTCACTGCCGGTGGAGACGTTCAGATAATACCCGTAATCATCCGTCGGCGCGGCGAGCGTGATTTTGACGGTCTTACTATCCACCTCGTCGTAGCTTATTTCTTTCCCGTCTACCCTGAGTTCCAGCTGGTCAAAGTCGAAAGCTTGGTCAGACGTCAGCCACAGCTCGCCGTTTGTGAGGGAGTAATAGCTGACAAACGAGTTGACGGGTATGTACGAGTCCGCGTCCAGCGTCCCGGAGGTGTAGAACTTCAGCCCCGTGCGGCGGGTTTCAACCGCAAGCGATACGGTGACGTCTGGGCGGCCGTCTATGGTTATGTCAGCCGTCACGATTGCGGAGGCGGCGCTGCCGTCGCGGCAATAGAGCGTCGCCCTGTCTCCGTTACTTGTGAGCACCGTCTCATCGGGCGAGAAGCTGAAGGAGTTCGCCTCTCCGGAGATCTGCCGTATGCTCATGCCGTGAACCTCGATACTGACGTTGCGCACCTCGTCGCCGTTGTCGTCCTGCGCCACGACCTCCAGCCCATTAGTAAACTCCACGAAGTTGTCGGTGGCGGCAGTCTTGTCGCTTACATTCATCAGGCTGTTTCTGTTGTCAAAGATACGGCTGCCTCCGCTCGAAAAACCGACGGTATAGCCGTTATATTCCACGGCAGACGAGACCGGCCGGCTGGTCAGCGGAAAACTGGTGTGCTGTCTGCCATAATTGGCCTCAACCCAGTAGCTCTGGTTAGGTGTGGGTTCAGGCAGCGTGATTTGTGCGGCATTGTTCTGCCATGTGAGCTCTTGCTTCGTGTTATTTACGTATACATCGAAGCTGCTCAGGTCTTCAACGTCCGCGTCGGCAATCAGCCAGACAGTGCCCTGCGTGGGCAGGGTATAATAGCACACGTCCATATTGCGGTCAATCCTGTTCGCCTCACCGCCGTCGGACGAGGTGTAGAAGGCAAACTGCGGGGCCTCATACTTCAGGACGGATACCTGCCAATATACGGTGGCGGGCTCGCTTGTGCTGCCATCAGATACCGTGACATTCGCGCTGATAACAGCTTCGCCGGGGTTGCCACGGCGAGCGTAGAGCGCGCTGGCGGGGCCGTCCTGCTCTGTGACCAAGCCGCTGTCGGAAAAGCTGAAAATGCCGTCATCAGAGTGGATGGCCATGTTGTTTATCTGCACGGTGATGTCATTGGCGAGCTTGTACTCCCCATCACTTTCGTCCCAGAGAAATGCGCCTATATTGACGTCAAACAGGAGCTCAAAACCGGCGTTCGGGTCGGGGGTTTCATCGCCCTCCCGGCTCGGACCCTGTCCGTTGACGAACAGGCCGTATTCACCGTTGCTTCCTCCCAGGTAAAACGCGACGGTGTAGGTCGTATTACCTATTTGAACCTGCGCTGCCTGGCTTTCATTTGGTACAGCGGTGGTTTCCTCGCTCGCTGCGGCGGGAACAATGGCCAGAGATACGGCCATGCAGAGAGCCAGGGCCAGACACAAGAGCTTCTTCATACTTCAGTAAACCTCCCCAAATGCGCCTGTGCGCATTTGCCGTATATTGTATAATTCATGTTAACATCTGTCACAAATACTGTCAAGGCGTGTGCGCACAATTATCCGCAGTTCTCTGCGCTCCGGGCCGCGGAAAGAGCCAAAACCGGACAAAATACGGTAGGTGGCGGTGTGCTTAGAGGCAGCAAAGCCGCCCGGGAATTGCCCCGGGCGGCTTTTATGGAGAATCGAAACTTAGATTTTGTCTATGCTGCGCATGAGTATCGTGGCGCACTGGGCGCGGATGGCGCCGCCCATCGGGTCGATGGTGCTTGCGCCCACGCCTGTGATGACGCCCTCGTCAACGGCCCAGGCCATGGCGGCCTCGGCCCAGTCGGAGACGCTTGCCGCGTCGCTCCACGCGCTCAGGGTGGCGTCAGTCTCGGGCTCGCCGGCGAAGCGCCAGAGCATGGTCACGAGCTGCTCACGGGTGACGGCGCCGTTGGCGTCAGTGCCGTCGGAGACGCCGGAGGCGACGGCCCAGCTCTGAGCCTCGCTCACCCAGTTGGAGCCGGTGATGGTCTCGCCGTCAATGCGGGCGAGGATAGCCCAGACCATTGCGCGGGTCATCTCTCCGTCGGGGTTGAAGAGCGTGTTGCTCACGCCGTCCATGAGGCCGTTGTTGTAGACGTAGACCACCGCGTCATAGTACCAGGCGTTGGCCGCAACGTCGGTGAAGGGCAGGCCCTCACGCACGAAGGTTGCGTCAACGGTGACATCGCCCTCGGGCATCTTGAAGGTGTAGGTGGTGGCGTTCACGCGCGTGACGTCAACGCGGCCGTCGGGGCCGGTGACAGTCAGGCTGCCGAGCACGTAACCCTCATCGGGAGTGACGGTCACAGTGATAGTAGCACCCGCACTTGCGTTGGAGAGGTTAGTGGAAACACTGCCGTTGCTGGTGTCGTCGATGTCGATGTCGTAAGCGTCGGGGATGTTAACAGTACGCCAGACGGCAGAGAAAGTGTAGGTGTTGTTCACACAACCATCATTGCTGCCGATAGTTATTACAACACGGTTGGGGTTGCTATCATTGACAGTGGCGCGACCGTAATTCCAGCCAATAAAACGGGAGCTGTCACTCGGATCGGCAGGGGCTTTATAAATCAGTTGACCATTATTGGCCGAAACATATGTGGTGTAATACTCGGCACCGTTTACAGTATAGATAACGGTATAGATGTTTTCAGCAGAATCTTCATCTATGTAGATAGCCTGCTTGTCGCCAATCATGCTAATGCTGTTATCGCTGATATTTACGTTAGTTGTAGCGGGACCGACGGAGATACCGCTGCCATAAATCGGGTCATTGTAATCAGCATAGCAAATATCGTTAAGTATGTTGCCGTCAATAACAAGATTGTCAACGGGATACCGCTCACCGCTTGCTATAATGATGCCGCCATATTTGGTTCCATCAATTACATTATTAGCAATGGTGACATTGTCAAGAGAGTTAATAAATATGGCATACTTGAAATTGACGAAAGTACAATCGGTAATTTCTACAGAACTGTCAATGTCTGCGTAGACAGACAGAATGCCGATTTCCTCGTTGATGGTATCGATAGTTTGGGCACCTATGAAGTTGACATTCTGTATTCTCGTTACTTCGCTTCTTGTGCCGTCAAAGCCATAGTAGAAATATATGGCCGCGCAATCACGTGTACTGGTGGTGTAGTTTATTGTGAAATTGCGGAATGTGCTGCCTTCGCTGCCACCTACAAGGGTGAACAGGCTGGAGGTGCCGGAACCGGTAACAGTGATTCCGCTGTTCGCGCCTTCGATGGTAACACGCTTGTTAAGAGTGATGTGCTCATCGTCAGCAATGGTGAAATTCTTCGTCAGGACGATGGTGTCACCGTCGTTAGCGGCGTCAACGGCGGCCTGAAGTGTGAGATATCCGATGTTTCCGATGGTAGCCACGGAGGCATCGTCTACTACAATACTACCATCAGCAGCCTGCTCCATGCCATCAGGGACATACTCGGAGACATCTTGTTTATTACCAGCAGAGTCGACAAACGTGCCGCCGGTGATGGAGATGTCGAAGGCGTCAGCACTCTGCTGCTGGCCCTTAACAAATGTGCCAGTGACAACAGTTTCGCTTCCGGAAATATCAATAATAGCATCGTAAGATTCATTGGAGTCAACATATACTGCTGGATAGCCATTCACACCGGTTATTTTGGTGTTGACTATGGTGACATCTGCATCATCCGCGTATGTAGTAGTAGTACCGTTGACATAGTTGCCAATAGTTATAGCGGCTGCCGGGACTTCGTCTCCTGACCCCCAGTTGCTGCTAGTATACATGCCACCACCATATTGACCGGTGGTTTCAATTTCGCAATTCGTTATTGTAGCTGTACCGGCACGAACAATGACACCTTGGCGAGTACCTTTTACAGTGCAGCCATTCATATCCAGCGTGCCCTCGACATTAATCATAACAGGGCAACTGTCATAAGGATATGTGCTGTTATATCCATATTCGCTTTTAAAGGTTGAATTAGTAAGCGTGATTTTTACACCGTAGTTTTCAACTTTAGCAGCGTTGGTGGCGACAGCATAAACGCCGCATTTAACAGTGGAGTCTATTACTGTGACACTTGCAGCATCACCGCGGGGATACAGTGCGCTGCCGTTGGTGTCGAGCTCAACACCATTTAAGGTAACAGAGCTATTGGATTCAACGGCGATAAAAGCGTTTGTCCCCCATCCTCTGTTGTCATTACCCATTTGAGGTGCGCTGATTTGGCCGTTGCTGAAAGTCAAGCTGGCGCCGCTCGTCAGTGTTATGCTGTTAGTTCCATTTACAGTAAGAGTGTGGTTATTCAGATTCACAGTTACCTGAGCAGCCTCGGGCACTGTAAGAGATGCTAGCGTTACATTCTCATTCAGTATGTAATTTCCGGTTTGCAACTGAGTCGTCTCGGCTGTTATTGCAGTGGGCGTTTCACCCGCTGCAAACGCAGACACCGTACTTAGTGACGCTATCATTAGCACCGCTAACAGTACGGCAAAGAGCCGTTTCTTCATGTTTGGTTTCCTCCTCAAAATGTTTATGGCGTCGTGACGGTACCGTCACGACATGAGGGGTATACCCCTCATGTTATATGGATTTAGTTAATACTACTATTTTGCCTAAAGAATGTCAAGGATGAATTCGTAAAAATTCTGAAAGCAATCTAAATGTTGTGGCATTCAGGCCCTGGAAAGCATTATAACCCAATTAAGCATGCTTGTCAATACATATGAGGTATATTTGCAACTCATTTGAGTACTATAATAAACACAGGTGATGACTATATGGATACACACGCGCGGCTGAGGCAGCTTATGGCCGAGCGCGGCTGGACAGAATACAGGCTGGCAAAAGAGAGCGGGCTTTCGCAGTCAACCATATCAAACCTATTTGCCCGCAATAATTACCCTAGTATTCCCACTCTCGAAATTATCTGCCGGGCTTTCGGCATAACCCTGGCGCAATTTTTTGCCGACGGGAATTTTGTGGAGCTCACGGAGGAACAGTACGGCTTTTTTCAGCGCTGGGCGGCCCTGAAACCTGAGCAAAAGGCGCTGATTGACGAACTTATAGGTCAGTTCAAGTGAAAAACCTGGCCTTACATATTATTATATGCAACCGCACATACTGCCCACATGAGAACTAAGTGGGCAGTATTTTTAATATTCTGCGCCTATGTCATGACGCTGGCGGCTCTGGCGCTGCCGGGGCGGGCAGAGGACGAGAAAGTCCGTCTGCCGGTCATCATGTACCACCACGTGTGCGCAGATCCGGCGCGCGCGGGCGACTACGTCGTGACGCCGGAGACGTTCGAGAACGACCTCAAATATTTGCAGGAGCAGGGTTACACCGCGATAAGCGTAGCTGAGCTGCTGGCCTGGTCGCGCGGCGAGGGAGAGCTGCCGGAAAAGCCGGTGATGCTCACCTTCGACGACGCGCAGGACAGCTTCAGGGTCTACGCCCTGCCGCTGCTGGAGAAGTACGGCATGTGCGCCGTGGTAGCCGTCGTGGGCGACTATGCCGACGAGTACACCGCGAGCGGGGACACGAACGTAAATTACGCCTATATGAGCTGGGACGCCATCGGCGAGATCGCCGCTTCGGGTAGGGTGGAGATAGCTTCGCACACCCAGAGCATGCATTCACCCTCCGGTGCGCGGCGCGGCTGCCAGATAAACCCCGGCGAGGACGAGGCGAGCTACACGCAGACCTTCGGCGCGGACCTGGAGAGCGTCGAGTCCTCGATAGTGCGTGCGACGGGGAAGTCCAGCGCGGCTTTCGCCTACCCATTTGGCTTTACTTGCGCCGAGGCCGAGCGCGTGCTTGTTTCTCACGGCTTCTCCGTGGCCTTCACCTGCACAGAGCGCGTGAACGTGCTCTCACACGAGCCGATGGAGTTGCTGCGTCTGGGACGCTTCAACAGGCGCTCCGGGCCGTCGAGCGCAGAATTTTTTGGCGCCGTCCTTTAAAGGGCGGCGCTTTGCGTTTGACTATTTGCCTCCTGCGTGTTAAACTACAAGCAATGTATTTTGCATTTTAACCAATCTGCTGCGGCGTATGAACCGGCAAATTGGCAAAACACTCAGGTCAGACCAGGAGGTGGCCATAAAATGCTCAAAACCATAGATGTCAAGCTCAGCGTGTTCGAGAGCAACGACCGCGAGGCCGACAAGCTCCGCGAAGAGCTCAAAAGTAAGGGGCTTTTTCTGCTGAATCTCATGAGCTCGCCTGGCAGTGGCAAGACCACGACGCTTGTAAAGACGCTCGAGGCGCTGCGCGGAGAGTACCGTATCGGTGTGATGGAAGCGGACATAGACTCCGACGTGGACGCGCATACGGTGGAGAAAGCCGGCGCCAAGGCCATACAGCTTCACACCGGCGGCATGTGCCATCTCACGGCCGACATGACCCGTCAGGGCCTCGAGGCGTTGGGCACTGAGGACATAGATTTCGCCATACTGGAAAACGTGGGCAACCTCGTCTGCCCGGCCGAGTTTGACACAGGCGCTGTGAAGAACGCGATGATACTCTCCGTGCCCGAAGGCGACGACAAACCGCTCAAGTACCCGCTGATGTTCGAGGTCTGCGACGTGCTGCTCGTGAACAAGATAGACGTGCTGCCGTACTTCGACTTCGACCTGGACGCCGTGCGCGAGCGCGCTAAAAAGCGCAACCCGAAGATAGAGATAATCCCCATCAGTGCCCGCACCGGCGAGGGCATAGACCAGTGGTGCGACTATCTGCGGCGCGAAATAGCCGCCTGGAAACAGAGCTGAATACGAAAACAGCGGGGTCCAAAAGGACCCCGCTTCTATATTGCAAAAAGCCTCGCAGAGTTTCGCGTCCTACGGGCGCGAAAGGGACTTTAATCATTTTCGGTGGCGGCGTGTACGTCACCGAAAATACATTCCGCGGAGCGAGCGTCGAATTGGCCACCAAAGGTGGACAACCGAGGCGCAGAGCGCAGCGCCGGTTTCCATCGGCCGCTTTGCGGCCGGGGAATAGCTTGCCCGAAAAGACCGTTAGAGTCTTTCCGGGCAGTCTAAAGCGGGGCCCGCATGGACCCCGCTTTTCATTTTGCGTGTATGTCGATAAACTCGGCTTTGAGCTTGGAGTAGACTATTTTCTGGCTGCGGTAGAGCCCGGTGTAGCCGGAGAGCATGTAGGCGATGGCTATGGCGACGGCGAAGTACACCGCGCCGTCCGCACCGAAGAGCTCTATGGCGAGTATGACCGAGGCCACGGGGCAGTTCACTGCGCCGCAGAAGAGCGACGCAAGGCCGATGGCGGCGGCGAAACCCTCCGGTATGCCGAGCAGCGCGCCGGCTGTGCAGCCGAGCGTTGCGCCGATGAAAAAGGTAGGGACCATCTCGCCGCCCTTGAATCCGCAGGAGAGCGTCACGGCCGTGAATAGCAGCTTGAGCGCGAAGGCCTCGGGCCGCGCCTCGCCCTGTTCTATGGCGGCGGCTATGATGTCCGTGCCCGCGCCGTTGTAGTCCGTCGTGCCCACGAGGTATGTGAGCGCAATCACGGCCAGGCCGCCCGCGGCGGCGCGGAGCATGCCGTTGGGTATGAGCCGATGCATGAGCTTTTCGCTGCCGTGCATTACGAGGCAGAGTGTGACGCTCATCAGGGCGCAGATGAGGCCCAGCACGGCCACGCGCCATAGCAGGTCGGGCGTGAGCGCAGGGGCGATGACGTCAAAGCGCGTGGGCGCTATGTTGAAGAGCTGGGTGACGCCATAGGCCGTGAGCGCGCTGGCGAGGCAGGGGACCAGTCCGGCGTAGTATATCTCGCCTACGCTTATGACTTCCAGCGCGAAAATGGTCGCGGTGAGCGGCGTGCCGAAGAGCGCCGAGAAGAGTCCGCTCATGCCGCAGAGCGTGGCCAGACGCCGGTCCTTGTCGTCGAGGCGAAAGAGCCGGGCTATGTTCTGGCCCAGCGAACCCCCTATTTGCAGCGCCGCGCCCTCGCGCCCCGCGCTGCCGCCGAACAGATGCGTCGCCGCAGTGGAGACGAAGATCACCGGCACGAGCAGGATTGAGACGCGGCGTCCCTCGTGTATGGCGTCGATGATGGCGTCGGTACCGAGGCCGTCGAGCTTTGTGAGCTTGTAGAGCAGCGCTATGCCCACGCCCGCGACGGGCAGCAGCCAGAGCAGCCAGGGGTGCAGCGCGCGCAGGTTTGTGGCCGAGGCCACGCTCGCATAGAACGCCGAGCCAACCAGTCCGCAGACGAGGCCCATGACCGCAGCCACGGCCAGCCATTTGCAGAAGGCACGCACAAAGCCCAGCGCGTATTGCGTTTGAAAGTTGAAGCGCTTCAATGTCTCACCCCTGTAGGTTGGGATTTGGAACGAAAACACCAGAATTCTATCACAGGGGCGCGCACTTTTCAAGCTCGACGCGCTAATATATGTCCGGACCGGTGCCGCCGCGCATGGCGTAGGCAATGCCGTAGACCAATATGCCCAGCACTATCATAAAGAGGCACGACACGACGGCTATGGCGGTCTCCACCGCGCCCGGCAGCACATCCGGCCCGACAAGCTGGGTCACGCTCAGGAGCGAATTTAAAACGAGGCTGACGCTGCGTGCCTTGAGTATTTGCCCGGCGCGGGATTTATCGTAGTCAGCGGCCACGGCGGCGACGTTCGTCAGGAGCTGGAAGTGGAAGTAGAGCGCGAGTACGGCGGCAATGCAGCCCGGCAGGTACAGGTATTCTGCCGGTATCTCTATGCCCAGCAAGCCAAGCGCACAGAGCGCGGCGTGGTATGCGAGCAGCAGCCACGCGAGCGGCTTCAAAAGCGCCGCGCTGCGCTCGCTTCGAGAGAGCGCGCCCAGGGCGGGGAGTTGTATGGCGTAGCAGAGCCACTCCGTGGTCACGTCCAATGTGCCGCCCATCAGGCCACGCAAATTCACGTAGTAGAAGATATATCCGAAGCCCACCAGCCATATGGCCCGGGACAGGGTTTCGTCCGTGTGCCTGGCGAGATATTTTTCGCTTTTCTCCCGTGGGGGCAGGACGCTCATAATTCTCCCTCCTTTTGCAGTGACGCAGGCGCCGCCATGCTTTGGGCGCGTATGTCGCGCAGAGACATGAAGAGTTCAGCCTGGGTGCCGCCCACGCCCAGCGTGGCGAAAAAGGCTATGCCCGACTGTAAAAGTTCCATTTCAGGAGACTGGCCAAGTTGTATCGGGAAACACATGACAGTGTTGACCACGGCGCTGACGGAGCGGAAAATGCGTATGAGCCGGGCGCGCTCCGGGTTGAAGGGTTGGATTATCCTGTAGAGGGAAGTTTGGAGCTGAAAGTGGAAGTAGAGCAGCACAGCGCTGGTCACGACGTTTACAGCGTAGACGTACCAGCCTTCCGGAGACAGGCCAGCGAGCTGAAAAATCCAGCGCACAAGCGTAACGGCACCGAGATACCACGCGAGCGGGCGCAGCAGCGTTACGCTCTTCTGATATCTGGCCAGGGTGGGTATGGCGAGAAGTATGAACACATAGCAGAGCCAGCCTGGGTAGAGCAGCGCAGAGCCCTCGGACACCCTCAGCTGCAACTGCCAGAAGAGTTGGTCGTACATGAAGGCGTAGCCTATTATTACAAGCCAGATCGAGGTGTAGAGCGAGGGCTTTTTGCGTCTCAGCATGATTCGACCTCCGTGTCGGTGCATATAGACTCAACCATTTCGCGTCTGAGTCCCAGAATCTCACTGCGAGCAGTGAGGATCAAAAACGCCGCAATAATCAGTATAATTCCGGTGACGAGCCACGGGTCCCAGCCGAGGTCAGCTATGGGCAGCGGCAGTGAACAGAGCGTTATCACAATCAGGTTCAGCGTGCGCACGAGGCGCAGGTTGTGGGCGCGCTCACGGCTGAAGCGCCCGGCAATGTTCGCGAGGTTCGTCAGGAGCTGAAAGTGGAAGTAGAGCGTCAGCACGCAGAGCAGCACGCCGTAGACGTAGCCGAACCACACCCCCGAGCTCCCGCCGCAGAGGGCATAGAGCCAGCGTGCGCCCTCAAGCGCGAGCAGCGTCCAGCCCAGAGGACGGAGCAGTTTCGCGCTGCGCTCGCAGAGCGCTATGCCGGGCAGGGCAGCGATTATCGGGATGTAGCCCAGATAATACGGCAGGGCGAAGATAACCTGCTCCCACCACTCAAGCGCCGGGGCGTACTCCGGCGCGACCAGGTCGAGGTATCTGTCCCCCCTGAAAACGAGCTGGAGGTAGAGCAGCCCATAGCCCCAGATGAGGCGCGTGAGGGCGACGTAGAGCGAGTGGCGCTTCCAGCTCTTCATGCCTCATCACCCGGATTTTCGCTCTCTATCCACTGCGCAATATCGCCGCGCAGGCCAAAGAAGGTGTAGAGCGTCCAAATTATGAGCGAGAAGCCAACTAACATTATGATAGCGCCGATAAAGGTATCAAGGCTACCCTCTATGCGGTCAATGGGCCAGGGCAGGGCGAGCAACGTCAGGAGCACGGTGCGGACGTTTCTCAACAGCAGTACGCTCTTTTGACGTTTCGCATTGAAGCGTCCGGCGATGTCCGCTAGGTTCGTCAGGAGCTGGAAGTGGAAATAGAGCGACACCACCGAGATGACCACGCCGAGGATATACGCCTCGTCGATCAGCGTGCCCAGGCCGAAGACCGGCAGAACCCACTCTGCCGCGTCCACTATGAGCAGCAGCCAGGCGAGCGGTTCTAAGAGCTTCACGCTGCGCTCACAGAGCGCCAGCCCCGGCAGGGCCCAGAGCACGAAGGCATAGCAGGCCCAGTCAGGCAGGAAGTTGAAGCCGTTCAGGCTGAAGTCGAGGTAGAGGAAGACATAGCCCCAGGCTACGCGGCCCACGGAGACCACAAGCGAATTGCTCATGCCGGAGCCTCCAATCTTATTACGGCAGAGCTCAGATATTGCCCGTCGGCGTACAGGTTCACGGCGCAGGCAGCGGGCGGCTCCTCGGCGGGCAGGGCGTTAAAGTCACTGGTGCCGTAGCCGTTCATTCCCCTGATGGTCTTGGGCTCGGTGTTCGTTATGTAGTCAGTCACACGTTCCGTACCGCCGAACACTCCGGTTCCGCTTGCCCAGTCGGTTATTGGGAGCTGGTAGGAGCTTTCGTATTCGCTGAGCAACTCATATTCCACGGTGACGCTGTGAGCGAGCGGGCCGCCGAAGTCCCAGCGGTCGCGGTAGTATATTACCTCGTTATAAGTCATGAAGTCGTTGAACTCGTCGGATAGGTCCGGAGCGGAGGAGTTGAAGTTTGCAAACTGGTAGATGCTGAAGATGTTCACCGTCACCGTGCCGCCGGAGAGCTCCGCGCTGCCTGTGACGAGACGTCCATAGTTTTCCGTACTGTGGTGCAGGTCGCCGTCTGTGTGCCGGTGCATGGCGCCCGTCTCGCGCACGACCCAGTTTTCGCCTTCGGGCAGCACTTCAACGGGCAGGATGCAGAATTCTATCACCGTATCTCCCTCGTCTGAAAGGTTGAAGCCGGGCGCCACGAGCTCGGCAAAATAGCCGCCGGAGCCGTTGGAGCGCAGGTTCATGACCTCGACGGGTTCACCGTTTGTCAAAAGCTCGCTGAAGGAGGTTTCAATTATCGGGCTGTAAGTACCGTTTTCGCGTTCACTGAACGAGTTGAACCACTGTTCCTGTTCAGAGAGCGGCGTGGCCATGGCCAGAGTCAGTGCATCGCCGCGCAAGAGACCCCAGGCGTAAGTGTTGAGGGCCCCGGCCACGGTGGTGGGACGGTTTATGCGCGTTTCGGCCAGTTCAGAGGCCGCCTGAGTTGTTGTCATGGCCGTGTTGCGCCCGTTGTAGTTATAGTCTGCCTGTGCGCCGGTGAGCAGTGTCGAGCCCAACACCAGCACGGCGCAGACGCTCACAAGCGCCATGCCGCGCGGGTAGAGCTTGAAGCGCGCGATGGCCTCTATGCGCCGTGCGATGTTCTTTGAACCGTTTGATATGGAACTCGTGCCGGGGGCCCGGGCATAGGACGCGCTTGCCATTTCCAGCAGGATGGCCCCGTATTCCCGCCGCTCCTCGCCCTGCAAACGCTCGAGCACGCGCTGGTCGCACAGCGACTCCATGTCGTTGCCCACGCGGTCAAAGACGTATTGCAGGAAGGGGTTGCACCAGTGCAGCGCGCGCAGGCAGCACCAGAACACGTTTTGCAGCGCGTCCAGGTACTTGAGGTGCAGCAGCTCGTGGAGCAGTATCTTGTCGTCTGGCGCCGCGCCCTCCGGCACGGCCAGCACGGGGCGTATCACGCCGCAGACGAAGGCACTGCTCAGTCCCGGTACCTCCACTGCGCGGCAGGGGCGCAGAGAGTATTGGCCTGCCACGCGCTCTATGGCCGCGGCGGTCTCGTCACTGACAGCCTGCCCACGCCAGAGCAGCACGCGCAGCCGCGCATAGCGGTAGGCGTACCAGGCCAGCGAGACCACAACGCCCGCGACGTAGAGCGCGAAGAGCCAGTCGGTCACGCTCACCGGCAGCCCTGAGGGCTCCGGCAGCGCGCTCGTGAGGTCTATGACGCCAAACTCCTGCGTGTACGCCGAGCCTAAGTTCAGCTCCGCGGCGCTCTTGAGCTTTTCAAGCCACATCGCCAGGGGCGGTATGATACCACGCTGCGTCGGTGACGGCAAAAGCATGCGCAGCGCCAGTACGCACCAGACTCCGTACTGCCAGCGCGGTGAGAGCTTGTCGAGCAGCATCCACTTCACCAACAGCAGCACGGCCGCGACCAGCGAGACGTTCAGCGTCTGATATATAAACTCCCATATATTCTCCAAGCGCTACACCTCCATCTCGTCGAGCAGGCGGCGCAGGCGCTCGGCCTCGTCGTGGGAGATGTGCGACTCCTTCAAAAACGCGGCGATGAGCTCGCCGGTTGCGCCGTTGTAGACGCGCGTGAGCAGCTCGCGCCGCTCGTGCCCGGCGCAGTCCTCGCGCGAGACGGCGGCGCTGTACGGCTTCGGCCCCGTGCGGTCTATTTTCACCAGGCCCTTCGAGGCCATGCGGGTGAGATATGTATACACAGTGTTCTTGTTCCAGCCCTTGCTCTCGTGGAGGGCTGTGGCTATCTCGCCCAGAGCGAAGTTCTCCCCGCTCCAAAGCACTTCCAACACCGCCCATTCGGCGTCAGTCAGGCGCATAGTTATACCTCCCTACAGTTGTAGTACAACATTATACTACAGCTGTAGGATGTATATGTCAACAGCTATTTTCAGGAAATGCGCCGCGAGGGCGTGAAAAAAGCCGGGCACGGTTTTGACGTGCCCGGCTTGGGCTGGTGTGCGTTATTCGGTTCGCAGCGCTTCCACGGGGTCGCGGCGGGCGGCGAAGCCGGAGGGGATGAGGCCGGCTATGAAGGTCAGCAGCATGCTGATGACCACGAGCGCGATGCCGCCGAAGATCGGGAGCACGGAGCGCAGGTTTTCTATGCCGGTGAGGTGCTGGACTATCATGTTTATCGGTATGTTCAGTATGAGCGTCATACCGATACCGATTAACCCTGCCGCCAGGCCCTCAATAAGCGTCTCGGCGTTGAAGACGTTGGAGACGTCGCGTTTGCTCGCGCCGATGGCGCGCAATATGCCTATCTCCTTCGTGCGCTCAAGCACACTGATGTAGGTGATGATGCCTATCATGATGCTGGAGACGACAAGAGAAATGGCCACGAAAGCTATGAGCACGTAGCTGATGGCGTTGATGATGGTCGAGATGCTGCTCATGAGTATGGCTACGTAGTCAGTGTAGCTTATCTGCTGCTCCTCGTCGGCGCTGGCGTTGTACTCGTCAATGATGCGGGCGATCTCGTCCTTATCGGCGAAGCTGACGGCGTAGAGGTTGATGGCGTCGGGGCTCTCGAGGTCGATGTAGCCGAAGGCTTCGAGGTTATCTTCGTAGCTGCCCTCGGCGTAGCGCGCGGGCATCAGCTCGTTGTAGATGTACTCGTACTGCCAGTCGGAGAGCTCGGTGTACTCAAGGGCCATGGCCTGCTGCTGTTGGCTGAGGGATGAGAGCTCCTGCTCTACGGCCTCGGTGTACTGCTCGGAAACGGCCTGGCGAACCATTTCGCCGACGTAGTCCATGAGCGTCTCGTCGTCCATGCCGGCAATGTAGTCGCGCACGGACTCGGCGTCAACACCCATCTCTTCCGAGTAGCTGTCCATCATCATGGTCTCTATGTCCTCGCGCGTGAGGCCCGCGACGGCGGTTTCGGCGGCTGCGTCAAGGTAGCTATCCTCGGGCGTGGACATGACGGAGACGAAGAGGGAGGCGGCGTCGGCCTCGTTGAGTTCGGCTATGTACTCGTCCACTTCGCTTTTTATCTCATCAATCGAGGGCTCGGGCTCATCGCCGGTGGCGAAAGGCAGGCCGGTGAGGACGTCGTAATCAGGGTTGGCCATCTGGTCTACGATGATATCGCTGTCGGCGGCGTCCTCTATGACCTGGTCAGTAAGGGCGCTGGTGTAGCCGATGGCGCCGGTCATCATGCCTGCGACGGCGTCGGAGCTCTGGCGCACTATGCCGCTTATCGTGAGGGTGATGCCGGCGTCTTCACTCTCATAGAGGTAGTCGAGTCCGGCATTTGTTCCGGAGACGTCGGTGTAGGTGCCGGTTTCGGCGTCATAGACGTATTTGTCGTAGTATCCGATGAGCTTGAAGCTGCGGCCGCAAAGGTCCTCATAGCTCCAGCTCTCGACCTCGGCGTCAACTGTCTCGCCGTTCATGTATGCGTCAAGGGAGCTCGTGAGCTCGTCTTCGGTACGCAGGCCGAGGGTGTAGAGCACGAGGTCGCTGACCTCGTTGTTCTGATCGACGATGAGCACGACTTCGTTGGCGTTCTGCGGCCAGGAACCGTATATGACGTCGTACTGGTTAGTGAGGGTCGGGTTTATGAGCTCGCCGTTCTCGCCGGGCAACATCTCCTCCCAGGTTTCAAAGTTGGAGTAGAAGTCTCCCATAGTGCTGAAGTAGCTCGAGAAGTCGCCGCCGTACATGCTGGCCATGAGCTCGTTCAGGAGTGAGACGACGTCGCTCTTGACGACGTTGCCGTCTGTGTCGCGAGTGTAGATGTCGAAGTTGGAGTCGTAAACGTACTGGATGGCGCTGGTATAGGTGTTGATATCCCCGCCGTTGGAGTCCAGGAAGTCTTTGAAACTCTCAAGGTCGTTGGTCTTGGTGTCCATGTTCATGAGGCTGTCCATGAGGTCATAGAGGATGACGTTTGAGTACACCGCGTCAAGCTCGTGTTCTTCCGTGTCAGACGCCGCTCCGGCCATGGCCTCTATCATGCTGGAGAGGTCGGCGGCCTCAGCTTCGATGGTCAGGGGATATGTGGACAGGGTGTCTTCCTGAACCTGATTTATGTAAGACTGTATGCCGTTGGAGAGCGACAGGATAAGGGCTATGCCGATGATGCCTATGCTGCCGGCGAAGGCCGTGAGCAGGGTGCGGGCCTTCTTGGTCTTGAGGTTGTTAAAGGAGAGGGACAGGGCGGTGGCGAAGGACATGCTGGGCTTTTTCTTGCCTTCGTCCTCACGGGGCGGTTCCACGCCCTGGGGGTTGAACGGGTCGCTGTCGCCCATTATCTGGCCGTCGAGCAGCTTCACTATGCGCGTGGAATAGCGCTCTGCAAGGTCGGGGTTGTGCGTGACCATGACCACCAGCTTGTCAGAGGCTATCTCCTTGAGCAATTCCATTATCTGCACGCTGGTCTCGCTGTCAAGCGCACCGGTGGGCTCGTCGGCAAGCAATATGTCGGGGTCGTTTATAAGCGCGCGGGCTATGGCCACACGCTGCATCTGGCCGCCGGACATCTGGTTCGGCTTCTTGTTTATCTGGTCGCCGAGACCCACGCGCTCGAGGACCTTTATTGCACGTTCCCGGCGCTCTTCGCGGTCAACGCCGGAGATGGTCAGCGCAAGCTCTACGTTTGCAAGCACACTCTGGTGCGGGATGAGGTTATAGGTCTGAAAGACGAAACCGATTGTGTGGTTGCGGTAGGTGTCCCAGTCGCGGTCCTTGTACTCCTTTGTGGAGCGCCCGTTTATGACCAAATCACCGTCAGTGTACTGGTCAAGGCCGCCGATGATGTTCAAAAGCGTAGTTTTACCGCAGCCCGAGGGCCCGAGTATGGACACAAATTCGCTCTCGCGGAAGCTGATGCTCACGCCGCGCAGCGCGTGGACAGTCATGTCGCCGGCAACGTAATCCTTGCGTATATCCTTTAAAGTCAGCAAGAAAACCCTATCCTTTCCACTCACGTGAAGAAAATTGACAAATGCAAATTATAGCGCCAATTTGTGAATAAATCAATCTCACAAAGCGGTCAATGTTTATCCACACGCCCGGTTTTTGCCGTAAATACAGCCACAGACCAGCACGAGCACAGCACTGGGCGCCAAAACCCAAACCGGAGGCAGTGCGTCAAAGAGCGCGCCGTATATAATTTGGCCGAGTGGCTGAGCGCACATGGACAAGGTGTAGACAAAACTCATTACCTTGCCGGTGAGATGCTCGGGAGTGAGGGATTGTATGCGCGTTATCGCGCACACGGAAAATGCGCTGCACGCCGCCTGCGCGATGGAAAAAGAGACAACCAGTATGACAAAGGCGGGGACCCGGCCCACGCCGGGCACAAAGGCGGCGGCAGAGGGCAGCAGGGCCAGCCCCGCGCACAGCACGGCGGCGCGGGCGATATTTCCACCGCGCGTGGCGAGCATCCCCGCGAGGGCGCTTCCCAGTACCGCCGCCATGCCCGCCGCGCTCTCGGCTGCGCCATAGTAACCGGAGGGCAGGGCGAGCACCGTGCGTACAAGATATGGGTAGCCCACAACCATGACTCCGGCGAGCAGCGCGCTGGCCAGGGCGGCAAAGAGCAATGTCGAGAGCACCTCCGGCTGCTCGCTCCGGATGAAGCGCCAGCTCTCAGTGAGGTCGGACTTCACCGTCTGAAACGCTCCTCTGTGCACCTGGACTGCCGCGGGAGGGAGTTTTATACCGGTTTCAAAGAGCGCCGTCACGAAAAAACACAGCGCCGCCCCGGCCATAACCGTCTGCATGCCCAGATACGTATATGCCGCCGCGCCGAGGAAGGGCCCCAGCAGCGAGGCGAGTGCCTGTACCTGGCTCACGAGCGCGTTGCCGCGCAGTACGTTATCGCCGGTGAGCATCTGAGGTACGCAGGCCTGTACCGTCGGAGACTCAAAAGCCGCCAGCACTGAGAGCAAGATGAGCAGTGCAGCCGTCGTGCCCAGTTCGCTCAACGGCAGACACAGCGCCGCCGCTACGACGGCCAGAGCCGAGAGCGTGTCCAGCGTGACCATGATGCGCCGCCGGTCGGCCCGGTCAGCGAGCACGCCGCCCAGGGGAGAGAGCAGGACAGTCGGCAGCATGGACGCCGCCGTTATGAGCGAGAACACGCCTGCCGAGCCAGTGAGGTCCAGTACGTACATGCTCAGCGCAAAGCGCAGTGTGACGTTGCCGAAGAGCGAGCTCACCTGGCCGAGCAACAATAAGGTGAAGTTCGCCGTGAAAAGCCGCGTTTTTGTCCCTGATTTATGTTTAGCCATTTTGCATACTCCTTTCATACATTCGGTTGGTATGTATATGCGTATAAATAAAACCGCTTCACGGGGCGGCGTGTTTTTGTATTGCCGGCGTCGATTTTGCGTCTGTAAAGGTGTAAACTTGAATTGGGGGTGAGCGACATGACGGATACCGAGATAATAGAGCTATACTGGCAGAGGGACGAGGAGGCCATAGTGCAGACGGACATGCGCTACGGGCCGTATTGCTTTTCGCTGGCGCAGAGGATACTAGACTGCCGCGAGGATTCGCACGAGTGCGTGAATGACACATGGTACCGGACCTGGCGGTCTATACCGCCGCAGAGACCGTCGTATTTCCGTGCCTTCCTGGCGAAGATAACCAGACGCCTCGCGCTGGACAGGCTAAGGCGCAGCCGTGCGCAGAGGCGGGGCGGCGGTGAACTGGCGCTGGCCCTCGAGGAGCTGGGCGAGTGCGCCGGAAGCGCACCCAGCCCGGAGGACGCGGCCATATCGTCCGAACTCTCCGAGCTCATAAACTGCTTCCTCGGTTCGCTGAACGAGCGGGAGCGGGGAATTTTCCTGCGCCGGTACTTCTATGTGGAGACACCGGAGCAGATAGCGGAGCGCTATGGGCTAAAACGCGGGAACGTGAGCACAATACTCTCGCGCACAAGGTCCAAACTTAAGAGCTTCCTGGAAAGTGAGGGGTATAACACGTGAACGCGATGTGGATTTTTGCGCTCATAGGCGAGGCAGACGAGCGTTATTTGGAGGAGAGCGAGCGTCCGGCGAAGCGCGTCCGTGGTAAGACGGCCAGGGCGGTGCTCATCGCGGCTATTGCTGCTGCCGTATTGGCGCTTGCCGCGGCGGCCGGTTATCTGGGCCTCGACATTCGCGGGCTCATAATGGACGTTTTCGACAGAAACGAGGGCGTGGTGACAGGCGCCGAGCTCGAGCAGCAGCTCAGTGAGGGACAGTGGGTGTACCTGAACGGCGAGAACATCGCCGTCATCCTGCCCGAGCGGCCGGTGAAAATCCTCCTGAGCTCCGACAGCGGCGAGACCTGGCGCGAGAGCACGGTCGAGGGCAGCGAGAGTATGTACGCTTTCGGTGAGGAGCGCTATGATATATTGTATCTGAGCGGCTGGATAGGCAGCTTCGGCGAGGATGGCATGTATCTCGCTCTGGGCGGCCCCCTGGCCATGGGCAGCCAGCCGATAAGCCTGTTCATCTCTCGTGACAACGGCGCAACCTGGCGGGAAATTGACGACCCGTATCACCAGGGCGTATACAGAGGCGTCATGACCGGTGTGGCCTTTGCCACGGCAGAGACGGGCTTCGTGTGCTACAGATACTATGAGGACGCCGGGCCGGTGGTATACCGCACGCTGGACGGAGGTGAGACCTGGAGCCGGTTGGAGATAGCGCCGCCGGAGGAATATGCCTCCGACAGCTACCGCTGGGTGTACACGCCGGAGAGCCCGGTATTTGAGGGGGCGAACGGCGCCATGCCCGTGACCGTGCTCGACCAGGTTACAGGAGAGAGCACGCTTTTCGAGCTGCGCACTCAGGACGGCGGGCTCACGTGGGATTGGGGCTGATCTCGTCCGGGAGCCGGTCAAAGAATTTGTTGACCACGGCGCGTATTTCGCCGTCGAAGATGGGCAGGCCCATGCGCTCCAGCATGTCTCCGATGAAGTCGAACTTGCGGCGCATCTGCTCCTTTGTCGCCGGGTAAATACTCGGCAGCAGCCAGAGGCTGGTCAAAAGTGGCAGCAGCTCGGAAATTTCACGCGCATATTCTGTGTGTATGGAGCCGTCGGCTATGCCCTCTTCTATGAGTTCAAGATAGCGCGGAGTCAGCACGCGCCGGTTAGATATCAGCATCTTGACGAGCAGACGTGGGTTTTTGCTGATGGGTATGGTTTGGCGGGTTAGCTCCGCGCTCTCTTCATCGGCGTTATATATGAGTATTGCCTCACGCAGCTTGCCGAGCCCGTTCAAATCAGTCCGCGAGCGCACGGCCTCAAACGGATCGTTTCTGAAAAACATCCGGTCGCTCACCGCGTCCAGGATTTCCTCTTTGCTCTTGAAATGGTGGTAGACAGCGCCCTTCGTGAGCCCACCGAGTTCGTCAACTATGTCCTGTATAGTCGTGCGCTCATAGCCGCGCTCCAGGAAGAGCCGCTCGGCTGCGTCAAGTATTTTTTCGACCGTGACTTCGGGGTACTTGTTGCGTGACACAGTCTCAGCCCCTTTACATTCGTTTGGTATGTATTATATAGGAGGGCGGTGCCCATGTCAAGCCAAAAGGCCGGGCGTAGGCAGAGCGCGTATAAACGGAAAGCCGGACGGCGTGACAATGTGACACGCCGCCCGGCCTTTTGCTGGCGGCATAAAACTCTGCCGCTGTTACTTATGCTTCCACAAAGACCTGCGCCTCATAGTTCCAATTCAGGATGCCGGATACCACGATCAACTGCACGGTAAAGGACGGCTCTGCGCCGTACTGCGTTTGCGCCATGTGTACTAATTCGCGCACAGTCTGTTCCCTGCTGTCCTCCGTGCAGCTAGCGCACAGGTACTTACCGGCCGGCAGCACCTTCAACCCGTCTATGTCCACGTAACGAACGCAGACGGCAAAGAGCCTGGTGAGGCCCTCTTCTGAGTATATGCCGGCCATATCTTCAAAATAAAATTCATCTTTTAACTCTGGGGTGACTTTGTCGTAGAAATGGCTGAGATAATTCCAGAGGTTATCGAGCGTAGGTACCTCCAGGGTGTCGGAAAGTAGAATAACCCGCTCCGGAATCTCTTTGAGAACAGTACCGGTCAGATGGTCACGCGCCTTGAGCTTTCTCTCATAGTCTGCTTTGGCCAGTGCGATCTTAGACTTGCTATATTGTAACGCCGCCATTTTTTCATCGGCTTTTTTCTCGGTTTGCTCCAAGAAGCCGATGATTTTTTCCAAATCGTCATATTCAAGCACCTTTTTTATCTCTTTCAGAGGCAGGTCCATGACCTGCAGGGCGCGCACCGTATTCAGACGGACAATGTCCTGTTCGGTGTAGTAGCGGTAATTCGTCCACTCGTCTTTCTTGCTTGGCTTCACCAATCCGATGCGGTCATAATGCCGCAACGTCTCGCTTGTTGTGTGTGCCGCCTTGGCAGCTTCTCCCACCGAAAAATACTTTTCCATTTCGAATTTCCCCTATTGACTTTTGTGTTACACAAAGGTTTATAGTTCATTCTAGCACAGGGAACCACCTAAAATCAACGGGTATCTGATGCTCTTTAGGAGGAATAGTTGCATGATAGAACTCAAGCAGGTGACGAAGCAGTACGGGCAGGCAACCGTGCTGAAAAACATTACTTTGTCGATTGACGAGCCGGGGATTTACTGCCTGCTCGGCAGGAACGGCGCGGGCAAAACAACGCTGCTGAAGTCCATTGCCGGGTATCAGAACATTACAAGCGGAACGATTAAGGTGGACGGCAAGACGATAACGACCTCAGCCCTGGATACAGGCGTCAGCTATATAGAGAACTTCGCCAAGCACTTCAACCTTCCGGTGCGTAAGCTGCTGAAGCTCGCGTCCGAGGTCAATCCCAACTACGATTATGACTTCGCTTCGGAGATGATGGAGCGGTTTGAGCTGGATGGCAAGA
Source organism: uncultured Clostridia bacterium (assembly GCA_930990965.1). Lineage (GTDB taxonomy): Bacteria > Bacillota > Clostridia > Oscillospirales > Oscillospiraceae > Scatomorpha > Scatomorpha merdigallinarum. The sequence goes on from CAKNRQ010000004.1 coordinate 71,923, forward strand.
AAAAGTTTAACCACCTCTCCCTCGGCATGAAGACGATGGTTTCAACGATTATCTGCCTGGCGAGCAACAAAGACGTCATCCTCCTTGACGAACCCGTCCTCGGCTTCGACGCCATCATGCGCGTGGAGTTCTACGACATGCTGACAGAGAGCTTTAATAAGCACCCGCGGATTATCATTGTTTCCACCCACATCATTGAGGAAATCGCAAAGACGATTCAAAAGCTCATCATCATTGACAAAGGCAGCATCCGTTTCTTTGACACCTTGCGGTCGGTTGAGACGAAGGCGTTCAGCGTCAGCGGGCTGCAAAAAGATGTGGAGGCCGCAACCCGGGGGTTGAACGTCATCGGGCAGGATACAGTCGGCGGCCTGGTGACATGCTACATCTTCGACGAGGCGCCAAAGCAGACGGATTCGCTGGAAGTGCGCCCGCTGTCTTTGCAGGACTTCTTTATACAAATGGTCGGGACCAGGGGAGGCGTAAAGAGATGACAGCTATATTGGCTATTATAAAACGGCTGCTTGCAAGCAACAAGATAAGTTTTATTCTCACGGCCGCTGTGGTGGTTTGCGCCACATCTTCCGGTGAGACGGTACTGAGTAACGGCAATTATACTTGGCTGCTGGCGGTTATGGCTCCGTTCTTCTTTGTGTTCTACGATTTCTCAAAGCTGATGCACCTGGGAGCGAGCAAGAAGGACTACTTTATAGGCTGCCTGATAAGCTATGGCCTACTGGCTTTCTGCATCTCCCTCGTTAACACTGTAATCCACCTCGTCATGGACCCCATATACCCCGCGCAAACTGTTATCAACATGATGGATGTGTGCCGGTGGACCGAAAACGGGATTTTCGTGGCCGCGATACAGCAGATGCTGTTTCTGCTGCTCGTAATGATTTTCCTCCATGTGCTGCTGTCCATGCAGGCGCACTGGTACGGATGGCTGACAGACGCGGTGCTGGTTGCGATTATCTGCATCTTCACTCCCATTGCGCCGCTGCGCTCTGCCCTGTCAGGATTTTTCCGGCTCATCATGCTCAACGGCAACGCGATCCTGCACATCGGTACTTGCCTCTTGTTGAGCGCAGCTCTGTCTCTTGCAGGGCTTGTGGTCTTGAAGAGAAAAACTCTGTGAGTGTGAGGCGCGGCCATGATTAGGATAAAAGCGGTTGACGCACAAAATATATCGGACGTTTGCGAATTGTCTACCAGTCAAGATGTTGCTGTTGCTAAGACGGAGGGGCGCTGCCGCTGCAATGCGATTTCCATAGCGGAAACAAGATATGATGCGGAAATGCACCCCAATGCAATTTATAACAACAACGCGCTGATTGGATTCTTCATGTACAAACGCGCGGAAACCCATGCTGACACGGCAACCATCTGCCGCTTTATGCTGGATGACAGGTTTAAAGAAAAAGCTCTGGAAGAAAAAGCTCTGGAGCACGTCCTGAGAGGTCTCAAAATCCAGGGCGTCAAGAGAGTTATCTTGTCGGCAACTGAAGCAAATGAAGAAGCCGAGAAACTTTACCGTTCTTTCGGCTTTCACGCAGCCGGTGAAGCGGGCTGCTATGAATTAGAACTACAATCTTAACTATAATATGGAGGAATCACCATGAAGAAAATCATTTCACTTGTGCTTTGCATGGCGCTGGGAGCTTTTGCTTTGTCCGGCTGCTCCAGCAGCGACGAGCCTTTTGAGGAAAAGAGCTACACGCCGGATGCGCAGGTCAGCGAAATCAACCTCGACGTAGAGGATAGGGAAATAGAAGTTTCGCTCTCCAATGACAATCAGGTCCACATCCAGTACTACGAAAACAACAAGGAGTATTACGATATTTCTGTCTCTGACAACGTGCTGACCATGACGGGCGCCAGCGACAAAGAGTGGACAGATTATATTGGAGTAAAGCCCTCCGCTGAGGACAGGAAAATATATTTGCAGATACCGAACTCGCTGCTGGACAGCATAACTCTGTCTACTACTAACGAGGATATCTCGCTTCCCGCTATGTCCGTAACGGGAAGCATAAACCTCTCCTCGAACGGGGGAAACATCTCCTTCGGCAATCTGGGCGTCGGCAGCGACCTGAGCCTGACGGTCAAGAATGGAGACATCACGGGAACCGTCATAGGCAGCTACGACGACTTTGCCATTCAATCGGACATCAAGAAAGGCGAAAGTACCCTGCCGGACAGCAATGACGGCGGCGAGAAAACTCTGAACGTGTCCTGTAATAACGGCGACGTAAACGTGGAGTTTGTAAGTGAGCAATCGTAAGTCTGTACAAAATACAAACGGCAGCTTGAAATTTCAAGCTGCCGTTTGTATTGTAGCTGGTGTCCGGAACGGATATTAAAGCTCCGCGTCAAAGACGGGGTTATCAGCGTCAACCATGCCGATGGCGGTTTTGGCGCCGAAGATGCTCTCAATCAGCTCGCTGAGTTCCTTGCGGGCCTCGAGCACGCGGTCGAGATTCAGGCTCTTGAAGCCGTCGATGGGGAAGAGCAGGTCGGTCGTGGCCTCGGTGATCTTGCCTATCTCGCTCTGACGCCAGGTCCAGCGGCGGGTGCGCACCTGGCCGTCGGAGACGTAGACGACTTCGTTCTCGTCAGGGGTCTCAACTTCACCACCGCCGAATGGCACAAAAGTGTCGCCCGGCTGCGCATGCCGCACTTCCAGTGCCCGAGTGACCGTGCCCATGTCGTGCGCACCGATAGGCAGCCTGGTACGCAGGCTGACCGCGTTGCCGAGATCGACAATGGGGCTGATTTCAGGGAAGCCCTTGCCCTTGGCAATGCGCGTCATAAGCGCCTCAATGGAGCACATGTACTTGTTGGGGTTGATGCCGAGAGCCCTGAAGGCTTCGCGGTAGGGGACTATCTCAGGAGACTCCTTGACCTTGACGCCGGCAAGAGCAGCCTCGCACTCAGCAATGGCGCTGTGCAGCAGTTCAGAAACCTGGGGATAAGCCTTGGAGTTATCTACTCCACGCACAGCCACAACACCAAAACAGGCGTCCGGCAGCAGGTCAAATACATCTTTGGAAACTTCAAATCTCATGGTTTACACTCCTTCGTTGGTTGCATATATTTAGCAATTTAAATTGAGAACAGAATATGGCGTTTTAGTGGACTATAACGTAGCGGGGAGGGGTACAACCCCTCGGTCAGCTACGCTGACGGCTACCCGGCAACGCATCCGACAGCGTGGTGACGTAGAATCCAACGAGCGGGACGTCGAGAACGCCGTCCCTTACGGTTGGGTGCGTGTGTTTGGCCGTCAGCGGTGGCCGGGGCGTGTGCGGGATGGTACGTTGGTGTAGGGCAGAGGTATGCAAGGTTGGGTACAAGCCCCAGGGGGTTGGGTGCATTGGTCGAACGTGGTGGCCGGTTATTGTTTATAAGGCGAAAAGGTTGGTTGCAAAACCTACCCATCAGCACCACCCCAGCGCACGAGCAAAGCGATGTGCGCGGCAAGAGCCGCAGAACCCTCGGGCAACGCAGAACTTACCGACTGTAACAACCAGCCGCACCCGGTTGGGCAACGTCCCGTGTTAACCCGTCAGCGGCCGCGAAGCGAAACCGCGGTCGGCGATGGAGTAACTAAACAGAGGTTTAGGGATGACCACCCGCAAGTTACCACCAGCCCGAGTTAACACGCACCCTTACGTACAAGTTCGCACCAAAGCGGTTTTCTCTTTGGAGTCTGAGGGGTTTCTTTTTGCCAAGACAAAAAGAAATCTCTCAGGATTGCGGCATTACCTAATGCCACCCCCCACGTCCGGCGACGTGACAACCACCCCGGCGCACCGAGGACGGTGCGCCCTACGAGGCGCGGTATGGGTACGTGGTGATGTAGAATCCCACGGCGGGACGTCGAGGACGCCGTCCCCTACGGTGTGTTGGTGTGTAAACCGCTCAGGATGGCCGCAACCGCCCACGGTTGCCCCGCCGCGCAAGCAACATTACGCGCAGGTAAACAGTATAACCTGCCGCTTCCTGCCTATTTCATCGAGCAAATCCAGCACCCGTTCCCGACGGGTGGGGTCGAGATATGCCAGCGCGTCGTCGAGTATTATCGGGCAGGGCTCGTCGTTGGGCAGGGCCAGCTCCGCTATCGCAAGGCGCACCGCGAGGTACATGAGGTCCACCGCACCGGCGCTCAGGTAGAGGCTGCCGCGCGGGACGCTGTCCCCGCTGCGCCGCACCGCTACGGAGAAGTCGCGCGAGACGGTGAGGTCCTCGTACCTGCCTCCGGTGAGGCGCTGGAAGATCTCGGCTGCACGGTGCCCGAGGGCGGGGGAGAAACGATTTTGCAGCTCGGCCCCGGCTTTTTCAAGGGTGTTGGCGGCGAGTTCTATGGCGTCGTACTGCTCTTCGAGCTCGGCGAGCTTGTCCTGCTTCGCGCGTATGCCGCTCTCTATGGCGACCGGATCGCCCAGCGCGCTTATGACTCCGGAGAGCTCTGCAAGACGTGAGCTCAGACTCTCGCGGCGTGCGTTCAAACTGGCCAGCTCCCAGCTGAGGCGGCGCAGCTCTTCACTCTCCTGTGCCCCGGTGAAGCGGCTCTCATCGGCGCGCCGGGCCTCGCGTGCGCGCGCGAGCTCCGCGCGGGCAGCTTCGAGTGCGGCCGCGGCCTTGTCGGCAGCGGCGCGGCGGCGCGCGTAGTCCGCAGCAAGTTCTGGGATTTCCTCCGCGGAAGAAACGCCGTAGCGCGAAAGCAGATTCCTGAGCTCATTTTCAGCGCTCCTGGCGCTGTCAACGGCGCGGTGGTATACGGTGTAGCGCCAGGCGCCGAGCGCGGCGAAAACAGCCGTGCCTATGAGCTCAAACGGACTTACGGCCACAGCCAGTATGACAAATAGCACGCATAGCGCGGCGCAGGCGTAGAAGCTGTTGAGGTTTGCCCGAACGGCAGATTGGCGTCTTAGCTCCTCGGCGCGCTGCTGCTCAGTTCGGGCAAGCTGCGCGGCGTCATCGGGGCTCATGCCGTCGAAGAAGCGGTCTGCGGCCTCGGCAGAGCGTTTCGCGCTCTCGCGTTCAGCCTGGGAGCAACGCCACTCCAGCTCGCTCACCTGTTCGCCGGAGCGCTCAAAACTCTGTCGCGCACTTGTGCGCTCGCGCTCCTGGGTGTTTTTGAGCTGGTCGGAGAGGCGGTTTATGCTTTCGGTGCAGCGCTCAAGTTCGGCACTCACGCGGTCGCGCTCAGCGACAGTGTCCGCAACGCGGCGTAGCGCGGCCTCTCCAGCGGCTATGTCATTTTCCAGTTCGGGGATGGCACCGCGCTTGTTGTAGCGGCGGCGGCGCAGCCAGGCGCGCAGGCGCTCGTCGGCCTCGCTCGCGGAAACCTCCTCCTCGCCGGAGGATACAACGCTGGCTATGCGCCGCTCAAGTTCCGCACTGCCGGTGACGGCTGCGGCGCCCTGGCCTATGAAGGCGCTCGAGCAGAAGACGGAACGGCTGGCGCCGGTCAGGTATTCGCCGACGTTCGCGGCGTCTATGCCGGGCACTGCGTCGCCGGTGCCCGTATAGGTAGCGGAGAAGTTGCGCATCGGCGCACGGGCCGAGCTTGTGGAGCGCGTGAGGGTTATGTCCAGCCCGCCGTGGGTCAGCTCCATTGTGCCGCCCATGGGCTTGCCGCTCCAGGGCGCATAGTGCGTTTTGTCGGGCAGAAATCCGGTCTTGGCGCGCTCTGCGCTGTCTATGCCGTAGAGCATGGCGCGGATAAAGGCGCACCAGGTGCTCTTGCCGCTCTCGTTGGGGGCGTTTATGACGTTCAAACCGGGCTGCAGCTCGAGTGTGTCGCCGTCGAGGCAGCCGAAGGTGGCTTTCAGCTTGTGTATCACCATAGCAGTTCGGCCTCCTCTCTGCCGTCGAGCGCGGCGAGGCCCCAGCGGGCCGCGCGGGTTATCATCTCGCGCTCGTGGTCGTCGCGCGCGCTGGAGAGCCTGTCGCGCAGCATGCGCAGGAAGACGCCGCGCAGGGAGTCTTCGTCCGCGCGCTCCCAGACGTCGCGGCGAATACGGGTCTCGTCGCGCAGGCGCAGCGCAAAGACCTGCGGCTCCAGGCGTGCGCGTATGGCGGCCAGGTCCGGTTCTTGGCCGGTCTCTCCGGTTATAGTGATCTGGTATATGTTGTCCGCGGCACCGTCGGGCAGGTGGAAGCTGTCAATCTCGTCCGCGGGCACGCTAAGGCACTCGTAGCGCCTTGAGGCGGTGGTTATGAACCTGGACTTTACCTTGCCGGGGGCGGCGTCTACTATCAGCACGCCCTTTTCGCCGCACTCGTCAAAGCCGCGGCCCTCGGGGCAGCCCGGGTAGGCATAGCAGGTGCGGCCCGCCTTTTTTAACCCTGAGCAGGCGTGAACGTGGCCGAGGGCTATGTAGTCGGCGCCCGAAGCGGCTATGTCCGCTTCGCTGATGGGGTTGTAGCGCGAGCCGGGGTTGTTCATGTCGCCGTGGACGCAGACCAGTTCGGTGAAGCCGTCCTGACGCGGTATGCGCAGGGTGTCGAGCTTGGATGCGCAGTAGCGGTCGGTAAAGGCGGCGCCCCAGACGCGCACGCCTATGTCCTCCAGAACGACGGCGTCAAAGTCCTCGCTCGTGAAGACGTGGGCGTTAGCGGGCAGGCGCAGCTTGGCCCAGCGGCCCGAATTGGAGTAGTAGTCGTGGTTGCCGGGCGCGATGAACACGGGCACGGCCATCTCGGATATTGTCAGGCACAGCAGCTCTTCCGTCTCGGTCCAGGCCGAGTCGCTGTCGAACAGGTCGCCCGAGAGCAGCACGAGCTGTGCGCCCTCTTCGGCGCGGATGCGCGCGAGAGAACGCAGCAGTTCCCTCTGCTCGCGGCGGCGCAGTGCGGCCTTTTCCTCGCCGAGCGCGTCGAAGGGGGAGTCGAGGTGCAGGTCCGCGGCGTGGAGCAGCCTTATCATGCCGTGTACCTCACCGCGCGCGCCTCGAGGCAGCGGCCGGTAGTCTCGTCTATGGTGAAGAGCGCGCCCTCAAGCTTGGCGTGGCCGCCGGCGCACTCGTAGCGGCGCGGCACGTCGCCGAGGAACTTGCCGATGGACTGCTCAGGCTTGATGCCTATGACGGACTCGATGGGGCCGGTCATACCCAGGTCGGTGATGTAGCCCGTGCCCTTCGGCAGCACGCGCGCGTCGGAAGTCTGCACGTGCGTGTGAGTGCCCCAGACAGCGCTGGCGCGCGAGTCGAGGTAATAGCCCATTGCCAGCTTCTCGCTCGTGGCTTCGGCGTGGAAGTCCACAAGCACGATCTTCGCCTCGGAATTTTCCAGTATGGCGTCAACGGTCAGGAAGGGGTTGTCCGTGTTGGAGTCGAGCGTGAAGCGGCCGATAAGGTTGATGACCAGCACCTCGCCCGCTTCGGTGTCGAAGCTGACGCAGCCGCGTCCCGGGCACTGCGGGGCGTAGTTGGCCGGGCGTATGACGCGCATCTCGTCGTCCAGGTAGGGCTGGATCTCCCAGCGCGTCCAGGTGTGGTTGCCGAGCGTGACGCAGTCGGCGCCGGCGTTGAGTATGGCGTCCACCTGCCGCGGCGTGCAGCCGACTACGTTCGCGTTTTCGCCGTTGACGACCACGAAGTCAGCTTCCAGCTCACGGCGTATGGAGCGCAGCCGGCGCTGTATATATTCAAGGCCCGGAGGGCCGACAGTGTCGCCCACCGCTAATATCTTATATGGCATTGACCTCGTCCTTTCAATTTTGCCACGATTTAGCGCAACAAATTTTCAATTGTATAGTATAACACATATTACCTCGCTCGGCAAATCATAAAATTGCATCCGGTGGAGCAAACTTCTTGTGTAACATTGCAAGGAGGTGCGCATATGCAGAGCATGGACAGCAAGTCCTTCCTCAAGGGCGTGGGCATGGGCATGGCTATCGGCGCGTCGATGGGCATGCTGATGGCGCCAAAAAAGAAAGGCAACAACGTCATAGGCCGGGCGCTGAAGGCGGCCGGAGAGCTGGCAGACAACATCACGGAAGCCATGAGGTAAAAAGCGCGCGGGATATCCCGCGCGTTTTTATTGCGCTTTTTAGGTTGCCAAATTCTGCTCCGGACGGTACAATAAGTTTAAAATTTACATTAGGGAAGTGTGCCGCTTGAAAATACTCTGCTTCGGCGACTCGAATACTTACGGCTTTGACAGCCGCTCCTATTTCGGCGAGCGGTATCCGGCAAATGAGCGCTGGGTGGATATACTGGCACGTTCGCTCGGCGTGGAGTGCGTGAATCTGGGCGAAAACGGCCGGAGAATCCCATCGCGCGGCACAGCGCCGGCCCTAGCGCCGGGGGAGTACATGATAATCATGCTGGGCGGCAACGACCTGCTTGAGGGATATACGGCCCGGCAGTGCGGCGAGGCGCTCGAGAGCTTCCTGCGCCGGAGCGATCCTGGGGCCGGGCGCGTCCTCGTTGTAGCGCCGCCGCCTTTCACGCTTGGCGCCTGGGTGGGCTCGCCCGAACTGGTGGAGGAGTCTAAGCTCCTGGCTGCGGAGTATGAGAGCGACGCTGCAAACGCGGGCGCGCTCTTTGCCGACGCATCGGCCTGGGGCGTGGAGACGCTCTATGACGGCGTACACTTCTCACCGGACGGGCATCGGGCCTTCGCATGTGGCCTCGAGCCGCACGTGCGCAGGATGATTTCAGCAAACAGGGAGGAATAGATGTATGGAGAACATAACCATTGACCGCGACAAATGTATCGGCTGCGGCGAGTGCGCAGCGGACTGCGTGGGCCGTCACATAGCGTTGAAGGACGGCAAAGCCTATGTGCGCGAAGGCGGCTGCATAGGCTGCGGGCACTGCTACGCCATCTGTCCAGTGGGGGCCGTGGACATGCCGGATTGCGACACTTCGGGGCTTGACCGGATACTCAACTTCACGGAGATAGAGCCGGAGAAGCTGTTGCTGGCGCTCAAGAGCCGCCGCACGGTGCGCCGCTTTACCGATGAACCCGTGAGCGATGAGCTGGTCAATATGCTGCTCGAGGCCGGGCGGTATTCGCCGACGGGCAGCAACTTCCAGCTTGTACACTTCGCCGTCATGCGCGACAAGGAGAACCTGCGCCGGGCAGAGGCCGAGGGCATGCGCGTTTTCAAGGCCACGCCCTGGCTTGCGCCGCAGGTGGAGGAGATGGAGTCGCTGCCGGACGGGGGCAAGGACTTCTTCCTGAACGGGGCAACCTGCGTCATAGTCGTCGGGGCCAACCACAGGATTGACGCCAGTATCAGCGCCTCGTACATGGAAATCATGGCGCAGAGCCTGGGGCTCGGCGTCTACTTCTGCAATTACTTCAACTACGCCGCAAAGCACAGCGAGTGGCTCCAAAAGCTCTTCGCCATGCCGGAGGGCATACGTCCCGGAGCGACTTTGGTTTTGGGCCACACGGACGTGAAATACCGCCGGCTGCCGCCGAGGGATGCGGCCAAGGTGGTCTGGTGCTGACGGGCGCTTTATAAAGCACACAGTTTTTCATACTCCTCCCGGCTCTGTACTTCGCCAAGCGCGGCGACTGAGAGCCGGGAGAAGTCTATCAGCCGCCGGGCGAGAGCAAGCACGTCCTCGCGCGTCACGGCGGCGTAGCGCTCCAGCAGCTCGTCTATGCCGGGCGCGCCGCCGAGGAAGAGCTCTCCGTTGCCGAGGGCGCGCATGCGCGCCAGGCTGCTCTCCAGCGCGAGTACGGCGCCGGACTCGGCCTGGGCCTTGGCGCGGTCAAGCTCGGCCGGGCTCGGTCCATCGTCGAGGAAGCGGCGCAGCTCAGCCGTGATGGCCTCGAGCGCGGGCTTTTCGTTTTCTGCGCTCATGGCCGCGCCTATGCCGAAGAGGCCCGTGTCGGCGTAAGTCATGTCGAAGCTCTCCAAATCGTAACAGAGGCCCAGCTCGTCGCGCAATTTGCGGTAAAGCCGGGAGCTGGCCGAACCGCCGAGAATGGTGTTCATGATACCTATAACATAGCGCTCCTCGGCGTATGTGACGCCGGGGAAGGCCAGCAGGAGCTGATTTTGCTCGGTTTTCCTTTGCTCGACGGCAATGCCGGGGGTGTATGCCGCCCGCTCAGGTTCCGGGGCCGGATGCGCGGGCAGGGCGGCGAGCTCATCGAGCAGAGCCTTTATGCCGCTGTCGGAAAAATGCCCCGCGGCGGCGAGAACTATGTTGCCGGGGACATAGACGCGGCCCTTGAAGGAGAGCAGCGTCTCGCGGCCCATGGCCTGTATGCTCTCGCGCGAGCCCAGCACGGGTTTGCCCAGGGCGCCGGGGAAGCAGGTGCGCACTAACATCTCGTTAGCCACGTCGTCGGGCATGTCCTCGTACATGCGCATCTCGTCGAGTATTACGCCGCGCTCGGTGTCCATGTCCGCGGCGTTGAAAGTGGAGTTGAAGAACATGTCGCCCAGCAGGGCGGCGGCAGAGGAAAGGTTGCGGTCCAGCGAGCGCACATAGTAGCTCGTGCTCTCACGTGAAGTGTAGGCGTTAAATTCGGCGCCCAGGTCGTCCATACGCTCGGCAAGCTGCGCGCTGTCGAGATTTTTTGTGCCCTTGAAGAGCATATGTTCTATGAAGTGCGCCGCTCCGGCCTCGCCGGGAATTTCATTCCGGGTACCGGCGCGGATCCAGAGACCGAGCGAAGCACTGCGCACACCGTCCATGTGGTCGAGCGCCACGGTCACGCCGTTAGACAGCGTGAAGCGTTCGTACATGCACATCGCCTCCTTCCCGCAAAGCATAGCACAATTCGGCCGGAGGCTCAAGATGGCATGCACGAGAATTGACAATGCAATTGGCTGATGCTATAATTTTCAACATAGATTATAATGAGTTCTTACTTTACATACATATAAATTACATTGTCACAGGGAGTGATTGTCCGAAATGGACGCAGGCAGTATATCATGTACAGTCGCGGCGGTAATCACGCTGCTTTTGGCGGCGTATTTTTCCCTCGTTGAAACAGCCTTTGAGAGCGTGTCGCGCTCTCGCATAAAGGCCCGCGAGGACTCGGAGAGACGCACTAGGCGGGCTCTCAATGTGCTTGACGACTGGGAGAACTCCAGGGGCGCAATACTCATCGGCACGAACCTCACACATGCTGCTCTGGCAGCGCTGGTGGTCTACATTGTGGTCGATGCGGGCTGGCGTGGCTGGGAGGTGGCAGCGACCGTGATATGTGCGGCGCTGGCCGTGTTTTTCTTCTCAGAGGCCATACCCAAGTGTGCCGGCGCCAAATACGCAGAGAGCATTTGCATGGCTTCAGCCGCATCACTGCGGTTCTTTACGCTGCTGTTCAAGCCGCTCTATGCCACGTTTCGCGCAATAGGCCGCGCATTGGCCGGGCTGACGCGCGGCGACACAGAGGTCTCGGTGACGGAAGACGAGCTCTATGACATCATAGAGGACATGACCGACCAGGGCTCGCTGGACTCAGAACGCGGCGAGCTCGTGTCGAGCGCGCTGCAATTTGCCGACCTGACGGCCGAGAACATCCTCACTGCGCGCGTGGACGTCGCAGCTATAGACGTCGAGTGGGACAACGGGAAGGTGCTGGACTTCATACGCCGTGAGCGCCATTCCCGCCTGCCGGTTTACGAGGACAGTATAGATAACATCATAGGCGTGCTCCAAATTCGCCGTTACATACGCGAGTATCTTGCACACAACGGGAAGGTGGAGCTGCGTTCGTTGCTCGACGAGGCCTTTTTTGTGGAGCGTGATATGAAGATTGACCGCCTCCTCTCACTTATGAGCGCGAAGAAGCTCAACATGGCTGTTGTGACTGACGGTTATGGCGGCACGCTGGGCATAGTCACCGTGGAGGACATACTGGAAGAGCTGGTCGGTGAGATCTGGGACGAGGACGACGTCGTGGAAGAGAGCTTCGTGCCACTGGGCGGCGGCCGTTTTGAGGTGGATGCCGAGTTGCCGGTAGGAGAGACCTTTGAAAAGCTGGAGCTCGACACGCACGATTTGCCAGAAGAGGACGAATATAAGCTGATGGGCGAGTGGGCCTATGAACGCTTTGACCGCATTCCTTCCACACGCGAGAGTTTCACCTGGGGCCGCCTGAACGTGACGGTCAGCGAGATGCGGCAGAACCGCATAGTGAAGCTTGTCTGCCGGGTGCTGCCCGAACCTGAGGACAGCCAGGAAGGAGGCGGGGAGAAGTGAGCGGATACATTGCACTTTTCGTCGTGCTTTTGGCGCTGTCGGCGCTCTTCTCTGCGGGAGAGAGCGCATTCAGCAGCTGCAACAGGCTGAGAATAGAGTCGGCTGCCGATGAAGGCAAGCGGCAGGCCGCCGTTGCGCTGCGCATGCTCGACCGCTATGACGACACGATCAATGCCATACTGCTGGGCAACAGCCTGGCCAATATCTGGGCCACGGCCGTGGCCTGCGTGGCCAGCATGCGCATGACCGGCGGCATGGAATGGGTGTGGCTTGCCGCGCTTGTTTCACTTGTGCTTATACTCCTGTTCGGGGAGTTCCTGCCGCGTGTAATAGCAGGCAAGAACGCCAACAGGCTCACACTGAGCCTTGCCAGGGCAGTGAGAATATTGACCATCGCGGTCACCCCCTTCAGCTGGGCTCTGGGCCGCCTGGCCAGGCTGTGCACGCGCCCGATGCGAGGAGAACAACCGCCGGAGGGTGACGAGACCGCCGTAGAAGAGCTGCAAAACATAATTGACACCGCTGAGGACGAGAGCGTGCTCACGGAGGGGCGCAGCGAGCTGCTCAAGAGCGCGCTGGAATTCTCCGAGGTCAGCGCCAGCGAGGCCATGACGGCCCGCGTCGATGTCGATGCCATAGACATAGACGACGACTGGGAGGATATCCTCTCCGAGATAGAGTCAAGCGGACATTCGCGCCTGCCCGTATATGAGGACAGTATTGACAACGTCATCGGCTTCCTCTACCTCAACCACTTCCTCAAGGCGCTCACCGAGAACCCCCGCCCGGACATACGCGGCATGCTCATGGAGCCGCTGTACGTTTACAAGACCATAAAGCTGCCTCAGGTGCTCTCCGAGCTGCGCCACGCTAAAAAGCACCTGGCCATAGTTACCGACGAGTACGGCGGCACGCTGGGCGTCATATCTCTCGAGGACGTGCTTGAGCAGATAGTCGGTGAGATATGGGACGAGACGGACGAAGTGGAGACGGAGGTTGTGGAGAAGTCCGAGGGCGAGTACGAGCTCGACGGTGACATGACTATTTCCGATTTCATCGAACTCGTAGGCATTGATGAAGACGACTTCGAGTGCGAGAGCGACACGGTAGGCGGCTGGACTCTGGAGATGTTTGAGCGTTTCCCGAACCCGGGAGACAGCTTTGAGTACAAAGACCTCACTGTAACCGTCCTGGATATGGACAAACAGAGGGTTGACAAAGTGTTGGTGCGCCGCATGGAACCTGACGCGCACGAGGAATAAAAGTAAAAACAAGAAGGGCCGGTCTTAACGACCGGTCCTTCTTGTTTCAGAAAAGAGAGGGGAAAAGGTATAAAAAAGTGAAAGGAATCAATATAGTTCCGAGAACTCCATGAGCTTGACGTCTACTTCGAAGTTCTGCCCGTCGCGGTAAATGTTGAGCTTTACGCTGTCTCCTATGCCGAGCCGGTCTATAATATCCGAGAGGTCAGCAGTGACAAAAACCTTCTCGCCGTTCACGGCGGTGATAATATCGCTGCGTCGCACGCCCTTGGCCTCGGCGTCGCTGCCCTCCTCTACGGAGGTCACGTACAGGCCGCTGGGTATTTCAAAGTAACTGAGCGCCTCGGAGGGGATGGGACCGACCGTGATACCCAATGCGGGACGGCCGAGCACACGGCCGTTTTCAATCAGCTGATCGGCCACGGACTTCATAGTTCCGATGGGGATGGCAAAGCCGATGCCCTCTATGCTCGAGTTGGAATAGGAAGAGATGAGCTTCATGCTTGTCATGCCCACGACCTGGCCCTGCATATTCAGCAGCGGGCCGCCCGAGTTGCCCTCATTGATGGCGGCATTGGTCTGGATGAGCGTCATGGGGTGATCGGTGTAGGTTATATCACGGCTTATGGCCGAGACGATACCGTCTGTCATGGTGCCGCGCAGTTCGCGGCCGAGTGGATTGCCTATGGCAGCTACCGGTTCTCCGACTGTGAGGTCACCGGAGCAGAACTCGGCAGCGGGCAGGCCGCTGGCATCAATTTTCAATACGGCTATGTCGCTGGCTGAATCTGCGCCCACAAGTTCTGCGGGGAACTCACGTTCGTCCCAGAGCGTCACTGTGGCGCTTTCAGCCCCGTCCAGCACGTGGCTGTTGGTCAGAATATAGCCATCGCTCGTCATAATTATGCCGGAGCCCCAGAAGTACCGGCCCTTGTCTACAACTGCCGTTATGGCAACGGTGGAGTTTATGCACTGAGAATAAACTTCGCTCAGACTCAATTCCAGGTCCGTGGGACGCGGCGTGAGCGGAAGTGTAACACCGGTACCGGTCTCGGCGCGAGGTATAGAACTGTTCCACTCACTGGTCGAGGCGTTGTCGTAGTATTTGTCGAAGAACTCCTGCATGCTGCGGTATTCATCCGCACTCGGCGTGGCGCGCACGGCCGGTGAGAACATACCGCCGCCATTGGAAAAGAGCAGCGCGCTTGCGGCGATGACTATAATGGCCAGCATGCACACCCCGAAGACTCTCGCGCCTGTGTGCTTTTTTCTGCTGTGTCCAGGACCCTGATTGTCTTCTGACCAGTATGGTTCATAGTAAGATGGAGAAGGGCCGGAAGAGCGCCGGGGAGGTATTTGTGAGGAAAGGGATGACGGGTCCTCCGGCCTGTGTCCATGTCCTCCGGGGACAGCGTCTGGCTGAGTGCCGTACCACTCTGAGAGACGGCTTTCTTTATCGTCGTGCATTTAGTGCACCCCCTGAGGTCAAATAAATAATAAGGTAAAAATTTGTTTTGGACATGAATAAAATCCAAATTTTCTGTAAACGCTGGCCTACTCGTTCGTATCTTCCCCGCGTTTGTCTGTGACCTGACGGCGCTTGGAGGCGGCTTTGGCGTTTTTCTCGGCACGGGCCTTTTCGGCCTTGGCGTTCTTTTCGGCTTTGGCCTTCTCGCTCTTGGGTTTCTCGCGGGACAGCGTGAGGGTGAACACAAATTCAGTGACACCGTCGGAGCTCGTAACCGAGATGTCCTCGTTGTGAGAGTCAAGTATGCTCTTGACGAGATAGAGACCGAGGCCTACGCCGTCGCGGTCTTTGCTGCGGGAGCGGTCCGACTTGTGGAACCTGTCGAAGATAAGTGGCAGGTCGTCGGGGGGGATGGTGTCGCCGCGGTCCTTGACCGAGACGTAGGCTTTGCCGCCCTGTTTCCAGAGCGCGAGCGTTATCACGCTGCCGGGGTCGGCAAACTTGATGGCGTTGTCAAGCAGATTATAAATTACCTGCGTGATGGAATCCGGGTCTGCGGTGACGGTCATATGGTCCTCCGGGAGCTGCAGGTCCACATCGAGGTTTTTGTCCTCTGCCCTGGTGTCAAAGTTCAGCAGGGTGCGGATTATCAGCTCATTGAGGTCAAAGTCACGCCGGCGCGTCATGTCTGCACCCTCGCTCTTCATGCGCGAAAGACTAAGCATGTGGCGCACAAGGCGGCTGAGCCGGCGCGTCTCGTCGGCGATGGTGGCCAGATATTTGTCCTCTTCCTCTTTTGGAATGGTGCCGTCGAGAATGCCGTCGGCAAAGCCTGCAATGGTTGTCATTGGCGTCTTCAGCTCGTGCGAAACATTGGCGATGAACTCATTGCGCAGCTCTTCACTGCGTTCGAGGGAGTCTGCCATGTTGTTGAACGAACTCGTGAGCGCAGCCAGCTCGTCTGTGCCCTTGTCCTCTCGCACACGCACGGAGAAATCACCGTGGGCAAAGCGGCGCGCAGCAGAGGTCATTTCATCGAGCGGCTCAGAGAGCTTCTTGGATATGACCAGGCTCATGACTAGGGCGAGGCTCAAAACAGCTAACGCTACGGCCAGAAATACCCAAAGGAAGGCCTCCCAGGCCCCGATAATGGTGGAACGCATGGAGCTGACGAAGATGTAGCCGAGCTCTCCGTCCTCGTTGATGGGCATGGCATAGATATAACGTTGGCTGGGGAAGAGGCCGCCCAGGTCCGAGACGGTGTCAAGGCTGCCGCTGTTTTCAAGCTCGTACATGTAGCGGGCGCCGACGCGCTGGTACATGTGAGTGCACTTGCCCGGGTCGTCGGAGCATGAGATGATGACTCCGTCAATATTTGTTATGAAGAAGTCGTTGCCGCTCATGAGTGCGGCTCCGCTCAGGGTTATGCGCGTCTCCCAGTCGGAGAGCTGGCTTACATCCGCGGTGGACAGCATGCGGGAAACCGTGTCGGCGTTTGTCTTCATGTCGTCACGGTGCGAGCTTATTATGAAGTTCTGGCCCAGAAATATGAGAGCGCAGCCGATGATAAGGAAACTCGCCAGGACCATTACGGCGGTGGAGAGGAAGTTCTTAAAGTATATGCTTTTCATGCGCCGGCAGATTCGTTGTCAAGCACCTCAAATTTGTAGCCCACGCCCCACACGGTCTTGAGCGACCACTGGTCCGAGACGCCCTCGAGCTTCTCACGCAGACGTTTGATGTGTACGTCCACGGTGCGGGAGTCGCCGAAGTAGTCAAAGCCCCAAACTTCGTCAAGGAGCTGGTTGCGGGTGAAAACACGGTTGGGGGAAGCGGCCAGGTGGTAGAGCAGCTCCATCTCTTTGGGTGGCGTGTCGATGCGCTTGCCGTTTACTATGAGCTCATAGCTGTCGAGGTTAATTACCAGCTTGTCATAGACAAGCTTCTTTTCCGTGGGAGCGGCCACTCCGTCGGCGCGGCGCATAACCGCGTGAATACGGGCAATCAGCTCCTTGACCTCAAAGGGCTTGGTGACATAGTCGTCCGCGCCCATCTCGAGGCCGGTAACTTTGTCGTAAGTCTCGCCTTTGGCGGTGAGCATGATGATGGGCACCTGGGAGGTGCGGCGTATCTCCTTGCAGACCTGCCAGCCATCCATGACCGGCAGCATGATGTCGAGCAGGATGACGTCGGGCTCGACCTCGCCGGCCAGGCGCAGTCCGGCGCCGCCGTCAGAAGCTATGGTGACCTCAAAGCCGTCCTTTTCCAAATATAATCTCAGCAGTTCAGCTATGTTCTTGTCGTCTTCTACTACAAGAGCTTTTTTATTCATATATATTCCTCCAAAGCTGTAAAGCAGATAATCTGTCTAAATTATAGCGTGAGATGGCTGAACTTGAGTTAAAAAACTGTGAATTAAACCCGGGAAACCTCACAACGAGGCCTCCCGGGTCGAAATATTTACAGTCTCTTCACGTCAGTCTGCGCCGCCGGTGGGCACGCGGAAAATCCACTCGTTGGAACTGTTTTTCCAACCGCAGCTCACGCTGTCCTCACACCATGCGAAGCCGTCCACTACGGTGCCGGTGCAGCCGTCCGCGACGAAGGCGCCGGACGAGTCGTAAAGCGAGGCGGTGCCGGGGTTGTAGATATAGGTGTCGCCAGTGGCCTGGTCCTGCACGAAGGTGCTCTCACCGAAGATGACGACCCGGCTGTATGCGTCCATTACCGCCTGACTGCCGTCGGCCAGCCTGACAAGCCAGAGCTCGCCGCTGCGCCCCAGCAGCTCTGATGCGCCGGAGAAATAAACCTGGCTGTCGTCAGAGAGAAAGACGCGCACGCCCGTTTCGCCCGCCACCCAGAAGCCGCCGTCGATAGGTACGCCGGTGTAGCCGTAGAACACTGCCTGCTCCATGGTGTTAGTGTTGTAGTAGACGCCGTCGGCCTCTATGCTGCCGTAACCGAGATTGACTTCGCTCACTCCGGGCAATTCGAGCACAACCGTGCCGGACGTGTCTATTATCTGCCACATGCCGCCGCCGTATACGGCCGCATAGCCGCCTACAAAACTTGTCGCCTGCTCATAGGCGGGCTGGACAACGTACTCGCCGTCAGTGTTTATATAGCCCCAGAGCCCGCTCATGCAAACTGCGGCATAGCCCTCGGAGAAGGCCAGGGCGTCGTCAAAGTAGCTGGTACGGCCCTCGTTGCGGTTTAGCGAGGTGCCGTCGGCGCGCAGGAAGCTCTTTCGTCCGCTCTGATAGGTGCAGAGCATCAGGCCGTTTTCGCACTGCGCGAGGCTGGAGACGCTGGACGCGGCCATCGAACTGCGGTCGGAGAAACTGCTGGTGTCAAAGACTACGCTGCCGTCCTCGGCGTAGCAGACAGCGAAGTTCTGCTCTTCGTCCGAGACGCAGATTACGCCGAGTTCCATGGGATAGACAGACACGTAAGTGCTATCGCTTATCCAGCTGCCGTCAGCGGCGCAGACGGCGCATAGCCCGTCAGTGTAGTGCAGAATATAGATATCGAGGTAATTCGTCTCGCCGCCGGCCTGATAGCTTGCGGCCGTGATGCTCTCAAGCACGGGATCGAGCACTATCATGCCGTTCTCCGTCACAAAGCCGCCGCCGAAGGGCAGCAGCCGTCCATAGGAGGACGAGGCCGTAAGCTCGTTTATGGTATCGCCGCTCGCGCGCGTGTAGACGGACTCGAACGGCACATATTCGGTGAGCTGCGTGCGGTCAGTGGCGACGTTGGGCGCAATTACTGTCGTCTCGGTGTCTACGACTTCGCCGTCGGCGCGCTCTATCGCCGGGTCTATATACTCCTCGCGCACAGTGGCCCACTGTTCGCTCAGGCCGCAGCCGGTGAGTGTGAGCGCCAGAACGAGCGCAAGCGGTAAAATTCTCTTCTTCATTATTCAGCCTCCAAATAGCCCTGCGAAGATATAAAGGCCTGCCCCACGCTGCCCTGGAGCCAGAGCCAGAGCGTGCGCTCGGCGCTGTCGTCTGCGGCGTCTGACGAGACGCCTGCCAGCACATCAAGGGCAAGGGAGTACTCTCCGGAGCTGATGCTCTGAGCCGTGGGTTCAACGCCGTCCACGGATATTATGCGGTAACCGTTGGCCAGGCCCAACGCCTCGCACTCGCTCCAGAGCCCGAAGCCTATGACGTTGTTGCCGGTGAGAGGCAGGCTGTCGCCGGTCACGAGTCCGGCGTCACAGCCGATAAGCCTGTCCAGCGCGGCGATGGAGCCGCTGCCCTCCGGACGGGCGAGTATCTCTATGGCGCCCTGGCCGCCGTAGGAGTCCCAACTGTCTGCACTGCCGGAGAAGATGGCGCGGAGCTCGTCCGAGCTGAGGTCGCTCACTGAGCTGCCCTCTCCCACAAAGAAGACCAGCGCGTCACGTGAAATAGCGGCGGTGTCCACTCCGGAGGGCATGCTGCTGCCCTCGGGCGCGATTACCACGCCGGCGTCTCCGGACGCCAGAGCGGCCCAGGCCGCGTCAGTCGCGCCGAAAGTCAGGTGCTCTGCCGCGTCCTCGCGGGTGGTGCCTAGCATAATGGCCGCGACTGCCTCCATGAGCGGCTCATAGGCCGAGCTGCCGTAAACGGAAGGGAAGTCTTCATCTGTATATGCATAATCAAGCGCCACCTCCGGCGCGTCGGTCGGGTCGGGTGCAAAGTCACCGCAGGCGGCCAGAGAGAGCATGAGCGCCGTGGCCGTGAGCAGCGCGGGAATTTTCTTCATCGTCTATCCTCCATGTCCCATCGCTGGGTTTTGTCGCCGTCGGACGCGAAGGGCTGTCCGCGACTTATTATATATACTTTAGAATACTCATTTATGAACAATCTGTCAATTCTTCATTTGCCGCTATTGACATTAGACCCCCTCAGTGCTATATTAGCACTCGGAAGCTGAGAGTGCCAACTGGTACTGATGGGCCCGAGAGAACGCCGGCTGAAGGCGTGGGCAGGGTACAGGGGAATACGGCACAGGCTTTCATGAGGTGAAATGGCACTGACCGACAGAAAAAAGAAAATACTCGCCGCCGTGGTAGAGGAATATATCCGCACGGCAGAGCCGGTCGGCTCCAAAACTATCGCACAGACCGCGAACCTGGGATGCAGCAGCGCCACCATCCGCAACGAGCTCGCAGAGCTCGCCTCGATGGGGTACTTGGAGCAGCCGCACACCAGCGCGGGGCGCGTACCGACCCCGCAGGGCTACAGGATGTACGTAAACGAGCTCATG
Source organism: uncultured Clostridia bacterium (assembly GCA_930990965.1). Classification (GTDB taxonomy): domain Bacteria; phylum Bacillota; class Clostridia; order Oscillospirales; family Oscillospiraceae; genus Scatomorpha; species Scatomorpha merdigallinarum. The sequence continues at coordinate 92,103 of CAKNRQ010000004.1, forward strand.
CAGCGGCAAAAGCTTTCGCTTGAAGAGACGGAGGCCATAAACCGCAGCCTCAACGAGAAACTCCGCGAGCTGGACGATCTGGTCGGCAGCGTGAGCGCAATCGCGTCCAGCCTGACGAACTACCCTGCGATGGCCATAGCCGCGCCGCCGAAGGCCACCATAAAGCGCTTCGATCTCATTTACATCGATGCGAACACGTTTATAATTGTGGCCATGATGAGCAACGACACTGTGCGCAACAAGCTTGTGCACTTGCCCGTCAGCGTGGGCCAGGACATGATAGTCCGGCTCTCGAGCGTGTTCAACGCGAACTTCACCAACGTCACCGAGGACAAGATAACGCCGCTGACCATACGCGCAGCAGAGCGCGCGGTGGACGACACCATGGGCCTGACAGGCGTTATCGCTTCCTTCGCAATAGAGATCCTCTCCGATGCCGAGACGGCTGAGACCTATGTGACCGGCACAAACCGGCTCCTGGCCCAGCCGGAGTATCAGGACCCCGTCAAGGCGCACGCTCTTATGAGCTACATTTCGGACGAGGAACACGTGAAAAACCTGCCCTCGGTTTACGGGCTGGAAGATGAGGGCGTGAAAGTGCTCATCGGCCCGGAAAACGTAGCGGAGGAACTCAAAGACTCAAGCGTCGTGCTCGCCAGCTACGACATGGGCGACAACACAAAGGGACTCATAGGCGTGGTTGGCCCGACGCGAATGGACTACTCAACCGTGGCCGCAAAGCTCGGGCTCATTGCCAAAGCGCTCTCGGAGCGTTTAGGCGGCGGCTCGGCTCCTCCAAAGGGCCTCGACAACAAACTCATTATAAAGGAAGATACGAATGAGCAGCAAGAAAAATAGGCCGGAAGAGGCCGCCGTCCCCGAGGAAGAGCTCCCCAACGGCGACCAGGCAGCAGAAAACGAAAAGCCCCCCGAGACTGAAACCGAAGCCAAGCCGGACGGAAAGGCCGGGAGCGAAGATACGAAGACCGAAGGCGGCGAAAAGCCCGCCGAAGATTGCAATCAGAAGGTGGCCGCCGAGCACGAGCGTTACCTGAGGCTCGCGGCCGAGTACGACAATTACCGCAAGCGCTCTGCCAGAGAGCGCGAGAGCATCTACTCCGACGTGAGGGCCGACACCGTGACCAAGTTCCTGCCCGTGTACGACAACCTCGTGCGCGCGCTCGAGCAGTCCACCGCCGACGAGGCCTA
>CAKNRQ010000005.1 GCA_930990965.1 uncultured Clostridia bacterium
TGTTGGCCACGCCGTTCTCGGTGGCGATGTAGTAGGCCTGGCTGCGCGGGGAGGTGATGATGTCGCCGTTGAAGTGCGGCAGGATGTTGCTGTGGCGCACACCGTCCTTGCCGACGCGGGAACTGGACACGCACAGGAAGCTCTTGCCGCCCTTGCTCATCGCGGCGCCGGTCAGGAAGTCAACCTGGCCGCCGGTGCCGGAGATGTGGCGCAGTCCGGCGCTCTCGCTACACACCTGGCCGTACAGGTCTACGGCCACGCAGCCGTTGAGCGAGATGAAGTTGTCCATGCAGGCGATAACCTGCGGGTCGTTGACGTAGGCGATGGGCATGGCTATGACGCCGGGATTCTCGTCCAGCCAGTCATAGAGCTCCTGAGAGCCGGTGGCCAGGCCGAGCACACCCTTGCCGGGGAAAACATTCTTATACTTGTTGGTGAGCTTGCCGGCCTTGTAGAGGTCCAGGAAACCGTCAGTGCACAGCTCAGTGTGCATGCCCAGATCCTTTAGGTCGCTCTGGGCGATGATAGAGCCGAGCGCGTCGGGAGTGCCGCCGATACCAAGCTGCAGGGTGGCGCCGTCTACGAGATAGGGCATGACGTGGTTGGCAATGGCCAGGTCCTCGGAGCTGGGTGCCTTGCGTCCGGCGGTCGGTGTCGGGGTGTCATGGCCCTCGACGACCATCGTGACTTCGGAGATGTGGATGCAGTCGTGGTAACCGCCGTAGACATGGGGCAGGTGCGGATTGACTTCAATGACAATCTTGTCGGCGTTCTGGATCATGTCGTATATGGTGCCGGCAGACACGGAGAAGGTGAAGTAGCCGTGCTTGTCCATCGGGGTGGCGCAGACAAAGGCGACGTCCGTGTGCAGGAACTCACGGTGGTACCAGGCCAGGTTGCGGAAAATCATCGGCTCAAAATAAGCCATGCCCTTGTCCATGAGCTTGCGCTCATAGCCGGACGCATGCCAGGTGTTGTATGTAAAGTGCTTTCCTTCAGGGTCGCACTCGACAGCCTTCAGAGGGCCGTACATGATCTGACCGCGTATTTTGACGTCAGTCAGCTCGTCACGCCTGGCGGCGAGGGCGGCGTCGCAGAGGTCGGCGAAAACCGTACCGCTGCCATACTCGACCCAGTCTCCGCTCTTGACCAGCGCGGCGGCCTGCTCGGGAGTGCCCAGCTTGCTCTTGTACTCAGCGTTGAAATCCATTAGTTTGCCTCCATTTGATTTATTTTCTCTCAGACTTTTATTATCGCATAAATTTCGTCTAATAGCAATAGTGTCCAAAAGACAGGACCTTGAAATATTTCCGACACTATTTTAAAATGACAATATGTAGAATTGGAGAAAAGCAACCTCCGGTTGCAGAAATATCAGTATTAGTTGATAGCGTGCAACCACATATTTCGGTATAGTATCTCCGGGAGGTAAAGCAGATGTTGTCTGAAAAAATATATAAATTCAGACGAAAGAACGGGCTCTCTCAAGAACAGCTGGCAGAAAGGATAGGCGTTTCCAGGCAAGCTATCTCTAAGTGGGAGAGCGGAACATCGTCGCCTGAATTGGAAAAACTGCTGGAACTGAGCAAGTGCTTCAACATTACTCTCGATGAACTTGTGAGGGATGAAAGCGCCGGGAGGGACGAAAACGAGATTTCGCAAAACTCTGAAGGCGCAAAAGCTCCAAAAGCTATAGATTTGAAGGTGGGTATTGCCCTCTGTTTGGCCGGCGCCATTTGTCTCATTCTGTTTGGCATCATGATGGTTACAAGCCCATCTGCAACGGAACAAATCAATGCCGCTTCCATGGTTACGATAAACGGTTCCGGAGTAATACTTATCCTCTGCGTCCTTGCTATGGCTATGGGCTTGATACTAATAGTGCGGAAGAAGTGAACTGGAGGTAAGGCGTATGAAAAAGATTAGCTATCTATTTGTTGTTTTCGCAGTCATAATGTCCGATGTTATGTGCGCAGTGGTCGCATATAACTACTGTGCCTTGCAGTGGGGAGGACAGTATGCCGGGTATAGCGCGCCGGCCAGCGCAGCATTCTTATACATAATTCCTTACGGCCTGGGAATTGTATTCTGCATCATTCTGGCTCTGTTCTTTTACAAGAGGCAGAAAGCCAAATAGATATATACTCCAAGTAAAGTAAAGGGTATGCCGTCTACGGCATACCCTTTACTACGTTCTGCGTAATAAGAAACAGACTCACTCCCATGTTTTCCAGACATCCGGGCAGTATCCGACAGTGGCCTGCTTCCCATTCCTTACGATGGGGGTGCGGATATTGTCGGGGTATTCGAGCAGGCGCTCAATGCGGTCGGCGTCGCTGACCATGTATTTGAGCAGGTCGGCGTCGGGAGCCTTGGGGTCTATCAAGTTCTCCAGGCCCACAGCCTGTTTCACGATCTCAAACTCGCGCGGGCTCATGCCGAAGCGCGGCAGGTCTATCATTTGAAACTTGATGCGCCGCTCTTTGAAATAGCGCTGCGCCTTTTTGGTGTCGAAGCACTTATTGCGGCCGAAAATCTGTATGTTCATTGCGTCCTCCCAAGTATGTTCAAGAGATTGTCGTAGAATATTCCGCGCACCAGCGCTTCCGGGTAGTTGCGTCGTAAAAGTGCCTCATAGAGCTTGCCCATGTCCTGCGCGCCAGCGATACCGCGCGGCGTGGCGTCTATACCGTCGAAGTCAGCTCCTATAAACACAGCGCTCTCCCCGCCCAGGGCCAGGAAGCGCTCTATGTGCCGCAGTATGCCGTCCATATCCGCGCTGCCGTCGGATATGAAGTCCGGGCAGAGATTGATACCTGCCCCGCCGCCACAGCTGACCAGAGCGCAAAACTGCGCGTCTGTGAGGTTGCGCGGGAAGGTGCTGCACAGAGCGGCGCTGTTTGAGTGGCTGGCTATGACGGGTTTTTTGGCCAGCTCCATCGTGTCCCAAAACGTGCGCTCACTGGCGTGGGACATGTCCACCGCCACGCCGAGGCGCTGGCACTCGCGCACAAACTCCATCCCCTGCTCCGTCAGGCCGGAACCGGAATCCATAGCCGCGCCGCACAGAGCGTTATCGCTGTTCCAGCAGAGGTTGAGCATGATTATCCCGTCGCGCTCCCGCGCCTGGCGCAGGGTTTCCACGTCGCAACCAAGCTGCCCGGCGCCCTCCACAGAGAGCAGCGCGGCAATTTTCCCCGCGGCGTTGGCGCGCTCTATCTCATCCACGGAGCGGCACAGCTCCACCAAGCCGGAATTTTGCTTGCAATAACGCTTTAAAAGCGCGGCCTTGGCCTCATAGTTGCCGTTCCAGACCGCAAACATCTGCGCGGCTGGCGCATAGGCAGACAGACGTTTGAAGTCAACCATGTATTGGTTTTCAAAAAGCCCACCGCCGTTTTCAAATACGGCGGTGAGCGTGTCGCAATGTGCGTCAAAGTATGGGATGTGCAAGGCGCGTCCTCCCTTAAAATCAGATAGTCGTTATCATCGGGAGTATCATCGGGCTGCGCTTGGTGGTCTTGTAGAGGTAGCCCGTGAGGTTGGTACGGATCTTGCTCTTGATGGCGTTGTCGTCAGTTATGCGCTGGTGGCGGCAGCTTGCCAGGCTCTCATAGACCACGCGCTTGACCTCGTCGATGAGGTTTTCGTTCTCCTTCTCGTAGATGAAGCCGCGAGTGAGCACATCTGGCCCGCCTATGAGCGAGTGGTCCTCATTGGAAAGCACAATAGTGACAACTATCATGCCATCCTCGGCCAGATGCTTGCGGTCGCGCAGCACAACGCTGCCCACATCCCCGACACCGCTGCCGTCAACGAACACGCGCCCCGCGGGCACGGTGTCAGTCAGCTTGATGGTCTTGCGGGAGAGCTCGATAACCCGGCCGTTCTCCGCGACCACAGTGTGGTCCGGCGCTATGCCCATGGTGTGGGCTATCTCAGCATGCTTGCAGAGCATACGGTACTCACCGTGGACAGGTATAAAGAAGTGCGGCTTTGTCAGCGCGAGCATCATCTTCTGCTCCTCCTGAGAGGCGTGTCCGGAGACGTGGAGGTCGGTGTGTCTGTCGTATATGACCTCGGCTCCCTTGTGGAAGAGCTCGTCTATCACGCGGGAAATAGTCGTCTCGTTGCCGGGTATCGCGCTCGCGGAGATGATGATTCTGTCCTCAGCATCCACATTTATCTGCTTGTGCTCAGAGAAGGCCATACGGTAGAGAGCAGACATGCTCTCACCCTGGCTGCCGGTGGAGATGATGACCGTACGGCTCTTGGGCTGGCCCTTGATTTGTGTGAGGTCCATGAGTACGCCGTCCGGGATGTCCATGTATCCCAGCTCCATGGCCACCTTTATCATGTTCTCCATGCTGCGTCCCGTGACGGCAACGCGGCGCTTATATTTGGCAGCTACGTTCACTATCTGCTGGATACGCTGCACGTTGGAGGCGAAGGTGGTAACTATTATACGCTTGTCGCAGCCCTTGAAGAGCTCGTCGAACTTGTCTGCCACCTTGCGCTCGCTCTCCGTGTGGCCGGGCCGCTCCACGTTGGTGGAGTCGCTCAGCAGGGCCAGCACGCCCTGCTTGCCCAGCTGGCCCAGGCGGGCCAGGTCGATCATCTCGCCCTGTACGGGGGTGACGTCGATCTTGAAGTCGCCGGTGTGGATGACCACGCCGATGGGCGTGCGGATGGCCAGGGCCACGGAGTCGGCGATGGAGTGGTTGACATGGATGAACTCGATCTCAAAGCAGCCGAGCTTGAACCTGTCGCCCGCACGCTTGGTGAAAATCTGCGTGTTGTACAGAAGGTCGTGCTCCTCAAGCTTGAGCTCTATGATACCCGCCGTCAGCGGCGTGGCATATATGGGGACGTCGAGGTCGCGCATGACGTAGGGCAAGGCGCCGATGTGGTCCTCGTGTCCGTGTGTGATTACTATGCCTTTGATGCGGTCTTTATTCTGCTTCAGGTACGTGATATCGGGTATGACGACATCAACGCCGTAGAGCTCCTCGTCCGGAAACCCGAGGCCGCAGTCCACGACGACAATGTCCTGCCCGTACTCGTACACGGTGAGGTTCTTGCCAATCTCACCGAGACCGCCGAGCGGAATGATTTTCAGTTTTGCCATTCACTATTCTCCTTGTTCGAGATTTTTATGTAACGACGGTTATTCGCATTATAACCGCTGAGCCCAAATTCAATCCATCTTTGGGGGAACCCCTTGGTAGGGTTCCCCCAAACCCCCTCCTGACCTTTCTTCATCATTTGGGAATTTCGCGCTCTGCGGAGCGCGACCAGAGACCCTGTCTCTGGACTCTGCCACCTTTTGAAAAAGGTGGACGAAAACTTTCTCCTTGAATAGGGTGAGTTTTTACGCTGTGAGCCAGCCCTCACATCTCGACGCGGCCTTCGAGGGCGCGCTGCAATGTGGCGTCGTCGGCAAACTCGAGATTGGAGCCGACGGGGATACCGTAAGCCAGGCGGGTCACTTTCACGCCGAAGGGCTTTATGAGCCTCGATATATACATGCTGGTGGTCTCGCCCTCTGTGTCGGGGTTGAGGGCCATTATGACCTCAGAGACGCCGCCGGAGGCGACGCGGTTCACAAGCTCGGAAATTTTGAGGTCGTCCGGGCCTATATGGCTCATTGGGCTGAGCACGCCGTGGAGCACGTGGTACACGCCGTTATATTCGCGGCCGCGCTCTATGCTGGCCACGTCTCTCGGTTCTGCCACGACGCAGATCACGTTCTTGTCGCGCTTATCTGATGAGCATATTGGGCAGACCTCTGCATCGGTCAGGTTCTGGCACACCGCGCAGGTGTGCACGCTGCCGCGCGCAGCTATGATGGCGTTAGCAAAGCTCTCGGCCTCGCCCTCAGGCAGGCCCAGTACGAAGAATGCCAGGCGCTGGGCGCTCTTTTTGCCTATGCCAGGGAGCATGGCGAACTTATCTATCAGATTTTCAAGTGCTGTCGGAAAAAACGATGCCATTTATGAACAATCCTTACAAAGTTATATTACGCTTTCACATCGGAGGCCATGCGCAGCTCCTCTATAGCTGCGGCCCTGTCGGCCTTGCCAAACACCGCGCTGCCCGCCACCAGCACGCTCGCGCCGGAGTCCACCACAAGCGGCGCCGTCGAGGCGTCTATGCCGCCGTCCACCTCAACCTCACAGCCGGGGCGGTACTGGTCTATGAGGGCGCGCACACCGCGCAATTTGTTCAGCATGTCACGCATGAAGCTCTGCCCGCCGAAACCGGGCTCCACCGTCATGATGAGCACCAGGTCTAGATACTCGAGGTAGGGCAGCAGCGCGCTGCCGGGCGTGCGCGGTTTTATTGAGAGCCCGGCCTTTTTGCCGTGGGCGCGTATGTCTTCAAGGGCCTCAATGATGTTCTGCGGCTCGTCGGCCTCCAGGTGTATGGTGACGAGATCGGCCCCGGCATCGCAGAACTGGCCCACGTACCGGCGGGGCTTGGTTATCATAAGGTGCACGTCCAGGAACATGTCCGTGTGCTTGCGCAGATTCTTGACAACGGGGATGCCAATTGAGATGTTCGGCACAAATTCTCCGTCCATGACGTCCACATGCAGCCAGTCAGCCCCGGCGGCATGGACTTCCTCGACCTCGCTGGCGAGAGTGCAGAAATCGGCAGAGAGTATTGACGGCGCGAGCTTTATCATGAGGCACCTCCGTGTAATTTCTCAGGCGCGTAACGGCGTACAGGCCGCGCGCGTAAGATGATTTGCGGCAAGGCGCGCGAGCCACAGCCCTTCATATAGGGGGCCCCCGGCCCATTCGCCGGGAGCCCCCGTCGAACCTCGCGCCCTGTCATATGGTATATCAATTTATTGTACCATAAAAGCGGCTTAAAATCAACATAAAACCATGAGAACCTTGAAATAAGGTACAATTAGCTCAAAATTCATTACCCGGGGCATGCACCCCGGGTAATGGACTCAACTTCTTTTGACAATTTTGCCTTCTGCCTTGAAAATGCAGTCTTCGGGAACGGTGCCTCGAACGCTGCTCGTGGGGTACACGCTAACGCGCCGGCCCAGGACGCAGCCAGGGTTCAGCACGCTGTTGCAGCCCACCTCGACGTTGTCACCGAGTATGGCGCCGAACTTCTTGAGTCCGGTCTCAATCCGCTCTGCCCCGTCGCGCGCAACAACGAGCGTCTTGTCGCTCTTCACGTTGCTGGTTATGCTGCCCGCGCCCATGTGCGCCTTGTAGCCAAGTATGCTGTCGCCCACATAGTTGTAGTGCGGCGTCTGCACGTTGTCGAAGAGCACAACGTTTTTGAGCTCCACGCTATTGCCTACGACGCAGTTTTTGCCCACGATAGCACTGCCGCGGACGAAGGCGCAGTGGCGCACCTCGGCGCCGTGGTCAATGATACACGGCGCGCCTATATAGGCGCTGGGGAACACGGTCGCGTCTTTGGCTATCCACACGCCCTCGGAGGGGTTATCATACTCATCTGCCGGGAGCGTCGGGCCCAGTTTCAGTATGAACTCCTTGATGCCGCCGAGCGCCTCCCAGGCATAGGTCTTGCCCTCGAAAAGCGGAGCGGCTATAGTGTGGGAGAGGTCTAATAATTCATTTATTTTGTACATTATTTCACCTTCACCAAGTGCCCGCTCGCACGCATTGCTTCAATTATCTCGTCTACGGCCGCCTCGCAGCGTTCGTCCGTCTGCGCCTCAGCCATGACGCGCAGCACCGGCTCCGTGCCGCTCTTGCGCAGCAGCACGCGGCCCGAATCGCCCAGGTCTGCCTCTACCTTTGCTACGCTGGCCATGACCGCCGCGTCGTCCATAGTGCCGTCCTTGTCGTCTACTATGACGTTCTTGAGCACCTGCGGATATATGGTCACCGGCGCGCACAGCTTGCTCAACGGCAGCTTGGTGTCGAGCATGACCTGCATGACCTTGATGGCGGTTATGAGGCCGTCGCCGGTGGTGGCGTACTTGGAGAAGATGATGTGCCCGCTCTGCTCGCCGCCTATCAGGTGGCCGTTTTCACGCATGTTTTCCCAGACATACTTGTCGCCGACTGCGGTCTTCTCGTACTTTATGCCCACCTCGTCGAGCGCCTTGTAGAGGCCGAAGTTGCTCATGACCGTGGTGACCAGCGTGTCGTTATCCAGCCTGCCGCGTTCGTGCATGTGTTTGGCGCACATGTACATGATCTCGTCCCCGGACACATAGCCGCCGAACTCGTCCACGGCCAGGCAGCGGTCCGCGTCGCCGTCAAAGGCAAAGCCTACGTCCAGTCCGTTTTCACGCACGAGCTCCTGCAGGGCCTCAATGTGAGTCGAGCCGCAGTCTACGTTTATGTTCAAGCCATCGGGCTTGTTGCCTATTACGTATGTGTCCGCGCCCAGGGCGTCAAACACGCTCTTGGCTATCATCCAGGTGCTTCCGTTAGCGCAGTCCAGGCCAACCTTCATACCCTTGTAGGAGTGGGTGGAGAGGCTTATCAGGTAGCCTATATAGCGGTTACGGCCCGCCGAGTAGTCCACGGTGCGGCCTATGTTGGCGCCCGTGGCGTGAGGCAGCTCCTGGTAGTTGCCGTCTAGATACGCCTCTATCTCGTCGAGGACGCTCTCCTCCATCTTCTCGCCCTGGCCATTTATCAGCTTGATGCCATTGTCGTGGTAGGGGTTATGGCTGGCGCTTATCATGACGCCGCAGTCAAAGTCGTCTACGCGGGCTATGTAGCTGACGCTGGGCGTAGTGGTGACATGCAGCAGGTAGGCGTCTCCACCGGAGCTGGTGATACCGGCCGAGAGCGCGCACTCGTACATATAGCTCGAGCGGCGCGTGTCCTTGCCTATAACTATCTTCGCCGCGTGTTCGCGGCCATAGTACCAGCCGATAAAGCGCCCTATTTTGAAGGCGTGTTCGGCGGTCAAATCGACGTTTGCTTCACCTCTGAAGCCGTCGGTACCAAAATATTTCGACATACTTTCCTCCAAAAAGAAGGCCTACGGAGCGCTGCAGCGCGGCCGTCGGCCATTATTTTTATATAAGGCTTGCAGCCCCGGAATCCAGATATACGGCCACATTGTCGTGCAGCTGCATCAAAGAGGCAGGGACCGAGATATGAGCCCGTCCGTCCACAGCGCTGTGTACGGCATCGGCTTTTTCTTCGCCGAAGGCGACGAGTATCACGCGCCTGGCGTGTGCAAGCGTCTTTATGCCTACAGTTATGCCCTCAGAAGGCGCACTACTCCCCTCACAAGCCCACTCTTCACGCCTTGTGACGTCGGTGAGCTTAGTCATGTGAATACCCGAATCGTAGGCCGCGAGCGGCTCGTTGAAAGCTATGTGCCCGTTCACTCCTATTGCCAGCACGGCGAGGTCTATGCCCCCCGCAGCGGCTATGAGCGCGTCGTAGCCGGCGCAGTTTTCATTGAGGTCGCCGGAGGTCTCCGGGACGGCAAATTTACCACAGCGGCACTTCTCCGGCGCAAACATCCTCTCACGCAGAATGGATGCGCGAGAGCAGCCTTCAGGCACGTCCTGGCCCAAGTACTCCTCTGTGAGGAACACCTGGCTCTCAGAGAAATCCACACCTGAAGAGGCCAGCGCATCATATACTCCCATCAGATCCGGCGCCGCCGACAGAGCCAGCGTGCAGCCGCTTTTGCCGCGCACCAGCTCCGCTATTGCGCCCGCCGCTCTCGCGCAGGCCTCTTCCTTTGTACACTTTATGACTTTCACGGCCGCCTCACAGTATGGAGATGACGCGCTCCACGGCTTCGCGGGTATTGTCGGCATCGCCAAAGGCGGTCAGGCGGATAAAGCCCTCGCCGCTCGGGCCGAAGCCCGCGCCGGGCGTGGTGACGACATTGGCCTCGTGGAGCAGACGGTCAAAGAACTCCCAGCTACCCTGCCCGTTCGGGGCCTTGAACCATATATATGGCGAGTCGGTGCCGCCGTAGACCTCAAGTCCGGCTCCGGAGAGGCCCTCGCGTATGACGCGCGCATTGTTCATGTAGTATGAGATAAGTGCAGCCACCTGCTCCTTGCCCTCGGACGAGTACACCGCCTCGGCGGCGCGCTGGATGACATAGGCCGTACCGTTGAACTTGGTGGACTGGCGGCGCATCCACATGTCGTAGAGGCTCACGCCCTCGCGCACCAGGCTGCGGGGTATTACCGTCCAGCCGCAGCGCGTACCGGTGAAGCCGGCGGTCTTGGAGAAGCTGCAGAACTCTATGGCGCAGGTCTCGGCGCCGGGTATCTCGTAGATGCTCCTGGGCAGGGCGGGGTCAGATATGTAGGCACGGTAAGCCGCGTCGTAGAGTATGATGCTGCCGTGCTCGTTGGCGTAGTCAACCCAGGGCTTGAGCTGCTCTTTTGTGGCCGCCATGCCGGTGGGATTATTCGGGAAGCAGAGGTAGATAAGGTCCGGTACACGCTCGGGCAGTTCGGGGAAGAAGCCATTCTCCGCAGTGCAGGGCATATAGACGATGTTCGTCCACTTGTCGCCCACATACTCTCCCGCCCTGCCGCTCATGGCGTTGGCGTCTATGTACACGGGATACACGGGGTCGCAGACGGCCACGACACAGTCCTCGGAGAAGATGTCGCCTATGTTGCCGCAGTCGCTCTTGGCGCCGTCGGAGACGAAAATCTCGTCAGGGGATATCTTCGCGCCGTAGGGCAGGTAGTCGTTGGCCGCTATGGCTTCGCGCAGGAAGTCATAGCCCTCATAGGGACCATAGCCCATGAATGTGGACTTGTTGCCCATCTCGTCGGCTGCGCGCTTGAGCGCCTCCACGCAGGCCGCGGGCAGCGGGAGCGTGACGTCGCCGATGCCGAGCTTTATGAGGCGCTTATTGGGGTTTGCCTCGCTGTAGGCCGCAGTGCGGCGGGCTATCTCGGCGAAGAGATAGCTTCCGGGCAGTTTGAGATAGTTTTCGTTGAGTTTAAGCATTGTACACCTCAGATAAACAGCTCACCGTCGTACACCGTGACGGCCGGCCCGGTCATGTAGATGAGGTCCTTGTCGCGGTCCCACTCTATGCGCAGTTCGCCGCCGCGCAGTATGAGCGTAGCGGAGTTTTCGCACCTGCCGTTGACCACCGCGGCAGCCAGCGCCGCCGTGGAGCCGGTACCGCAGGCCATGGTCTCGCCGCTGCCGCGCTCCCAGACACGCATCTTGAGCGTGTTGCGGTCGATAACCTGCACAAATTCGGTGTTAACGCGCTCCGGGAAGAGCGGGTGGTTCTCAAAAAGCGGGCCAAGGTTGGGCAGATCCAGCCACTCCACATCGTCCACAAACACAACGCAGTGCGGATTGCCCACAGAGACGGCGGTGACGTTCCACATGTTCCCGCCCACTTCTATGGGCTGGTCAATAAACGCCGTACCCGAGGCGTCGACAGGTATCTTCGCGGGTTCAAACACAGGCGTGCCCATGCACACGCGCACGCTTTCAACCACGCCGTTCTCAACATTCAGCCAGAGCGTCTTGACGCCCGCTCCGGTCTCAACGTCTATAACAGTTTTCTGGGTCATGCCATGCTCATAGACGTACTTGGCCACACAGCGGATGCCGTTGCCGCACATCTGGGCCTGCGAACCGTCAGCATTGTACATATCCATTTTGAAATCGGCCTTATCCGAGGGGCAGATGCAGATGAGCCCGTCACTGCCCGCGCCAAAGTGCCTGTCGGATGCTTTGCGGGAAAACTCGGGCCTGGCCTGCTCGGGCAGGTCCTCTTCGAAGCAGTTGACGTAAACGTAATCGTTTCCGCAACCTTGCATTTTGGTAAATTTCACTCTTAGTCACTCCCATCAGTGAACTTGCCGCCTCACGGCGTTACAATTAATTATATACGACTTCACACCGTCTTGCAACACAAATTGGCCAATACTCCCCGGAATACTCAACTTTGATCTCGGACAAGTTCATACACCCGTAGCTGCGCCTTGTCCCGGCGGTTTAAAAATCAAAGGCACGCTTGAGCGTGCGCGGGCAATGGAGCGTCACAGAAAAGAGGCCGCCCTGGCGGGCGGCCTCTTCGGTGCAAGAGTCAAGTATAATTTGAAATCCTATATTCCCAGACGGTCAAAGAAACTCTGCATCTCTGCGTTCCTAACCGCGATAAAGCCGGGACCTCCGGGCCCATATGTCCCGGTGCGCTTATATATCACTGTTGCCCCGGCTTCCGTGCCGTAGAAAACGTCCTCACCGCCTCCGGCGTAGCCGACGTACACCACATACATAGGGTTGGAGGTCTGCTCCTCGCCCATCTGGGGTACAGAGTTGTCATTGAGCGCGGCGCGGGAGAATATGCTGGCGAACTCAGCTATTTCACCGGCATCCAGGTTGAGCTCTTCCTCCGTGATAGTGTTTTCTATGCGCACGGATTCCACCTCGCCGCTGAGTGCCTCTGAGCCTGTGCGCTGCATCCTGTAGAGCATCGTGACTATTTGAGCGCGGGTGCAGGGCAAATCCGGACCAAATTCCAGTAGGGTCGTACCGTCGGCCACGTACCTGTTAATTGCCCAGCCCACGGCCTGGTAATAGTACGCCGTCTCAGGCACGTCAGTGAAATAGCCAGTATAACCCTCATCTGCACCGGCGTAGCGCCACAGCATAGTGACCGCCTGCGCCCTGGTGCAAGGCCCGTCCGGGGACAGCGTGACTTCAGATGTACCGGAGATTATACCCTTCTCGTTGGCCCAGAGCATGGCGCCATAGTAATATGCGTCCTCCGGCAAATCATGGAAGGCATCCGAGGATTCGGATGGCTCAGGCGAACCGGCCATGCGCCATATGAAAGTGACTATTTGAGCGCGGGTGCAGCCGGCGTCAGGTGAGAAAATACCATCCCCTGTGCCCTCTGCCACGCCTTCCTCCACTGCCCAGCCAACGGCATCGTTGTACCACGCAGACGCCGGGACGTCGCTAAAGCCGCCAGAATCCGCATGCGCTCCAACACAGATCGCCAACGCGGCAGCAAGCATGATTGCCGCTGTCTTTCTGAGCTTAATCATATTTCCCCTCCTCGCAATGTCTCGGTAGCCATTTAAATTATGAAACGGCAGCAAAGCAGAGTCAAGGTATACCGCGGCCACGGGCTGTTCAAAGTGCGCTCAATCGGGTGTCTCCCTCAGTTACTCACTTTCTGGCAAGGGGCTTGGTCAGGCTCTTGATGGCGATATTGCCATAGCGCTTAACGACGTGCGGAGCCAGGCTCGGGACGAGCTTGTCATAGTCAAGTCCCTCGACGTCGCGCACACGTTCAAGATGTATGGCATCGAACTTGCACTTGGTCGTGCAGACGCCGCAGCCGACGCACATGTACTCATCGAGCACAACCGCACCGCAGCCCAGGCAGCGTTCGGTTTCCTTCTTCAGCTGTTCCTCTGTGAAAGTGCCGCGCAGGTCGCGGAAGGTCTTAATCGCTTCGGACGGAGCAGCCTCGGCCGCCTTCTGCCTGGCAGTAAGGTTGAGTCCGCGAACAGCGACCCTGGCCACTTCCTTATCAAGAGAGAGGTACTCCTTGACCGTGCGTCCGATAACCAGGCTTTGGCCCTCGTGCACAAAGCGGTGGATGGAAATGCTGGCCTCTTTGCCGGCAGCTATGGCGTCGATGGCAAAGCGCGCGCCGGTGACTACGTCGCCGCCTGCAAAGATGTCGCCCTCATCGGTCTGCAGGGTGACTTTGTCCACTTCCACCGTGCCCTTATTGGTGAAGCGCACTGCCGTGCCTTTCAGCATGTCGCCGAGGTCCACGCGCTGGCCTATGGCGGCCACAACGCAGCTTACGGCCAGCTCCTCGGTCTCTCCGGTGGGGCTGCTGCTGCGGCGTCCGCTCTTGTCGGGCTCGCCGAGCTGCATGAGCTGCAGTTTAATTCCGGTGACAGCTTCGTCTCCCAGCACCTCTGCCGGGGCGGCGAGGAACTTGAATTTCACGCCCTCAGCCTCCGCTTCGGCTATTTCCTCATCGGATGCGGGCATCTCATCGCGGCTGCGGCGATAGACGACAGTGACGTTCTTTGCCCCGAGGCGCAGAGCCGCACGGGCCACGTCCATGGCCGTATTGCCGCCTCCTATAACGGCGACGCTCTTGCCCACCTTGGGCTTATCTTCGGTATTGACCGCTTCGAGGAAGCTGATGCCGTCCCAGACACCGGGAATGTCCTCGCCCGGCACTCCGAGCTTCACGCTCTTCCAGGCTCCGGCAGCCAGATAGAAGGCCTCATAGCCATCGGCGCGCAGCTGAGGTATGGTGACGTCCTTGCCCACCTCGACGCCGCACCTGAACTCAACTCCGAGCTGCCTCAGAACGTCGATTTCGGCCTCCACAACGTCTTTTTCAAGCCTGAACTCGGGTATGACGCGGGTGAGCATGCCGCCCACACGGTCGCCCTTTTCAAACACCGTGACGGGATAGCCCTTGACCGCGAGATAATACGCGCAGGAGAGGCCGCTGGGCCCGCCGCCTATCACGGCTATCTTGTTAGTGAAGGGCTTGCCGGTCTGATTGAGCATCTTGGGCACATAGCGTGTCTCTGCGCTGAGTTCCTTGTCGGCAATGAATTTCTTTATGTCGTCAATGGCGATAGGCTGGTCAATGTCGCCGCGGGTGCAGGCGTCCTCGCACTTGCGGTTGCAGATGCGGCCGCAGACCGCCGGGAAGGGGTTCTCCTTTTTGATAAGCTCCAACGCTTCCAGGTACTTGCCCTGGCTGGCAAGCTTGATATAGCCCTGTACCGGTATGTGTGCCGGGCACTCCATCTTGCATGGCGCAGTGCCGCTTTCGGCAACCGCTGTGCGGTTAGTTCGGTAGTCAACGTTGAAGTGCTTCTCAGTCCACGGCTGGTCAAAAGGTTTGCGAGTCTCCGGTTCTGGGTTGGAGCAGAGCTTCGCGCCAAGTTTGAGCGCGCCCATCTGGCAGTTTTCAACGCACTGGCCGCAGGCCACGCACTTGTCCTTATCCACACGCGCAACATAGTTAGTGCGGAGCATATCCGGGTCATTGAAGTACTCGCCAAGCCTCAGCGCAAGACATGAGCAGCCACAGCAGTTGCAAATAGCGGTCGGTCCGTCATAGCCCTCTGCCTCATTTATCTCATGGACAAGGCCGTTGTCCTCGGCGCGCTTGAGTATCTCCTTGGCCTCCTCCTTGCTGACAAGGCGGTGACTTCCCTGTTTAGAGAAAAACTTGGCGTTGTCGTTTATGTACATGCACATGTCTTCCTCTAGGTGGCCGCAGCCTTCGCCCATTATGCGGCGCGTGCGGCGGCAGGAACATGGTCCTACAGATATGGCCCAGGCGTTGTCGATTATACGCTCTACCTCATCATAAGGCGCCGCATGAGTGTCGTTCTTTATCGCGCTGCCTACCGGCATTACACGCATGGGGCCCATGCCCACCGGGAAATTGGGAACCAAAATCTGTGTGCGATAGCGGGTGTAACGCTCGAAGCACTCGGCTATTACCGGGTATTTTTCGACCTGCTCCTTCACCGAGAGCATGCCTTCCATAATGCCCGGCACCCAGATTGGATAGTAATAGGTCTCCTCATCCCCGTCGTAGATGCAGCGGACTATGCCGCATTCGGCAAGCTTGTTCACCTGCTCCTGGGCATACTCGACGCTTACTTTCGCCTTCCTCGCTATCTCTTCTATGTGCCGTGGCCGGCGCACCTTGACATGCATACCGATGTCGGCCATCTCGTCAGTGACCACGGGGTCAAGTATCATGTACTCCGGGTCTGTAGGAGTAACGCCCGTGTATGTCCCGCACTCAAGGCTGATTTTTGTTGCCAGCATGAGTATCTTTTTCCGAAACGCCATAGTCTCCCTTCCTTTCGTTAAACAAAGTGTGCTGTTTATATACACATCATTATTATATTCCTCACACGTGTGTTATTCAATTAACAGCTTCGGAGAAGTAACGCCTGACTTTTTGTATACTATTGCATATGATTGTGGTTTGACCAGTAAATTTATGGTGCTATTGACCAATTTTCAGGTCTGTGATATGATGCATTAAAAGGAGGTGGGCACATGCACGAAATAGGCGTAGTTCGTCAGATGCTCAGGACCCTTGAAGACTTTGCTGACGAAAACGGACTTGATCAAATCGTCACGGTAGTTCTGGAAATCGGGGATTTGTCTATGATAATACCCAAATATGTGGAAGATATTTACTCCGTAGTTGTCAAAGGCACACGCTTTGAAAACACCGAGCTGGTCATAGAAACCGTCGAAGGGCAAGGCATATGCCGCGAGTGCAAGCGCGCCTTCCCCATTGTAAAGAACGAAGGATATTGTCCGCGCTGCGGCCAGCGCAATGCGGACATCATCAGCGGGCGGGATTTCGTCATCAAGGAAGTCGTAGTCCCATAGGCGCATGTTTTGTGCAATGTGTTTGTACTACAACAAAATGCGGGGCGTAAGTTGTGCTGTTTTTAGGAATTGACTTTTGCGCCGCAAAGCGTTATCGTATATGCAACACAACAAATTGGCACTGTGCCAGAAAGGAGAAGCTCGCATGAAGAACCTCGTTGCCAACACGATGAACAATGTGAATGCTGTCTCCTTCTATGCTCAGGCTCGCAATGCTTTTGCGGGCTTTTTTGGCTTTGTCTATTTTTACTTTTACTTTTTTATCCAGACAACCCAGAAAAGCCTGACAAGACCAGCGGCCTGCTGAGCGCATCAATTCAGCAGCAACGGCCCTCGCCTTGAACGGCGGGGGCCGTTTTTTTGTTGCCCAAACCCAAGCAAACGGAAAAGGAGACGAAAATGATGAAGATGAAGAAACTGCTCTGCATTGCCCTCGCGGCAATCATGGTCCTCGCGCTTGCCGCCTGCGGCAGCACTACCCAACCCAGCGAGAACGGCGATCCGTCCTCAGCCCCCGCCAGCGATCCCGCAGCCAGCGCCGAACCGAGCGAGAACGCAGAGGTTGAGGCCCAGTACGTCGTCGGCATCTGCCAGCAGATGACCCACGACGCGCTCGACCAGGCCACTCAGGGCTTCAAGGATGCACTCAATGAAATTCTCGGCGAGGGTGTCGTAAAGTTTGAAGAGGGCAACGCCGGCGGCGAGCAGAACAACTGCACCACCATCATCGACGGTTTCGTCTCCGAGGGTGTGGACCTCATCCTTGCGAACGCCACCTGGCCTCTGCAGGCCGCAGCCAGCGCCACGGCCGACATCCCCATCCTCGGCACTTCAGTCACCGACTACGCCACCGCACTGAACATTGACAACTGGACCGGCACCGTGGGCGGCAATATCTCCGGCACCAGCGACCTCGCCCCGCTCGACCAGCAGGCGGCTATGATTCAGGAACTCTTCCCCGACGCCACAAACGTGGGCCTGCTCTACTGCTCCGGTGAACCCAACAGCGTCTACCAGATCGAGACCATCACCGGCTACCTCGAGGAAATGGGCTACACCTGCACCCCCTACGCCTTCACCGACGTAAACGACCTCTCCAGCGTCACTCAGATGGCCTGTGACAACTCCGACGTCATTTACATTCCGACCGACAACACCGCTGCCGGCAACACTGAAACGATAGCAAACATAGTCCTCGCCGCTGGCGTGCCTGTAGTCGCCGGTGAGAGCGGCATCTGCTCCGGCTGCGGCGTGGCTACGCTGTCGATAAGCTACTACGACATCGGCTACACCACCGGCGAGATGGCCGCCCAGATTCTACAGGGCGAAGCCGACATCTCCACGATGCCCATTCAGAGCGCGCCGAATGTCACCAAGATGTACAACGCGACCAACTGCGAGACTCTCGGCATCACGATTCCCGAAGGCTACGAGGCCATAGCATAACAGAAAACAAAAGCGGCGCGGGAAGGCTCTGCCTTCCCCGTGGCCGCGAAATCCGGAGGACAACATGGAATTCTTGCAATCGTTAGTAAACTCCCTGCCGGGCGTACTCGGCCAGGGACTTATCTGGGGCCTGATGGCCATGGGCGTATACATCACCTACCGTGTGCTCGACATAGCTGACCTCACAGTTGACGGCACATTGGGCTTCGGCGGTGCGGTGTGCGTCCTGCTAACAGTCAACGGCGTCAACGTCTGGCTTGCGACGCTGATAGCGATGCTCGCCGGTATGCTCGCCGGACTGGTAACCGGCCTCTTCCACACGAAATGCGGAATTCCGGCCATTCTCGCCGGCATCCTGACGCAGCTCGCGCTCTATTCCGTGAACCTGCGAGTCATGGGCTGGGGCACCAGCGCCGGTACTCAGGCCACGCTCGCGGTGAGCGTAGACAAGTACGACCTGATTCTCTCGAGCCGCTACGTGCGCGACTGGAGTGAAAACCTGATAAACAACCCCATTGTCGTTATGATACCTGTCACCGCTGTGGTAGTAGCGATACTTTGGTGGTACTTTAAAACCGAGAGCGGCAGCGCGTTGCGCGCCACGGGCGCCAACCGCCAGATGGCCCGGGCACAGGGCATCAACACCTCCACCGCAACCGTCATCGGCCTGATGATCTCAAACGGCCTGGTCGGCCTGGCCGGCGGTCTGCTGGCCCAGTATCAGGGCAGCAGCAGCGTCGATATGGGCCGCGGCGCCATAGTCATCGGCCTTGCCGCGGTCATCATCGGAGAAGTGCTCCTGCGTGGTCACGGCAAAGTGCTTGTCGGGCTCCTGGGCTGCACGCTCGGCTCCATTGTATACTACTTCGTCATCCAGATAGTGCTCAGGCTCGGCCTCGGCACCAACGACCTCAAACTTTTCACCGCACTCATAGTCGCGCTCTTCCTCGCCGTCCCCTACTGGAAGGGCAAAGCCGCCACCGCGCGTAAGCGCTCCGTCAATTCCAAGGAGGAAAAGAACAATGCTCGAGCTTAAAAACGTCTCCAAGACTTTCAACCCCGGCACAATAAATGCCAAGACCGCGCTCAAGGGCCTGAATCTCTGCCTCAACGACGGCGACTTTGTCACGGTCATCGGCGGTAACGGCGCCGGCAAGAGCACCATGCTCAACGCCATCGCCGGCGTCTTCGACATAGACGGCGGCAGCATAAGCATCGACGGCAACGAGATCAGCCGTAAAAGCGAGCACAAGCGTGCGTCCATGATCGGCCGCGTATTCCAGGACCCGATGATGGGCACGGCCCCGACCATGACCATCGAAGAGAACCTGGCCCTGGCCGCTCGCCGCGGCCGCCGCCGCACCCTCGCCTGGGGCATTAAGAAGAGCGAGCGCGAGCACTACCGCGACCAGCTCTCCCGCCTCGGCCTGGGCCTTGAAAACCGCCTTACCACCCGTGCGGGCCTGCTCTCCGGCGGCCAGCGCCAGGCGCTCACCCTGCTAATGGCCTCTCTCGTGCGCCCCAAGCTCCTGCTTCTTGACGAGCACACCGCCGCCCTCGACCCCGCCACGGCCGAGCGCGTTCTGGAGCTCAGCGACCAGATCGTTGAAGAGGGCCGTCTGACCACCCTCATGGTCACGCACAATATGCGCGACGCCATAGAGCACGGCAACCGCCTCATCATGATGAGCGAGGGACGCATAGTCCTCGACATTTCCGGCGAAGAAAAGCGCCGCCTCACGGTCGACTCCCTGCTCGCTAAGTTCTCCAGAGCCGCCGGCGAAGACCTTCTGACCGACCGCGTGCTTATAGGCGCATAACATTCGTCTAAGGGGAACTTCGTCCCCCCTAGATGCCCGGCATAAATGCCGGGATACCTCCCTCGCCTTGCACGGCAAGGCGGTCGCGCCGCCGCGGCGAGGACAAAAGTTTTCGTCCACCTTTTACAAAAGGTGGCGGGTTCCAAGGGCAGCGCCCTTGGTCGCTCGCCGCAGCGAGCGAAACTCCCCAAATAATAAAGAAAGATCAGGAAGGGGTCCGGGGGAACCCTATCAAGGGGTTCCCCCGTTCGCCCGCCCAAGCGGGCGAAATAAGAATAAAGGTATAGGTAAGCAACTATGCACCCTGCCAGGGGGCACGGGTGCATTTTTGCGGCCCAAAATGGGCCAAATACAGCAAAATCCAAAGGAAAGAGGAAAAAACAATGCGCAAGAAACTGCTCTCCGCGGCCGTGGCCGCCGTCATGACGCTCTCGCTCGCCGCCTGTGGCACCGCCACACCGACGGAAACCGACGACGCGAGCGCCGAGAACCCCGATGCCTATATAGTCGGCATCTGCGAACAGATGGAACACGTCTCACTCAGCGAAGCCACGCGCGGCTTTAAGGACGCGCTCATCGAGCTGTTGGGCGAAGAGAACGTGGTCTTCCGTGAGCAGAATGCCAACGGAGAGCAGAACGCCTGCGGAACTATAATAGACGGCTTCGTCAGTGACGAAGTTGACCTTATCCTCGCCAATGCCACCTGGCCGCTGCAGGCCGCAGCCAGCGCAACCGCCGATATCCCCGTGCTCGGCACGTCCATAACCGACTACGGTACCGCCCTCGGCATCGAGGACTTCTCCGGTACCGTCGGCAACAACATCTCCGGCACCAGCGACCTCGTCGATCTCGAGGGCCAGGCCGGAGTGCTCCAGGAGCTCTTCCCCGACGCCGAGAATGTGGGCCTGCTCTATTGCTCTGGTGAACCCAACAGCGTCTATCAGGTTGAGACCGTGCGCGGCTATCTCGAAGACATGGGCTATACCTGCGAAGTCTACGCCTTCACCGACGTGAACGACCTCTCCAGCGTCACCCAGACCGCCTGCGATAACTCTGACGTACTCTATATACCCACTGACAACACCGTCGCCTCCAACACCGAGGCCGTGGCCAATGTCGCCATGGCCGCCGGAGTCCCCATCGTGGGCGGCGATCCCGGCATCTGCTCCGGCTGCGGCGTGGCCACCATCGCCACCGACTACTATGAGCTCGGCCGCATCACCGGCGAAATGGCCGCCAAAATCCTCACCGGCGAAGCCGACGTCTCCACCATGCCCATAGAGTACGGCGTCATGGAGAAGCTCTATAACCCCGCCAACTGCGAAGCCCTGAATATCACCGTCCCCGAAGGCTACACCGCCGTCGAGTAAAACAAATAATTGACGCCTGCGCCTCCCCGTGTTATCCTACACTTGTAGGACAGCGCGGGGAGGCTATTTTATGGAGGCAAAGAAAAAGCTCCGGCGGTGCAGCGCCGTCATAATTGTGCTCGCCACATTGCTGGCAGTCTGTACCCTGGGGCTCTTCATGCTCTGGCAGTGTTCTGTGCAGCTCGAAGCGCGCGGCGATGTCTACGAGAGTGGAGTATATGAGGCGCTGGAGGGCGTTACTGTAGTGTGGGAGCAGACCGCCGATGAGTTGAGTACAGAGCTTGGCATGCTCAGTTCGGGTGAACTGAGCTACGACGAGTTCGCGCTCATACTAGAGCGGCGCGAACGTATCGTACACGAAACCTTCCGCATACGTCTGGCCTGGTGGAATACCGTAACCTGCGGGCAGTCTGAGGCAGGCAGCTACGGCCCTGCAAAATATGGTGAGCTCAACTCGGAGCTCATGCGCCTACTGGCCCTGTTGGTGCCGGATCCCGTAGGCTTCAAGACGCTCACGAGCAGCGAGCTGGAACTACTGTCAGAGTGCTACGGCAACATATCCGAAGTGCTCAACTACCGGCGCGACTCCTTTATGGAGGTGCTGCGCGAGGATGATGCCACTGAATCGGAGCTCATATTTGCAGTTGAGCTCTTCGCCTCTGAGCTGGATGAGATAGAGCGCCTCGTGCTCCAACCCGGCTCCGACTCCGATGTTGACAGTTCGGTACGAAGGTTTCTAATTTATTAACAGTTAGTTCGCTGTTTTTTACATGTTTCAACTTGATTTAGAGGCCAGTATAGGTTATTATATATAAGGAAGCGCAATACAGCCCCCGCGGTGCTGTGCAATTTTGCATGAATGGAGGTGAATTCGGCATTTGCGCCGGGCGCGGCTGGCAAAACTAAATCAACAGTCAGGAAGGTCAGACATGAACATTCCTAAAATACTCACACCCAAAGCAATGACCGCTTATCTGAGCGCAGATGATACAGTCCGTCAGGGGCTTGAAGTCATGCGCCGTCATGGATACACAGCCATACCGGTGCTCAACGACCGGGGCGAGTACATAGGCTGCATAACCGAGGGTGACTTTCTCTGGCACATACTTGCCACGGGGACAACCTCCCTCAAGCACCAGGAGCAGTACAGAATCGCGGACCTTGTCCGGCAGGATTTCTGCCCTCCGCTCGGCATTGCCGCCGATGACGAAGAGGTCATCGAGGCAGTTTTGCAGCAGAACTTTGTGCCTATAGTGGATGACCGAGGCTGCTTCTGCGGCATAGTAACGCGCCGCAGCGTGATTGCGGCCCTGGCAGGGGCCGAGGTTGATCTGATTGGCAAAACAATCTGCAAATAATTAGATTAAAAATAGTAAACCTCGGGTGCATTATATTGAACTGCCCCAGATTATACAGACAGTAAAAAATACCCCTGGAAGGAAAAATTGAGATTTAAGCGGAGAGACGTCGCGCAAGCGGGTCTCTCCGCTTAAATTTTCATATTCCTTTGTGCTGTCTGTATATCTTGGGGCAGTTCATTAAAACGGGCGTTGCTTTTAGTTTACATAACTCGTTACGGACAATGAATTCACCTTGCTGTTGTCAATAAAGCTGAACAGCATCACTTTTACCACTGCTTAAAAAAGTCAATAAACTCCTTGGCCTCTTTGGAGGGCTTGCGATATGTCAATGTAACCAGTCCAACCTCCCACACATTGGGCGGGTCTTCAGGTATCAGGGTTACCTCTTCCGGCATGCTGGCAGGTTCACCGATATAGAAGCTGATGCCTGCATTCTTCTGACACAGATTGTATATAAGCTGAGTGTCAGAGCTGCGCATGATTATATTGGGCACAAATCCAGCCTTCTGACAGCGTGTATTAAACCCCTCACCGCATTTGTTGTCCTCATCTATGGTAATAAATTATTCGTCCTGCAACTGAGAAACGTGAATTTTATTACAGACGGACAGGGGGTTATCTGTGGAAATGAGGAAATAAACCGGCAGTTGTTTCATAACGTGGACGGTAAAAACTTCGGTGTCGATGGGCAGCGCGCAAAAGCCACATCGGCCTTCCCACTGGCGAGCGCGCTCTCACACTGTATGTCCGATGCTTGGTGGAGATTGATGTTCATCTCCGGGTGCAACTGCCTGAACACATCAAAGTAGTCCAAAGGAAAAACGTTTATCATTCCTGTGGGAATATACACATTAAGTACGGCTTTGTTTTTACCCTGTATATTTGAAATCTGTTCAATAACGCTGTTGTATTCCCCAACTATTCTGAGGGCACTGTTGAGCAGCAGCTTGCCGTATTCAGTCAGCTCAAGCTTTGCATTTTCCCGTATGAACAGCGGAACCGACAGCTCTTCCTCCATGCGTCCTATTATCTTACTTATCCCCTGCTGCGAAACTATCATCTGATTTGCGGCTTTAGTGAAGCTCATGTAGCGGCACACAGTTATAAAACAGTTTAATTGGTATATGTTCACACGGCTCTCCCCAAAGTTTTTTATATTGAGTGGTTATCTTTACGTAAATTTTATAACGAATCCCGTAGAAATTCAACCAGCTGTGCAAATTATTGTTTGCCGGTTCAGGGTCTGTCTCCTTGTCTGTGCGTAAGTTCGGGCTTGGTCACAACCTTTTGGTTGTGACCACACAGAAAATGTGGTTATGTAATTAACAATCTTGACAAGTTACAATATTAACAAGCAAGCGGGGTAACCGACTGCAACAGTCAAGGAGGAAGACAAATGTACAAGACAAAATACCCTCATCTGGCCGAACCTCTGAAATTGGGTCACAGTGGAATCATCCTTAAGAACAGGATAACCTGGCCCCCCAGTGGAACTTCATGGCAAGCTATGACAACCACATAACCAGGGAGTGCGTAGAAGCAATCATACCCTTTGCCAAAGGCGGCTCCTCGGTTGTAGCCATGGGCAGCGGCTTTATCAATAAAGAGCTTCCGGCCGCATGTCACCATGTACCCGCATGAGCGATCCCCACATAGTCGTAACACTGTCCCAGTGGGTTGAAGCTGCTCGCAGATGGGGTGCTAAAGCTGAAGTTGAGTTGGTACCCGTCGCCTCATACTTTGGTACTCACGAAGTTGAAAGCTCCGTCGGCATCCCCATGGACATCGACATTAATATTCTCACGCACGATGAAATTAAGCAGTTCATTGAAGACTATGCCGTCGCAGCGCGTCACGCTATGAAGGCCGGCGTTGATATCATAAATGTACATGGTGCTCACGGCCAGCTCCCGGCACTGCTCTTTAATCCTGTTTTCAACAAGCGCACTGACGAATACGGTGCCCAGAACTTTGAAAACCGCTGCCGCTTTGCAGTTGAACTTCTGGACGCCATTCGCGCCGAAGTGGGTAATAACTGTGCAATTGAGTACCGACTGAGCTGCACCGACATCGTCGAGGGCTCTCCCAGTGTGGAAGAAGTCATTGAGTTTGCAAAAGTTATCCAGGGAAAGATTGACATGCTACTGATTTCCCGCGGCTGCCTGGCCATCAACAAACTCATGCCGCTCATACTACCTTGCACCTACATAGACCACGGCATAAATATCGAATATGCCGCCAAGTTCAATGCCGCACTGGACATCCCCGTCGGTGTCGTCGGTGCTGTTACCTTCGAGCAGGCCGAGGAAGCTGTTGCAAGCGGCAAGGTTGAGTATGTCGCCATGGGCCGCCAGAACATTGCCGACCCCGACTGCGTAAACAAGGCTCTGCACGGGCATGAAGATGACATATGCCCCTGCATCCGCTGCAACACCTGCATCAGCCGCAGCCACTTCTTCATGAAGCCTCCCCGCTGCGCCGCTAATCCGAAGTACAACAGGGGTATGGATTACAATTACATGCCGCCGATAACGAAGCAGAAAAAAGTTGCCATTATAGGTGGTGGCCCTGCAGGCATTGAGGCAGCACGTGTTGCGGCTGAGCGCGGACACGACGTCACCCTCTTTGGGAAGAGCGATATACTCGGTGGTGTGTTCCGCGACGCCGGCGCGGCCCCATTCAAAGAGGATCTACGCAAGTACCTAGCCTATGTCATCCGCAAAGCCCACGAGCAAAAGAATCTCACCATCCGTATGAACACTGAGGCCACTCCTGAAATGCTCGACGCCGAGGGATTCGAAGCCGCCATTATCGCCATCGGCAACGTACCTTTCTACCCCACTTGGCTCAGCTGCAAAGATCCCGGCCGCGTTGTGCTTGTCAACGACATTGACAGCGGAGCTGCACAGGCTGGTAAGGATATAGTTATCGTCGGCGCCGGTATCACCGGACTGGAAACCGCTCTGCGTTTTGCGCGTCTCGGCCGCAACGTAACTGTCATCGACATGCTTGACCGCGAGCACATCGGACAGACCGTCGCACCCATAAACGCCTATGCCCTCTTTGACCTGCTCGACGAGGAGCGTTGGACCCTTATGTGCGAGACCAAGCTTGCCGATGTCACTGATGAAGGCGTAATTATAGAGGACAAGGATGGCAATAGGCAGACACTCAGCGCCGACACTGTTATCCTGGCTATGGGCGGCAAGCCGAACACCGACGCAATCCGCGCCTTTGAGCACGCCATCCCCGAGACCTATGTCGTTGGAGACTGCAATGGCCAGCTCGGCAATCTCTGGAATTCTGTGACCACCGCCTTTGACGCGGCTATGGTACTTTAATAGGAGCAGGTCCAATGTCAAGTTTCAACAAGTATCCGCATGTGTTCTCACCTATCAAGCTGGGAACCATGACCCTGAAGAACCGCATACAATTTGCCCCCATGATTTGTGCACTTGAAACGCCCAAGGGGGAAATAACCCAGGAATACATAGACTGGATTGCACAGCAGGCACGCACCGGTGCCTCTCTCATAACTATTGGCGGCACCTCGATTGACCACGAGACAGGTGACGACTTTGAGAGTGAGATAGATGTAACAACCGATATGAACGTAGTGGGGCTCAAGCGCCTGGCAGATGAGGCTCACTACCGTGGAGCCAAAATTTCCATTGAGCTTGTCCACGCCGGCCGCGGTGCTATGCCTAGGCTGCTCAAGGATGGCGTAGCAATTTCCTCCAGTGTGTTCCCAGCCACCGGAGGGCCGGAAGGTGTCGGCAATACACACATCCGCGAAATGAACTACAGCGACATTGAGCACATTTGTAATCGTTACGCCGACATTGCCGAGCGCATGGCGCGCTGCGAGTTTGACGCCATCATGCTGCACTGTGCCCACGGTAACTTGATAGCCCAGTTCATGTCCCCGAGCTTCAATCATCGTACCGACTGGTACGGTGGCAGCTTTGAAAACCGCATGCGTTTTCCCCTCCAGATAATGAAGGCCGTGCGTGACCGCGTTGGTAGAAAGCTCAACATAGACATGCGCATCAGCGGCGATGAGCTAATCGAAGGCGGGCTCAAAGTCGAGGAGATGATAGAGTTTGTCAAACTTGCCCAGCAGTACGTTGACAGCGTACACGTCTCCGTTGGTCTTGTTATCGAGGCTGATTACTTCTATTACAGTATGCCTCCTTACTATCATCCTCACTGCCATAACGTGAAGTATGCAGAGGCTTTCAAAAAGTGCCCTGACATACACATTCCTGTCACTACCGTCGGAAGTATTACCACCGTAGCCGAGGCAGAGGAAATTCTTGCCTCCGGCAAGGCCGACATGGTTGCAATGGCCAGACCCCTTATGGCAGAGCCCGACCTGCTCAAAAATGCCTATGCGGGCAAGGAAGATCAAAGCCGTCCCTGCCTACGCTGTTACGAATGTGCTTCGGCGGTGGCACATCAGCTACACTGTGCGGTTAATCCCACTTGTGGGCGCGAGACCCAGTATCGCGTGCTGCCCAAAGTAGATGAAAAGAAAAAGTGTGTTGTCATCGGCGGCGGCCCCTCCGG
This sequence comes from uncultured Clostridia bacterium, assembly GCA_930990965.1. Taxonomy (GTDB): domain Bacteria; phylum Bacillota; class Clostridia; order Oscillospirales; family Oscillospiraceae; genus Scatomorpha; species Scatomorpha merdigallinarum. The sequence continues at coordinate 26,955 of CAKNRQ010000005.1, forward strand.
CATGCTAGCCGCGCAGGTGCTCAGCAAGCGCGGACATGAGGTAGTGTTATTTGAGAAAGAACAGGAGCTTGGTCAAAAACTATACGAAATAAGCAATCTGTCTTTCAAAAGCGACATGCGCCCCGATAGCGAAGTGGTCAATCTCTTCTCTGACCTTATCCCTGAGGTGTATGTCATTGGTGACGCGGCCAGCGTGGGCAACATGCGTCACGCCACTGCTTCTGCGTTTATTCCCGCTGTTGAATGCTGATGCATTGCGACAATCTGAACTCTCCCTGCTGCCCATCCAACAGCGGGGATGAGCTCAGTTTTTATGCGTACATCTGTGTTAATTGTATGACACTTTTGCCATCTGCGGGTTAGATATCACATTCGAGTCCTCGAATAGAAAGGATATGTATATATGAATCAGACAAATGTCAAAAGATATGGCCTGACTGTAACCATTCTCTTTATATCCATGTTGCAGATGGGCGGCATGGGCCTTTCGCCGTCTCTCGCATCCATATCTGCCGAAATGCCAGAAGTGCCGGTATCGGTCGTACAGACTTTGACGTCATTTCCGTCACTTGTAATGATTTTTGTGTGCCTGCTTGCCAGCAAGCTGGTATTCAAGCTTGGTAAGAAGGTCATATTGCTTACCGGTGCCGCGTGTATCTCCGTTGTCGGCCGGCTCGGTTATCTCTTCAACAGCAGTATAGTGCTGCTCTACGTTTGGACCGCGCTGATTGGTGTCGGTTTCGGAACTGTTCTACCTACTACCAGCGGCGTTCTCGCAGAGAACTACGAAGGACGTGGCAGGAGCATACTGATGGGTGCGCAATCTGTGTTCACGAACATCGGTGCTATGTACCTCACCTACGTCGGTGGATGGATGGCCGCAATCCACTGGCACCTGAACTATCTGGTTTATCTTTATGCTCTGATCCCCGTTATACTCGGCATTATTTTCATACCCAATGACAAACCTGCCATAGCTGCAAGCACCGCAGGTCAGGAGGAAAGAGTATCTGTACGCTCCCTCTCCAGAAACACCTGGGTGTATGGCGCCATTACGTTCCTCTTCATGATATTGTACGGCGTGCATTCTGCAAACGTCTCCTTCTTTGTTGAAGAAAAGATCCTTGGCTCCCCGGCTGTCGTAGGTACCATTATGGCTGTCAGCACCATAGGCGGCATGGTTGGCGGCGCTACCTTTGGTTTCGTCAACAGGCTCTTCAAGACATATGCCTTCTGCGCCGCCTTCATTCTCATGGCCATCGGTCTGTTCATTACCATCTCTGCAGACAGCCTCACGCCGGTAATGATAGGTGCTCTGGTTATCGGCTGCTCCATCAGCTGGGACATCCCTCAGTCCATGCTCTCTATCACTAATGAAAACAGCGTTGAGGCAGCTGCTATGGCCTGTTCTGTCGCACATATTGGTGGCCAAATAGGTAATTTTGCGTCTTCCCTCGTCATGACCAATATAACCAGTCTCTTCGGCAGTACCGTCACTTTCCGCTATTCTTTTTCCGCCGTTGCCTGCGTGGTCATGGCTGTTATAACTTTCGTACTGCTCAAAGTTATCAAAGCCGACAAATAATTAGGCAGACTGGGGCAAGGTACAGGGTTTTCGACATTCGCTGAATTTCGGACGAGAACTCCTCTTGCCGAATGATAAGGAGAAGAAAATGGATACGAAGAAAGAAAAAACGAAAGCTCTAATTGGAATTATTGTATGTCTAGTAGCAAACACCTCTGCAGCTGGGGCAGACTGGTGCACATCTGCGCTGGTCAACATATCAGGGACCTTTCCCGAGGTGCCATACAGCCTCATAACCCTAGTCAATAACATACCCAATCTCTCTGCAGTCGTGTTCACCATAGTTGCAGGTGCGCTAGTCAACCGCAAGGTGTCCCTCAAAATCATGATGCTCATAGGCATAGGTTTTCATGCCATTGGCGGTGTAATGCCTGCTTTTACCGGCGATGGCAGCTTTGCCGTTCTGCTGCTTGGCCGCTTTGTTTTCGGCGTTGGCTAAGGCGTCATGCAGGGCCTGTGCATCTCTATGAGCTTCAAGCTTGTTACTAACGAATCCCTCCGCGAAGCGGCTATGGGCTGGGTTCTGACCGCGCAGTATGTCACCAATATGGTGGCACAGGTGGTTGTGGGATATCTCTGCATGGTCAAGTGGAACTACAGCTTCCTTATCTATGCCTGGAGTATCATCCCCTTCCTAGTAGTGCTCTTCCTCTGCCCGAAATTCAAACTCGATAAGGATGACCGCACCTCCATAGGTGGGGAAGAAAGCAGCCTTGGAAAGAGTGAGTCTCTCTGGGAGTCCATAAAGGCTATGCCTGCGAGTGTCTGGGTGTTCAGTATTTTCACAGGCGGCTATATGATTTTCTTCTATCCCATGTTCCTCGTAATCGGGCAGGTTATCATAGAAAGAGGCCTCGGAGACGCTGTTTCCGTCGGATATGCAATGACTTTCTACAGTGTAGCGTCTCTTCTTGCCGGCGTCGTATTCGGTATACTGGCAAAGAAAATCAAGAACGGAATGCTTTGCTTCTCGCTATTCGGAATTGCCATCAGCTCCCTTGGCATCTATCTGTCCGGCAATTACTCAATGGTCTGCCTCTTTCTGGCCATCGGCGGCTTTACATCCACCTGTATCCTTCCCGCCTGCAACAACGCCTACTACAATCAGGTCCCGCCGCAGCGTTCTTTCCTGGCATCCAGTATTACTCTTTCAGCGCTGAACGTCGGCGCCTTCCTAGGTACTCCGTATATCAGCCTGGTGGAGTCGCTAGGCGGTAAACCTATGACCTGCCTGCTGATATCTCCTGTATTCCTTGCCATAATGGGCATTTGCTCTATTTTTGTCATGAAGCGCGCCAATAACGTCAAGTAAATGTACAGTTGCAGCATTAAAGGTACTGTGCTTAAAACTGCGCTCATCTACAAATCCGACGCAGCACATATGTGCGCTTCATACAACTAGATAACTGGCCTACCCCATTACTTGACAGCGCCCGGGTGTGGAGCCCGGGCGCTGTCAAGCTTTATATGTCTGCCCGCCGTCAGATACTGGCCGGCATAGTATTACACATCGTATCGCGTATACGGTTTATAGCAGTCACGGCAGAGGATTTTACCTTCTACAAGGTGCGCATATTTCTCCGCGAACTCCTCGCCGCACTCGGCGCACACGCAGTTAGCAAACATGCGCGCCCCCTCGGGCAGGGCCATCTTCACCGGCTTCACGTCGAAGAGCTCTGCCGGCTTGCGGCTCTGGTAATAGCCGAAGCTCTCCTCGCGCGTCATATGTTCCGGTCTGGGCCTGAGCACGAGGCGCACACTCTTGCCGCTCGAACGCTCGTAGAAGCTGAAAGCCTGCTTGCCGTTGAGGTGGAACATGAGGTTCCCCTTCCCCGCGCTGCAGCCGAGCATCACCTGTATGGCGTCCACGCCGCAGGCGTCGTTCTCGCAGATACAGCAGACTTCCTCGTCGTCGGAGAACTTGAGTTCCAGCAGTTCTATGGCGTAGAGCGCGGCCTTGTAGCCTATGGTCAAGCCGCCGCAGGAGTGGCCGTGGAAGGCCACGCAGTCATCCCAGGTTGCGTTTTTCACTTTCCTCACCTCAAAAATTTATCTCCGGGAAGGGCACCACTACCGGTATGCCCATATATTCAATGATATGCGCGTGCATCCGGTATACCTCTTCTATGTTCTCAGCCGTCATGACCTCCCGCCTGCCGCAGGCAAACACGCGCGAGTCGTGCAAAAACAGGAAACGCTCGCAGTAGCGTATGGCGAGGTTGAGGTCATGCAATACGGCGATGGCGCAGATGCCCTTTTCCCGGGCAATATCGCGCACGGTCTGCATAGTCTCGTGCTGCGCTTTGGGGTCGAGCGAACTCGTGGGCTCGTCAAGCAGCAGCACCCGCGGTTCCTGGGCCAGCGCCCTGGCTATGGCCACCTTCTGCCTCTCGCCTCCGGAGAGCTCGTCTACGCGCCTCATGGCATAACAGCTCAGGCCCAGCAACTCCATAGCCTGCTCCGTGACGAGCTTGTCGTGCGCCGTGGCGTCCCAGCTTATATACGGCCTGCGTCCGAGCAGCACGGCATCAAACACCGTCTGCGAGCCCGAAGGCGGGCTCTGCGGCACATAAGCGCAGATGCGTGCATGCTCGCGCCGTGTGAGTTCTAGCAAGTCCTGCCCGTCCACCAGCACGCGTCCCGTCTCCGGCGTCAGGACGCGATCCATACACTTTACGAGCGTACTCTTGCCCGCGCCGTTATTGCCGAGCACGGCCAATATCTCGCCCGCATCCGTGGAAAAGCTCACGTCCTGAAGTATGCGGCGGGAGCTCGTATATCCGAAGTTCATTCCGCTGACTTCAAGCATGGCGTCCCCCTCCTTTCAGCAGCAGGTAGAGAAACACCGGCGCGCCGAGAAAGCTCGTTATGGCGCCCACAGGCAGTACCACCGGAGCTATGACAATCCGGCTAACGAGGTCGGCGAGCAGCAACAGCAGCGCCCCCGCCGCCGCGCTGCACGGCAGCAGCCAGCGGTAATCGTCGCCTACGAAGCGGCGCATGGCGTGCGGGGCGACAAGGCCGATGAAGCTGATTATACCCACAAAGCTCACCGCCAGCGCGCTCACGATGGTGCACACCACCATGCCCACCAACGTCACGGCACGCACATTTACGCCCAGGCTTGCCGCCGTATCCGAACCGGCGTGCAGGGCGTTGTAGTCCCATCGCCGCAGCAGGAAGTATATGAGCGCCGCCGCGTCCACGATAAAGAGCAGGCGCAGCTCGTCCCAATTCGTACTGCCCAGGTCTCCGAAAGTCCAGAACACCAGCGCGCCGAGCTGAGTGTCGTCTGCAAAGTATTGAAGAAGCGTGCTGCCGCCGGTGAACAGGCTGCTCAGAGCCACGCCCGCGAGCACCAGGGCGCCTGGCCCCAGGTCACGCCTCAGCCGGGATATGGCTACTATGACCGCTGTGGACGCACTGCCGAATATAAAGGCGCAGAGTGTGACAATATAGGGATTGTCTATCTGCACTACGTAGTCGCCGCCCGTCTCCATGACGCCGCCGCCGAAGACAATAATGCCAACCGCCGCACCGAAGGCTGCGCCCTGGCTGACGCCGAGCGTGGAGGCGCTGGCCAGCGGGTTGTTCAAAACGCACTGCATAACCGCGCCCGACACCCCCAGCGCTACGCCCACCAGAACGCCGGCAACTATGCGCGGGAGCCTAATCTCAAAGAGCACCGCGCGGGAGGTGGCGTCCCCGCCGCCGAAGAGCGTGGAGAAAATCTCGCCCGGACCCAGGCGTATCGAACCCGTCCCCGCGGAAATAACCGCAACTATGAGTAGCAGCGCAAGCGTTATCAGGAGTGCCAGCAGTTTTTTCCTCTGAAGCCCCTCATACGGGGCATTTATTCCCTTACGCATCCGCAGCTAGGTCCACGGCGCCGTAGTACGCTCCGTACTCTGTGAGCACATTCAGATAGTCGGGCTCGCCGAGGAAGAAATCGAAGATCTCACTAGCTTTGGCCTCAAAATCTACATCCGCGAACTGCTCCGGGCAGAGCACGGAGCCGACAAAGTAGCAGTTCACCAGGGATATCTCCATGTTGTCGTAGTAGCTTGTGGAGCTCGGGTACTGGTACATGCGTCCGTTCTGCACGGCAGAGAGCTGGGAGTAGAACTCCGGACGTGTGGCATAGTCCTGCTTCACCAGGCCGACGCCGCCGCTGTCCATGAATATGTACTCAGGGTCCCACGCGAGGATCTGCTCCAGGTCCACAGTATAGGAGGCGTACTGCCCGCCGCCGTCGGCCTCGTCGGCGACGTTCACAGCGTTCACACTGAGCATGACGGGGTCATAGACGCGGATGCCCTCCAGGCCGTGTACGCCGCGGAAGGTAGCCGCTCCGCTGAGCACGGTGTGGCGCTCGCTCTCCGGTATGCTCTCCGTGAGCCCGGCGAGTTCGGCAAAGCACTCGTCCACAAAGCTTGATATTGCCTCGGCGCGATCTTCCACGCCGCAGACCTGGGCCATTATGCTCAGTGACTGCTCGAAGTCCTCACCGAAGAGCGTGCCCTGACTCACCACGACGACGGGTATGCCGGTCTCACGGTTGAGCTGCTCGGCCACGTCGGAAGTGGCGGTACAGAAGATGACGTCAGCGCCGGTGAGGATTATGTCTTCGGAGTAGTAGGCGGTGTTGCCGCCGGAATCCGTGCCGACCACGGGCACATCGGCCCAGTCATCGAGAGTGACATTGGCGTAGGCCGTCAGCGGGGTTATACTGCCGGCGTCCATACCGCTGTAGCCGACGACGTAATCGATGAGGCCGAGATATACGGCCATGCGCGGCGTGTTGCCGAGAACTACTATTTCATCCACAGTCTCCGGCACCGTGACCTCCCTTCCCAGGGAGTCGGTTATAACTCTGGTCCCTGCGCCGTCAGGGCTCTCTTCGGGCTGTGTACCGCCGCAGGCGGCAAGGGTAAGTGCAAGTGCAAGGGATAACAGTATCGCCACTGGTTTTTTCAAAAGAATACTCACCTCTAATCTTTCTGTAAATCAATTATAGGCAGCAATTTCCGACCGCGCAAGCCCCCCGGGGGGTTATAACTTGCTTTCAATCTCTGCCCTTGCGGCAAGAATCTGCAAAAAATGTCTGAGCGTTGGAGTTAGCTCATCGGCCATGTATGCCGCTCCATAAGACATGCATTCAAGTCCCTCTATCGGGATATAGCGCACACCAGTGACTTGTATCCCCGGCGTCTGTGTAATAACTGCTATCGCAAACCCCGCGGCCACAACAGCCGACTGTATCTCAAAACTATCGCAAAATATGATGTCGCCTGAGTCACGGGCAGATATAAGTGCATTCTGCACGGCTGTGACCGGTCTCGGCATGGCGTTCGGCCTTGATATGGCGAGACGCATGGAGCTCTCCGAAAGCTCGTGCTGACTCAGGCTTTCATGTTCGGCCAGAGGACAATCCTCTGGCACTGCACATACTATCGGGCAAAGTGACAGCTCACGGTAAACGGCTCGCTTTGGCGCGCTCTCTCTAAACGTCGGCATCAGCTGTATCTCACCGTCAAGCAGCAGATTCTCCAGTGAATCGTGCGGCACCACGCGGAAGGCCGGCACAAAGCTGTCATCCTGTCTCCTGAGCTCCTGCACCGATTGAGTCAGCAGTCTGAGCTCGAGCGAATTGCGGCATCCGATGCCCAGTATGCGCTGCTGCTCTTCGCTCGATTCCCTCAGCCTGCCCTTGGACACATTGAACAGGCGCAATATTTCACCTGCATACTGGATATAAAGGTAACCCTCCTGTGTCAGGCGCACACTCTTGCTCGTGCGCTTGAACAGGCGTACTCCCAGTTCGTCCTCCAGAGAGTTTATCTGATGGCTCACTGCCGGCTGCGTCAATCTCAGCTGTTCTGCCGCCCTCGAAAAGTTCAAAGTGTTGGCTACAGCGAGAAAACATTCAAGCTGTGTCGTATTCAAACAAAACACCTCCGACTTACGTTTGTCCTATTTGTACGATATGGAAAAGCTATAAAAACGTTTTATAGATAATAACATATTTGAATTTTACATTCAAGCGTTTACGTGCTATAAATATCAAGGTCCAAATAGTTAACATCTAAAGGAAGGGGGTAAACGCTCTGATGGATGTTGACCTTGGCGAAATGATTAGCGACAGCCGTTTTATAGGCATGCAGCTATCTGCGCGCGGCAGCAAAGAGCTCAGTGAACACGGTTTAACCGGAATACAGGCCCACGTTCTGCTGTACATTCTAAAACACTCTGAGGGTACTTCTCTCACGGAAATACACCGTGAAACCGGCTACTCCATGGCCGCTACTTCCGGGCTGATAAAACGCCTCAGGGAGAACGGCTTTGTGCGCGTAGAGCCATATAAGCTCGATGAACGGCGTAAGCTTATCTTTGCTACTGAAAAAAGTGAGAAAGTGCACGCAGGAATGATGGCTGCGATAGCCGATCTGCCTCGTGTGCTGTATAGCGGTTTCACCGAAGATGAGCTTGAAGCGCTAAACAGGCTGCAAAAGAAGATGCTTAAAAATCTGTCGGTAAGTGACAACTGTAAATGTGTAATGGAGGGATAATAGCTTGAAAATCGTCTTACACCAGGTCGGACGTTACAAGCGGGACACTTTCCTGACGATGGGCCTCACCGCGGGCGAGGTCATCATGGAGATACTGCTCCCGTTCATAACGGCCCTGCTCATAGACGACGGCCTGCAGGCAAGCAATCTGCCTGTCGTCATCAAATACGGCCTCATAATGGTCGTAATGAGCATAGTCTCGCTTGGTTTGGGCGCCCTGGCAGGCAAATTTGCCGCCAACGCCTCAGCCGGCTTCGCGGCCAATCTGCGCGAGGCCATATTCAATAACGTCCAGACCTTTTCATTCTCAAACATCGACAAGTTCTCGGTACCCAGCCTGGTCACCCGTATGACCACCGATATCACGAACGTGCAAATGGCTTTCATGATGTGTACACGTGTAGCCGTGCGCGCGCCGCTGAACCTGATATTCAGCTTTATCATGACGCTCTACATCTGCCCGCAGATAGCCCCCACGTTCCTGATAGCCGTTGTGTTTCTTGTCATTGTGCTCGGTACTATAATGGTAATCACGCTGAAAATATTCAACGAGGTTTTCCGTCGCTACGACGACCTGAACGCCAGCGTCCAGGAGAACGTCGGCGCCATCCGCGTGGTAAAGGCTTTCGTGCGTGAGGACTACGAGGGCAAAAAGTTCAATCACGCCAGCGACATGCTCTATAAGCTGTCCGTAAAGGCCGAGAGCCTGCTCGCCTTCAACAACCCCGCAATGATGATTGCCGTCTATTTCTGCATCATCATGGTGTCCTGGCTCGGCGCTCAGTTTATAGTTGCCGGCGACCTCACCACCGGCGACCTCACGAGCCTTTTCAGCTACATAATGAGCCTGCTCATGAGCCTCATGATGCTCAGTATGGTCATCGTTATGATAAGCATGTCCCTCGCAAGCGTGCGCCGTATCAGCGAAGTGCTGCGCGAACAGCCCGACCTGCACAACCCGGAGGACCCCATCCACGAAGTTCCCAACGGAGACATTGACTTTAACCACGTGAATTTCGCCTATAAGCACGGCTCGGGTAAATATGCTCTGCAAGACATAGACCTGCACATCAAGTCCGGAGAGACAATAGGCGTCATCGGAGGCACCGGTTCCGGCAAATCCAGCCTCGTAAACCTCATATGCCGCCTATACGACGTCACGGACGGCTCCGTCAAAGTCGGAGATATTGACGTGCGTGATTACGACATGGATTCACTGCGCAACCAGGTGGCCGTCGTGCTGCAGAAGAACACCCTCTTCTCCGGCACCATACTTGAGAATCTGCGATGGGGCAATCCGGACGCCACCGAAGAGCAGTGCCGCGCCGCCTGCCATGCCGCCTGCGCCGATGAGTTCATCGACCGCTTCCCAGATGGTTACAACACCAGGATAGAGCGAGGCGGCAACAACGTCTCCGGCGGCCAGAAGCAGAGGCTCTGCATTGCCAGGGCGCTGCTGAAGAACCCGAAGGTGCTGATTCTTGACGACTCCACCAGCGCCGTTGACACCGCAACCGACGCGAAAATCCGCGCCGCCTTCCGCGAGAGCATACCCGGTACCACCAAGATCATAATAGCTCAGCGCATTTCCAGCGTGCAGGACGCGGACCGCATTCTCGTCCTCGACGACGGACACATCGACGCTTTTGACACGCACGAAAACCTCCTGAAGACCAACGCTATCTATCAGGAGATATACGAGAGCCAGATCAAGGGCGGCGGCGACTTCGACCAGCCGAATTGAAAGGAGGAGGAATAAGCCTTGGAACAGAAAAGATCCCGTATAAGCCATATTAAGGGCTCCATTCCCCTGCTCAACCGCGTTATAAAGTATATGCTTGCGCACTACAAGTGGACTTTCCTGCTTGTCGTATGCTGTATAACTATCCATGCCATTACTTCTGTCATCGGCGCCGCATTTCCGCAGACGCTAGTTGACGACTACATCGACCCCATGCTCACGACAGGCGCCGACCTGTTCCCTGAACTTCTGAGCAATATTATTCGTATTGCCTGCATAATGGGAGTTGGCGTCATAGCTGCCTATCTTTACAGCCGGCTCATGGTCAACGTGGGCCAGGGCACCATGCGTTCTCTGCGCGACGACCTCTTCACACACATGGAGAGTCTGCCAATAAAGTACTTTGACACGCACGCCCACGGCGATATCATGAGCGTGTACACCAACGACGTAGATACGCTGCGTCAGCTCATGAGCCAGACCATACCACAGGCTATCAACTCTGTGATAACCATGATAGCCACCCTGTTTACCATGGTATACCTGAGCCCTATTCTCACTGTAATAAGCCTGCTCACAGCAATGCTGATGCTGTTTGTCACGGGTAAATTCACAAAGTTCTCGGCTAAATACTATATAAAGCAGCAGAGGGATCTGGGCGAGCTGGACGGCTATATTGAAGAGATGATGGACGGTCAGAAGGTCATCAAGGTCTTCTGCCACGAAGAAGAGGCCAAAGAGGGCTTCCGTCGTGTCAACGACGCTCTGTGCGACAGCGCCACAAAAGCCAATACCTTTGCCAACCTGCTTATGCCTGTCAACGCCAACATCGGCTGGTTAAGTTACGTCGTATGTGCTATTATAGGCGCAATTCTCGCCATCAACCACATTGGCGGCATTACACTTGGCACCGTCGTCGCATTCATTGGCCTGAATAAAAGCTTCACCCAGCCGATAAGCCAGCTCTCCATGCAAGTCAACTTCGTAGTCACCGCCGCCGCCGGCGCACAGCGTGTCTTCGAGCTAATGGACCAGGAGCCTGAAACCGACAACGGCTACGTCGAACTCGTAAACGCCAAGGAAGGCGCCGGAGACGAAATCTACGAGACCGAAGAGCGCACCAACGTCTGGGCCTGGAAGCACCCCCACAAGGCTGACGGTACAGTTACCTACAAAAAGCTGTGCGGCGAAGTCGTCTTTGACCACGTCGATTTTGGCTACGACCCAGACAAGCTCGTACTGCACGACATAACCATGTGGGCCAAACCCGGCCAGAAGATAGCCTTTGTCGGTGCAACCGGCGCTGGCAAAACCACCATAACGAACCTTATAAACCGCTTCTACGACATAGCTGACGGCAAGATACGCTACGATGGTATCAACATCAACAAGATAAAGAAGCAGGACCTGCGCCGCAGCCTCGGCATGGTTCTGCAGGACACCCATCTCTTCACGGGCACCGTTATGGAGAACATCCGTTACGGCAATCTCGACGCCAGCGACGAGGAGTGCATGGCCGCAGCCCAACTGGCGAACGCCGACGGCTTTATCCAGCGCCTGCCAGACGGTTACAATACCATGCTCACCGGCGACGGCGCCAACCTCAGTCAGGGCCAGAGGCAGCTGCTCGCAATCGCCCGCGCGGCGGTCGCCGATCCCCCGGTGCTCATACTCGACGAGGCCACGAGCTCGATAGACACCCGCACCGAGAAGCTTGTGCAGGGCGGCATGGACGCTCTGATGACAGGCCGCACGACCTTCGTCATAGCGCACCGCCTCTCCACCGTACAGAACGCTGACTGCATCATGGTCATGGAGCTCGGCCGCATCATAGAGCGCGGCACCCACGACGAGCTCATCGCCAAGCAGGGCCGTTACTACCAGCTCTACACCGGCAACAAGCCCAAAGACGCCGCTGTCAATGCCTGATATTGAACTCAATGCAAAATCTCCCGGAAAATCCGGGGGATTTTTGCATTTGGTACTGGTAATTATACGGCCTTGCTGCTATAATGATTAATACACCGTTTTAAAGCGGTGATACAGATACGGGAAGGAGCCAGTATATGAGCAAGGAAAAGCTTTACGCCCTGATGGACGAAAGGGCAAAGGATTTTGAAGACATGAGCGACGCGGTGTGGGAGTTCGCCGAAGTCTGCTTTAATGAGTACAAGTCCACAGCGCTGCAGCGCGAATACATGGAGCGCGAGGGATTTCGCATAACAACGCCGGTTGCCGGCATGGATACCGCCTTTATTGCCGAATACGGCTCCGGCAAGCCGATACTTGCCGTTCTGGGCGAAAATGACGCCCTCATCGGCCAGAGCCAGATGGCAGATGTGGCCGAGGAAAAACCCGCTGTCCCCGGCGCCAACGGTCACGCCTGCGGGCACAACCTGCTCGGCTCTGGCAGCATCGAAGCCGTCTGCGGCCTGAAACGTTATATGGAAGCCAACGGCATCCAGGGCACACTGCGCTACTACGCCTGCCCCGCCGAAGAGGGCGGCGGCGGCAAGGTCTATCTTGCGGCTGCCGGCGCTTTCGATGATGTGGACGCCGCCGTGAGCTGGCATCCCTACGCCGACAACGGAATAGAGAACTGCGGCCTTGCCTGTGTCACCGTGAAATTCTCCTTTGAAGGCAAAGCGGCCCACGCCGCGGCCGAACCCTGGAACGGCCGCAGCGCGCTCGACGCCGTGGAACTTTTGTGCGTCGGCACCCAGTACCTGCGTGAGCATGTGCTGCCTACCTCGCGCATTCACTACGCCATCACCGACACCGGCGGCGGTATGGGCAACGTCGTTCCCCAGCACGCCCAGGCACAGTTCATTATCCGCGCCACCACCTCCGAGTACATGGAGGAACTCTATGAGCGCGTTTTGAAGATATGCGAAGGCGCGGCGCTGATGACTGAAACCAAGTTCCTTGAACCCCATATAGTCAGCGCCTACTCCGGATTTGTGTCCAACCACACTATGGACAACATCATGCTGGACAACTTCCGTCCGCTGATACCTATGCAGTACACCCCCGAAGAACTCGCATACGCCGAAAAGTTCAAACCCTTCGGCAGCAAGCCCGATGCTGACACGCCGGTTGAGTTCGGACTTGACGAGACAATAGAGCGCACGGCCGTCGGATCCACCGACGTGGCCGACGTCAGCCACGTGACCGCAATGAGCCAGGTGCGCGTGTCCTGCGCAGCCATCGGCACCGTAGCCCACGGCTGGGCCAATACGGCCCAGGGCAAGAGCGCCCTCGCCCACCGCGGCATGCACACCGCCGCCAAAGTCATGGCAGGTTCCCTGCTAGACCTCTTCACCGACCCCGAACTGCTCAAAAAAGTCCGTGACGACTTTGACGCCACGCACCATGGCAAGAAATATCACACCATGATGCCCACCGACCGCAAGCCGTCGCTGTGAGCACTGCGCACAATAAAACTAATGCTCCCCGGATAAATCCGGGGAGCATTTTCGTTCAATTCGCTTTCAGCGCATTCACCAGAGCCTCGTCAGGCTCGGCGATTATCGTTTTGTAGTCGGTGTATATAACCTTGCCCGGCAGCGAACCTGAGGGTTTCTTAACTCGGCGCACCTGTGTGTAGTCCACCGGCACCTTGCCAGACTCGCGGCCCTCTGAGTAGTAAGCGGCGAGCGAAGCGGCCTCAGCCAGCGTCTGAGTGTCGGGTTCGATGTCCATGCAGCGGATGATAACATGCGAGCCGTGCACGCGCTGCGCGTGCAGCCACATATCTGTGCGGCGTGCGGTCTTTGTCGTGAGCTCGTCATTTTGGGCATTGTTGCGTCCCACAAGTATCTCGTAGCCCGTGCTGGATACGAAATGCAGCGGCCCGGCGGGTTTTATCTTGCGGCGCTTCGCGCTGCCCCTGGGTGGCTTGATTACGCCGGTGTCCATGAGCTCGGAGCGTATCTCCTGCACGTCGCGTTCTGATTCGACACGCGCCAGAACGTCCAGAACGCTCTCAAGGTAGTCAAGCCGCTCCTCGCCTTCGGCTATGAGCGCCGTCAGGTGGCGCTCCGCGGTCTCAGCCTTGCGGTACTCCTTGTAGGCCTGGGCCGCATTCTGCTGCGGCGTCTTGAGCGGGTCTAGCTTTATCTTCACTGTGGGGCAGCCCTCGGTGTAATAGTCCTCGCATTCGAGCTCCCTAACACCCTTCTGTGCGCGCCAAAGGTTGGCTGTAATCAGGTCGCCGCGGCGGCGCAGCTCTTCTCGGTTGGCGCTCTTTTTGAGCTCCTCACGCTGGCTGGCCAACTTGCGGGCCGTCCTGTCGCGCAGGGTGCGCACGGCCTTGACGGTGTCGTGTGCGGCGCGGCGCATGCGCTCTGCCTTGTCACGCTGGGCGTAAAAGGCGTCCAGCATGGCTGAGAAACTCTCGCAGGTCTCGTTTTTGGCCTCCTGGCCGTACTGGTTTATGCGCATGAAGGAGAAATCCTTCGTCCTGCCATCTATTTTTATCAGCGTGGGAGTGAGCTCCCGCGCGCTCACACTCTCAACGAGCGCGTCCATGGCCTCGCCGAGCGAGGTCCAGCCTCCGGCGCGATGCGCAATCTCCCGGGCAATGAGCGGCGAGAGAGCCGAGAAGCTGTCGAGCAGCCAGGACGAGGGCTCGCCCTCACGGCCGGCCAAAGAAAGCGCGGCACGGCGCTCTGCGCTTGTCAGTTCAAAGAAGCAGGGCTTTCCCGTGGGGCGCTGTGGATATTTGTAGAGCATGCCGGGCAGCAGGCGACGGTAGGCCTCCTCGCCGAAGTCCACCCTGCGCAGGCAATCTATTATGCGCATGTCCTCATCGCAGAGGATCACGTTCGCCGCGCGGCCCATCATCTCCACTATCAGCGACCTCTTACACTCCACGCCCAGCTCGTCGCGGGCCGTCAGAGTGAGCTCGGCCATGCGCTCCCAGGCGGGCTGCGTCACGGCGTCGATGCGCGCGCCCGTCAGGTGCTTCCTGAGCAGCATACAGAACATGGGCGGCTTGTCCGGGTTTTCAAAGCGCTCTTCGGTGAAGTGCAGCCTCTCCCCCGAACCTGCGGCCGAAACGAGCAACCTTCGCGCTCCGGAGCGCGTGTACACGCTCAGCAGCAGCGTGTCCCGCGCCGGCTGCTGGACTTTGTCTATTCTCGCGCCCTCGAGTGCCGGCGCGAGTTCTTCAATTAAGCCGGTCAGAGTCACGGCATCAAGGGGCATTGCTTATTACCTCCAGTGTGGTTATGTGTTAAAAGAGGCTCATCTGACTCTCATCAGGCAGGGCGCCGAGCGCTCCGACGCTTCTGAGCTGTTCGATATGCGCCTGGCTGAGCTTCGGGCAGGCCATTGAGAGCTCCTCCACGGATATAAACTCCCTGCCTCCCTCGCGCGCGGCTACGAGGTCGCGCGCCGCGGCTTCGCCCAGGCCGGAGAGGCTAACAAAGGGCGGGCGCAGCTGCTTGTCGCCCACGACCAGGAACTTGCTCTCATCGCTCTCATAGAGGTCGATGGGCGCGAAGTCAAAGCCGCGCATGTAGAACTCATAGACGGCCTCGAGCGTGGTCAAAAGGTCGCTCTCTTTTGCGGTGGCGTCGGCCTTGCTCTCTATCTCGTTTATCTTCCTGCGCACAAAGTCCACGCCCTGGATCATGATGGCCGCGTCAAAGGCGTCCTTCTGGCTGCGGCGGTAGAAATAGGCGCTGTAATACTGCAGCGGGTAGTGGACCTTAAAAAACGCTATTCTGAAGCCCATCATGACATAGGCCACCGCGTGCGCCTTCGGGAAGAGGTACTTTATCTTGCGGCAGGACTCGATGTACCAGTCAGGCACACCGTGGTCGCCCATTTCGCCCTCGGCGCCCTCTGGCAGGCCGCGGCCCTTTCGCACTGACTCCATGATCTTAAAACTGCGCTTGGGCTCCATACCTCTGGAAATGAGGTAGAGCATGATATCGTCGCGGCAGCCTATGGTGTCTTTGACTGTCGCTGTGCCGGAGAGTATGAGGTCTTTGGCGTTGCCCAGCCACACATCGGTGCCGTGGCTGTAACCGGAGAGCCGCACCAGGGTGTCGAACTGCTCGGGCTTGGTATCCACAAGCATCTGGCGGGTAAAGCCAGTGCCGAACTCGGGTATGCCTATAGTACCGGTCTTGCCTATGATCGGGTCGTCATCCGGCAGGCCCAGCGGGGCGGGTGTGCGGAATATCTCCCTCGTTTGGGGGTCATCGAGCGGTATCTTGCGCACGTCAACGCCCGTCATGTCCTGGAGCATTTTGAGCATGGTCGGGTCATCGTGGCCCAGCTCGTCCAGCTTCAGCAGGTTCTCCTCCATGCTGTGGTATTCAAAGTGAGTCGTGATAATGCCGCTGCCGGGGTCGTCGGCCGGGTGCTGTACGGGGCAGAAGTCCTCGACCTCCATGTCCTGCGGTATGACGACCAGGCCGCCGGGGTGCTGGCCCGTAGTGCGCTTGACGCCGACGAGACCGTTCGCCAGCCTCGCCTCCTCAGCTTTCGACACTTTCAGGCCGCGCTCCTCGAGATACTTGAGCACGTAGCCGTAGGCCGTCTTCTCGGCCAAGGTGCCGATGGTGCCGGCGCGGAACACGTGGTCGGAGCCGAAGAGCTCTTCTGTGTATTTGTGTGCCTTTGCCTGGTACTCGCCGGAGAAGTTGAGGTCGATATCCGGCACCTTGTCGCCGCCGAAACCCAGGAAGGTTTCAAAGGGTATGTCAAAGCCCTCCTTGCGCATCTTGGCGCCGCATTTGGGGCAGTTTGCGTCCGGCATGTCCGCGCCGCAGCCGTATCCCTTGCCGGATTCGAAATCCGTATAGTGGCAGTCCGGGCAGACATAGTGCGGCGGGAGCGAGTTGACTTCCGTTATACCTGACATGTACGCCACGATGCTCGAGCCGACGCTGCCTCGGCTGCCGACGAGGTAGCCGTGTGCGTTCGAGTCGGCAACCAGCTTCTGGGCCGACATGTATATGACGTCGTAATGGCGCGAGAGTATGTCGTGCAGCTCAATCTCGACGCGCTCGGTGACTATCTCCGGGGGATTGTCGCCGTATATTTCGTGCATCTTGCCGTACACCAGGTCTTTGAGCTGGCCGTCGGAGTTTTCGATTTTCGGCGGGAACAATCCGTCGGGCAAAAGCTTTATCTCTTCGCACATGCCGGCAATTTTGTTGGGGTTGCCGATGACGGCCTCGTAGCACTCGCGCTTGCCCAGGTAGGCAAACTCTTCAAGCATCTCGGCCGTTGTGCGGAAATAGAGCGGGTTTGGCCTGTCCGCGTCGGAGAACTTCTTGGCCGCGAGCAGGATGCGGCGGTAAATCTCGTCCTCGGGGTCGATGAAGTGTACGTCGCCCGTTGCCACCACGGGCTTTTCAAGCTCGTGCGCCAGGCGCACCACACGGCGGTTCAAGTCGCGCAGGCCCTCATCGTCGCGTACTGTGCCGTTTTCAACGAGGAAGCGGTTGTTTGCGATGGGCATGACCTCGAAGTAGTCGTAGAAGCTCGCTATGCGCTTGAGCTCCTGCGCGTTTGTGCCTCTGAGCACTGCGTCGAACACCTCGCCCGCTTCGCAGGCCGAGCCTATGAGCAGGCCCTCGCGGTGCTCCATGAGCAGGCTCTTTGGTATGATGGGGTTGCGCTGATAGTGCTTAAGATAGCTGGCCGAGATGAGTTTATACAGGTTTTTGAGCCCGACCTTGTTACGCACGAGCAGCGAAATGTGCCTCACGCGGCGTGCGCCGGAGCCCGAGAGCTTGCTCATGACTTCGTTCACGTCGCAAAGCCTCTCTGCGCCCTGGTTGTGCAGCATGGGTATGAACTTGTCCATCATGCGCGCGACGACTTCCGCGTCGTCAAACGCGCGGTGGTGGTTGAACTCAGGCAAACCCAGGTGCTTGCTGACTATGTCCAGCTTGTGCCGCCGCAGCTCGGGCAGCAGGCGCTGCGCGAGTATCAGCGTATCCACCACCACGGGGTGGAACTCTATCCCACTGCGCTCGCAGGCCGCGGCCATAAAGCCCGTATCAAAGGTTGCGTTGTGCGCTATGATTGGCCTCCCGCCGGCGAAATCGAGAAACGCGCGCATGGCCTCGTCCTCGTCCGGAGCATCGGCGACGTCGCTGTCCTTTATACCCGTCAGCTCGGTTATGTTCGCAGGTATGTGCATGTGCGGGTTTACAAAGGTGCTGAAAGTCTCCAACACCCTGCCGCCGGAAAAGCGCACGGCGCCGATTTCAGTCAACCTGTCAGTCGCCGCCGAGAGGCCCGTGGTCTCGACGTCGAAAGCTATGAACTCACTGTCCAGTGAAACATCGCTCTCTCCGCGCACGGCGGCCCCGGTGTCAACGTCGTTTACATAATATCCTTCAAGGCCGTAGATGATCTTTACGCCGTACTTCTTCCCCGCCTTGCTCATCTCGGGGTAGGACTGTGCGGTGCCGTGGTCGGTGACCGCCACCGCCTGCATGCCCCAGGCAGCGGCGCGGGCCACGATTGCGGCCGGGTCCGGCAGGGCGTCCAGTGTTGAATAGCGGGTGTGCAGGTGCAGCTCCACCCTCTTGTCGCCCTCGTGCGTTTCGGGGCGTATGTCCATCTTGCTCTCGGCTATGGTGGCGGGCTCTATTATCATGTCGCCGTAGAACTTGTCAAAGTCCACCCTGCCTCGCACTATCAGGCACATGCCCGGCTTTACCTTGCCGGTAATTGAGGCGTCCTCGCCGCGTGCTATGAACTTGTTTACGTGGACGGAGCCCGTGTAGTCGGTCATGTCGAAGCTGAGGATGTTGGCTCCGCGCTTTTGTATCTCGCGGTTATTCACGGCGAAGACTACGCCCTTCACGGTAACCCATCCGCTCTCAAGCGTTACGGAGGACATTTCAACAGGCAGGTCGGACTTCTTTAGCGCCTTGCCGTAGAGCAGCTTGCCGTCTTTGGACTCTGACTTTTTGGCCGCGGGCTGGGGCTTGGGGAACTCTGCATTGAGGGTCACTTTCAAAAGCCCGTACTGCGCGCGGAGCGAACTCTCGATGGCCGCTATTTCAGCCGGCGCGACTGTGGACGCAAAGCGTGCGTCCACCACCATACTCAGCTCTTCCTCGTTCACTGTCACTGAGTCTATCTCGGCCTTTTCCAGTCCACCGGCGTAGTCCCGCATGGGCTCACAGCCCGGAAATATCGTCAGGAAAGCTGCACTCAAACTCCCACCTCGCTCTCAATCAGCGCCATGAGCTCGTCGGCAAGCCTGTCCTCAGGGACGCGGCGCAGAATCTCTCCTTTTTTGAACAGCAGCCCGCAGCCCTTGCCACCGGCTATGCCGTAGTCGGCCTCGCGCGCCTCGCCGGGCCCGTTGACCACGCAGCCCATGACTGCCACCGTTATATCCGCTTTGACGTCTTTAAGCCGCTCCTCCACTTCGTGGGCGAGTGCTATGAGGTCTATCTGTGTGCGTCCGCAGGTTGGGCAGCTAACCATACGCACGCCGCCTTTCCTGAGCCTGGCGGCCTTCAATATGGCGATACCGGCCTTGACCTCCTCCACAGGGTCGGCAGTGAGCGAGACGCGAATGGTGTCGCCTATGCCCTCCATCAGCAAAGTGCCGATGCCTACAGCCGAACTCACAGTGCCCTGATAGGCCGTGCCGGTCTCGGTCACACCCAGGTGCAGAGGGTACGGCAGCTCTCTGGCCGCCAGCCTGTAGGCCTCCACCGTAAGCGGCACGCTGCTGCTCTTGAGCGACAGGCAGATGTCGTCAAAGCCGCAGTCTTTCAGCAGCCTTATGTGCCCCTTCGCGCTCTCCACCAGCGCCTCTGCGGTCGGATGCCCGTATTTCTCAAGCAGCGGTTTTTCCAGGCTGCCGCCGTTTACGCCTATGCGTATCGGTATCTTATGTAAACTGCACTCCCTGGCCACGGCGGCCACTCTGTCCTTGCCGCCAATGTTGCCGGGATTGATACGTATTTTGTCTATGCCACGCGCGGCGCACTCCAGGGCGAGGCGGTAGTCGAAGTGTATATCGGCGACCAGCGGCACGTCGGGAACCTGCTCTTTTATGCTGGAAATGGCCTTTGCTGCGTCCATATCCGGCACCGCAAGGCGCACTATGTCACAGCCAGCGGCGCGCAGGCGCTTTATCTGCGCCACCGCCGCTTCCACGTCCGAGGTGCGCACATTGCACATCGACTGAACCGAAACGGCAGCGCCCCCACCTATGGGGACGCCGCCTACAACGATCTTTCTGGTAGTTTCTCTTGTATTCATATCTTTCGCCTCAAAATATTATGTCAAGTAATCAAGCGCGAGATATCATTGTACATAACCACGACCATGAGGCCTATGAGCAACACAAAGCCTGCGGTGTGGACGTAGCCCTCGTAGCGGGCGGGGATACGCCTGCGCGATACGAGGTGGACGATTGCGTTTATGAGCACAAACAGCACTCGCCCGCCATCCAGCGCAGGAATTGGCAGCATGTTCATGACGGCCAGGTTCACCGCGATGAAGGCCACGAGATAGGCTATATCGGAGAGCGCCGCACCTATACCCTGGCTCTCGGCGGTCTCGCTGCCGACGTCGTTTATCATGTCGACAATGCCCACAACTCCGGCCATGTCGTCCAGTCCGACGAGGCCGCCAACGAGGTCAGATAGGGCAAGCCATACCTGACGCACGAAGTCTATAGTGGTGTACCAGGAGTACTTGAGCACGTTTCCGAGTGTCGGCGGGTCCACGCTGAACCTCAGGCCGTACAGCATGGAGCCGTCTTCCTGCTCATATGGCTCGAGCTTGAAGTTGTCAAGCTCCACACGCTCGCCGTCGCGTATGACGACTATGTCGTAGTTAGTATCAGCGCCGCGGCTCAGGTAGAGGTTAAAGTTGCCGGTGAAGTAGATTCTGTGTCCGTCTACGGAGTAGATCTCGTCTCCCACCTGGAGGCCGTCTGCGCTCTCGTACGGATTGTTCTCGGTAAAGCCGGAAATTACGGGTGCATTGAACCCCGCCGCCTGAGAGAAAATTATCAGTACCAGCACCAGGCCGAGCAGGAAGTTCATGAAGCTGCCCGCCGAGAGAATAACGATCTTTTTCCACGAGCTCTGCTTGGTAAAGCAGCGGGGGTCGTCCGTTTCCTCGTCCTCGCCCTCCATAGCGCAGTAGCCGCCGATTGGCAGGCAGCGGAGCGCATACAGTGTCTCGCCCTTTTGCCGCTTGAATATGGCCGGGCCCATGCCGATGGAGAACTCGTTTACTTTGACTCCCAGACTCTTAGCTGCCACAAAGTGGCCGAACTCGTGTATGCCCACGAGTACGCCGAAGGCCAGGATTGCGATGACTATAAACATCAGGAATAACGCTCCTTCACAAGAGTGCGCGCCTCACCGTCGCTTTCTAGTATCTCATCAAGCGACGGCTCTGCTATGAAGCTTATGCGCGAGAGGGCGTATGCAACACTCTCGTAGATATCATTATACCCCAATTTCCCCTGCAAAAACAGGCCCACGGCCGCTTCGTTCGCCGCCGAGAGCACGGCCGGAGCGTTGCCGCCGCGCCTCGCGCAATCTATAGCGAGCGCCAGGCAGGGCATGAGCTCCAAATCCGGTTTCATGAAATGCAGCCCGCTCATCGCCGTGAGGTCGAGCCGCTCCGTGTTGGAGGCTCTCCGCTCAGGCCAGGTGAGCGCGTACTGTATGGGCAGCGACATGTCCGGCACGCCGAGCTGCGCTATGACCGTGCCGTCAATGAGTTCCACCGCGGAATGCACCACGCTCTCCGGGTGTATCAGCACCTCTATTCTGTCCGGCGTCACGCCGAAGAGGTGCATAGCCTCGATGAACTCAAGGCCCTTGTTCATCATAGTAGCGCTGTCCACGCTTATCTTAGCGCCCATCGACCAGTTCGGGTGCTTGACTGCCTGGGCCGGCGTCACGGACGCCGTCTGTTCCCGCGTCCAGCCCCTGAACGGCCCGCCGGAGCCGGTGAGCAAGATCTTTCTCAGCTCGCCCTGCCTTCCGGTCAGGCACTGGAAGATTGCGCTGTGCTCGCTGTCCACGGGCACTATCTCGGCGCCGGTCTCACGGGCGCGGCGCATTACTATGCTGCCCGCACAGACCAGGGTTTCCTTGTTGGCGAGCGCTATACGGCGCTTTTTGTCTACGGCGTCGAGCGTGGGGCGCAGTCCGACGGCGCCGGAGACGGCGGTCACCACGCAGTCCGTGTTTTCCCACGTAGCCGCCATGCGCAGCCCCTCTTCGCCGGAGGGGCCGACTGTCACGCCGCTGCCTTCGAGAGCAGACTTCAGGCGCGCCGCGGCCTCAGGCTCCGAGGCCGCGACGTACTCCGGGTGGAGCTTTGCAGCCTGCTCGAGCAGCAAATCGACGTTTTTGTTCGTTGTGAGCGCCGTGACGCGGATGCCCTGCGCCAGGCACACAGCCACGCTCTGCCGGCCGATGGAACCGGTAGAGCCCAATATAGCTGTGGAATTGACCATCTTGAGGTCTCCTCCCCTTTACGCCAGAATGGCGGTAATTATCAAATAATATGCGGGCGAGACAAACAGCACACTGTCAAACCTGTCCAGCACGCCGCCGTGCCCGGGAAATATCGCGCCGTAGTCCTTGATGCCGTACTCACGCTTGATGACAGAGAAGCTCAGGTCGCCTATCTGTCCCAGAAGGCTTCCCACGATGCCGAGCACTATTATCATCACCCAGCCCAAATCGAGCGATATTGTGGCCTTCACGATGAGGTGGTAGACTATCATGCCCACTATACTGCCTATGAAGCCGCCCACACAGCCCTCCACGGTCTTGTTGGGGCTGACCGCAGGGCAGAGCTTGTGCTTGCCGAATGCACGTCCGGCAAAGTACGCGCCGGTGTCGCTCATGAACGCTCCGACCATCGGAGCAATGGCCAGCGCGGGCACGATGTCGCGCAGCAGCGCCAGACTTGCAAAGCCCGCCGCAATCAGGGTTGCGGAGAGTATACCGGCCGCGAGCGTGGCAAAGCCCAGCTGTTTCTCCTTGCCGTGGGTGACTATTGCCGTCACGAAGCCATAGAGCACTGCGGCAAATACGCCTATTAGCAGCCAGATAGGGGCTATATCCAGGTCGTCCGTGCCCAGCGCCCCGCACATAGCCGCCGCCAGGACCGGCATGGCCGGCAGCAGCTCCCACTGCTCATCCCCCACAGCGTGCATTAGCTCGTAGCTGGCCACTGCGCACAGCGCCGCGCACATGGCAAGCGTGCCCCAGCTAGGCGTCGCAAATATGATAAGCAGCAGTACGGGTATCCCCACGGCGGCGAAGATTATCCGGGTTTTCATTTCTTAATTCCCCCAAAGCGCCTGTCACGGCGCTGATACTCGGCTATGGCCGAGTCTATGTCTGCACTGGTGAAGTCAGGCCAGAGCACGTCGGTGAAGATGAGCTCGGAATACGCGCTCTCCCACATCAGGAAGTTGGAAAGACGCATTTCCCCACCCGGACGGATTATGAGGTCCGGGTCAGGTATGCCTGCCGAGAACATGTAGTTTGAAAACGACTCCTCCGTGAGCGTGTTTACACGTCCGGCCTTGTAGTCCTCGGCAAAGCGCAGTGCAGCGCGCACTATCTCGTCGCGCCCGCCATAGTTGAGACAAACGTTGGCCTGGAATCCCTCGTAGTGCGATGAGATGTCCGCAGTCTCGTCTATCAGGTCCCTCAGCTTCTGAGGCAATATCTCGGGGTCGCCGAGTATCTTCAGGCGTATGTGGTCGCGCTCCATAGTGTCTACGGCCTCGCGCAGATACTTGCCGAGCAGGCCCATAATGGCGTCCACTTCCTCGCGCGGCCGCTTCCAGTTCTCCGTCGAGAAGGCGTAAACGGTGAGGTAGTCTATACCTATATTCTTGCAGTAAGTGGCTATGCGCCGGAAGGTCTCGGCGCCCGCGGCATGTCCAGCCGTGCGGGGCAGTCCGCGCTTCTTCGCCCAGCGCCCGTTGCCGTCGAGTATTATCGCAATATGGCGGGGGAGGTTTGCTGCCCCCTCCCCCGCCGCGGTTTCAGTCTTAAAAAGAGCCATGTCAGATCTCGAAGAGCTCCTTCTCCTTCTTGTCGGCGATTTTGTCAATCTCCTTGATCCAGTCGTCGGTTATCTTCTGGAAATCCTTCTCGGCTATCTTTACGTCGTCCTCAGTCATCTCGCCGTTCTTCTTCTGGGTCTTGAAGCTGTCCATAGCGTCGCGGCGAATGTTGCGGATGGCAACTTTGGCCTCTTCGGCGTACTTCTTGACCTGCTTGGCGAGCTCCTTACGCCTCTCCTCGGTGAGCTGAGGGAATACGAGACGGATGTTGCGCCCGTCGTTCTGCGGATTTATGCCGAGCTCGCTGGCAAGTATGGCCTTCTCTATGGCCTTGAGAGTACTGCTGTCCCAGGGGGTTATCAGCAGGCTGCGCGGGTCCGGCGTGGAAATGGTCGCCACCTGCTGTATAGGCGTAGCGGTGCCGTAATAGTCCACGGTGATCTGGTCAAGCACAGCGGCATTGGCCCTGCCCGCACGGACACTTGCAAGGTTGGTGATCAGATTCTCGGAAGTTTTGCGCATCCTGTTTTCAAATTCTTCGTAACCGGTGGCCATTTTCATTCCTCCTATTTGGTGACTACCGTGCCGATCTTCTCACCCAGCACGGCGCGTACAATATTTTCAGGGTCTTTGAGCTCAAAAACTATGACGGGGATTGCGTTGTCCATAGAAAGGCTGGTGGCCGTGGTGTCCATGACGGCCAGGTGCTGTGCAAGCACCTCGTCGTAAGTTATGGCGTCGTACTTGACGGCGTGGTCGTCCACCTTCGGGTCCGCGCTGTAGACGCCGTCGATGTTCTTGGCGAGCAGTATGGCGTCGGCCTCTATCTCCGCGGCGCGCAGCACAGCCGCGGTGTCAGTGGAGAAATAGGGGTTGCCCGTACCCGCGCCGAAGAGCACTACGCGGCCCTTGGAGAGGTGCCGCATGGCGCGCAGGCGTATATACGGCTCGGCTATGGCGCGCATCTCTATCGCCGTCTGAACGCGCACGTCTATGCCGTGCTGCTCCATCACGTCTGCCACGGCAAGGCAGTTCATGACAGTTGCCAGCATGCCCATATGGTCAGCGCGCGTACGCTCGATCTTGCCCGAGCCGTCCTTGACACCGCGCCAGAAGTTGCCGCCGCCAATAACGACGCCCACTTCGACGCCCAGCGCGAGGCATTTCTTCACGGCCTCGCAGACGTTGGAGATCACGCCGAAGTCCAGACCGGACTTCTTGTCTCCGGCCAGGGCCTCTCCGCTTATCTTGATCAGCACGCGCTTATATACAGGTTTCTTCTCTTCCATGCAAATCCCCCTTCCGGGGCCCGCGCCCCTTTTCGCGTATTGTAATATGTCCGGCAGCGCAATAAAAGCCGTATATTGTAAACTTTTCGCCCGGACGCAAATTTGTTCATTTAATTATAGCAAACTTCTTGCGCCTTGTAAATGACAACATCCGCGAGGGACAGGGTGTATGCTTGTTTACGTGGACACGATCTATGCCGACAGCTTCTTTGCCATCAACTTAATAGCGGACTATCTGCTCCTGCTCGCCTCTGCCCGGGTCTCCGGAGCGGTGTTGCACAGATGGCGCATATTTTTTGCCGCCGTACTCGGAGCAGCCTGGGCTCTGGCTTCGGCGGTGCCAAAGTGGGGAATGCTTGACCAGCCAGCAGCCAAAATTGCCCTCGGAGTGGGGATGTGCCTCATAGCTTATGGGCATGAGCGGCGTTTTTGGCGCTGCTGCGGCATGTTCTTCGCCATCTCGGCCCTGTTCGGCGGGGCCGTATGGGGCGCCGGTATGCTCGCAGGTATTGACGCATATGGCCAGGCGTATGTTCCGGTGAGTTTCCGCACCCTGGCGCTCGCTTTCGCGCTGTGCTACGCCGCCGTCACGCTCTTTATGCGGCGCGGCGCCGTAAAGGCCCCACGCCGGACGGCCCTGCTCTCCGTCACCCTGCCCTCCGGGCGCGTGACACTCCGCGCGCTGGTAGACACCGGGAACGTACTCTCCGACCCCATATCCGGCCGCCCTGCGGCAGTCTGTGAGGCTAGCGTCCTCTCCAAAGCACTTGGTCCGGCCTGCGAGCTCGAGCCTATCGGCGCGCTTGAGGCGCTCTCGTCCCTGCCGGGCCTTGCAGGCCGGGTGACGCTGCTGCCATACAGCAGTGTCGGGAACAGCGGCATGCTCGCCGCCATCAGGCCCGAACGCGTAGAGGTTGACGGCGAGGCCGCCGACATGTTGATTGCCCTGACAAACCAAAAACTTGACGGCGGCTACGAGGCCGTGATACCCGCGCAACTTTAAGGAGGTTTGCACATGAAGTTTTCCCTCTCACGCCTAAAAGAGCTACTGCTCCGGTTTTTCTTCACCGAGCCCGTACACTACATAGGAGGCAGCGACACGCTCCCGCCGCCGCTGCCGCGCGATGAGGAGGCGGCGGCCATAGCCGCGCTCGACGCCGGAGACGCGGCCGCGCGCAAGACGCTCATAGAGCACAACCTCCGGCTGGTCGTCTACATAGCCAGGCGCTTTGAAAACACCTCCGTAAACATCGAGGACCTCATCTCCATCGGGACCATCGGACTCATAAAGGCCATAAACACCTTCAACAGCTCAAAATCCATCAAGCTCGCCACTTACGCCTCGCGCTGCATTGAGAACGAAATACTCATGTTCCTGCGCAAATACAGCGCTTACCGCGGCGAAGTGAGCCTGGACGAACCGCTCAACACCGACTACGACGGCAACGAACTCCTGCTCTCAGACATACTGGGCACTGAACCCGACGAAGTCAGCCGCCCTCTCGAAGAAGATGCGGAGCGCGAGCAGCTCATGCTGGCAATAGAGACGCTGGGTGAGCGGGAAAAGCGCATCATCCGGCTGCGCTATGGCCTTGGAGGCGGCGGTGAGCACACTCAAAAGGAAGTCGCCGTCATGCTCGGCATCTCCCAGAGCTACATATCCCGCCTAGAAAAGCGAATCATAGACCGCCTGCACAGCGAAATGCTGCGTCTCTCGAGCTGAAGGGCGCAAAAGGCCCCGGGACGAGAGTCCCGGGGCCTTTTGTCTGCATGCGTAATCAAACTTATTCAATGGAAATAGTCCTGTTGTCGGGCACAAGTTCGGGCCTCTTCGGCAGGGTCAGGGTCAGTACACCATCAGTGTAACCTGCCTTGATACCGGAAGTCTCGATGCCGGAGACATCAAAGCTGCGGGAGAAGGTGCCGTAGCTGCGCTCACGACGGATGCAGCCGTTCTTGTTCTCTTCGCTCTCATTCTTGCGGCTGGCCGTGATGGTCAGGCGGTCGTTCTCAAGGTCTATCTTGATGTCTTCCTTCTTGAAGCCGGGCAGGTCGGCCTCCAGCACAAAGCTGTCGCCCTTATCGGTGATGTCAGTACGCAGCTCCATCGGGCTGTTGGAAGAAGTACCGAAGAAATCGTTGAAGAAATTGAACGGGTCCATAATGTTCCTGCGGGTAGAATAAGGTGTAAGTTCAAACATGATTAAAACCTCCATGTGTTATATACTTTATTATCGCCAGATTCTCGATGTTCTATTTACATCTCTCGTCTGTTTACGTATATAAAATACAATACAGATTTTAATAATTCATGAACTAAGCGTGTCTTATTTGTAAACATTAGCAATCTCAACCGTGGAGTGCTAATGTTTACTTCTCCCGCAGAAAGCGAGCGCCGCCCTTTCAGGCGGCGCTTAGCATATCAGAGCACTTTGCTCAGGAAGTCCTGGAGCCTCGGGCTCTGCGGGTTGTTGAAAATGGCTTCAGGCGTACCCTCTTCGGCCAGCTTGCCATCGGCCAGAAAGAGCACTCGGCTGGCGACTTCGCGGGCAAAGCCCATCTCGTGGGTGACGACAACCATCGTCATGCCCTCGGAAGCGAGTTGCTTCATGACGTCGAGCACTTCACCGACCATCTCGGGGTCGAGGGCACTGGTGGGTTCGTCGAAGAGCATAACTTCCGGCTCCATGCACAGCGCACGGACTATGGCGACACGCTGTTGCTGGCCGCCCGAGAGCTGCTTGGGATAATTGCCCGCCTTGTCAGCCAGGCCGACACGTTCAAGCAGCTTCATTGCTGTCGCCTCGGCCTCCTCACGCGGCTTTTTGAGCACGCGCATCGGCGCGAGGGTCATATTGCGCAGGATGGTCATGTGCGGGAAGAGGTTGAAGTGCTGGAACACCATGCCCATCTTGCGGCGGTGGAGGTCTATGTTTGTCTTTGGGTCGGTTATATCAACGCCCTCGAAGTAGATTTTGCCATCCGTGGGCTCTTCAAGGAGGTTAAGCGTGCGCAGGAAGGTGCTCTTGCCGCCGCCTGAAGGGCCGATGATGGCAACCACCTCGCCCTTTAGTATGTCGGTACTGATGCCATCAAGGGCCTTGACCTTGCCGCCGTTGTAGTACTTCCTGACGTCCTGCACACTTATAAGTGCGTTAGCGTTCACTCTGCCTCAGCCTCCTTTCAAGCTTGCCCTGGAGCCAAGAGAAAATCATTACCAGAACAAGGTACATACAGGCGATACCAACCAGCGGGAACATGAACTCGTAGGTACGGCCATAAATATTCTGCGCCGCGTGGAGCAGCTCCTTGCCGCCTATCATAGCAATGAGCGAGGTATCTTTAAGCAGTACAATAAATTCATTGCCAAGCGCGGGCAATATGGCTTTGAAGGCCTGCGGTATAACTATGTAGGCCATTGTGTCGATATAGCCAAGGCCCAAGCTGCGGCCGGCCTCGCTTTGCCCGGCATCCAGGTTCATGAGGCCGCCGCGGATTATCTCGGCCACATACGCGCCAGAGTTTATGCCCAGCGTCAGTGCACCTACCATCGTAAAGTTGCGGCTGGACGAGAAAATGACGTAGCACATGATAAGCATCTGCACCATCATAGGCGTGCCGCGTATCACGGTTACGTACACCTTGCAGATAGCATTGAAGAAGCCGAGGACAATGTTTCGGTGTCCAGTTCGCTGCTGATCGTGCGCAGTGCGGATGGAGGCCACAATTACACCCAGAACCACGCCGAGAATCAGTGCAAAGGCCGTGGTGATAAGCGTGGTGCCCACGCCCTGAAGGTATTGCAACCACCTGTCGTTTTCAATGAAAGCCTGGTAGAAGTAGACATAGAACTCCTTGAAGAAGCCGATGTCTGTGCCCGAGCTGAGCAAGCTCTTCCACAGGGTGTAGTTTTCCATTGCGGTCTCCTCTCAGTTCAAAAAGGGCGGCTTACTTAAGCCGCCCTTGATTTGCTTATCAGCCGGTATTACTCGGCGGTGATGTACTTGTCAAGTATGCTCTGGACGGTGCCATCGTCAATGAGCTCCTGCAGAGCATTGTTGATGGCCTCGTTGAGCGCATCAGCGCTGTCAGCCTTGCTCAGGCCGATGGCGTACTCCTCCTCAACCCAAGGAGTCTCGAGGATCTTCAGGCCGGGATTAGCTTCAACGAATTCCTTGGCGGGGCCGTTGTCGATGATGACCGCGTCGACCTGGCCGTTCTTAAGGGCTTCTACGGCGGTGATGCCATTGTCGTATGCAACAACGTTCTCCTCGCCGTAACCGCCGTTCTCAGGCGTGTCGGAGGCGTAGATGTAGCCGGTAGTACCGCGCTGGCATCCGATGAGCTTGCCCTCCAGACCGTCCATGTCAGTGATGTCGCTATCCTCGGGAACTATGACGACCTGCACACCGGTGGCATAGGAGGTCGTGAAGTCCATGACAGCGAGACGGTCTTCGTTCACGGTCACGCCAGCCATAACCATATCGGCCTTGCCCTGCTGCACAGCTAGAAGGGCCGAGTCAAAGTCGACGTCGTCGATAACCAGCTCAAGGCCGAGCTTCTCAGCGATCAGAGCGGCAATCTCGGGGTCGATGCCGATGACGGCACCGGTGTCGTCAGTGGTCTCATACGGAGGGAAGGCGGCGTTGGTGCTCATGATGAGCTTGCCCTCTTCAACGGTGGTGAAATCAGCGGCCTCAGCGTTGTCGCTGGGTTCAGTGCTGGCCTCTGCGCTGGGCTCAGTGGTGGCCTCAGTGGTGGGAGCCGTGCTGGGCTCAGTAGTGGACTCGCCGCAAGCGGCGAGAGCGAATACCATCACAAGCGCGAGGAGCAGTGCAAGAAACTTCTTCATTTCATGTCCTCTTTCCATTTCAAAAACTTTTGCCCGAATTACATCGGTGTTACGAATGATATCACTGCAACAGGAATTTGTCAACCATCAATTTGAATAATATTCAGGATGTTAGCTTGTTTTTTCAGGCACTATGCGATAATATGCATCATTTAATGAATATTCTATGGAATATTCATTTCAAGCAGCCCACGCAAATCACTCCCGAAGCGCGATGTAAAGCATTGGCGCCCCATCCAGCCCCGCGACGTCATGGCATCCTCCCTTACGGGTGGCAAGCAGATCAGTAAAGCCGCCTGAGCACAGGCGTGGCGACATGCGCGCTGGAACAATTGCGGTTCTGTTGCACCTTCACCCACGGTGAAGCAGTTTTCCCGCTGCGGCGAACATCCCAAACGCTATAATATTCACACAAACCACGCTGGCCCCGCTGGGCGTCTCCAGCGCATAGCTCGCCGTCATGCCCACGATGAAGCACACGACAGAGAATACCGCTGAACAGATAGTCACGCTCCTGAAGGAGCGGAACACTCGCATCGCCGCCAGCGGCGGGAAGATTATGAGGCTTGAGATGAGCAGCGCGCCCATCATGCGCATGCCCAGCACAACGGTGACGGCCGTTAGCACGGCGAGCAAGGTGTTGTACGCCACGGCCTTTGCCCCGGTGGCGCGGGCAAAGGTCTCGTCAAAGGTTATGGCGAAGATGCGCGGGTAGAGCAGAGTGAAGCAAATTATGACCGCCACGCAGAGTATCACGCTCAATATGGCATCAGTGCGCGAAACGGTGAGTATGGAGCCGAACATGTAGTTTGAAACGTTCGTGTTCACGCCGCTTGTGAGCGATATCACAAGCACGCCGACGGCCAGAGCGCCGCTGGATATGAGCGCCACGGCGGCGTCTCCCTTTATTGCGCTGCGGCTCTGGGATATGCGCAGAAGCACCACGGCGGCTATGACCACCACCGGCACTGCCACGGCCAGCGGCGCAAGCCCTAGCGCGCTCGCTATGGCCAGCGCGCCGAAACCGACGTGCGACAGCCCGTCGCCTATCATCGAGTAGCGCTTGAGCACCAGCGAAGTGCCGAGCAACGCCGAGCAGAGCGAGACAAGCACTCCGACGAGCATCGCACGCGCCAGGAAGGAGTAGGACAGCATTTCGAAGATTATCATTGCTTCTCCCCTCCCCTGAGTATCTTTGCGGCCTCGGAGTGTACGTAGTCGTGCACGCTGCCGAAGTAGAGCTGTTTGTGCCCGAGCTGTAATATGTGCGTGGCGTAGCGCAGGGCGGCGCTCACGTCGTGCGAGACCATGACCACCGTGACGCCGTCGCAGAGGTTTATGAGCTTGAGCAGGTTGTACATCTCACCCATCGCCACGGGGTCCAGGCCAGCCACGGGCTCGTCCAGGAGCAGGAGCTTGCTCGTGGCGCACAGCGCGCGGGCCAGGAGCACACGCTGCTGCTGGCCGCCGGAGAGTTCCTGGTAGCAGCGTTTTTTAAAGTCCAGCATGCCCATGCGCTCCAGGTTGCGCTCGGCCTCGGCCTTGTCGGCTTTGGAGTAAAAGAAGCGCCGCCCCAGGGCGTTGAGCCGCCCCGAGAGCACTACCTCGAATACGCTGGCCGGGAAATCCCGCTGCATGTCCGTCTGCTGAGGCAGGTAGCCGATCTCGCTCTGTTTGAGCCCATTGCCGAAGCTGATCGAACCGGAGGCCGGCTCCTTGAGGCCCAGCAATCCGCGCATGAGCGTGCTCTTGCCCGAACCGTTCTCGCCGACGATGCACAAATAGTCTCCGGAGTTGACAGAAAAGTTTACGCCCGAGAGCACGGTGTCGCCGGAATAGGCAAACGAGAGGTTTTCGCATGTTATAAGCGCCATCAGCTCAGGGCCTCCTTCAATACAGTTGTGTTCTCCCACATGAGGTCGAGGTAGGTTACGCCATCGTTAAACTGCGCGCGCGTGACGTTGTGGCAGGCGTTGAACTGCCGTTTCACCGCCCCGGTCTCGTCACAGACTATGTCGGCCATGTCCTCGTTGGCCAGTTCTACATGGAATACCACCGGTATGTCCTCTTCCCGCACCTTGTCGATTATAAACGCCACCGTGGCCGCGCTCGGCTCGGCGTCCTCCGAGCAGCCGGGGAAGGCCGCATAGTATTCAAGGCCGTAGGCCCGGGCGAAGTACAAAAGCGGGAAGCGGTCGGCAAATATGAGAGTATCCCTCGCGCCGTCCGCAACTATCTGCTCGAACGCGGCGTCAAGCCTGTCCAGCTCCGCGCTGTAGTTCGACAGATTCGACTGGTACTCCGCGGCGTTATCAGGGTCGGCCTCGCAAAGAGCTGCCGCTATCTTCTCACAAATGAGCTTCGCGTTGCGCGGGCTGGTCCAGACGTGCTCGTCGTATTCGGCCTCGTCGCCGTGGTCGTGCCCGGCGTGGTCGTGCCCGTCCTCTTCGGACTCCATGCCCTCCACCGTCTCCTCCTCAAGCAACTCGACGCAGTCCATGAGCGTCACGGCCCGGACGCCCTCTCCCACGCTCTCAAGTACGTCCTCCACCCAGGCGTCGGACACGCCGCCGACATAGATAAACACGTCGCAGTTTTGTATCTCGATTATGTCCTTCGGCGTGGGCTCGTAAGAGTGCGCCTCACTCCCCGGCGGCAGCAGCATGCTAACCGTACCGTTGTCGCCCACCAGCTCGCGCGCGAAATCGTACGGCGCAAACACCGTCGCCACGACCGATACCCCCGTGTCCTCTTCAACCGGCTCCCCGCCGCAGCCGGCCAGCGAGAGCGCGAGGGCGGCTACTATTATAAAAGTAAGCAATCGTTTCATAAAGTCTCCATATACGAAAAAGCGGGCGGCCCTTCCGGGCGCCCTGGTTCCGGGTCTGCCCCGGTGCGCGGATTATTATAGCATAAAAACCGGCGTTCGTAAACATGATTCTATAGACAAAGCCGGAACGCCCCAGGGCGCTCCGGCCATTCAATTTGACAAAACTAACCGCCTATTTCCGCACCATCGCTCCAGCTCGGGCGGCCTTTTTGCGCAACTCGTCGAGCATGTCCTTCCAGCCGTCCACTATAGGCGAGACAAGCAGGTTTTCCCCTCCGGTGAGGAGTGCCCAGACAGCTCCCCCGTCTGATTTGAGCTTCACCAGCGAAGAAGTTGCAGAAAAGCCGTAGAACCTGTAGCCCCAGGCAGTCTTCTGCACGGCGCCCTCGTCCAGCACGTAATAAGCCGTAGACAGGGCGGTAAAGGTGTTAATTAAGCTCACGAACAGAAAATACCCCACGCATAGCGGCAGCAGCAGGTTAATGGGCCTCGCGCTCGCAAAGCGGATGCAAATAATCTCCACCAAGAGCAATATCACTGTTATCAGCAGATACCGCCGTGTGTACTCCGCGCTGAGTTTATACGCTCTGGCGCCTTTGAGTTGACCCAGCATATCACGAGCCTTTTCACGAGGCAGCTTGGATGTGTCCAGCTGCTTGGGTCTCACGCCCTCGCTGTTAAATTGGCGCAGGCAGTGCGGGCAGGTGAAGCGCATGGTCCCGGGCAGGGTCTTGCCCGGCGTGCAAAACTCCACCGCTCCGTCCGGCTTAGCGCTCGCCAGCCACAGCCTTGCCCCGCAGTCGGGGCAGAAGTAGTTTGCAAACGAAAACGCATGCATGCTGCCGCCCGCACTGTTCCACTCGTGAGGGTGTGCGCCTCCTTTGGATGAGCTGTTGCGCTCCAGGTAGAAGAGGACTATGGCCGAGAGCATGACGAAGGCGATCATAAGCGAGTTTTCCACGTTCAATCCCGCGTCATAGTACTTGGGGAAATTCACTATCGCGAAAAAGCTCAAAAGCAGTATGCCCGCTATATATAGCTTCCTCAAGTGCAGATATTTGTTCGCCGGAGCGCTCCCGGCTTTTTCGCTTTTAACACTTTTGAGTAAGTACATGGCTCTCTCCTCTCCCCTCAGCTTATTTTAAGTTTCTGTGTTTTGTCTCCTGCTGAGATAGTGGCGGCCCAATTCATCTGCCGCAAGTATTGCGTTTCGCACTATGGCCTCGTTTATAATGTGCGGTTCGTGGTGGATGAGGTTGTTGTGGTTCACCGTGTGGTCCACTATGAGGCTCAGATTTTCCTCACTCGGCTCTATGTTGAGCTGGCCCAGGGTGATGGGCAGATCCACGTCCATCAGGAAGTTTATCGTCCTGTCCATCTCGTCCGAGGGCGTATTCTCTATGACCATCATGCACAGTATGCTGAAAGCCACCTTTTCACCGTGCAGGAAACTGTGGGCGCTGGCAATCTCCGAGAGCCCGGCGTGTATGCCGTGCGCCGCCGCGCAGCCCGTGTTTTCAAAGCCGAGTCCCGATAGCAGCGTGTTGGCCTCTATGACGTTCTCCACTTCCTCCGTCACCAGATGCCTCTTAACTGCGGCCAGCGCGTTGCGCCCGTCCTCAAACAGGATCTCGCTGCACTCCCTCGCTATGGCCATCGCGGCCCTGGTGGGGCGGTAGCCCTCGCCTATATAGTTAGGCGTGCACGAGGCATAGTTGGCTCTTGCCTCCAGCCAGGTCGCCATAGCGTCACCCATGCCTGCCGAGAACAGCCGTGCCGGGGCGTTCACCACTATCTCGCTGTCCACCAGGACAAGCTCGGAGTTGCGCTTGGTCTTTATGGCCTTTATCTGCACTCCGTCGGGCCTGTACAGTCCGGCCAGCCCGGCTGTCGGCGCGTCGGTCGATGCGGAGGACGGCACGATTATTCTTGGTATGTCCAGGCTGTCTGCTATGAGTTTGGTGGTGTCTATCGTCTTGCCGCCGCCTATGCAGACTATCAGGTCGGAACCGTAGGCTTTTATCTCGTCCACGGCCTTGTCCACTTCGCTCTGGCAGCTCTCACCTCCAAAGCTGGCCGTCCGGTATACGGCGCCGGTATCTTTGAATATTCCGGCCAGGGTTTCGGTTATAAAGTCGTAGATAAACCCGTCTATCAATATGTAGGCCGACGTGCCATACTCCATCACATAGTGGGGCAGGCTCTTGAGCTCGCCCGGGCCCTGTATGTACCGCATCGGGCAGCCAAACGCCCTGGAAAAAGTACCGTTCACAGCTCTGCACCGCCTTTCATTCCATAACCAGCCCTGGCAGCCAGGAGGCCACACCGGGGATAAATATAATGAGCAGTATGCTCAAGATCACTATAAGCACAACTGGTATCATGTGCGGCACAACTTCTTTGAACTTCGCGGGGACAATGCCCATGGACTGGAACAGGTATACACCGACAGGCGGTGTCAGCCCGCCCAGGACGGTGGATATGCTGTACCACACGCCGAAGGCCACAGGGTCGACACCGACGCCTATAGCTATGGGGTAGAGCACCGGCAGCAGCACGGTCATGGCCGCGATTGTCTCCATAAACATGCCGACTATCGTCATGACCAGCAGTATGAGTAGCTGAATTACATACTTATTAGTGGATATGCCCAGCAGCCAATCTGCCACGGCGCCGCCCACGTTCTCCATCGCAAAGATGTACGAGTATATACCCGCTATACCCATAATCATCATAATCATGCAAGTAGACTCTGTGGCTGACCTGAACATGCGTGGCAGGTCTTTGATTTTTACAGTTTTGTATATACACAGGCCGCATATCAGGCCATAGATGCAGGCCACAATGCCCGCCTCCGTTGCGGTGAATATGCCGAAGAGTATGCCGCCTATAATTATAATCGGCGTTATCAGGGCCCAAATGGCCTTTTTAAAGCTGTCCCAGAGCCGACGAAGGCTAAAATCTCCCGTACCTGAGTCCACGTTCCACTTCTTAGCCGCGCGCACCGTCATCAGTATGAGGAAGAAACCTATAATGATGCCGGGTATAACGCCGCCGACAAAGAGCTTACCGGTGGACTCGCCAGTTATGGAGCCGTACACTATCATGTTCATACTCGGTGGAATAATGGGTCCCAGCGCACCGGCGCCCGCTATAAGCGCCGCTATAAAGCCGGGCTTGTATCCGGCCTTTTTGAGCTCCGGCGTAACCAGACCGCCTATGGCGCTGATGGACGCGGCGCCCGAACCGGTGAGGGCGGCAAATATCATGTTCGCAATGACGCACACGCAGCCGATGCCGCCGCGCATCCAGGACACCAGTTCACCGGCAAAGCTGACTATTCTGTCGGAGAGTTTGGCCTCTCCCATAATGCCGCCCGCCAGTATGAAGAGCGGGCAGGCCATGAGCGACCAGGAGTTGATACCCTTTACCGCCATCTGCACGGCCGTAAAGAGGGGGATATCGCTGCCAAAGGCCAGGGCCAAGACGCCGGAAAAGCCTATTGCAAATGCCACAGGTACTCCGAGACACATGAAGAGGAGCAGACATATAATTGCAATTTCTATCATGTTACTCCTCGACCTCCCCTTCAATCCGTTCCGCTTTCAGCTCATCGAGCAGGGTCTCTTCCTTGTTCTCGTATTGAGCCTTCGTATATTTCGGTATGGCAGAAATATAGGCCCAGAGCATATTCACAATGCCGACCGGCACGGCGAGATATATCCACTTCCAGCTTATAGGTATGGCGGCCGCCATAGAGTTCCCGGTCCGCTGTACAAGCTCAATGGACGCCGGAAAGATAGACAGCAAAAATGCGACGCCTATCAGCCGCGAAATGCAGTAATAGATGGCGCGGGCCTTGTTGTTCTTTATCATGGACACGAAAATGTCTATGGAGACGTGTCCGTCCTTGCGCACCGTGAGCGCGGCGCCTACGAACGTCAGCCATATGCACATAAAGCGTATGGCTTCCTCTGCCCAGGTTATGGATAGATTCAGAATGAACCTGGAAAACACGCTCACTCCACCCACAACTACCATACCCATGAACAATACAAAACAGACAAATTCCTGCAGTCTGTCAATAATCTTATCTATTTTGAAAAATAGTTGCATTTTTACCTCCCTCCTTTTTCACTTGGCCGGTACGAGGAAATCCCCGTACCGGCTTCTCTCTCATCTCAATTTGGCATACAGCGCCCGATGTCTCAGGAGTTACCCAGCTCCTGCAGTGTGGCTATGAGCTCCCCAAGCCCGTATTCCTCTGCGTACTGGTCGTACAGAGGCTGCTGGGCCTCAATCATTTTCTGGCGCTCTTCCGCGGACACCTGGTTGACTTCGACACCGGCGTCCACCATTTTCTGAACGGCTTCGGCGTCGGCCACCTTGCGGCTCTCTACCTGGCTCGCGGATATTTTGGCGCACTCTTCCCTGATTATCTGCTGAAGGTCCTCAGGGATAGAGTCCCATTTGGCCTGATTTATGGACACGATATGCACAGTGCCCATGTGGTTAGTTTCGGAGTAGTACTTGGCCACTTCCTGCAGATTAGCGTCCACAAGCGTCGAGGGATCGGCTTCGCAGCCGTCGACGACGCCGGAAGATATCGAGGTGTAGGCCTCGGACCAGGACGTGGTGGTCGCATTGGCGCCCATGTTCTTCCACGTGTCAACGTACATGGTGATCTCGGGGACGCGGATTTTGATGCCCGATATGTCAGCCAGCGTATTTATGGGCTTCGTGGCCAAAAGTGTGCCGCGCAGGGAAGCAGTAGTGCAGAAGAGGGGCATTACACCGCTGCCCTCCATGAACCCTGCCGCCGAGTCAATAATGGTGTCATAGCAGGCGGCTTCGCCGTCGATATCGCTGTAGAGGAAGGGCAGGCCGAAGACGGCCATTTCCGGTATGTTCAGCGCGTTCGACCACGTCGGGCCGTCGGACAGGCCCATGTCCAGAGTGCCGAGCGACACCATTTCTGCCATCTCGCGCTCAGATCCAAGCTGGCTCGAGGGGTAAATTGTGAGCTTGATGCGCCCGCCCGAGGCGGCGTCCAGATTGTCCGCAAGTTCCTGCAGCGCAAGCGCCTCGTTGTGGTTCGCCGAATATATGTGGCCGAGGCTCAACTCCACGGTCTCTCCTGACGCGCTGGGCTCATTTCCGGATGTAGCCGGAGCGGGTTCGTTCTGCGTACCGCAAGCGGTGAAGGCCGTTATACACAGCAGCATGCAGAGAACAATAACAGCTATACGTTTTTTCCTCATTTCTCAATTCCTCCAAACATTTTTTATTTCAACCCTTTCGGGTTCCCTCCTGTACAAGTTTCATAAGCTCGCCGGTGTACTCCTGCCAACCGGCGACTATACCTACATCCGCGTAGTTGAATATGGGGGCTTTGCTGTCGGTGTTGACTGCGATGACCTTTTTGGCCTGTCTTATGCCAACGATGTGCTGCGCCGCCCCGGATATGCCGAGGGCGATATACACGTCCGGCCTTACGCTCTTCCCAGACAGGCCCACCTGCATATCGTAAGTGGCATACCCGGCATTGACCGCCGCTCTGGAGGCCGCGACACCGGCGTGCAGCACTCTTGCAAGCTCCCGGATCCTATCAAATGCCGCCGCTGAGGCGAGCCCCATGCCTCCGGCGATGATTATCCGGCTCCGGGCCAGGTCCGGGCCATCCTTGTTTATCTCCCTACGTCCGATGACTTCTGCGCCCACAAACGTCCGCGTCCCGCTGAACTCCACTACCTCCGTCTCAACCTCAGTAACACGAACCGGCTCAAAACTCCCTGGCCGTATAGTGGTGATCTGTGGCCGCTTCACGGGGCAGACTATGCCGGCTATAACGCTGCTTCCCAACGCCGGGCGCGTGGAAATCAGCTCGCCCGCGTTGCCTATCGCAAGGTCTATACAGTCTGCGCTCATTCCGGTGCCCAAGATGGCCGCCGCAACCGAGCACACGCCTCTGCCCTCCAGCGCCGCCGAGGCCAGGACAATGTCCGGCTTGTACTCCTCTATGGCCTCTGCGAGCAGCCTTCCGCGGCTGTCAGCCTCGCCTGTGGCCCCATGCAGCACATAGGCCCGGCCCATTCCGCACCTGTGCGCCGCTTCCACGTCTGAAAACACCACCGCCGAGCACTTTGCCCCGCGCTTCAGGCCCGCCAGAGACAGCGCCGCTCCAACTACCTCCAACGACCGTTCCGATACTCTGCCGTTCTTACTCTCACACAGAGCCCAAATCTCACCGCCCATAGATCATCTCCAGACTTATGTCAACTCCGTCAGCGAGGCTTTCAACCATTACGCACTCCCGCGCCCAGTTCACACGTGAGACGCTTCTGACTTTTGTGGGCGAAGCGGCCTCGCCCACTTCATCCCACCTGAAGCCGAGGGCTCCGGCGTCCAGGTGGGGTATGTTAGCCGCGCGGGCTCGCTTCATGCCTTCCAGGCGCGGCTTCAGCTCCTGCAACGCTCCACGCAGGCCGCACGACACTCCGACCACCGCCGGGAAACTGAGTTTCAGTTCGTCTTCTCCACGCTCATCCGGCCTCAGGCAGATAACGCCGTTTTCACAACTTCGGATGTCCACAATGCCCAGTGCGAGCGAGGCGTTTAATCTCGCGGAGATCTGTCCGGGCACTTGTCCCGTCTCTCCATCCACGGTGCGCTCCCCGCACAAGACCAGATCGTAATCGCTGCCCAGCGCCGCGGCGAGCACAGCCGCTGTCACCTGAGTGTCAGAACCGGCCAGATGCTTATCGCATATCAGCACAGCGCCGTTAGCACCCAGAGCTATGGCCTCGCGCAGCATGTTCTCAGCAAATGCCGGGCCCATACTGTACACGTCCACGCGGGCACCCAGCTCTCCCTTCAATCTGAGGGCGGCTTGCAGGGCCATGAGGTCGGCCTGATTGACCCGGCTGTTGGCCTCGGTGCGTTTAATGCCTCCTTTTGCGTCCACTCCGACGCCAAAATCGGCGGGGACGCATTTCATACAAACGGCTATTTTCATCTGTGCCAGCTCGCGTATATGGGGGCCAGTGCGTCATGTATGGCTCTATATTTCTCAAAGCCCTCCTCGTATATTTCAACTGACGCGGCGTCAGGAGTGAGGGTGCGCTCAATTTTCACGCACTTATCCACGCTGTCCTCAAAAGATGAGAACGCTCCCACGGCCACTCCCGCCAGCATTGCGCTGCCGAGCGAGGAGTCGGCAAAGCGGGTCTTTACCATTTCAATGTTGAGACAGTCGCAGACTATCTGGCTCCAAAGCCTGCTCTGCGCCCCGCCGCCGATAAGGATCGCCTGGTCGCTGCGCACCTGCTCTTTTTTCAGGACTTCATAGCAGTCTTTGAGCGAAAAAGCCACGCCCTCCAGCACCGCCCTGTTGAAATGTCCCTTCGTGTGGCATGAGGCGACGCCGGTGAAGCTGCCTCTCAGAGACGGGTCAAAATACGGCGTCAGCTCACCCTGCAAGTACGGGTGGAAGAAGAGCCCCTCACGGCAGGCATAAAAGCCCTCGGCCGCTTTGTCCATGAGCGCGTACGGGCTCATCCCGTCCCGCTCGCCTAAGAGCTTCTCCCCGCCGCAGAGCGTGTCCCGGTACCAGCGGTAGGAGGCCGCGCAGCTCTTGGTTCCCGTGCCCGGATACCACAGTCCCGGCACCACGTGCTTATAATTCATGAGCAGCGGGTTGGGCAACTCACTGCGCGTTATTGGGCATATACGCCCGGCCGTGGCTAGCTTCACCGTCATCTGTCCCAGGCGTATCGCTCCGTTTGCGTACACCTCCATGACGGTATCCGTCGAGCCCACGATCACCGTTGTGTTGCTGTCAAGCCCTGTCTCCGCGCACGCCTTCGAGCTGAGTTTTCCCACTCTGTCCGTCGGCTTGAGCACAACCGGCAGCATGTCCTCCGTCACCCCGGCCCAAACGCAGAGCTTTTTGTCCCAGACGCCATCTCTGACGTTGTAGAGCAGCGAGCCCATTGCGTCTATATTGTCGGTGACAAAGTCCCCGGTCAGGCGGTAGCGGATATAGTCTTTCACGAACATGACCTTTTTTATCCGGGCAAAGTTCTCAGGCTCGTGGTCTCTTATCCAGCGCAAGTGTGTGACCGTCCTCGCGCTGGTGGGCATGTTGCGGCAGATGTCGTATATGCGCTCCGCGTCCTCCGCTTTCAGCTGTTCTGCGTAACCGGCGCCGCGGCTGTCCGTCCAGTATATGGACGGCCTTACAGGCACATCTGCCCCATCCAGGTACACCGCAGTCTGCGAAGCGGCGCTTATGGCCATTGCGGATATGCTGTCCGGCTTTACGCCTTTTGAGAGCACCTCGTGCAGAGCATCGACAAAGGCGGCATAAAGTTCCTCCGGCCTCTGCTCCACCCAGCCGTTTTGGGGATAATACGTCGGGTACTCCCGGACAGCCGATGCGACAACACGTCCGTCTTCCCTGAGCGCCGTCACTTTTGTGGCGCTCCCCCCGAAATCGGCACCGAGTAAATAACCGCCCATTCGATTCAACGCCCCTTTCCGAAGGAAATGTGTGTCAAGTGCACCTGTCAAGCAGCGAGAATATGTCCGCTACCTCTATATACTCCCCACCATCCAGGTTGGCAAAACACCCCGGACAGGCAGTGACAAGGATCTCTGCCCCGGTCCTGGCGGCCTCCTCGGCTCGGGAAGCCGCCATCTTTTCAACTATTTCCGGCGCGTGGGCGGCCAGAACCTGTCCACCGCAGCAGCGTGTCAACTTCCTGCTCTCAAGCATTTCGGAGAGCTCATAACCCATAGCGGCTATTATGTGTCTGGCAGCTTCAGTCTCGTCCAGGTCACGGGCCAGGCGGCAGGGGTCGTGGTATGTAACGTGCCCAGACTGACGGCGTATGTTCAGCTTTCCGGCGTCTATCAGCCCGGCCACGAAACTCGTCGCCGTAACAACTTCCATATCCACCCGGATGCCCCAGGCCGGGTACTTCTGCTTGAA
The DNA here is from genome assembly GCA_930990965.1 of uncultured Clostridia bacterium. Taxonomy (GTDB): domain Bacteria; phylum Bacillota; class Clostridia; order Oscillospirales; family Oscillospiraceae; genus Scatomorpha; species Scatomorpha merdigallinarum. Next base: position 68,866 of record CAKNRQ010000005.1, read on the forward strand.
CATCACAGCGTCCGACGGGTCTAGCACTATGAGTTTCTCTGCCCCGTGCGAGGACAATTCCGAGGCACACTTTGTGGCTTTCTCCCGCACTTCGGCCACGTCGCCCAAAAGGTCATACTCAGCCGCCACACTACTGCAATTAGCATTGGCCAGCGAGGCGTTCAGTCCAGCTTTGTTCAGCAGCGACAGGAAGGCCCTTACGTTTTCCGGCGTCTTTATGAGCGCCGCAGCCCCGGCATAGACCAGCACGCCGCAATCTTTCTTGCATTCTTTTTCCCATGCCTGCATGTCTATATTGGCGCCGTAAACATTTCCCGTGCGTTCCAGGGCATCTATGACGCGCTCCACCTTTTCCGGCACCAGCCCGCCGGCGGCCAGGTTGGCCCTCGCCTCGCGTATGTATATTGCCGGTTCGTAGCCGGTTTCGCAGTTGGCCGCGCAGGCGTTGCAGAGAGCGCATTCGTACAGGTCTTGGGCGATTTCACCCTCCAGATTGCCTTTTTTCTCATTCAGGTAGAGGAACATAGCCTTCGCCCTCGGGCCGTTATTCTCCTTGCCTGTGGCCACTCCCACGGGGCACACATGCCTGCACATCCAGCAAAACCGGCAGGCGTTTATAGTCTTTTTAGCTTCGTATGTCAGCATATCTTCGCTCCTGTCAAACGCCCATTTTGTACGGGTTCATGATGCCATTGGGGTCCAGTTTCTCCTTTATGCCCTCAAATACTTCCATTGACGGCCCGTACTGCTCTTTCATGAGCCGCCCCAGCTTGATCCCCACTCCGTGGTGGTCGTTTATCACGCCGCCGTTTTCCAGGGCAGCGCGAACGCCCGCGTTCCATATCTCGTTGTGCAGCCGGAAGGCCTCGTCCGGGTCCTCAGGCGGGTTGTCCATGATGAAGCGGTCGTACATCATGCAGCCCCACTCGTACCAGTGCGAGAAGTGGGCTATAAACCTTACGCCCTCGAAGCTCTCCACCGCCGCCTTCATGGCGTCGTAGATCTTCTCAATGTTGCTGTAAGTGGACACAGTGTCTATAGTCCCGTACATGTCGGGGAAATCCAGGCACTTGTCCGGGTAGAAGAAGGTCAACCGGCTCTCCCACCACTTTTCGCCGTAGTCTGCACCCAAGTCCTCCGCGCCATATTTGCCCACTATCTCAAGCATGTGCTTCTCATCGAGCTCGACGTTGTCAGCGTCGCCCTCTATGGCCACGTTCATAAACGCGCCCGGCTTTGCAAAGCCTATTACCTTGCGTATGAGCGAAACCGTCTCGGCCTCGTCATAGAGGCGTATTATCGAAGGCTTAACCCTGTGCACCAGGTCGCGTCCGGCGTTTATGCCGTCGGTCACGGACTTGAACAGGAAAGCCCTGAACTTTCTGACCTCAGGCATTTTGAACAGCTTGAAGGTGGCCTTTGTTATAACTCCGAACGTACCTTCGGAGCCTATGAACACCCCCAGCAGGCTGGGCCCCGAGGAGTGCTTGGGCACGGGGCTGGTCTGCAAAATCTGACCATTCGGCACCACAACTTCCAAGCTGAGGCACTGGTCGTCTATCTTTCCGTACTTGGTACTCAGGACGCCTATGCCGTTGTGGGCCAAGAAGCCGCCGACAGTGCCGCAATTTATAGAACTGGGGTAGTGCATGAGCGAGTAGCCCCTCTCATTTGCGTACCACTCTAGCCGGCCGAAGATCATTCCCGCCTCCACCGTCACCGTCATGGAGCGCTCGTCAAAGTCAAGGACCTTGTTCATGCGCTTTGTGTCCAGAATGATGCCACCCTTTACCGGGAGAGCCCCGCCCTGCGAGCCTGAGCCGCCGCCCCAGGTATACACCGGGATTTTGTAGTAGTTGGCTATGACCAAGACCTTTGAAACTTCCTGCGCGCTCCCGGGATAAACTACAAAGTCGGCCTCAGGAGGAAATTCTCCTCTGTCTACATACATCCTGGGCAGCCAAAAGTAGTCCATCGAATGCGAGAGCTTGTCCGCAGTCCGTATAGATACGTTTTCCCTGCCGACAGCATCTCCCAGTTCAAAGTACACAGTGTTCAGCAGAAAGTCGTTCATTTCATGTACGCACCCCTTTCATCTGATTGATTATTTCATTTATACTGTACCCTAAATAAATTAATATTTCAAGATTTATTTTATTTTTGTGAAATATTATTTATTTTTGCCGCCTCAATTGTCCAGTCTATACAACTGATTTTCTTTAACAGTACAATTTATATTATTGTTTGCTATTTTTGTTGAAATTTTGTTGCAAGTATGATATAAATAAAACATACTCAGTGGTAATTCAAGATGACTCACGGAGGTGTGTGTACATCATGGCTTCAACAAATGGCACTGCCCCGGCGCTGTTGCTGCGTATTAAGAACATGATTGGTCAAATGAGCAAGGCAGAGAAAAAAGTAGCTTCGTTTATTTTAGAAAACCCAAACGATGTAATATCTTTTTCCGTCGCCAGCCTTGCAGAGGCAAGCGGTGTGAGTGATGCCACAGTCATTCGCACTTGCAAAACACTTGGGTTTTCAAGCTACCAGGCTTTTAAGGTCTCTCTGGCAGTTGACATAGTTACGCCCATACAGGCCATACACGAGGACATATCTCCCGGCGACGGTACTGCTGATATCGTCGACAAAGTGTTCCGCGGCAACAAATATGCCCTTGACTGTACATTGAGTGCAATAAATATAGAAAGGCTTGAAGAAGCGGCCGACATTATAAAGAATGCTGAGCGTGTTTTCATTTTCGGGTTGGGAAATTCGCATTCTGTCGCGCTGGATCTTCAACACAAGTTAATGCGCCTCGGTATAGACGCACAGGCACACACTGATTCACACCTGCAGGTAATCTCTGCGGTTAATGCGCACGAAGGTGATGTCGTATTTGCAATAAGCCATTCTGGCAGTTCTTCTGACATCGTGGATGCAGCTAAGCTTGCAAAAAGAAACCGTGCAAAAGTCATATCTCTGACCAATATAGGTGTGTCTCCACTATCGAAAATAGCCGATATTTCATTTTTTACTATTTCAAATGAAACTAAGTACCGCATAGTGGCGCTATCTTCCAGAATTGCGCAGCTAGCCATCATTGATTCGCTGTACACAATAATCGCCTGCCATTGCCCGGAGGTCACTCACAACTTCCGTGAAATAGAAAAAGCTCTTGACGCAAAAAAATATTAAGCAAAGAATCCCGGAAGCCGAGGATAAATCACGGCTTCCGGGATTCTCTATACAAATGTGCTGAAAAACAAACGCCCCGGAATCATAACGATTCCGGGGCGTATCTTTGGCAGCGGGAGAAGGATTCGAACCCTCACATACGGAGTCAGAGTCCGCTGTGCTACCTTTACACAATCCCGCTAGGTGCAGATAGTATTATACACGCTGTGGCTGAAAAGTCAAGCACTTTTTTCGAGTTCCTGCAAAGAAAACGGATATGCGCCCGAAACGGCTGCGCATATCCGTTTTTCACGCTCAGTTTTCCTCCCCGGTGGATATTACCGCGTCAAAGAGTTCCTGCGCGCGCTCGTCGCGCCCGGCCAGGTGCAGGTATCCGAACACGGCTTCGAGCGCTGTGGCGGCGTGGTACTCGGCCTTGCTGGCCCCACGAGGCACGCTGTTGACGTGGCTGTTGCGTCCACGCTTATAAACCGCATGCTCCTCCTCAGTGAGCAGTGGCAAAATCACACTGGCGGCCCTGGCCTGAGCCGGGGCCTTGACCATGTTGACCGTGGCCCTGTGCAGGTCTACGACCTTGTGCTGGCCATGCCGGGCAAGGTAAGTGCGCACAAATAGCTCGTATACGGCGTCGCCCACGTGCGCCAGCGCCAGGACGCTCAGGCTGTTGAGTTCGGCCGCCGTCATTCGTCTTCCTTCGGTGCGTCCGTACCGAACTCGGCCTCAAGCTGGCTGCGTTCGGTCGGCGCGGTGCCGTTGAGGAGCTGCATCTCCTGCCACTGCTGCTTGGTTATGAGCACCTGTCTGGGCTTGCTGCCCTCAAAGGGCCCGACTATACCCAACTCCTCCATCTGGTCTACCAGGCGCGCCGCGCGCGAGTAGCCGAGCTTGAGACGCCGCTGTAACATGCTGACGCTCGCCTGCTTAGTGTCGAAGATGACGTCCACCGCCTGAGGCAGCAATTCGTCGTAGTCGGCAAAGGCGTTGTTCGACTGCGCCTCGTCATCGAAGCCGGAGTGGGAGGCCTCGCCCTTGCCTTTGGGCTTGTCCTTCTCCTGCGCGGCCTTCTCTATCTCGGCGAGGACTTCATCGGAGTACTCGGCCTTGCTGGAACGCTTGATGAAGTCTATCACGTCCTCGCGCTCCTCATCGGAGACGAAGCAGCCCTGCACTCGCATGGGCTTACCCGAACCGAGCGGCGAGTAGAGCATGTCGCCCATGCCGATGAGCTTCTCCGCTCCAGCGCTGTCGAGGATGATGCGAGACTCCATAGCGCTTGAGACAGCAAAGGCTATGCGGCTGGGTATGTTGGCCTTCATGAGACCGGTTATGACGTCGGCGCTGGGCCGCTGCGTGGCGATGATGAGGTGCATACCGCTGGCTCGTCCCATCTGGGCCACGCGGCAGATGCTCTCCTCGACGTCCTTACTGGCCACAAGCATGAGGTCCGCGAGCTCGTCCACCACTATGACGACCTGAGGCATGGTCTCGGCGCCTATTTTCTTCTGGTGCGCGTTGTATCCGGCGAGGTCGCGCACGCCCACTTCCGAGAAGAGGCGGTAGCGCTTGAGCATCTCGACGACGGCCCACTGCAACGCGCCCGCAGCCTTCTTCGGGTCGGTGACCACGGGAACATAGAGGTGAGGTATACCGTTATATATACCCAGCTCGACCATCTTGGGGTCTATCATGATGAGCCTGACCTGTTCGGGCGTGGACTTGTACAGGATACTCAGCAGCAGGCTGTTGATGCACACCGACTTGCCCGAGCCGGTGGTGCCGGCTATGAGCATGTGCGGAAGCTTGGCTATGTTACCCACGACGCAGCGGCCGGAGATATCTTTGCCGACAGCGAAGGAAAGCGAGCTTTTGGCGTTTTTGAACTCCGGCGACTCTACGACGTCGCGCAGGTAGACGATGCTGACAATCTTGTTCGGCACCTCAATGCCGACCGTGCTTATCTTGTCCGGGATGGGAGCTATACGCACGTTGAGAACACCCAGCGAGAGTGCTATGTCGTTTGCAAGGTTGGTAAGCTTGGTGAGCTTGACGCCCGCGTCGAGCTCCAGGTCGTAGCGCGTGACCGTGGGGCCGCGCGTCGCCCCGACTATGCGCGCCGCCACGCCGAAGCTCTTTAGCGAGGCCTCCAGGCGCTCGCGGTTGAGAGCTATCTCCTCCCTGCCGTCTGGCGCGCTCTCGCCGCCGCGGCGCAGCAGATCAAGGGGTGGGAACTCGTACTCCGGTGTATCCCCGGCCGCAGCCTGGTCTATGGCCTCGGCCATCTCGGCGTTCACCGCCTCGTCCGGCTCCGGTCTTGTCCTGCGCTGGGGTTTGGCCGGTTCTTCATATACCGGGCGCGCCACTGCGGGCTCGCTCCGCACCACGGGCTCAGGCTCAGGTATCTGCACCGGCTCCGGTATTGGTTCAGGGACGTTGTCGGGCTGGGAGCTGTACGCTCCGGCGCCCCGGCTCTCGGGCTTGAAACCGGTCATCGTCGGCTTGGGCGCGGGACGCTCCACCGCCGGCCGGGCCTCATACGGAGAGCTCACGGGTATGGGTGTGCTCTCGTTGCGGACGTGACGCTTCACAGCGGCGATGGGCTCTTCCAGCGGGTACGCTGCAAAACCGCCGTAGTCGTCGTCCTCGCCGGGCTCATCGTCCATCGGCACGTCAATAGGCGCGTTTGGGCGGCGGCGCGGCTTGGGCGCTTCCATCTCGGCCTCGCCACGGCGCTTGCCCTTTGTCTTGGCGGGCTTTATCTCAGGCTCTTCCTCCGGCTCGTACTCGACCCGCTCCCTCCCCTGCCACATGGCCAGGAGCTTACCGGCGGTCATGTTCGCAGAGCACATGCAGAGGAACACCAGCACCGCCAACAGCACGGGTGTAGCCCCGTATACGCTGAACATTGCCTCGAGGGCCATGCTGATGAGGCCCGCAATCAAGCCGCCGCTGGTCAGTCGGGTGCCGCTGTTGTAGAGCCGCTCGCACAAATCCATGAAGTTGCCGCCGAAGCTGAAACCGTCCCCGGCAAAGAGTAAGTGCGCCGCCGCGCCTATAAATAGCGGCAGCAACATGGTGCAGGTCACGCGCAACACTACGGGCCTCCCCCTGTGCATGGCCAGTATTCCGGCGCTTATGAGCAGGGATATGGGGAAGATAAAGTAACCCCAGCCCAGCAATCCCTTCAGGAAGCCGCAGAAGGCGTTTATAAATAGCGCGTCTACGTCGAAGTAGCCTATCAGCGAAAAGATACCCAGAAAGGCGCAGACTACGGCGCCTATTTCCCGCCTTACCGGCCGCGGGGCGTTCTTCTTCGCGGGCGTTCTGCTGCGCGATGAGGTACGTGAAGCGGTAGATTTCTTTGCGCCGGTGGACTTTTTCGTCCCGCCGGAGGAGTTAGCCATGTAGCGAGCCTTCCTTTCTTATCAGTAGCTTATGGAGAGCACCAGCGTTATGATGCCGGCCGCCCAGCAGTAATATGTGAAGAAGCCGAACTTGTTTTTGCGCGAGATTAACTTCATGAGCAGTATTGCGGCTATGCCGGATATGACAGCCGCAAGCATGCCCACGAGGTAGATTGGCAGCAGCGAGGCATCAAAGCCCGTGGCAATTGCATCGACGATGGAGAGTATGTTCGCGCCCAATACGGCGGGTATGCTGAGCAGGAAGGAGAAGCGCATTGCGAAGTTGCGGTCCAGCCCGGTGGCTATGCCGGCGGTAATCGTGGTGCCGGAGCGGCTGAGACCGGGTATCGTGGCCACGCACTGGCAGCAGCCTATTATGACCGCGTCGCGTATGCGCATGGTTTTTTCCGTCTTGGTGCCAGGAGTCATCTTGTCGGAGACAAAGAGCAGGCATCCGGTGAGCATAAACGCTATGCCTATAAACCAGCTCTGGTAGTAGAGTTCCTCAACAAGATCGTTAATCGGCACTATGAACACAAGCGGGAGAGTGGCTATGACCAGCAGCAAAAACAACCTTGCCGCCGGGAGTGGCTGTTTTATGCGCTCGCCCGAGGCCGTGCGTCCACCGCGCAGGACTATGAATACCTCGCGCACCATGTCGCAGATGTCCCGCCAGTAACAGATAAAGATGCTGACCAGCGTACCCAGATGCAGCAGCACGTCGAAGAACAGGTGTCCCTCTTCGAGTGAATTCATGTGAAATAGGTTCTGTAAAACGGACAGGTGTCCGGAGCTGGATATCGGCAGGAACTCGGCAAGTCCCTGTACAATGCCCAGAAAGATAGCCGACCATATATCCAAAGGTACGTCCTCCTGAAAACGGTTTGAGTTTAGGTCATGCCGCAGCATACCGACTTATTATATTAGCACATTTTACCCAAAAGAACAAGGGCGGGATTCCAAACGGAAAAGTATTATAGAGTGCGGTGGCCTTACGTGGTATAATAACCCCACAACTCCACGGAGGTTGAGGGATAATGGACTTTGAAATCTTGAAAATACGCCAGCACCCCGAGCTGAAGAACAAGGCAGCAGAGTGGTTCAGCGGGAAGTGGGAGATACCTACTGGAGAATACCTGTCGAGCATGGACGAGTGCATACAGTGTGCAGAGGCAGTTCCTCAGTGGTACATCGCGCTCTGCGGCAATGCCATAGCGGGCGGCTGCGGCGTCATAGAAAATGACTTCCACGAACGTCACGACCTTGCGCCAAATCTCTGCGCCCTCTATGTCGAGCCCATATTCAGGTGCATGGGCCTCGCTGGGCAACTGCTGGAATTTGCGCTTGGAGACATGCGCTCTTTCGGCGTTGGGACGCTCTATCTCGTCACGGAGCACAGGTCTTTCTATGAGCGCTACGGCTGGAATTTTATGTGCACATCCCGCGGCGACGACGGCTGTGAGATGAGGCTCTATGCCCACCGGACGTGATGTTTACAAGCGCGCGGCGTTGTGCTACAATAATTCTCTAAGTTAGGAGGTCCGGTATGCCCGAGAAGCTCAGAGAGATAATAGCTAAATATGATGAAATAGAGCGCGCGATGTCGCTTCCGGAGAACTACACGGACGTGGAAGCATACTCCCGCCTTGCAAAAGAGCTCAAGGAGCTCTCCCCCGTGGCTGCGTGCGCAAAAGAGTATTTTAAATGTGAGGCCGCCATGTCGGAGGCCGAAGGCTTCTTCTCCGACCCGGAGCTGGGCGAGATGGCCCGCGAGGAGTACGAGAGCGCTAAATCGCGCATGGCAGGGCTGGAGGAAGAGCTGCGCGAGCTGCTCGTGCCAAAGGACCCCGATGACGAGCGCAACGTCGTCATTGAAATCCGCGCCGGCGTCGGCGGTGAGGAAAGCGCGCTCTTCGCGCACAGCCTTTACCGCATGTACAGTATGTACGCCGAGTCCAAGCGCTGGAAGGTCTCCATTGCGAACGTGAACGAGACTGAGCTTGGCGGCATCAAGGAGATAAGCTTCGTCGTCGAGGGCGCGGGCGCCTACTCCCGCCTGAAGTACGAGTCCGGCGTCCACCGCGTACAGCGCGTGCCCGAGACCGAGGCCGGCGGGCGCATACACACCAGCACCGCCACTGTCGCCGTGCTGCCCGAGGTCTCGGACGTGGAAATACAGATTGACCCCGGCGACCTGCAGATAGACACCTACCGCTCGTCCGGCGCTGGCGGCCAGCACGTTAACAAGACCGAAAGCGCCATACGCATAACGCACCTGCCCACGGGCACGGTGGTCGAGTGCCAGGACGAGCGCAGCCAATACAAGAACAAGGACCGGGCGATGAAGATTCTCGCCTCACGGCTCTATGAGGCCGAGCGTGCCCGGCAGCAGAGCGAGCGCGCGGCCGAGCGCAAGAGCCAGGTCGGTACCGGCATGCGTAACGAGCGCATCCGCACATATAACTTCCCTCAGGGCCGTGTAACCGACCACCGTATCGGCCTCACACTCTACAAGATAGACCGCATAATGGACGGCGAGCTCGACGAGCTCATAGACGCCCTGGCCGCCGCCGCAAGAGCCGGTGAGCTGGGCGCATCGGAGGCAAACGATGAAGACTGAGATAATTTCATCCGGCAACATAGACCGGGCCGCTGAAATAATCCGCGCAGGCGGGCTTGTGGCTGTCCCCACGGAGACCGTTTACGGCCTTGCGGCCAACGGTCTGGACGCCGGAGCCGTTGAGAAAATCTACGCCGTGAAGGGGCGTCCTGAAGTGAAGCCGCTCAACCTCATGGTTCACGGCGCGGAGGCTATGGACAAGTGCTGGGCCACTGTGCCCGCTCAGGCCAGGTCACTGGCAGAGGAGTTCTGGCCCGGGCCGCTTACTATAATAAATGCAAGCGCGCCTGAAATCCCGGAGATAGTACGCGCCGGCGGCTCCACCGTCGGCCTGCGCTGCCCGGACCATCCACTCACGCTGGAACTGCTCACAAAGTGCGGCGTACCGCTCGCCGCGCCAAGCGCCAACCCCTCCGGGGCGCCCAGCCCCAAGACTGCCCAGGACGTACTGCGCTACTTCGACGGCAAAATAGACGCCGTCATCGACGGCGGCGAGTGCGGCATCGGCACCGAGTCCACTATAATAACTCTGGCCGAAACGCCTTTCAAAATACTGCGCCCCGGTGCGCTCGAGGCAGACGAAATCGCCGCACGCCTGGCCGCGGACATGTACATAGTCGGCCTCACCGGCGGCTCCGGCACCGGCAAGACCACGGCCCTCAACGTGCTGCGAGGCATGGGCGCGGTGTGCATAGACGCCGACGAGCTCTACCACACCATCACCCGCACCAGTCAGGAAATGAAGCGCGAAATCATTTCCCGCTTCGGAGAGGTCTATGACGGCGACACGCTTAACCGCAAGCAGCTCGGCAACGTAGTCTTCTCTGACCCCGCCGCACTAGCCGACTTGAACGCCATCACGCACAAGTATGTCTCATCTGAGACCAACCGCATACTGCGCGAGGCGGCTATGAACGGCGTCACGCTGGCCGCCCTGGACGCCATCGGCATCTTCGAGGGCGGCGTCGACAAGCTTTGCGCCGCTGTGTTCGGCGTAATAGCGCCCCGTGAGGTACGCATTGAGCGGCTGATTGCCCGCGAGGGTATTTCCCGCGAATACGCCGAAAAGCGCATAAGCGCACAGAAGAGCGACGAATACTATAAAGAGGTATGTACCGCGTGCCTCGTCAACGATGGCACGGTGGAAGAATTTGCGGCCCGGTGTGAGGCCGTGTTTACGGAGGCAATCAAAAATGGAAGAAAAGAAAGACTACCGCGCAGAGCTCTTCTATGAGCCCAAAAACGGCTATGAGACGATGGACGCTGAGCAGCGCTCCGCTATGGAGGCCTACTGCGAGGACTACAAGCGTTTCCTCAACGACTCGCGCACCGAGCGCGAGTGCGTGCGCAACGCGATAGCGCTCGCGGAGGCCCAGGGCTTCGTGGAATATGTCCCCGGCATGGAGCTCAAAACCGGCGACAAGATCTACTACTCCAACCGCGGCAAGGCCCTGCTGCTGGCCATAATGGGCAAGAAGCCCATGAGCGAGGGCGCCGTCGTCGCGGCCGCGCACGTGGACTCCCCGCGTCTCGACCTCAAACAGTTGCCGCTCTATGAAGACAACGAACTCGCCTTCCTCAAGACCCACTACTACGGCGGCATCAAAAAATACCAGTGGACCGCCATCCCCCTCGAGCTCCACGGCACCGTCGTCACTACCGCCGGCGAGACCATAGACGTGGTCATCGGCCGCGATCCGGATGAGCCGCAGTTCATGGTCAGCGACCTGCTGCCTCACCTCGCGGGCGACCAGATGGCCAAGAAGCTGGGCGACGCCATCAAGGCCGAGAGCATGAACATCCTCGTGGGCAGCGTACCCTACGACGATGAGGGCAAGGACCGCGTCAAGCTCGCTGTCATGAGCATACTCAACAGCCGCTACGGCATCACCGAAGAGGACCTCATCTCTTCCGAGCTCTACGCAGTGCCCGCTTTTGACGTGCGTGATATCGGCCTCGACCGCAGCCTCATCGGCGGCTATGGCCACGACGACCGCGTCTGCGCTTACGCCGAGCTGCGCGCGCTCTTTGACCTCCAAGGCGCCCCTGAGCGCACCGCCGTGTGCATCCTGGCCGACAAGGAAGAGACCGGCTCCGACGGTGTATCCGGCATGAAGAGCGAGGCTTTCGAGTGGTTCATGGGCAAGCTCTGCCGAGCCACCGGCAGCGATCTCGACGACTGCTTCGCTCACAGCGTCTGCATCAGCGCCGACGTCACGGCAGCCTTCGACCCCAACTACCCCGATGTCAGCGAAAAGCGCAACGCCGCAAAACTCAACTACGGCGTCGGCCTGCACAAGTTCACCGGCGCCCGCGGCAAGTCCGGCACCAACGACGCCCCAGCCGAGCTCGTGGCCTACATGCGCCGCGTCCTGAACCGCGAGGGCGTACAGTGGCAGATGTGCGAGCTGGGCAAAGTTGACCAGGGCGGCGGCGGCACAGTCGCCATGTACATGGGCAACCGCAATATCGACACCATCGACGCCGGTGTCCCCGTCATAAGCATGCACGCCCCCTTCGAGGTCGTAGCCAAGTATGACTGCTACATGACCTATAGAGCAGTACTGGCCGTTTATGCAGATTGCTGAAAGCTTTTATTCAGAAGCAAATATACCCGCCCGCTTCACGCAGGCGGGTTTTTTATGTGCAAAAAGCTATGGATTTCCCGGGAACTATCTGATTCAGATGCAAAATTCTACCTTTCATACAAGCCGGGTCACAAAAATGGCCGACAATTTTCACGTGTTTGTCGCTGAAAGACACTTGCATTTGTGATTAACATGGAGTATAATTTAGCGCAAGGCTGGCAAACACATTTGTCCACGATATACGGACACCCCAGCTCAGGAATATAGGAGGAATGAAAATGAAGAAGATTCTTGCACTACTTCTGGCTCTCGTCATGGTCTTCGCTCTCGCCGCTTGCGGCGAATCGAGCTCCGATCCCAGCTCCGACCCCGGTACTGCTACCAGCGGCGAGCCCAGCGCCAGCGGCGACAACGTTATCAAGATCGGCGTATTTGAGCCCCTGACCGGCGACTCCGGCGCCGGCGGCAAGCAGGAGTACCTCGGCATGCAGTACGCCAACTATCTGACCCCGACCGTGGAAGTCGGCGGCGTTGAGTACACCGTAGAGCTCGTCCCGGCCGACAACGCGTCTTCTGCCGACCGTGCTCCTACAGCTGCCGCCCAGCTCGTCAGCGAGGAAGTGAGCATCGTGCTTGGCACCTACGGCT
>CAKNRQ010000006.1 GCA_930990965.1 uncultured Clostridia bacterium
CGGCAGCCAGATGCCGACTCCGGAGGAGATCAAAGAGAAGCTGCTCAGCATGAGGGAGGTACTGTAATGGCCGTTGTATTTGAGAAGACCAAGCTGCTTACCGATAAGCCGTTCCACTATTGCCCCGGCTGCAACCACGGTATCGCGCATCGCCTGGTCGGTGAATGCATAGAAGAACTGGGCCTCGAGGACAACGTGATAGGCGTCGCCCCCGTCGGCTGCTCCGTTTTCGCTTACGATTACTTTAACTGCGACATGTTCGAGGCCGCGCATGGCCGCGCCCCCGCTGTCGCCACCGGTATCAAGCGTGTCCACCCGAACACCTGCGTATTCACCTACCAGGGCGACGGCGACCTCGCTTCCATCGGCACCAATGAGATAGTCCACGCCGCCCACCGCGGCGAGAAGATCACCGTTATCTTCATCAACAACGCCATTTACGGCATGACCGGCGGCCAGATGGCCCCCACCACCCTCATCGGCCAGAAGACCACCACCAGCCCCTACGGCCGCAGCGAGGAGTGGAGCGGCGCTCCCATCAAGGTGTGCGAGATGCTCAGCCAGATCCCTGACTGCTACTACGCCGAGCGCGTCGCCCTGAACACCACCGCCAACATCATGAAGGCTAAGAAGGCCATCAAGAAGGCCTTCCAGTACCAGATGGAGGGCCACGGTCTGAACATCGTCGAAGTCCTCTCCACCTGCCCGACCAACTGGGGCATGAGCCCTGTTGAGGCCATCAAGTGGCTCGAAGACAACATGATCCCGTACTACCCGCTGGGTGTCTACAAGGATAAGGGGGCCGAGTAAGATATGAAGGAACAGTGTATATTCGCAGGTTTCGGTGGACAGGGCATGCTGCTCATAGGCAAGTTCCTGGCCGAGGCCGGTATGGAGAGCGGACTGAACGTCTCCTGGCTCCCCAGCTACGGCCCTGAGATGCGCGGCGGCACAGCCAACTGCTCCGTCGTCGTCTCCGACAAGCCGGTCGCCAGCCCGCTGATAAACGTGGCTGACACCGTTCTGGCGATGAACAAGCCCTCCCTGCTGAAGTTCGAGGGCAGCGTTAAGAGCGGCGGCCTGCTGCTCATCAACAGCTCCATCATCGACATCAAGACCTCCCGCGAAGATGTTGACGCCGTCTATGTCCCCTGCAACGAGATAGCCGAGTCCATCGGCAACCTCAAGGGCCCCAACGTCGTCTTCCTCGGCGCTTACGTCGCCAAGAGGCCTGAGGTCATCAGCAAGGAGGCCATCATCGAGGCCATGCGCGTCGAGCTCGGCGAAAGGAAGGTCAAGTTCCTCGAAGGCAACGTCAAGGCTCTCGAGGCCGGTATGGCCTATGTCCAGGAGCACTACGGCGCCTGAAGCTAAAAGCAAACATAAAAAAGGACCGCTTTAAGCGGTCCTTTTTTGCGCTTATTTACCCTCACGCCGTCCGAACGGCACAAATATGAACGGAGTCAGCAGCCATTGAATCAACGCGCTCAGCCAGGTGCCAAGCCCCAGCCTGTAAAAGAGCACCGCGAGGAAGCTATCCCATTCGCTCAAATAGGCGTATATCACCGCCAAAGTGCCCGACGCTCCATTCACCAGCAAGCCGCTCACCACATTGATAACAGCAAGCACGCAGGCCGACATCGCTATCTCACGCCGCGTCATGCGTCTGAAGAACACCAGGCCGCCTATCAGCACAATGGCCACAAATACGGCGCCGTACACTATGAGCTCGCGCGTCGGGTCGCTCGTAACATAGCCCTCTTCGGTCGTGACAATGGCGAAGTTCAGCAGGAAGCGCACTTCCAGCTCAAAGGCAATCACGCTGGCGACTACACAGTAGAGCGTGACTTTCCACCAGTTCTTCCTCATCCGGCCCACCTCCACAGTCTATAATAAAATTATAACTTGGGCCCGCGGGAATGTCAATCTAGCCCTCACTGCGTCCGGCGGCTTTGCTATTTGGCGCTGCCTCTCCCCTTCGTATGTATACGCCTGAATCTTCCGTTTCGTTACAAAGAAGGCCCGGAAAACCGGGCCTTCTTCAATTCAATATCCACATCTGCCCGTCGGGCATCCTCCACAGCGCCCCCAGGCGCCGCTCTATGACAGCGCCGCTGGCCGCGTCGCGGACCACAACTTCCTCGCGGTAGTCCGGATCTTCATACCAGGCCGAGAAATAAAGCTTGCCGTCGCGCAGAGAGTCAAACGCCTCTGTACGGCCAACTTTGAATTTCACTCGCTCCGGCCAGATGAACTCAAACACGTCGTCACTCGAGTGCCGTATCAGCGTGGGCGGCGAGGGCTTCAGCATTAGGTTGTAGCAGTCCTCCACGCTCGAAAGCGGTATCTCTGCAACAGCCTCACATGCACGCATATCACCGCTGTAGCGCGAGAGTTCGATACTTCCCGCTCCGAAATCCACCAGCAGCAGGTATATGTACCCGTCAAAGCCTAAAGGGTTTCCCCAATACCTGCCCTTCCCTGCCGGAAGAAGTACGGTCCGGCCGTCAGGGTAATGGATAAATACGAGCTTGTTGCCCTCCAGTGTGCGGCCGGATCTATAGATTTCCTCGGCTTCGTATAGGTCGCCGCTGCAACGGTCGCAGCCGTAGTACCAGCCGTCAATTCCCTCTACGGGCGACATGCTGTAAATGCCGTCGGTCGCTATTTTCTTCAAGTATTTCTCCTTTGCGGTTTATTACAGCTCTATAGTCTCCCCGGCGTGCAGGTAATGCACTCTTTCGCCCATGCGGCTCTTCATGCGCTCATAGCTGGGCAGTCCCGTGCAGTGGCCGGTGTAGTAAACCGTGCCGGGCATTGCAAGCAGGAAGTCTGCCGTGCCATCTACCAGCGGGGCGTTCACCTCTGCCGTACCTGGTATGGCCAGGTGGAAGCCCCCGACCACCGCAGTGAGCGGCGACGGGTCTAGTTGCCCGGCCTTTTGAATTATGTTAACTATACCCCTGTGCGCGCAGCCGGCTATCAGCATGCGCTTGTCCCCTTCTGCTATGAGCAAATCCTGCTCGTGCGCGAAATCGTCAGGAGTCACGGAGTCGGCGCCCATGAGCACGTCATTGGCCGGAGAGTGCAGTTCATCGCCCGTTACGCCTGAAAACAGGGTGATTCCAGGGCAAATATCCAACTTCTCATTCACCTCTACAAACCGATCGCTATCCTTGAGCGACTGATCGAGGCCAATATACTCCACCGGCTGCTCCGGCTTTCTGGAATATCGCTTGCCGAAGGCTCCTTTTCTTATGTAAACCTTTGCTCTGTTGTTCACCTCAAGGAACCTGGCCAGGCCGCCGCCGTGGTCATAGTGGCCGTGGCTCAGGATGCAGAACTCGGCTTCGCGCAGGTCAATGCCGAGCGCACCGGCATTTTCGGTGAAGAGCGCATCGGAGCCGGTGTCAAAGAGGAACTTGTGCCCCGCGGCCTCAATCCAGAGGCTGAGGCCGTGTTCGGCCCCGAAGCCGGGCAGGGCGCAGTTATCTACTAGGCAGGTGAGCTTCATGCGTTGTCCTCCGCTCGTACTATGGCCTTGACGAAGGGCACTGGCTCGGGCTTGTCCGCGCCAATAGTGTAGGCACGGCGCAGCAGCCCGGCGGCGCTCTCGGCGCTCGCCTCGTCTCGGGCGTGGATGGTGGCGATGCTCTCACCCTCGCTCACAGCGTCGCCGCGCTTTTTGTGCAGCACCACGCCGACGGCGAGGTCTATGACGCTCTCAGCCGTCTCACGGCCGCCGCCGAGGTGCATGCTCACGAGGCCGACGCCCTGGGCGTCAATGTGCTGGACGTAGCCAGACGCGGTGCTGGCGACCTCGTACTTCACCGGCGCGTCAGGCAGGAGCGTGGTGTCGTAGACGGCACTCTCGTCGCCACCCTGGGCCTTTATGAACTCGGCGAATTTGGCGAGGGCGCTGCCGTCGGCTATGCCTCGCTCGAGCATTTTGCGGGCCTCGGCGTCGTTGTGCGCCGCCCCGGCCTCAGTCAGTATGCAGCCGCCGAGCGTGAGGCAGAGTTCTTCAAGGTCGCCGTGGTACTCGCCCTTGAGCAGCGAGAGCGCCTCCTTGACCTCGAGCGCGTTGCCCACGGCATTGCCGAGGGGCTGGTCCATATCGGTTATGCAGGCCACGGTCCTGCGTCCGGCCAGGCGTCCCACCTCCACCATCTCACGCGCCAGGGTGAGGGCGTCATCCTCCGTCTTCATGAATGCGCCGGAGCCGACCTTGACGTCCAGGACGATGACGTCGGCGCCCGCGGCGAGCTTCTTGGACATGATGCTGCTCACTATGAGCGGGATGCTCTGCACGGTACCGGTGACGTCGCGCAGGGCGTAGAGTTTCTTGTCGGCCGGGTCGAGGTCGGCGGTCTGGCCGGCTATGGCGAAGCCGACGGATTGCACTTGGGAGAGGAACTGCTCGTCCGTCAGGGCACTCGAGAAGCCCGGGAAGCTCTCAAGCTTGTCAAGCGTGCCGCCGGTGTGGCCGAGTCCGCGCCCGGACATTTTGGCCATGTGCAGGCCCTGGGCCGCAACCATCGGCAGCAGGGCCAGCGAGGTCTTGTCGCCCACGCCGCCGGTGGAGTGCTTGTCCGCTTTGACGCCGGTGATGGAGCTCAAATCCAGCGTCTCGCCTGAGTTCATCATGGCCAGCGTGAGGTCCAGGGTCTCGCGGCGGGTCATGCCGCGCCATACTATCGCCATCAGCAGCGCCGAAGTCTGATAGTCCGGGATGCTCCCGTCTGTCACGCCCTTGATGAAAAACTCTATCTCTTCGGTGGACAGCTCGCCGCCGTCGCGTTTTTTGGCAATAATATCTGTCATCAACATATCCGTTACCTCCGGTGACTGTTTCTTGTATTTCTTTCTAATATAATATCACCTTCAGCGCGGAAATACAACGTATTCCCTGCCGTTTATGCGCTGTACGACACCGCTCGCCCAGTCGGGGACGCGCACGTTTTCACTTGGCAGCGCCACCAGCAGCCGCTGTCCGTCAAAGCGCGAAAGCGTCCCGTCCGGCGACGTGTACCAGAGCGGTTCCTCGGACGGAGAGGGAGCCGTTTCCGGCTCCCTGACTGGAGTATCTGCCTGCGCGGCGGCGCTCTCATCCCTCTCAGGTTCGCCCCGATCCGGCGGCGGTACACCTCCCGCCAGGCCCGCGTATTCCGGTTCCCCGGGAAAGCCGGCGAGCTCGGAGCGGGTAAATCTGCGCCGCAGCCTGAGTATGCCGTCACCGCTCCCATCGGGCGCGAGTATGCCCAGGTAGCCCTCGCGGCCGGAGCCGTACAGGGATATGCGGACCAGGTCTCCCGCATAAGTGGCCTCGGCCGTGAACACGGTGTAGGCCCCTTCCCGGCTTGCCGTCACACGGCCGCAGTCAACGCCTTCAAGTATGATAGGCCATGAGCCCTCCATAGCGACACCCCCTGAGCTGAGGATATGCCGCCCGATGCGGCCTTATGACATCAAAATGCGCCATGCATCCATTTACAAAAGCGCCAGTCCGGCCATTGCCGAGACCAGGTTTGCCAATATGGCGTAGCTCACCGCTTCGCTCGGGCTGCCCGCGCCCCTGCGCGGCAGTTCACGCCGGTACACAACCGCCTCGACAAATGTAACCGCCAGTTCTCCCACTATAACCAGCAGCAGCCAACGCCCGTAGAAATATGCCGCCAGGTTCAAGGCAATATTCAGCGCTGCCTGAGTGGCGAGGTTTACAAGTACAATGAACGCCAGCACACGTCGAGCTCTATACCCAAAGATCAGCGCAACCAAGCCCTCAATCAGCAGTGTAACGGCTATCCTGCCAATCAAGCCGAGCATCTCGCCGCCGTAGTCATAGCTGCGCTCCAGCGCCAGCCCGCCCTCTGCAGAGAGGTCCACCGTGAAGTAGCTGTCAAAGGCATAGCTGCCGCAGACGTCCGAAGAGAGCCACTCGCCCGTGATCGGGAAGTAGAGCAGCAGTTTGAAGGTATTCGGCGGGTAGTACGTCCAGTCGAGCGAGCCATCGGAGCAGTCCCAGAGCTCGTTGAGGAAATAGAAGCCGTCCGTGTCCTCATAGCTCTGGAAGGCGCGCCAAATCTCCGTGTCCGTCACCTCATACCACTCCTGCGGCGTGAAGCCGGGGTCGTAGCTGTATGGACCGGTGGATTCTTTCTCGGAGAGCAGCGTCCCGTACACGCGCCCATCGGGCAGGTTTTTAAGCCTTATGCGCACCGACGGTTTCGGCCCCGTGTCCGCGAAAGCGCCAAGGCTCAGAACAAGGCCGAGCGAGATCGCCAATACTAATGCAAGCAGCTTTTTCATCCTGTCCTCCTTTGAAGGCAGACGTACTCATTCCATATTTCAGACGCCAATAGAGATAAAAAGTTGCGCTCCACCCGCAATTTTCTAGGGTGAAGCGCAATATTTCAGTTGAAAAGGTCACGCCGGCGGCCGTAGTAGACGCCAGTTGCTATGGCATAGCCAAATGGTATGAGCATTCTCAGCAAAAGCGTTACAAGTAAATAATAGTAATCCGTATAAACGGCAAAGCAGACGGAATACACAAGGCTTGCTATCGGAGGGACAACTATAACCGCGAAGTAGAGTGTCAAGCCCTTGCGCAGGAAACGCGATAGCCACGCGCGCGCGACGAAGGCCGCCGCGCCCGCAGCGATGCACAGCAGGGCGATGGCAATAACTCCCCAGGTCAGCCAAGGCGCAAGCGCGCTCATAAGCTCTACATAGGACAGCGACGTAATGCCTGATCCCAGATTTGTCACGCCGCGATATATGTAGTATATGCCCGTCAGAGGCAGTAGAATGCTCACCACAGCGTTGTGCCAACGCATCCCCCGCTCCGCGCTCTCACTCTTGCTGCGGCTCGCACTCGAACTGACGCCGGACGCAGCGGTGTACACTCCGGCCTGGGTCCAGCGGTCGCGGGCGTCGCCCTCTTCACCGCTGTAGGAGTGCGCGCCTCGCTTCTCCTCGCGGTACGTCCGGCTATACTCTCCGCTATCACGCGCCTCAGGCTCTCCCTTGGGCGGGATAGCGCCGTCAAAGTTGTATTCATACCCGCACCAGGGACACAAATCCGTGGCTATAACGACTTCTTTGCCGCAATTTGGACACTTCACACCTGATTCCCCCCAATTTGAAATGCGGCCCGGCTTTGCGCCGGGCCGTATAACTTATTCAGCGTAGTTGCTGAAGTAGTTCTGGACGATGATGATGGGCGTTCCCTTATCGCCGCTGCCGCTCGTGAGGTCGCAGAGCGAGCCGATGAGGTCCGTGAGCTGGCGCGGGGTTGTTCCTTCGCTGACCATCTTGCCCTTGAGGTCGGAGTCTTTGGCGCGTATGGAGCCCTTTATGGCCTCGCGCAGTTCCTCGCCGGAGAGCCCGGCGAAATCGTTGTCGGCCAGGTACTTGAGCTTGAGCTCATTTGGCACGCCGCGCAGTCCCTCAGTGAAACCGGGGCTGACGACCGGGTCCGCGAGCTCCCATATCTTGCCCTGCGGGTCCTTGAAAGCGCCGTCGCCGTAGACCATGGCCTCGACCTTCACGCCGGTGCGGCGCAAGAGCTCGGCCTGCACGCCCTCGGCGACTGCCTGGGCGTTCTTGGGGAAGAGCTTTACCTTGTCCTCACTGGCCTTGTTGGAACCGAGGAGGCCGAACTGGCACCAGCCGGAGCCGTTGACCGGGGCGTTGAGTATGTCGCAGAGCGTGAGCACGCGCTCGCCCCCGGCTGCCTTTATGTGGCGCTGAGTGCGTATGCGGGAGTGTATGTCGCAGCAGAGCACGTCCTTTGTGAAGTTAACTATGGCCTCAGGGCGGTTGGCAAAGACTATCTCGCACTCCGCTCCTTCGCCGCGGATAACGTTCTCGTAGTACTCGACATAGTCCACGCCGGTGAAGGGGTGGCTGACATAGCCGAAGTAGCTGCGGTATTTGGCAAGGCTGAGCACGTCGCGGTAGGGATCTACGCCGCTCTCATCCAGGGCGTCGAGGTCAAAGAGATGATTGCCCACCTCGTCGCTGGGATAGCTGAGCATGAGGACTACTTTCTTGCAGCCGCGGGCTATGCCGCGCAGGCATATTGCAAAGCGGTTGCGGGAGAGTATGGGGAACACCACGCCCACCGTGCCGCCGCCGAGCTTGGCGCGCACATCGGCGGCTATGTCGTCAACGCTCGCGTAGTTGCCGTCGGCGCGGGCCACCACGCTCTCAGTCACGGCCACCACGTCGCGCTCGTGCAGTTGGAAGCCGTCCTCGGCCATCGCGCGTTCCACGCTATCGCATACGACGGAGACGATATCGTCGCCCTCGCGGACAATCGGGGCGCGCACACCCCGGGATATGACACCTGGCATTTTTTCTTCCTCCGAATCCATCTGTGCAGGCTTGCCGCCTGCTGACATTATATTACGATTTATTATAATCTACCACCCGCGTGCTCGTCAACAAATAAAAGCGAACATCCCCAAAAGCAGCGGCTTTTTGGGGATGTTCGCCGTTTGCCGTATAGCTGTGCGCTTTACACCGCTCTGCGTGCGCAGTGCATCCGTCATCACACTTCATCCAGAAATGCGCTTATGAAGTGGAGCGCGGCTCCCAGCGGCACGGCATGGCCGCCAAGGACGCTCAAGGAAATGTAGTCGGCGTTGTCGGAAAACGGGTCGTTGGCCGACACATACCGCTTCAGCAGGGGCAAATAAGTGGGCATATACTGCGAAAGCGAGCCCCCCAGTACCACGTCGCAGTCGAACATCATGCGTATATTCGACACGCCAATGGCCAGATGCTGCAGCACATCCGACCAGGCCAGGCTATACTCCAGGTTGTGCTTTGGCAGTTCCTCGAAAAATTCATCCAGGGAAACACCCAAATCCTTGCTCACCCGGTCAGGCGAGCAGTACGCCTCCAGACAGCCGCGCTTGCCGCAGCTGCAGGGCAGGCCGCCCGGGACTATGCACATGTGCCCGAACTCGCAGCTTCTGCCGTTGCTGCCGTGGTATGGCGAGCCGCCTATGAGGGCGCTGCCGCCTACGCCGCCTTCAAGCGACAGGTAGGCCAGATTGCCACGCGCGCCACGCACGAACCACTCGGCGTGGCCGCTGCTGGTGGCGTCGTTCTCCACGTAGCTCGGATAGGGGATAGCTTCATAAATGGGCGTAACATCCGTATCCCTCATATCCAGCGTGGGCGCAAACATGACCTTCCTGCGGTCCACCGTAAGCACGCCTGGCACTGCTACGCACACGCCCAGCAGGCGGGAGCGGTCTATCCCCTCCCCGTCAATGAAGCTCTCCAGCTCGCTCGCAAGATCCGCGGCCATTTTGCCCATCTCTGCACCGTAGGCGGTATACGAGACAGAGCGATAAGCCGTCTCGTGCAGGCGCAGGTCTGCGGCAGAAAAGCGCAGGTGATGCCCTGAAACGCTAACCCCTATTGCGATGCGGGCGTCGGGTACTATCTCCACGCCAGCAGCGCGGCGGCCTCCGGTGCTCTGGGCTTCGCCGTTGTATCGCACCAGCCCGCTCTCCACCAGCTCGTTGAGGTTTTGATAAATGGTAGGCAGGCTCAATCCGAGCGACTGGGCCAGAGACTGCCTGGTGCAAAAACCCTCTGCGTCATAGAGGTAGTGATATACGCTGCTGCGCGTTTGGCGCCGCCTGTCTGTGTATGTCATGTCCATATGGAAACTTACCTCAACTTCTAATAATTCGCTTTATATAAGAATGCGGATTTATTTCATTTTACCACAACTGAGCTAAAAATCAATGAGGGTTCTATAAAATTTTGACCATAAATTTAAAATTCTCCTTTTTTCTTCGATTTCAGTGTTTATTCGATCTATTCAAATAGCAAGTCATCAGATAGAAGTCCGAAATATTGTACAAATAGTCGCCCACTAAAAATAGCATATTAGACAAAATATATTAACACAGGCAAATTGATATTGACTTTTATAAATCGACTTTTTGAAATGAGCGTGTGGGAGGTTTAAACTTCCAAATAAACAAATGCCAGGAGGAAAAACAAAATGAAGAAACTTCTTGCCTTGCTCCTTGCGCTCGTTATGGTGTTTGCACTCGCCGCCTGCGGCGAAGAGCCTGCGCCCACTACCAGCACTGAACCCGGCACGGCTGAGAGCACTGCCCCCGAGGATGGCGACAGCCTCGGCTACGTCGGTATCTCGATGCCCACCCAGAGCCTCGAGCGCTGGAACCGTGACGGCGCATTCCTGCGCGATCAGTTTGAGGCTTCCGGCTACCAGGCCGAACTGCTGTACGCCAACAACGAAGTTGACCAGCAGGTCAGCGACATTCAGAACCTCATCGCCGACGGCGTTGACCTTCTCGTCATCTCTGCCATCGACGGCGAGAGCCTGAACACCGTCGTTGACGAGGCCGCCGAGAACGGCATCCCCGTCATCGCCTACGACCGCCTCATCATGAACGACAACGTCGATTACTACGTGTCCTTCGATAACTACTCCGTCGGTGTCCTGCAGGGACAGTTCCTGGAGGAGAATCTCGGACTCGCCGACCGCACCGCCGATGACCCGGCATACATAGAGTTCACCGCCGGCGACCCCGCCGACAACAACGCCCCGTTCTTCTACAATGGCGCCATGAGCGTCCTGCAGCCCTACCTGGACAGCAGCGTCCTCGTCTGCCGCAGCGGCCAGACCGACTTTGACGCTGTCGCCACCGAGCAGTGGAACACCGACACCGCCCTCGACCGCGCCCAGACCATCCTCGCTTCCTACTACTCTGGCGGCGAGCGCCTCGATGCCTGGCTCTGCTCCAATGACTCCACCGCCCTCGGTGTGACTCAGGCTGTTACCAGCGACTACACCGGTGACAACACTGTCACCATCACCGGTCAGGACGGCGACGTCGCCAACCTGAGGAACGTCCTCGACGGCACCCAGGCCATGACCGTTTACAAGGCCGTTGCCAACGAGGCCGTCGCCACTCTCGACATCGCTTCCGCCATCCTTGCGGGCGATCCTGTTGATCAGGCTCTGATCGACGCCGCCGGCTGGGACTTCGAGGCCAGCCTCGACACCGAGACCTACACCACCAGCGACAGCGGCCATGCTGCCACCAGCGTGCTGCTCGTTCCTGAGACCGTCACCAAGGACAACTACGAAGAAGTCCTCGTCACCCCCGGCTACTATGAGGTCGGCGAAGACGGCTACCTTGTTGCCGTTGAGTAATCATTAGGCGCAAATGATTATACATAGCATTTAAGCCACGGGCGGGGCGCCTGCCCCGCCCGCTTTTAAGTGTTATGAACAGCAGTGCGGCTCGCGGCGGCGCGGGCTGGGAGGAGGAAAGAAAGCTTTGGGTAAGACACTACTTGAAATGCGCTCCATCACAAAAGAGTTCCCCGGCGTCAAGGCTCTTGACAACGTAAACCTTGTGGTGGAGGAGGGCGAAATCCACGCCCTGATAGGTGAAAACGGTGCCGGCAAGAGCACGCTCATGAACGTACTCAGCGGCACATTCCCCGTGGGCAGCTACTCGGGCGAGATATACTATGACGGCAAGCTCTGTCAGTTCAAGAACCAGCGTGACAGCGAGGAAGTCGGCATAGTTATCATCCACCAGGAGCTTGCCCTTATTCCGTTGTTGACCATAGGCGAGAACATGTTTATGGGCAACGAGTTCAAGAACAAATTTGGGGTAATAGACTGGAACAAGACCTATTACGAGGCCGAAAAGCACATGCGTCAGGTCGGCCTCAAAGAGAGTGCGCATACTCTTATAAAGGACATAGGTACCGGCAAACAGCAGCTCGTTGAAATAGCCAAGGCCTTCGCAAAGAAGGTGCGGCTGCTCATACTCGACGAGCCCACCAGCTCCCTCAACGACGAGGATGCAAGGATGCTGCTCGACCTGCTGCTTGAGTTCAAAAAGCAGGGCCTGACCAGCATAATCATAACCCACAAACTCAACGAGATAATATACTGCGCGGACAAGGCCACGATACTGCGCGACGGCTCGACCATCGAGACGCTGGTCAAGGGCGTGGACGAATTCTCCGAGCAGAGGATAATAAAGGGCATGGTCGGCCGTCCGATGGAGGACCGATATCCTGCGCGTGAACACAACATCTCCGACAAAGTCAGCCTGGAGGTCAGGAACTGGACCGTCCACCACCCGCTGTATCAGGAGCGCATCGTGGACGACAACGTGTCCTTCAACGTACATAAGGGCGAGGTTGTCGGTTTCTCCGGGCTGCAGGGCGCCGGACGCACAGAGCTTGCCATGAGCATATTCGGCCGGAGCTACGGCACCAATATCACGGGCGAAATGTTCCTCAACGGCAAGAAGGTCAACTTCAAGAAGCCGCAGGACGCCATCCGCAGCGGCCTCGCCTATATAACCGAGGACCGCAAGGTCTACGGCCTCATACTTGACGAGACGATACGCTTCAACACCACCCTCGCGCGCCTGGACAAAGTTTGCGGAGGTGGAGGCGTCATTGACACCGACATGGAGGTGCAGGTTGCCGAGGACATGACCAGGGAGATGGGCACCAAGACGCCCAGCATAGAACAGGCCATCGGCCATCTCTCGGGTGGCAACCAGCAGAAGGCGCTGCTGGGCAAGTGGATGTTCACAGAGCCCAATGTGCTGATAATGGACGAGCCCACCCGCGGCATCGACGTCGGCGCCAAGTACGAGATATACTGCCTGATAAACGAAATGGTAGCCAACGGCAAAAGCGTTATCATGATTTCCTCCGAGCTGCCTGAGCTGCTCGGTATGTGCGACAGAATCTATGTCATGAACGAAGGGCGCCTGCTGGCCGAGGTCAAGGCGAGCGAAGCGACTCAGGAGAGCATAATGGGCTATATAATCCGAGATACCGGAGATAAGAAGGAGAGTGTGCACCAATGAATAAGACTGCGAACAAAGGCGCCGGAGAACGGGCCGCAGTGAAAAACGGCAGTTTCTACAGACGTCTTATAAGTTTCATAACCAAGTATGCAATGGTCATCGCCCTTGTGGTGGTTTTCGCACTGTTTGCAATTCTGACCGACGGCAGGCTGCTCAATGCGTCGAACATGTCGAACCTCATGCTTCAGAACGGCTACGTTCTGGTCATGGCATGCGGCATGCTGCTGTGCATACTCACCGGCGGCAACATAGACCTGTCCGTCGGCTCCGTAATATGCATGGTAGGCGGCATCGCAGCCGTGCTTATTTCCAACGTCGGCATGGACCCCTATCTCACCATAGTTATAAGCCTTGTAATCGGTCTGCTGGTCGGCGTCTGGCAGGGCTACTGGATAGGCTACGTCCGCATTCCCCCCTTCATAACCACTCTCGGCGGCATGTTCATCTTCCGCGGCATTGGCCGTATCATTCTTGACAACCGCACCGTGTCCATCCAGGACAGCCGCTTTCTCGACATCTTCACCGCTTACATAAAGATCCCCGGTCTCGACGACGGCGAGGTCATCTGGAGCGCGCTCATAGTCGGCGTCATCGTCGCCGCCCTGGTCGTGTTCAACATGCTCAAAACCAGACGTGACCGCGCCAAGCACGGCTACCGCCAGAACAGCTTTGCGAGCGACATCATCCGCACCGTAATAATCGCGGCGCTCGTCATCTACTACAGCTACCTTCTCAGCCAGTACCGCGGCATCTCCGTCATGCTCGTCTGGGTCGTGGCCATCTGCCTCATCTACAACTTCATCACCAGCAAGACAGCTTTCGGCCGCTACTTCTACGCCGTCGGCGGCAATGAAAAGGCGACTCAGCTCTCCGGTATCAACACCAACAAGATTTACTTCCTGGCCTACGCCAACATGGGCCTGCTGGCCGGTTTGAGCGGCCTGCTCGTCGCGGCCCGCGTCGGCTCCGTCAACGGCAACACCGGCAACAGCTTCGAGATGGACGCCATCGGCGCCTGCTTCATCGGCGGCGCGAGCGCCTACGGCGGCAGCGGTACTGTCGGCGGCGTCGTGATCGGCGCACTGCTCCTCGGCGTTATAACCATGGGCATGTCCATTCTCGGCCTCGGCGACTCCATACAGCAGGTCATAAGGGGCGCCGTGCTCCTGGTCGCCGTTATATTCGACGTCGTGACCAGCCGCAAGGCCGGCACCAGATGATTTGTCAATCAGTATCGGCTCACCTGATATACGCGCGAATTTGCGCATGGAGGACAAAATGCTTTACATAGGAATTGACCTCGGCACCAGCGCCGTGAAGCTCCTGCTGATGGATGCAAGCGGTGCCGTGCTGAACACAGTATCCAAGGAATATCCCCTCTACTTCCCGCACCCCGGCTGGAGCGAACAGAACCCCGAGGACTGGCGCCGCGCCGTCCTCGAGGGTATTCCCGAACTTGTCGCCGGCTTTGACGCCGCCCAGGTTGCAGGCATAGGCGCCGGAGGCCAGATGCACGGCCTGGTGGCGCTCGACAGTGACGACAACGTTATACGTCCCGCCATACTCTGGAACGACGGCCGCACCGGCGCAGAGGTGGATTATCTCAACAACGCCGTAGGCAAGAACAAGCTCTCTGCCTGGACGGCCAACATCGCCTTTGCCGGTTTCACCGCGCCTAAGCTGCTCTGGATGCGTGCCAACGAACCGGAGAACTTTGCCCAAATTGCGAAGATAATGCTGCCCAAGGACTATATAAACTACGTCCTCACAGGCGTGCACTGCTGTGACTACTCCGACGCCAGCGGCATGCTGCTGCTCGACGTGGAGCACAAGTGCTGGTCAAAGGAGATGCTGGATCTCTGCGGCGTCACTGAGGCCCAGATGCCCCGGCTCTTTGAGAGCTACGAGTGCGTCGGCACGCTAAAGCCTGACATAGCCGCCCAGCTCGGACTGAGCCCAAACGTAAAGGTCTGCGCCGGCGCGGGAGACAACGCCGCGGCCGCCGTGGGCACCGGAACCGTTGGCGACGGCGCGTGCAACATCTCGCTGGGCACCTCGGGCACCATATTTATCTCCAGCGACAGCTTCGGCGTAGACCCGAACAACGCACTGCACGCCTTCGCGCACGCGGACGGGCACTATCATCTGATGGGCTGCATGCTCTCTGCCGCGAGCTGCAACAAGTGGCTGATGGAGGACATCTTCAAAACCACGGACTACGGCGCGGAGCAATCGCCTATAACTGACGATAAGCTCGGTGAAAACCACGTCTACTTCCTGCCCTATCTCATGGGTGAACGCTCGCCGATAAACGACACCAACGCGCGCGGCACGCTGGTCGGCATGACCATGGACACCACCCGCTCCGACATCACCCAGGCCGTGCTTGAAGGCGTCGCCTTTGCTATACGCGACAGCCTGGAAGTCGCGCGTTCGCTGGGCCTGGAGATCAAGCGCTCCATGCTCTGCGGCGGCGGCGCCAAGAGCCCGCTTTGGAGGAAGATCATGGCCAACGTACTGAACGTTGAGCTGACTCTCCCCGTCAGCGAACAGGGCCCCGGCATGGGCGGCGCAATGCTGGCCATGGTCTGCTGCGGCGAATACGCCTCCGTCCGTGAGGTCTGCGAAAAGCTGATCAAGGTCAGCGAGACCATAAGCCCCGACCCCGAGCTCTCCGCAAAGTACAACGCGCGCTATGAGGCCTTCAAGCGCATATACCCCGCCTTGAGGGGCGTTTTCCCGTTGCTTGGTTGAAATTATGTATAATCGCCAAAATAAAGTTTACCACTTCGAACTCAAAAACCGGGCCATTGTCAGCGCCGTGCTGCGCGGTATAGTCGCCGCCTACATAGTTTATCTGGGTTACCGCGCGACGCCGCTCCACGGCGAGCCGGACGGCTTGAGCGTGCCTATGGCCTGGCTGCTGGGCGGTGGGCTGATGGTCGCGGGCATAGTTGTTCTGGTTTACACGGTCATTCGCTACAAGCGTGACCTCGCGGCGGCCGAGTACACCCCGGAAGAGTACGCCGAACTCGAGCGCAAGCGCGCGGAGGGCGAAGACTAATGAGGGCGCTGGCCAAAGAGCTTGCCGTGCGCGCCCTGGAACTGCTGCTGGGCCTCGCCATAGCGCACCTCGGCGTAACTCTGTTTTTGCTCAGCGACCTGGGCAGCGACCCGTTTAACGTGCTCATCCAGGGACTGCACAGCGCCCTGCCCTGGCCGGCGTTCATGGACACGCACGGCCGTGTACACCTGCTAGTGTCGCTGCTCATAATGCTCGTGCTGCTGCTCGCGGCCAAAGGCTTTGTGAAGGTTGGCACCGTCATCTGCATGGCGCTTGGCGGGCCCATAATAGACCTTTGGGAAATGCTCCTGGGCCCCATGCTGGGCGTGCTGCCCCTCGGCGGCAGGATCGCCCTGCTCGTGGCGGGCTGTGCCATCCTGGCCTTCGGCATGACAATAGTCATAAGCTCAGATCTGGGCGCCGGCCCGAACGACCTCGTGGCCGTCTCTATCAGCGAACTTTCCAAGAAACCCTTCGGCGTCGTGCGCGTCTGTGTTGACGTGGCCTTCGCCCTGGTGGGCTGGCTGCTGGGCGGTGTGCTCGGTGTGGGCACGGTCGTCTGCGCCTTCCTCGTGGGGCCGGTGGCACAGTTTTGCTTCCCGCTCAGCCGCAGGCTCTGCGCCTGGGGGCTTACGACGGCCGGAATCAACCCTGAGAGCACATTCGCAGAAGATATATGAGGTGATATAAATGAAAATAGAATCCGTATTCGACAGCGCATTCGCACCTTACGGCAAGGTGCTTCCGGGCTATGACACGTCCGAGCTGCTTGCGGCGCTCGAAAAGTACACTCCCCTGCCCGACGCAACGGACTATGTCGCGTCCCAGCCGGAGCTTGAAGCCCTGCCCATCGCTGATCGGCTGCGCGTGAACGCCTACGGCGGCATGCCCATCCAGCTCGGCTGGTGCAACGGGCACAACACCCGTCTCAACTGCCTCGAATACCACCGCGACAGCGAGATAAACTGCGGCACCGCCGACTTCATATTGCTTGTTGCCAGGGAGGACGACATCGTTGGCGGCGTGCTGGACACCGACCGTGTCCGCGCCTTCCGCGTACCTCGCGGCGTTGTGGTCGAGGTCTACGCCACCACCCTGCACTACGCACCCTGCTCGGCCGTCAAGGGCGAGGGTTTCCGTGTGCTCGTGGCCCTGCCCCGCGGCACCAACGGGCCCAAGCCGGAAATAGAGCCCCTCAACGACGAGGACAAGCTTCTCTGGGCCTGCAACAAGTGGCTGCTCGCCCACGCGGAGAGCAGCGAAGCTGCCCAGGGCGCGGTAGTGGCGCTCAAGGGCGTAAACATCGACATTGAAAACGACATCTGAAATCAATTACAATAATTAAAGTTGAGGTGTATCAAAATGCTCACCAACATTCCGACCGTGAAACTCGGCATCATCGCAGTCAGCCGTGACTGCTTTATAATCTCGCTCTCCGAGCGCCGCCGCGCCGCCGTGGTTGAGGCCTGCGCCAAGCGCGGGCTGGACGTCTACGAGTGCAAGACCACCGTAGAAAACGAGCGCGACATGCTCAAGGCCGTCGAGGAAGTCAAGGCCGCTGGCTGCAACGCCCTCGTCGTGTTCCTCGGCAACTTCGGCCCCGAGACCCCCGAGACCCTCATAGCCAGGTACTTCGACGGCCCCGTGATGTACGCTGCCGCCGCCGAAGAGACCGGCGACGACCTCATCGACGGACGCGGCGACGCCTACTGCGGCATGCTCAACTGCTCCTACAACCTCGGCATGCGCCACCTCAAGGCCTGGATCCCCTCCTACCCCGTGGGCACCGCCGATGACCTTGCCGGCATGATTGCCGAGTTCAGGCCCATCGCCCGCACCCTCATCGGCCTGAGCCAGTTGAAGATCATCACCTTCGGTCCGCGCCCGCAGGACTTCTTTGCCTGCAACGCGCCGATAAAGGGCCTCTACGAGCTCGGCGTGGAGATAGAGGAGAACAGCGAGCTCGACCTGCTCGTCGCCTACAAGGCCCACGCAAACGATCCGCGCATCCCCGAGGTCTGCGAGGACATGGCCAAGGAGATGGGCGAGGGCTGCTACTACCCCGACCTGAGCGCCCGCATGGCGCAGTTTGAGCTCACTCTGCTCGACTGGGCCGAGGAGCACAGGGGTTCCAGGCAGTACGTCGCTTTTGCCGACAAGTGCTGGCCTGCCTTCCCGAAGGAGTTCGGCTTCGAGCCCTGCTACGTCAACAGCCGCCTCGTCACCCGCGGCATCCCCGTCTCCTGCGAGGTTGACATCTACGGCGCTCTCAGCGAGTACATCGGCATGTGCGTCAGCGAGGACACCGTCACCCTGCTCGACATCAACAACTCCGTGCCCCGCGACCTCTATGAGCAGGAGATTAAGGGCAAGTACGACTATGATCTGACCGACACCTTCATGGGCTTCCACTGCGGCAACACTCCTAGCTGCAAGCTCTGCTCCAACCGTGCCGTCAAGTACCAGCTCATCCAGCACCGCACTCTCGAGCCCGCCGGCAGCGACCCCGACTTCACCCGCGGCACCCTCGAGGGCGACATTGCCCCCAGCGAAATCACCTTCTACCGCCTGCAGTGCGACAGCGAGGGCAACCTGCGCTCCTACATCGCCGAAGGCGAGGTCCTGCCCGTTGCCACCCGCAGCTTCGGCGGCATCGGCGTGTTCGCCATCCCCGAGATGGGCCGTTTCTACCGCCATGTGCTCATTGAGAAGCGCTATCCGCACCACGGCGCCGTGGCTTTCGGCCACTACGGCAAGGCCCTCTTTGAGGTCATGAAGATGCTCGGCGTCAAGGATATAGCCTACAACCAGCCGAAGGGCCTGCCCTACCCCACGGAGAACCCCTGGGCGTAATGGCCGTACACGAGAGCATTTCCGGCGCCTATGCCGTCTATCTTGAGGGCATGGAAGAGGCCAGGCGCTCACGACGCAGCGTTGACGGCCTGCTCGGCCTGGGCGGCGGTGCTGGCTCCGAGCGCTGCCAGGACGACTTCGTCGCCGCACTGAAGGTTGCCGTGGAAACTTTTGCCGCCTCAGAGCCGTCTGCGTTGGATGTCTGCGACACGGTGAGCTACATGCTCTCTGCCGCGCGCGAACACCGAAGCTCAGACTCGGCGTACTGGATGCTGCTTGCCTCCCACGCCATGGCCATACCGCTGATTGATATGCTGACGGCACAGCAGGCCAGGTCTCTCAGGGAGTCCTACGAGCAGGACTATCCACGCAGGGAACGCTTCCCCGTGCAGAAAAAGGTAATCAAAGCGCTCAAGAAACGTGAAAGGATCTAAGATATAGAAACAGCCACGTGTCTAACCGGCACGTGGCTGTTTGCGGGTGCTGAAACTTCCCGCAGGCCCATTAACTATCAGCGCTCACTCGAGCACAAGATTTACGCCAGACCAAAGAGCCTGCGCGCGTTCTCGCTGGTCACCCTGGCCAGCTCTTCCACCTCCACATGCTTCACTTCGGCAATGCGCTCGGCTATGAAGTGCAGCTTTGCAGAGTCGTTGCGCTCACCCCTGTGCGGCACTGGCGGCAGGTAAGGGCTGTCCGTCTCGAGCAGTATGCGGTCAATAGGAGTCACTTCCAGGACCTCCAGGGCCTTTCGTGCGTTCTTGTACGTCACCGGCCCGTCAAAGCCCAGATACCAGCCCCGTTCGAGCAGCTCTTGCGCCATCTCGCGGCTGCCGGAAAAGCAATGGAACACCCCGCGCAAATCCGGATATCTCCCGGTTATCGCCAGGCAGTCTGCGTGCGCTTCGCGATCGTGGATTATCACGGGTTTGTTCAGCTCGAGTGCCAGTTCTAGCTGGGTCACGAACATATCGTACATGATTTCCTTGTGCTCTTTATCCCAGTAGTAGTCGAGGCCAATTTCGCCTATGGCTACGCACTTAGGATGTGCCGCCAGCCGTCTGACCGTCGCAGGCGAGTACATGTCCCAGCTCTCCCACTCTTCGGGCTGCCAACCCACTGCGGCGTAGACAAAGTCATAGCGCCCGGCAAGCTCAAGCGCGGCGAGCGAGCTCGCCTCGTCGCAGCCCGGGTCAATTATGGCTTCAATACCCGCCGCGGGCATCTCGGAGAGCACCGCATCCCGGTCGGAGTTGAACTTTTCGCTGTCATAGTGCGCGTGAGTGTCGATATACAATACTACCACCTCCCCGACATTAAACCACAGTTTTCCTGATAGTGCAAGTTGCCACATTGCGTGTGGCTGGCAAGTGTGTTAATATATGGCTATGAACAGTTTTGCTCGACGTTTGACCGACAAATATACGGCTTTAATGCTGTTAATCTTCCCTCTGTGGACCGGGCTGGGCGGTTATGCCGATATTACGCGCTGGAAGTTTGTGTTCTTTGCGGCAGCTACCGCGATATGGGCCGTATTGCTCATATTCTTCGCCTTCCGCGAGCGTCAGGCCCCTAACTGGCCGCGCGGCTTCGCCATACTCGCAGCCGTCCTCGCCGCCTGGGCCTGCGTGAGCGCGCTCGCTTCCCCCTTCGGCACGGACACCCTGATGGGCCACAACTACGGCGGCCTTATCCCCCTGCTGCTCTACATAGCCGTCGCTTTGGGCTGCGCCGGTTACGGGCAGTGGCGCGATAATTATGTAAACTATATTGCCATTTCCGTCACCCTCTGCTGCCTGGTGGCAGTCTTGCAGCTTTGCGGATTAAACCCGCTCTGGCTGTATCCGGAGGGTGTGGATTACTACGACGCCGGGGTACTGTACACCGGATCTTTCCTCGGCACGATGGGCAACACGAACCTGCTGGGCGCGTTTTTGTGCCTGGCCGCGCCGGTGTTGGCCTACACGGCCGTACAAAAGCGCGGCAAAAGCCTCTGGCTGCTTGTCCCCGCCGTGCTGGCCGTCGCCGTCATCATGCTCTCGCGCTCTGAGGCAGGGTTGGTGGGTATATCTACCGCGCTGCTCGTCGGCATTCCGTATTATGTAAACAAAAATGGCCACAGGCGCACAGCGCTCTTTATATTGGCCCTCGAGGCCGCGCTTGTACTGCTGGCGCTGGCTGCCGTATATTTCTTCCCGCCCGCTTCCGGGACGCTGTATGAGCTCCATGAAATGCTGCACGGGCGTATACGCGGCGAATTCGGCTCCAGCCGCGTGGCCATATGGAGCGAGGCACTGCGGCTTGTGGCTGAGCGGCCGCTGACAGGCGGTGGTCCCGGCACATTCGGACTGCGTTCCACGCTGGAGTTCACGCGCTTCGTACCTGAGACAGGTGCAACCCTCACCACGGTCGCGGACAACGCACACTGTGAGCTTCTATCTGTGCTGGTGGACTTGGGCGTACCCGGGGCGCTGCTCTATCTGGTCATACTGGGCTACGTTATTTGGCGCTGGTTTAAAGGTTCTGCGCCGGCTGCCGGACTTGCGCTCATCTCCTATTGGGCACAGGCGTTCTTCGGCATCGGCACCTGCTTCGTGCTGCCTTTTGTGGCAATCCTGTCCGGGCTCGTATCGGCCCAGCCGTTCGTTGAAGAAACAAAAAAGCGCGGGCGAGTACAGCGCCGGCGCTGACGAAATACAGCAATCATTTCACGGCAGGGCCGTGATAGATAAAGGAGTGATATAAATGTCAAGGATACTCTACGGGCAACCCGTCGCGGAGGCCATAACCAGCAAAGCCGCCGAAATGGCTGCCAACCTGCGCGCGCGCGGAATTGTACCTGCTCTGGCACTTATAAGGGTCGGCACAGGTGGAGGCGCTGCGGGCGCAGAGTACGAGCGACTTGCTGTTGAGGCCTGCGCTGCTGCAAATGTAGAAGCCTATTGCGCCTATATGCCGGACGCCACACGTCTGGAATCCAACCTCGACAATATTAACCGCGACCCCTCCATACACGGTGCGGTCTTCCTGCGCCCTCTCACAGATGGAGACGCCGAGGATCTCCTGCGCCGAAAGCTCGACCGGTTCAAGGATGTAAACGGCGTATCGCTCTCTTCGTTGGCCGCTATTTTTGTAGGTCACGGCGAGGCCTTTATGCCCTGCCCTGCAAAGGCAGCGATGGAGCTGCTGGATTACTATGGAGTGGAGTTGTCCGGCAAACGTGTGGCCATAATCGGCCGCAGCCTCACTGTAGGCAAACCATTGGGCATGCTTATGCTCGAACGTGACGCTACCGTCACGCTTTGCCATGCCGATGACAACGTCACCGATATTTGCAGCGCCAGCGACGTCATTGTCTGTGGCATGCCCGACGTGCTCAGCCGTGACTGCTTCCGTGCCGGACAGACCCTGCTCGATCTGGGTGACAACATAACCGGCAAGGGCAACCTCAGCGCCACCGATTTGGACACCGCTTCGTCCCTCGGCGTCAACGTGGCCCCCCACGACTCCGGCGTACCAGTTGTAAGCCACGCCGTTTTGGCCCTCCACACGGTCCAGGCCGCCGCGCTCCAAAACGGGCTGATGTAATTCCCTGTATGCACCCTGATTTTACCGCAATTTAATCTTAAAATCCGCAATTAGCCCTTGCAATTTGCAGGGGCTTTTGCTATAATATATCGGCATTACACACGGAGAGGCGATCTCCGACCCCGTGACGACGGAAAAAGCCGCCGTTGGGTCGTGGGGAAGCGACCCTCTTCGGAGGTAATAACAAAATAAAGGAGGAAACACAAAAATGGCAGTAGTATCCATGAAGCAGCTTCTGGAGGCCGGCGTACACTTCGGTCACCAGACCCGCCGCTGGAACCCCAAGATGGCCGAGTACATTTACTGCGAGCGTAACGGCATCTACATCATCGACCTGCAGAAGACCGTCAAGAAGCTCGAGGAGGCCTACAACTTCGTCCGCGACCTCGCCGCCAACGGCCAGAACATCCTGTTCGTCGGCACCAAGAAGCAGGCCGCCGAGGCCATAAAGGAAGAGGCCGAGCGCGTCGGCCAGTACTACGTCAACGCCCGCTGGCTGGGCGGTATGCTCACCAACTTCAAGACCATGCGCACCCGTATCGACCGTCTGGCCCAGCTCAAGCGCATGCAGGAGGACGGCACCTTCGACATGCTGCCCAAGAAGGAAGTCATGAAGCTCATGGGCGAGATGGCCAAGCTCGAGAAGTATCTCGGCGGCGTCAAGGACATGAAGCGTCTCCCCGGCGCCCTCTTCATCGTTGACTCCCGCAAGGAGCACAACGCCATCGCCGAGGCCCGCAAGCTGCACATCCCCATCATCGCCATCGTCGATACCAACTGCGACCCCGATGAGGTCGACTACGTCATCCCCGCCAACGACGACGCCATCCGCGCCATCAAGCTGATCAGCGCCACCATGGCCAACGCCGTGCAGGAAGGCCGTCAGGGCGCCGACGAGGCCGCTGCTGAGGCCGAGTCCGTCAGCGCCAAGGCCGAAGCCGAGGCTGAAGAGGACGCCGCTGAGTAATTAATATACCCGGACCTGGGAGCAGGCATTACCGCGCACATAGGCGGCTCATCCCGTCCGTGGGCACGGTTGTATACGTGTAACAGGTCCACATGAGTAAACAATACTCCGAAACACGATATATTCTACGGAAGGAAGATATACTATGGCTTTTACCGCTGCAGATGTTAAGAACCTCCGCGAAGCCACCGGCGTCGGCATGATGGACTGCAAGAAGGCCCTTGCCGCCTCCGACGGCGACATGGACAAGGCCATCGAGTGGCTGCGTGAGAAAGGCCTCGCCGCCGCGCAGAAGAAGGCTGGCCGCATAGCTGCTGAGGGCATGGCTTACGCCTGGGTTTGCCCCGAGTGCGGTGTCGGCGCCATCGTCGAGGTCAACGCCGAGAGCGACTTCGTCGCCAAGAACGACCTCTTTGTCGAGTACGTCCAGAACGTTGCCAAGGTTGTTGCCAAGGAGAACCCGGCTGATCTCGACGCCCTGTTCGCCTGCAAGTACCCCGGCAGCGACAAGACCGTCCTTGAGGAGCAGAACGACAAGGTTCTGGTCATCGGCGAGAACATCAAGGTTCGCCGCTTTGGCCGCTATGACACCGGCGTGAACGTCCCCTACGTCCACATGGGCGGCCGTATTGCCGTGCTCATGAACCTCACCGTCGGTGAGGGCCACGAGGCCGATGAAAAGGTTGTCGAGCTGGGCAAGGATCTGGCCATGCAGGTTGCCGCTCTCAATCCTCAGTTCCTGGACAAGACCCAGGTCAGCGAGGAGTTCATTGAGAACGAGAAGCGCGTCCGTCTCCTCCAGGCCAAGGAGGACCCGAAGAACGCCAAGAAGCCCGACGCCATCATTGAGAAGATCGTCATGGGCGGCCTGAACAAGTACTTCTCCGAGATCTGCCTGCTGCAGCAGCCGTTCGTCAAGGACGACAAGGTCTCCGTCGAGCAGCACGTCGCCAACGTCGCCAAGGAGCTGGGTACCACCATCACCGTGAACGGCTACATCCGCTTCGAGAAGGGCGAAGGCATCGAGAAGCGTCAGGACGACCTCGCTGAAGAAGTCGCCAAGCTGATAAAGTAATCGCTTATAAATGCAAAGAGCCGGTCTGGTGACCGGCTCTTTTTATATAGAATATTAAACTCCTTATTGAACTTCTCCTATTCTTCAGCATTGATCTCAGCAACTTGCTCTGTATCTCCTGGGGGAATAATTATTTCAGGCAAATAATCCATATCTCCCTGCATGCCCATATCGCCAATATAGTAGGCTGTATCACCAATCACGGCATAAATGTTCACGTCATCGGCGGCGATGTACATTGGCGCATCGAAGCTGGTTTTATCTGCCAAGGCTTGTATTTTTTCCGCACATGCAGATGAATACCCGACGCTTACAGGGTCCTCGGTGACAATATAGAATCCGGTTATAGCCTGACTGCTGACGGCAGGGAACCAGTAGATCGTGCCGCTGCTGCTCTCGCTGCCGCTGCCTTGATACGCGAAAACCGGCATTGCGGCCCCCATCATATCGGTATTGAAGCCCAATAGCCTGAGCTCTTTCCGGGCCTCATCCGGCAGCGGCTTTGTTGCAATATACAGCGTGCTTTCAAGCGTGCTCGCAGCCTCCACGACGGTTTCGATTTTATATAATCTTTCGGAAGGTCTATTGGCTGCAAAATAGCCAATAAGCGCTAACAGCAAAGCAATCCCCACACAAACTAATGTATAAACGGCCCCTTTTTTGCGGCTATTATCAGCTTTTCGCTCAATGGCCATGTTTGACGCCTCCACCATTCCTAAGAAATTGTTCCTAGTTAAAAGCATAATATAGTTGGCATAATAAGTCAAAACAAATTTGCAAATAACAAATGAAAACAGATTAAATTAGAAAGCGCCGTTTACTCATAATATGAAAATCTCCCCGGCCACTGCCGGGGAGATTTGTTCATCCCTGCAGGCCCTGCGCCTGCCGCTCCATGTTCTCGACCACCACATCATAGACGTCGCCAAGCGTGGCGCAGTACTCGAGCACGCACCAGGGGACGTTAGTGTGGAAGTGCAGCTTTATGAGGTCGTCGCCACCGGCTACCAGCAGGCAGTCGCCGGGAATGTTCTCCTGTATGTAGTCGTGTATGACGTCCTCGTCGAGGTTCTCTCCCTCGAGCAGCAACTGCGTGTCGTATTTGAATTCCATGGTTAGTCGCTCCTTTCACCGTATATCATAGCCCCGGCGGCCGGAGAATACAAGTACGCCGGTGTGAACGTTTTCCAGCGCGCGCATCTTTTGGTTAGATTATTGCATTTTCCTTGCCTTCCCGCCGCAGTATGATATAATGAGCACAAATAATTCGACAGGGAGATCCAGCATGAAAAAGGTCTTAGCTTTGATACTGGCCTGCGCCCTGACCGCACTCACCGGCTGCGGCTCAGACGTGGCAACCGCCAGCGTGCCGCTTGACGGCTACGTTGAAACAGAGCCGCTACCCGTCAAGGTCACGCCCATCGACTTTGAACATGACGTAGATCCACTCACAAAGGCTCTTGCAGGCATGATACACGTGTATGTGTTCGGCTATAACTACTCAGCCCCCGGCGCGGAAACCGTCGAAGCCCGGCTCTATGAATTCGACGACGGCACGTGGAAGGAAATTTTCACTCCTGTGCAGTACCCATTGCCCGCCGAAGATGGTGGAATTATACTCCAGTTTGACGAGTGCTTTGGCTCCGGCCTCAGTTGCACGCTGTACAGCGACGCAGGTATAGGAAGCGGCGGTTCGTGGTTTGGCAATGAATCCGCGCCGCAACATCCGGATCAGAGCTATGTCATCCCTCTCAACGAGGACCTTGAGGCAGTAACCGGGGAGGACATCCCGGTTGCAATGCAGGTACTCGATAGCGTTTCCGGTACCTCTATAGGCCTCGACAACTTCTTCGACACCGAACCGCTGATTGACAAAGCAGCCACCTACGCCGTGACGCTCTGCTTCCGCTAAAGCCTATGTCTTACGCTTCTCGTCCAAACGCTGTGCGCCCAAGGAGGTTTGCCCCATGAAGAAACTCATGCCACTCGCGCTCGCGCTTTTACTGATTCTCGCGTCCTGTTCTGCCGGTGACGCTGCCCCCTCCCCTTTGCCCACGGCCCCGCTCAAAGTCTGGGATGAAGCCAATCCCGTGGCCGTGACCATTTCGACAAGGGAGCTCACCGGCGAGGCGAAGGAGATTTTTGACGTCATGTCCAACGCTCTCAACGGTGATACGCTGCTTATGAACTATGAGAGCGACGGCGCTCAGGCCGTGCAGGTGAGAGTGTATGAGCTGCGCGGCGGCGTGTGGGAGCTCCTATCCCCCGCCGCGGCTTACGCCCTGCCAGATGCGGACGGGAGCCTGGTACTGACAATCGAGCCCTGCTTCGCATCAGGTTGGACGCTCGGTATCTTCGACGGCTCCGGCGGCCGCTGGGAGGGTGAAGCCGGACCTGACATCAGCAACTGTTACACTTGCATTACGGTAGGCGGCGAGGCCATGACTGCGGAGAACATCCCCATCGCCATACAGGTGTACGACGAGTTCGACCCCGAAACCGACTCCGGCAAGGTCGTCTCTCTGGACGTCGCCGACTTTTTCGATCCCGCCTCACTCATGGAGTACGACGCCGTCTATGCCGTTACCCTGGCCTTCGAGGGCGAACCGCATACGGGCTACGTAGATCCCGAATACCAGTGAGCTCCATTTTAATAGCAAATCACCCGCCCGCGGTTTAACGCGGGCGGGTGATTTTAAGCTACATTATCTCACATCAGCTTGCGGAAGAGCATGGTGAGGTCTTCCACGCTGGTGTCCTTCGGGTTGCCGGGACGGCAGGCGTCGTCGTAAGCGCTCTGGGCGAGGAAGGGCAGGTCCTCTTCCTTGAGGGCTTCGAGCTTGCTGGGGATGCCGACATCCTCGGAGAGCTTGCGCACGGCGTTGATGGCGGCGGCGCGGTACTCCTCCTGGCTCATGGCGTCAACGCCCTCGACGCCCATGGCGCGGGCTATCTCGCGGTAGCGCTCGCCGGTGCAGTCAGCGTTGTACTCCATGACGATGGGCAGCATCATGGCGCAGGCCACGCCGTGGGCGGTGTCATATACAGCGCCGAGGGTGTGGGCCATGCTGTGGGCGATGCCGAGGCCGACGTTGCTAAATCCCATACCAGCGATATACTGGCCGAGAGCCATGCCCTCGCGGCCGGCAGGGTCACCGGCAACGGCGGCGCGCAGGTTCTTGGAAATGAGCTCGATCGCCTTGAGGTGGAACATGTCGGTCATCTCCCAGGCGGCCTTCGTGGTGTAGCCCTCGATAGCGTGGGTCAAGGCGTCCATACCGGTGCTGGCAGTGAGGCCCTTGGGCATCGAGCTCATCATCTCGGGGTCAACAACGGCGCAGACGGGCATGTCGTGGGCGTCAACGCAGACGAACTTGCGGCGGCGCTCCACGTCAGTGATGACGTAGTTTATCGTGACCTCAGCAGCAGTGCCAGCGGTGGTGGGTACAGCGATAATGGGAGCGCAGGGATTCTTGGTGGGCGCGGTGCCCTCGAGGGAGCGCACGTCGGCGAACTCGGGGTTGGTGACGATGATGCCGATGGCCTTGGCGGTGTCCATCGGACTGCCGCCGCCGATGGCGATGATGTAGTCAGCGCCGGCAGCCTTGTAAGCCTCAACACCAGCCTGGACGTTCTCGATGGTCGGGTTGGCCTTTATGTCGGAGAAGATCTCGTAGGGCAGGCCCTCGGCGTCGAGACCGTCAGTGACGTTGGCGACCACGCCGTGCTTGAGAATGCTCGGGCCA
Organism: uncultured Clostridia bacterium; assembly: GCA_930990965.1. Taxonomy (GTDB): domain Bacteria; phylum Bacillota; class Clostridia; order Oscillospirales; family Oscillospiraceae; genus Scatomorpha; species Scatomorpha merdigallinarum. The sequence continues at coordinate 28,196 of CAKNRQ010000006.1, forward strand.
CAGACCACCAGCGCCTTTTTGAAGCCGCGGGACTTGACCTCACCGGGTATCTCGCGGACAGCGCCCGCGCCGTGGTAGGATGTCTGGTTGAGCATAATGCGGTTGGACATTTGTAGATCCTCCTTGGTAAGTTATAGTGAAATTTTTAACCAGTAGCATTATATCATTCTCTCACCGAATGTAAAGTGACGATTAGGCCAGTCTGTCACCCTATTTTGCGCAGAATGCTAATAACAAAACTCTGACCTCTCCTAAGCTTTTTGAAAGCCTGCTGGTTTCACATAGTTGACATAATTCATCCTGTCCTCTGCTCATTTCTCCTTGTGTCTTATGCTGTCTGGTATAGACACGAAAATTACATATATTGAGCTGATCTTCAATATTATGTAAATTAAGATGCTATGTCACAATCGTACCCGCGGTCTCGCATGGCCAGCACACATATACAGCCCGGCAGTGCATCTGACGTGTTCTTTCATAATGCATCAAGGTGATTTGACATTTCCCTTGAATCAAGGTATGCTTTTCATGTAGATATGAAAAGTATGAATCAAGGAGATGCTGTACAATGTCCATGCCAAAGGGAAAACACATATTTGGAACTGTTAAGGTTGGAGAGCGCGGACAAATTGTCATTCCGAAAGAGGCGCGAGAAATATTTGACATTAATCCCGGAGACACGCTGCTCGTTTTGGGCGATGAGAAGCAAGGAATAGCTGTAGTCAAGGCCGATGTAATGGAAGAGGTTGCTGTAAAGATTTTGAAAGGTTTAGGCCGCTTCAAAGGAAAAAATTATGACGAAACCAATTGAAACCAATGATTAAGAATTATTTATCTCATTTTTTGCCGGTACTTTTGGCATTAGACTTAATTATTCCATTCTTGATAGCCCCATTTTACAAAGGCTACAATCATTTGACACAAGTAATGAGCGTTTTAGGAAATTCAAAAGCACCGTTGCATTTAATCTATAATATTTGGTTGGTTGTGTTTGGAGTTTCAATTTTAATCAACACCTTGCAGCTTTATCCTACTGTCGCACAAGTATCAAATTCTATATCTATAATGCTTTTTTCCGTCATTGCGATTTACGCCGCGGGCGGCTGTATTCTTTCCGGGGTTTTTTCAGTTGGGGAAACCAAAAGCCTTGAAACTCTTTCCGCAAAGATACATGGTTATGGTTCAGTAATAGGTTTTCTGCTTTTAACACTTGCGCCATTGTTTGTCGGATTATACTTTTTCAAAGTGTCTAATGGGCTATTAGGAGTTTTATCTCTAATTTGCTTTATCTTGGCAATGGTCTTTTTTACGCTATTTGTAATGTCTGATAAGCCGAATTATAGAGGAACAATAATTGCGTTTGAAGGGCTATGGCAGAGATTATCCCTTTTGAGTATGTATCTTCCCATTGCGGCTCTTTGTATCTTTCAGAAATAGCAAGAAACGCAGCCGTGCTACTTCCTTATAAAACGCGGCGCGGCAAAATAACCTGCAAACTTCGCTAATCCCTCTTTACTCAAGACGGAAAACGGCGTATAATGCGCTGTTCGGAGGGATAGAAATGCACCGTACTAACGACCTGGGCCGCGACAGGATATTCCCGCTTGTCTGCCGCCTTGCAATACCCACCATGCTCGCGCAGCTCGTGAGCGTGCTCTATAGCATCGTGGACAGAATGTACATCGGCAACATCGCGGGGATTGGCGACCTGGCGCTCGCGGGCGTGGGCGTATGCGGGCCGATTGTGACGCTTTTGAGCTCTTTCGCCTCGCTCGTTGGGCTTGGCGGCGCACCCATACTGGCGATGCGGCTCGGTGAAGGCAACCGGCGCGAGGCAGAGCGCGTCGCATCCAACGGCTTCATGACGCTCGTCTTCCTCGCCGCGATACTGACGGCGGCCTTCCTGCTGCTCAAGGACCACCTGCTGATGTGGTTTGGCGCGAGCGAGGCTACCTTCGGCTACGCGGATACCTACCTCACCATTTACACCTGCGGCACCATCTTCGCCCTGCTCGCCACGGGGCTCAACAGCTACCTTATCGCGCAGGGCTGTTCCGGGCTGGGCATGCTGACCGTCATGCTGGGCGCGGTGCTGAACATAGCGCTCGATCCGCTCTTCATCTTCGTCTTCCACTTGGACGTGGCAGGCGCGGCAATTGCCACCGTCATCTCGCAAATGGCCTCGTGCGGCGTGGTGCTCTTCTGCCTCATGCGGCGCAAGGCGCAAGTACGGCTGCGCTGGGGCGGCTTCGACTTCGCCCTCGTGCGCCGCATACTCTCCTTCGGTCTGCCGACCTTCCTCATACTGAGCACGGACAGCGCGATACTTATCATCCTCAACGGCATACTCCAGCGCTACGGCGGGCCGGGCGAGGGTGACATACTCGTCACCTGCGCGACCATCGTGCAGAGCTGGTTCTCGCTGGTGTCGCTGCCGATGGGCGGCATCACCGAGGGCGCGCAGCCGGTGGTGAGCTTCAACTACGGCGCGGCGAAGCCGGAGCGTATCAAGCGCTCCATATTCAGCATTGCGGCGCTGTGCGTCGTGTTCTGCGTGCTGATGACCGTCGCAGCGCACACGGGCGTGAGCGCGCTCTTTGTGCGGCTCTTCACGCAGGACGCCGGAATCGCCGCGCGCAGCGTGGAATACATCCGCGTCTTCACCGCCATGATAATCCCCCTCGCGCTGCAATACACCTTTGTGGACGAACTGACGGCGATGGGCCAGGTACACATCTCCCTCGGCTGCTCGCTCTTCCGCAAGTTGCTGTTTCTGGCGAGCATGCTGCTGCTCCCGCGGCTTGTGAGCGCACAGGCGACGTTCTACTGCGAGCCCATAGCCGACGCCGTTGCGGCGGTTGTTACGAGCATCGTCTTCCTCATATGCTTCCCGCGTATACTCAGGCGGCGGCTGGCGCAGTAATAAAAAGGCCCGGAGCCTTGATGGCTCCGGGCTTTTTCCCGTTTTAGGGGTGGCCCGCGCCGGGTGACGCGGGCCTTTGGGATATTAGTTCAGACTGTTACATCTGATCATAGCGCATGAAGATCGCGGCGCACTGGGCGCGGTCGGCGGTGCCTCTGGGCTGGATGGTGTTAGAGGTCACACCGTCGATTATGCCGTTGTTGACGGCCCAGCTCATGGCCGTGCTGGCCCAGGAGGAGATGGTGGAGGCGTCATTGAAGCGGCTCAGTCCACCGGAGGCGGCACGGGAACCGGCGTAACGCCAGAGCATGGTGACCATCTCTTCACGGGTGATGAGGCTGGTCGGGTTGGTGCCGTCGGAGACGCCCTCGTTCATGGCCCAGCTCCTGGCCTGGGAGGCCCAGTTGGTGCCGGTTATGCTCTGACCGTCGATGCGGCCGAGGACAGCCCAGAACATCTCGCGGGTCATGGTGCCGCTGGGGTTGAAGCTGTAGCTGCTCACGCCTTCCATGAGGCCGTTGTTGTAGACGTAGAGGACCTCGTCATAGTACCAGTCAGTGGTACGCACGTCGGTGAAGGGCATCGTGGTGCGCTCGAACTCGGCGGTGATGTAGACGTCGCCGTCGGGCATGGTGAAGCGGTAGTAGTCGCCGCTGGAGTGCAGCCTGACAGTGACTTCATCGTCGAAGTCCTTGCCGGTGAAGACCTCGATGGTCTTGAGCTTGTAGCCGTTGGAGGGCTTGAAGTAGACTTCAACGGTGTCGTCCTCGGCGGCGTAGTCCTCGGGGTCAGTGGTTATCTCGCCGTAGCGGATATCGTCGTCAATGGTGATTTCATAGCCGGGGGCGAAGGTGACCTCGACCTCGACGTCCGCGTCAGGCATCCTGAAGCTGTAGACGCCCTCGCGCTCGAGCTCCACCTCGACCTCGTCCCAAGCGTCAATGGAGACGGTGACGTCCTTAACCATGTAACCCTTGTTGGGCTCGGTGTAGATGTAGACCCTGTCGTACTCCTGAGCAACATAAGTGACGTCGCCATCAACGCGGGCCGTTACACTGCCATAGTTGCGGTTGTAACTGAGGTTGATGTCAAACTCGTTGTCGAGCTTGAAGGTGGGAACTATGGTGACGTCCTCGGCGGGCATCGTGAAGCGGTAAACAGTGTCGCTCACCTGATAGGTGCTTACAGTAATATTATTGCCCCTGTACACCCTAAGAGTGTTGAGTACATAGCCGTTGTTCGGGTAGATGGAGATGTAAACAGTCTCGCCCTGGGCAGCGGTACTCTCAGCGCTTACATACCCGTAATTTGCAGAAAGAACGTGGATATCGTATTCAGTAGTCTCCTCCGGCGGGGTGGTGGTAGCGGTGAAGGTCACAGTAACGGTGACGCTCTCGTCAGGCATAGTGAAGCTGGTGTCAGACATGGTAACCGGTGTGCCACTAGCTGTTACAACTCTTACTCCAGAAATATAGCCTGTCTTAGTGCTTACAGAGACGGTTACTTTCTCTCCCTTAGCAGCAATATTCTTGTTGACGCTGGCGCTGCCGCCCTCGCCGTTGTTAATTACCAGGTTAATGCTGTACTTGTCCGGTTCAGGAACCACGGGCTCGCTGTACTTAGCGGTGAAATCAGTTGTGCTTGCTGTCAGTGTGATAGTAGTACCCGGCGCATGCTTCTCAGTACCCACAAGCCAGCAATCAAAATTCGTAGTTTCAGCGTTTACTTCACTCGGATCGGATATCTTATAGCTGGAATTGTTAGTGCTTTCGGTATAAACAACATTGCCATTGACAACATAATTGACGACAAAGATGCTCGGGGTCTCATCTTCGCCAACTTCTTTTGTCTTTATCGTTGCACTGACATCTGCACTAGCGCTCTCATAAGTCGCGTTGTCAGGCACAAAGATAGTATCGTTTCCGTCTTTTGTTCCGGTAACGGTCACCTGTGCATTCTCAGCGACGGTCATAGACGGAGTGCCAATTATCGTGCCAGTAGATTTAATCTGCACAGGAGACTGGTACTTATAAGTAGGCTCGCTGCTGCCCAAGGTACCGTCTATTTTGCTTCCGCAGTTCGTAACGGTCAGCTCTGTGCTGTCCCGAAGGTCAATCACAGTGCCATAGAGGGCAAACATGCCCGCATCGGTGACACTTATCTTGGAATCGCCGCTAGCAGTAAATTTCTCAGTGCTGAGAGCGTGGCTACCGCAGCCATTAACCGTAATGTCGGAGCCATTGATGTTCCACACACCGCCATTGGAGACGTTGCCGTCAATGGTAGTAATCGTCAGCGTGGAATCGCCGTCCATGGTGATTTTGCCCATATTTTCGGCGCTAGAAACTTTTGTTGTAAACACAATGGCACTCTCGAGTTCATCCAGCGTAAGCTTTGTTCCACCTATCAGCTTGAGCTCGGAGCCGTTGTTCTGAACATCAAAAGCGGTGCCATCATATCCGGTGTTATTCGAACTCTGAGTGCCGCTTATGTTCATCTTAACATTGTTAAGGGTAAGAGTGGCACCCTGAAGAGTAAACGCCTTAGTGGTGCTGGTGATATTAGCAGGGGAAACAGTAACAGTATGTCCACCGCCATTAATCTGAATGTCCTGCTTGAGCGTCATATTAATCTGGCCAAGTGACGAATCATTACCCAAAAGTTCAATCACAACAGGCTCGTCACCGGTTGCCTTGTTTGCCTCCTCAAGAGCAGCCTTGAGGGTCTCATATCCCTCACCGTCTATAGTGGCAACTATACCATCAGACGTGACGCCGGTTTTGTCACCGACATTGGCGTTGACGTATGTAAGCGTAAATCCAAGGCTAGCCGGTGCGCTCGTAACAGTGGACTCGGTTACGCTTACCCTAGATCCAGATTGGTTGTTGCTGCCGGTAATAGTGCCGACAGTGGCGTTATCCTTTATCTGCACTTTGTCAGTGCCCGTGCCATTAAGGGAAAGATTATCAATTTTGCTTTTGGAAATAGTAACGTCGCTGGTTCCGACGCTACGTTCCTCGCCTTTTTCATCCTGAGTGTTGGTCATAACCTTGTTGTAAGTGCCGCCAACAAGTTCAACGGTGTTCTCGCCACCAGTTTTGCTGTCCAGAACAACAGAAACGTCCTTTTCAGATCCATTACCAGTCACGGTGCTATCAGTCATGGTCAGGCTGGCTTTGTTGCTCTTGGCGTCAACGTTTACGCCGCCCCAGCCGTTGCCGGTGGCAGAGAAGTCAGTCGCCTCGACCGAGCCACCGTTGTTGACAACAAGGCCGTAGCCGTAGCAGTTGTTGACGGTCACGTCTTTAAGGGTAACGTCTGCGTTGTCGTAGACATGAATACCGTGCTTTATGTAATGGCTAGCCTTCACGCCCTCAATGGTAATATTTTCAATAGTTACCTTGCCACTAGTGATGTTAAAAACATGAATATCACGATTTTGTATGTCTGATCCCGAGGCCGTAATGGTAATGCCGTCGCCCGCTCCCTGAATAGTGAGATCCTTATTTATGGTATAAACCCCATACGCATTACTATCACTCAAGGCAGCTCCATTAGCCGCATCGAGATCATACTCAATTATAATGGTGTCACCGGGGGTTGCATAGTTTATTGCACCCCTTAGGTACTTAAAAGTTGGTTTTTCTGTATCCGGAGTAGCGCCATTTTCCACGCCGCCTTCATTTACATAAATAGTCTTGGTAGTCGAGGGATGCGTCTCTGCCCCCGGCCCCTCAGCCATTGCTCCTACTGTGCCCAGTGCAAAGACCATGCACAGTGCTAACAGTGCGGAAAGTATGCGTTTTTTCATACTTATTCCCCTTTCTAAACATAATATCCCAAAAGTTTTTAGCTTCATTTTAAGATGAAGCTAGAACGGCACTAGTGCCGTTTCCATGTAACGTTACATATCGTAACACAATAGTTTCAAATTGTCAATAAGAGAGTTACAAAATTGTAACAAAAAGCTATAAGAGATCTATCCTTGTAAAAAGCTCCCGCAGCGGCCCCGGCAGGGCGTCCGTCATATAGCGCGCAAGCTCCGCGCTCGACGTGCGCATGCCCGAGAGCACCCACTTCACCGTCATGGACACGCTGCCCCGGCAGTAGAGCTCCAAGAGGAAGGCCGTCTCCCCCTCCGGCGCCGCGCCGGTCTTGCGCTCAATGAGCCGGGTGTAGAAGTCCAGGATGGCCTGCGCGTCGTGCTCCTTGAGCGAGTTCGTGCCGTCTGCGCGGAACGCCGCGGCAAAAAACACCCGCTCGGCCCGGATGTACTCAAACTTGAGCTCCAACCCCTCGCGCACCGTCCGGCCCGAGCCCATGTGCTCAAAGCTGCGCTCAAGCAGCTTGCCGAAATACCAGTTTATGAGGTCGTACTTGTCCAGAAAGTTGCGGTAAAACGTCTGCCGCGCCACGCCGCAGCGGCGCACAAGCTCAGTTACCGTGATGTTGTCCACACTCTGGGTGCGCATGCACTCCTCCATCGCCCGCGCCAGGGCGTACTTTGTCGCCTCGCTCGACATTTTATCACCACCTTACTTTAAAATATAACAAAAACTGTCGAGAACGGCAAGCGCGATTTCTCTTGACTTTTGTCTTATTTGCATTATAATAAATAATACAAAAGGAGGTGGTTGTCATGCTGCTCAAGCTGGATATGTCCTCGCGCGTACCCATCTACATGCAGATACGCAACCAGATTGTGCTCGGCATCGCCTCGGGCGAGCTCGCGCCGGGCGAGAAACTGCCGACGATACGCGCGCTCGCCGAACAGAGCGGCGTGAACATGATGACCGTCAACAAGGCTTACGGCCTTCTGAAGCAGCAGGGTTACATCACGACGGACCGCCGTGGCGGTACCGTCGTGACCGGCTCACCGGGGGCCGGGGCCCTTAGCGAGCGCTATATGGACGCGCTGCGCGTAATTGCCGCCGAGGCGCGTCTGGCGGGCATGGGCGAGGACGAGTTTGTCGCGCTCTGCCGGGATATCTATGAGGAAGGGGGCGGCGGCGGTGCTTAAGCTGCTGTTTTTCGTGCTTATCTGGTCGGTTGTGCCCATAATGGCGGTTATGATGTGCAACGAAGCGAAGCCGAAGAAGGGCATCATCCTCGGCGTAACCCTGCCCTATACCGCGCAGCACGACGCGCGGGTGCTGGACATCCTGCGCCGGTTTAAGCGCGCGGAGTGGCTTTGGGTTCTTATAGAGACTGCCGCCTGGCTGCCGCTGCATTTCTTTGGCGGCGAAGGCATGGCGATCGGCGTAATGTGCGTGATGTTTATTCCGATGATCCTCGGGCCGTATATAATCTACGCCCGCGCGAATAAAAAGCTGCGCGCCCTCAAGGCGGCCGAGGACTGGGCCACGCCCTACTCCGGCGGCATGGTGATAGATTTGAAGGCCGCCGCCGAGCCGCCCAGGCCGGTGAAGCGCTGGCTCTTCGTGCCGCCGATAATAATTGCGCTTGTGCCGGGCATCCTGGCCCTGACCACCGACGTGGGCGAGGGCGAGCGGCTGGGAGGGCTCATCTTCTCGGCCTCGTTCGCGGTAGTGGGTATAGTGTGCCTGCTGCTCTACCCGCTCATCTATCGCCAGCGCGGCGACGTCGCCGGTGACGACAGCGACTTGAACGCAACGCTCACCCGTGTGCGGCGCTACAACTGGTTCAAGATGCTGCTGGGCACTACATACATGACCGTGTTCTTCTCGCTCGCGTTCTGGCTGCTGCGTGACAACGACATGTGGACCATGATAGTCTCCGTAGTGTTCATGGCGGCTCTGATCGGGTTCTGCATGGCAACCGAGTTCGCCGTCCGGCACGCGCAGGAGCGGTTGACCGCCGGAGAGCGCAGCGGCTATGTGGACGAGGACGACCTCTGGCTCTGGGGGCTCTTCTACAACAACCCCGGCGACCGGCATCTCTTCATCAACGACCGCACCGGCTCCGGCATGGGCGTCAACGTCGGCCGCCCGGCCGGTAAACTCATCATCATAGGCACCGCCGTGCTGCTCATCGGCCTCGCCGTGTTCGGCCTTACGATGGCCGCGGGCTTCGACGCGCCGCGCGAGGGGTATATAGAGGACGGCACGCTCTACTTCCAGCATTTCTCCGAGAAGTATGAGATAGCGCTGGACGACATTGAGAGCGTGGAACTGCTGGATGAACTGCCCGAGGCCCGGAGGATAGCCGGCACGGGTATGAGCACCCTGCTCGAGGGCCGTTTCACCGTCGAGGGCTACGAAAACGTGCGCATCAGCCTCAACCCGCAGGAACCGCCGTTCATAGCGATAACGACGACGGACACGGCGCGGATTTTCTCGCTCGAGACGCCGGAGGAGACCGCGGCGTTCTATGAGGAGATATTGGAGGCGGTGGCATGAATGTCAATGTGGGCGCCATAAGCTGCGGAGTGTTCTGCGCGCTCTTCCTGCTGCTGGGCGCGATATTCTCCGCGCTCCGCGAAAGGGGCGTCCGGCTCATCAGCGGCTTTGGCTCGCTGCCGCCGGAAAAGCGCGCGCTCTACGACACGGAACGCATGTGGCGCGACCAGCGCAACAACTTCTTTATCTGGGCTGCGGTCTTCGCCGTCGGAGCCGCGCTCTCGCTGCTCGTCTCGCAAGGCCTTGCCATAGCCGCGTTCGTGGTCTGGCTGGTACTCTTCCTCAGGGACGTACACTTTGACGCCGAAAAGGCGTTCGCCAAGTACAAAAAGTGACCGCTTGCAGCCGCAGGACTCTAAATACAGGATGACAGGAGGGGTTTTCATGAAAGAACGCAAACTGGATTTGAACTGGCGGGTAATCTTCGCGGCCGTACTCATCCTTTTGATTGCAGCCTTCATACTCTTCGCAATTTTCACGCCGAGGCATGCGGAGATAGACGGAGATACGCTGCGCTTCAAGCATCTGTTCACCAGCTTTGACGTGCCGCTCGGAGACGTGGCGTCCGTCGAGCTGCTGGACTCGCTCCCCTCCCTGAACAAGGTGAGCGGCATCGGGGTTTTCTTCCTCTCCGAGGGGACGTACAGGGTTGACGGCTACGGCACTTGTACGATAAGCCTCAACCAGAGCGAACCACCCTTCATTGCCGTTACGGACAAGAGCGGCGAGAGCTGGCTGTTCAGTTTGAACGACCAGGACACCACGCGCGAGTTCTACGGCGAGCTGGCAGACAAAATACCACAGAATTGATAAAATGTTGAAAATTACGCAGCACACTGTCGCCGCAGGCATGTATGCTCACGCCTGCGTGCGGAACACATTTCCCTACCGAGATTCCGGCGGCGCGCGTTTGCCGTCAATTAAATAAGGAGGGCATACCCATGCTCCGAATAGAACACCTGACAAAAACCTACGGCAGCAAGAAGGCCGTAGACGACCTCACTCTCCACATCGAGCCCGGCCAGATCTACGGCTTCATCGGCCACAACGGCGCGGGCAAGACTACGACCATCAAGGCCTGCTGCGGCATCATGAGCTTTGACGAGGGAGAAATCTACATAGACGGCAAGAGCGTCAAGACCCAGCCGCTGGAGTGCAAGCGCGTGCTCTCGTACATACCGGACAACCCCGACCTATACGATTTCCTCTCCGGCATCAAGTACCTGAACTTCATCTGTGACATCTTCAGCGTGCCGCAGGCAGAGCGCCAGGAGCGCATACACCGCTATGCCGACCTCTTCGAGCTCACGGGCGACCTCGCCGAGCCGATAAGCGCCTACTCCCACGGCATGAAGCAGAAGCTGGCCATCATCTCCGCGCTGGTACACTCGCCGAAACTCATCATCATGGACGAGCCCTTCGTCGGCCTCGACCCCGTGGCCACGCACAAGCTCAAGGGCATCATGCGCGAGCACTGCGACGCCGGCGGCGCGATATTCTTCTCCACGCACGTGCTCGAGGTTGCGGAGAAACTCTGCGACATGGTGGCCATAATCAAGGGCGGCAAGCTCATCAAGGCCGGAACTATGGACGAGGTGCGCGGCGACGACTCTCTGGAGGACGTGTTCCTCGAGCTGGAGGAGGAGTAAGCCATGTTAAAAGCCCTGCTCAGGACCCAGCTCTCAAGCGTGCTGGCCTCTCTGACGCGCTCATCCAAGGGCACGCAGAATACCTCGCGCGTCTCTACCGGCATCGTACTGGTCATCATTCTCATCGGCGTGGGCCTCATAGCCTTCGCCTGCGGCATGATGTTCGACATGCTGGCCGCCCCGCTGCACGAGGCCGGCCTCGATTGGTTCTACTTCGCCATTGGCGCGCTTTCAGCCTTTGCGCTGAGCTTCATAGGCAGCGTATTCACCGCGCAGCAGCAACTCTTTAACGCTCGCGACAACGAGCTGCTGCTGGCCATGCCGATACCGCCGAGGCTCATACTCGGCTCCCGCATGGCCACGCTGCTCGTGCTCAACTACGCGCTCGAGCTCGTTATGCTCATACCTGTGGGTATAGTCTGGGGCATGAATGTAGGCTTCAGCGCCACCGGTCTGGTGGGCTTTGTTGTGTGTCTGATACTGCTGCCCCTTCTCGTGCTGACCTTCACCTGCCTCATCGCGTGGATACTCGCCGCCGTCAGCTCCCGTATGCGCAACAAGACCATCATCACAATGGCGCTCTACCTCATCTTCCTGGCGGCATACTTCTACATTTACATGAACTTCAGCAACCTGCTCAACGAGCTGGTTGCCAACGGCGCCGCGCTGGCAGGCGGCATGAGCGCGGTCTATCCCATCTACGCCTTCGGGCAGGCGGCAGCAGCGGGAGACTTGCTCGCTATGGGCGGTTTCGCGCTGTGCTGCATCATCCCCTTCGCCATTGTCTACGTCATACTCTCGGCCGGCTTCCTCTCCGTCACGACGCGCCGGCCGGCGGCGAAAAAGCTCGTCTACCGTGAGCGCCGCCTCGCCGTCAGCAGCGCCTCTTCAGCGCTCTTCAAGAAGGAGCTCGCCCACTTCGGCTCCAACGGCATGTACATACTCAACGCCTCTATGGGCTCCATCCTCACCATAGCTGCGGCCGTCGCTCTGATAATCTACCGCGACACCGTGTCTGCCGTGCTCACCCTCCTGCCTGAGGGCTGGACGAGCGCTTTGATGGTCATGGCACTGTGCTTCCTCTGCGGCACGGATGTCATAAGTGCGCCCAGCATCTCACTTGAGGGCAAGACGCTCTGGCTGCTCAAGAGCCTGCCCGTGACGCCCAGAGTGATACTTATGAGTAAAGTGAAAACGCACGTTGCCGTCGCCCTGCCGGTCACGCTCATCGCCTCCGTCTGCTGCATCCTCGCGCTGACGATGACGCCGCTGGAGTGCGCGCTGGTAATTGTCATCCCCGCGCTCATGACGCTCTTCGGCGCGCTGCTGGGCGTGGTGGTGAACCTGCGCTTCCCCAAGTTCGACTACATAAACGAGACGGCGGTTATCAAGAACTCCATGGCCGTCATGATTACAATGTTTGCATCCTGGGGCGTGCTGGCGGCACTGGTCGCGCTGTACGTGGTGCTGCTCGATAACGTCATCGGCATGGTTCCCTACATGTGCATCTGTGCCGTGGCCCTGGCCGCTGCCTGCGCGGCAATGTACCTCTACCTCGGCCGCGGCGGTGCGAAACGCTTTGCCCAGCTATAAGCCAGGCCAACATACAAAAAGGAGACGAAGCATGGCTTCGTCTCCTTTTATTTAATGTAGTATCAATCCTTACCGCACAGGCGCTTTATAAGCGCGTAGCGTTCATCTGCCGTCTTTTGCAGTATGCCCAGCTCTTCTTCCGTAAGCTTGTTGAACTTGCCGATGCCGCGCACGAACTCAGCTATCGTGATGGGGCTGCGGTTCTCGGTCATGTAGAACTTGCCCTTGTCGCACTCCCAAAGCGGGAACATGTTCGAGGCCACGGCGCGGCGCGCCACGGCTATGCTCTCGTTGGGCTTGAAGCTCCAGCCGGTCGGGCAGGGCGAGAACACGTGCAGGTAGGCAAAGCCGCGTTTGCTGGCCTCGAGGCCGTGCTGCACCTTGGCCACGAAGTCCGGCATGTTCGAGGGGCTGGCCGTGGCGCAATACTCGACGTTGTGCATCGCCATGATGAGCGGCACATACTTCGCGCTCTGCTCCTTGCCGTTTATCGCCGCGCCGGTGGGTGTGGTGGAGGTACGGGAGCCGAGGTTGGTAGTGGACGAGCGCTGGAAGCCCGTGTTCATGTAGCCCTCGTTGTCGTAGCAGACGTAGAGCATCTTCGTGCCGCGCTCGGCCGCGCCGGAGAGGCTCTGGAAGCCGCAGTCGGCAGTGGCTCCGTCACCGGCTATGGCCACGATGTTCACGTCGGGACGTCCCTTCCTCTGGTACATCTCGCTCACGCCGGACATGAAGCTCGCGGTGTTGTCGAGGAGCGTGATGTGTATGGGCGCCGTGCAGCCGTTCTGATAGCTCCAGCCGTCCACGCCCGCGCCGGCCATGCATCCGGGCGGCACGGCGAAGACGCTGTTGTTGCCCGCTATCTGCATTATGCGGCGCAGTATGAGCTCGCCGCCGCAGCCCTGGCAGGCCGAGGAACCGGGGGTCATGACCTGGGGCGCAGTCTTGAGAATATCCATGTAACTCATTTGAAAGCCTCCCTTCAGTCCATCAGCCAGAGCGTATCGGCCCGGCCCGGTTCGTTGAGCGACGTGAGAGTTTTAACCACGTTCTCCATGTGCGCCATCGAAATGTCGGCACCGCCCAGGCCGCCGATTGCGGAGAAGTGCGCCTTGCCCGCGAGCGTCTCTCCCATAGCGGCGCAGACCTCGCTGTACATGGAACCCGCGTTCCAGCCAAAGCTCACCGAGCGGTCGACGACGGCGAAGCCCTTCACATTGGCCAGCGCTGCCCGCACCTTTTCCACCGGGAAGGGGCGGGTAAAGCGCAGCTTGAGCACGCCCACCTTCACGCCGCTCTCACGCATCGCATCCACCACGTCGCGCGCCGTGCCGGTCATGCCGCCCACAGTGACAAGGGCGTAGTCCGCGTCGTCGAGCCTGTAGGTATCTATCGCGCCGCCGTAGCTGCGGCCGAAGGCAGCGGCGAACTTAGCGTCCACTTCATCTATCACGGGCAGCGCCGCCTGCATGGCTTCGAGGTGGTTGTGGCGGTATTTCATGAGCAGCTCGCCCGGAGTCATGGGGTCGAGCGCCTGCGGCGTCGCAGGGTCGAGCTTGGCCGGGAGAGAATATGCCGGAAGGAAAGCGTCAACTTCCTCCTGCGTGGGCAGCTCCACGCGCTCGACGAGGTGGCTCGAGTAAAAGCCGTCATAGCAGACGTTCACGGGTATGAGCACCCTTTTGTCCTCGGCAAGCATGTAGCCCTGGATTATCATGTCCAGTATCTCCTGGTTGGTCTCGCAGAAGCACTGTATCCAGCCCGCCTCACGCACGCTCATAGCGTCCTGCTGTCCAGACCATATCGTCTCCGGCGAGGTCATCTCGCGTGTGGCGATAGCCATAACCATCGGGAGGCGCAGCGTTGACATGCGGAAGTAGGGTTCGTACATCAGCGCGAGGCCCTGGGCGCTCGTGGCGGTGAACACACGGCCGCCCGCTGCGGCCGCGCCCTGCACCACGCTCATAGCGCTGTGCTCGCTCTCAACCTGCACCATGCGTGAGTTGAGCTCTCCGGAGAAGACGAGGTCGGCCAGGCCCTCAACCACCGAGCTCTGCGGCGTTATAGGATAGGCCGCTATCAAATCCGGCCTGCAAAGCGCCGCGCCCATAGTCGCGCACTTGTTGCCGGTCAACGCTTTAACTTCGCCCATCTCACTTCACCTCCGGTTCCATCGTTATGGCCTGCTTGGGACACTCCGCGGCGCAGAGCCCGCAGCCCTTGCAGTAGTCGTAGCTTATGAGTATCTCGCGCCCCTCGGCGTAGATGCTGCCCACGGGGCAATAGCCCAGGCAGATGCCGCAGTTGACGCAGCGGTCCTTGTTCATCACGGGCCTGACCACACGCCAGGACGCCGTATCCAGTATGTACATCCCGTCATTTCCGAGCGGGGTCACGTGTTCTCTATCCATGCCGCTCCTCCTTAACATATGCGCACAGCGTCATAGGCCCTGCGGGCCGCCTCGCGGTTTGTTTCCCCGAACTCGGCCGCTATGTTGTCAAAGAGCTTCTGGGCGTCTACCAGGCCCGTTACGCGCGCGAAGGCGCCGAGCATGGCCGTGTTCGGTATGTTCCTGCCAATCTCGTCGAGCGCTATGGCCGTAGCGTCTACAACCGCCACCCTCCCCGTCTGCTCGGGGATGGCGAGCTCTTCCGGTGCATGGGCCGAGTTTATGATGACCGTACCGCCCTCGCGCAATCCGGCATAAGTGGCTGAGAGGTGTATGAGCGTGTCGTCAAGTATGATGAGCACGTCCGGCGTGTACACCTGCGTCTTGCGCCGTATGGGTTCTTCGGCCAGGCGCAGGAAGCCGAACACCGGCGAACCCTTGCGCTCAACCCCGAAGAAGGGTATGAACTGTCCGTAGTGCCCCGTCTCCACAGCGGTTCTGACCACTATGTGGCTGGCTTTCACAAGGCCCTGGCCGCCCCTGCCGTGCAGCCGTATTTCTTGCATCTGTATCACTCCTCGCAAATTGTACAAAGTTTCTACCTTCAATTTGTGCAATTATTATGGCGAACTCTTGCGAACTTGACGTTTTCAAATTTGTTCGCTATAATAACATTACGTTCGATTTACGAACCATATCTACCCGGAGAATACCACGTCCGGGCTGCAAAGTCAAGGAGGTTACTATGATCAGACGCATGGCAGGCGCGGATCTGGACGACATAGCGCAAATATGGCTCGAGTCCAACCTGGAAGCGCACGGATTTGTCCCGGCAGATTACTGGCGCGGCAAGTTTGATGAGGTGCGTGAACAGATAGCGCATGCGGAGGTTTATGTATATGAGGACGGCGGCGGCGTGGAGGGCTTCATCGGCCTCGACGGCGGCTACGTGGCCGGGCTGTTCGTGCGTCAGGGCTCGCGCTCGAAGGGCATAGGCGCCCGGCTGCTGGGCCTGGCGAAAGCCATGAGGGAAGAACTCGTCCTGGACGTCTACGTCCAAAACTCCCGCGCGCGGGAGTTTTACGAGCGTGAAGGTTTCCGCGTTTTGAGCGAGGGTACTGACGTTCAGACCGGCCAGGCCGAAGTGCGCATGGTGTGGGAGGCCGGGACATGAAAACACCTGAGAGTTCGCAGTATATACTCTCGTCTCTGGACCACGCTCTGGACGCGCTGGGGCTATACTTTGAATATGAAGAGCTCACTGCCGCCAAGGCCGCAAAGGCCTTGGGCGTGAGCCGCACGGCGGCCTTTCGCATACTGTACACGCTGGAGGCCAAGGGCTACCTCACGCGCACCGAAGAGGGCGGCTACCGGCTAGGTATCAAGCTTTTCTCCCTTGGCGCGCTTGCCCAGACGCGCATGGTGCTCGCCGGGCTGGTGCGCCCGGAGCTCTCCCGTCTCGCCGACGAGACCGGAGAAACGGCGCATCTGGCCACAATGGACGGGCCGTATCACATAGTCTTCGTGGACAAGGCGCTCGGCAGGCTGAATCTCAAGATGGACACCGTCCTGGGCGACCGGCGTTGGGCGCATCAGACGGCGACGGGCAAAATGCTCCTGAGCCAGAAGCGACCTGAGCAGTGGGAGCAGTACGCCGCCGCGGCCCGCTTCGAGCGCCCCACGCCGAACTCCATCGGCACGCCGGAACAGCTCTACAACGAGCTCAGACTCACACGCGAGCGCGGCTGGGCCATAGACAATGAGGAGAGTGAAGAGGGCCTCACCTGTTTTGCCGTGGCCCTCACCGACGCTTCAGGCGCTGCAATAGCGGCCATAAGCTGCTCGGGACCGAGCACGCGCATGGAGCGCAACCGCGAGCGAACCCTTGCGGCGCTGCGCGGCGCATCGTCCAGATTGGCCGGTATACATTGAAAATCCGGCATTTTGCCCGCGTTCATGAGAACGCGGGCTTCTTTTTGTACAGGGCGTTAATTTTACAAATTCCATCAATTTAATACTTTATTCTTTACTTCAACTGTGGTATAGTTTTATCTGTATCACTATGCTTAATACGGAGGCAGACATGGACGACGAGCTCAGGAGCGATTTGATAGAGGGCCGCAACGCGGTCAACGAGGCCATGAGGGCCGGCAGGGCCATAGACAAGCTATTTGTCTCCCGGGGCTCCAACGACCCGGCGCTCGGGCGCATCATTTCCCGGGCCAAGGACAATGGCATCGCCGTCGTCACAGTTGACCGGCGCAAGCTCGACGAGATGAGCGTAACCGGTTCGCACCAGGGCGTCATCGCCGTGGCCGCCGTCACGCAGTATGCGAGCATAGACGACATCTTCGCCCTGGCCGCGGAGCGCGGCGAAGAGCCCTTTGTCATCGTCTGCGACGAGATAAGCGACGTACACAATCTGGGCGCCATCATACGCAGCGCCGAGTGCGCCGGAGCCCACGGGGTCATAATCCCCAAGCGCCGCAGCGCGGGGCTCACCGCAGTGGTCGACAAGACCAGCGCCGGCGCGGCAGAGTATCTGCCCGTGGCGCGCGTGCCCAACATACCCGCCGCGCTGCGCGAGCTCAAGGAGCGCGGGCTATGGGTCTACGGAGCGGCCGCCGAGGGCAGCAGTGAGATGTGGAAAACTGATTTGCGCGGTCCCGTCTGCCTCGTCATAGGTTCCGAGGGCGACGGCATGAGCCGCCTTGTGCGCGAGTGCTGCGACGTGCTCGTGAGCATACCCATGCGCGGGCGCGTCAGCTCGCTGAACGCCTCGGCCGCGGCCGCGGTGCTGATATACGAAGTGCTCCGGCAGAGGACCGGGGCGTAAACCGCTGCCGCACGGCAGTGAGGGGTGTTACATAGTTGCTCGACACTGAGAATCTGACCAACGACAATATAAATATAGAGAATACAAGCGACGATCTGAGCCTCGAGAGCATTCTGGCCGAGTACGCGGATTTCGACGCCGAAAAGGCCGAGGCCCGCGACACCGCAGAACGCGCCAGGCAGATAGTCTATGAGTCCCTCGGAGAGACGCTTTCGGCGGGTATAGACAGCAGCGAGGCCGACGAGACTGTGGACGCATTCTACAACGAACCGGAACCCGAACCCGATCACGACTATTACAGCGAGGCCTCCGGCTACGCCGGGCGTCTGCGCCGCAGTTTTGAGCGCTTTGGCAGAAGGGTAAACATTCCGGCCGAGGACGAGTTCACTCCCGAACCCGGCGGCGAACCCGACTTTGCCGGCGACGACGACGTAAAGGTCTACCGCCCTGCGAGCTCCATACTGCCGGACGGCGATGAGGACGTCAAAGTTTACCCCGGGCCAAAGGGCCGCGACCTGGACAGCGTAATAACCGAGGCCGAGCGCCGCTCATCCCGCTGGCAGCACAGTGACGGAGCGTCTACGTGGACCGAGCGCAAGCTCGAGGACGCAGAGAAGTTCGACTACGGCGAGTGGGCGGCAAGCGCCGCAGAGCCGGAAACAGATTTCGGCGACGGCGCCTATACTTATGGCCGTGAGGAACGCGGAGATTCTGACTTCGACTCCGGCCGCTTCTACGACCCGGACGAGGACATGCGCGAATACAGCGCCGGCTCCGAAGAGGGCTACGAATACGCCCGCCCCGAGAGTGAAAACGCGCCGCGGCACGATTATGGAAGCGCGAAAAAGGCAAACCCCATTCTGGGCCTTCTGGCCGTGCTGAGCGTCAAATTCAGGCGGGCGCAGAGTGCCGGATCTGCCGTCACCATAGAAGACGCGGAGGAACTGGGCGAAGAGCTCAGCGCAAAAAAGGCCGCCAAGTACTACGCCGGGAACGTCAACTCCCTTCGCATCCGCTTCAAATTGTCCATCTTCCCAATGGCAGCTCTGCTTTGGGTTTCGCTCGGTCTGCCTGCCTTCGGCGCGCTGGGCAGCGACCTCAAGGTCACTAGCCTCGCCTGCCTTGTAATGCAGCTTGCCGTCGTGATGCTGGGCCTGGACGTCTTCACCTCCGGCGTCATGAACCTCGTGCGCGGGCGTCCGGGACTTTGGACCCTCGTGGCGGTGGCCAACATCGCCGCCGCCCTGGATGCGGCCGTCAGCTACGCAGTCGGGCAGGCGGGCTGGGGCGTGCCCATGTGTGCCGCGGCCGCGCTTTCCATGTTCTTCGCGCTCTGGGGCGCGCTGCTGGAGGCGCGCGCGCTGCGCTTCAGCTGCCGAGCCCAGGAGCTTGCAGAGGACCCGGCCGTTGTCACCGCGGAGAACGGCATAGAGGGCCGCGAGGGCAGTGTCCTGCTCAAGAGCAGCCGCTCCACCGAGGGCTGGCTGCACCGCTGTGAGGAACCCGACGCGGTCGAAAGCGTTTTCAGTGTTGCCGCGCCCTGGCTGCTCCTGGCCTCGTTCGCGCTGGCCGTGATAGCGACGGCTATATCCGGGCGCTGGACATATTTCTTCCGCGTTTTTGCCGCTTCGGCATGCGCCATTGCACCTATGGGCGCTTTTGTCGCCTGTGCGCTTCCATACTTCCTGCTGGCCATACGCGCCTATAGGCGCGGCGCGGCTGTCGCCGGCTGGCCCGGCATGCGTGACATCGGCCGCTCAATAGGTATGGTCATCACCGACACCGACCTCTTCCCGGGCGACAGTGTCAAAATATCCTCCATCCGAGTGCTGGACGGCACCTCGGCCGAGCGCGTGATAGCTGACGCGAGTAGCGTCATCGTGGCTTCGGGCA
Organism: uncultured Clostridia bacterium; assembly: GCA_930990965.1. Taxonomy (GTDB): domain Bacteria; phylum Bacillota; class Clostridia; order Oscillospirales; family Oscillospiraceae; genus Scatomorpha; species Scatomorpha merdigallinarum. The sequence continues at coordinate 47,860 of CAKNRQ010000006.1, forward strand.
GCGGGCTCTCGCCCGTATTCTCCGAACTGCTGCGCCGCAACGGCTACGCCATGCGCCGCGTGGAAGACTTCTGCTGCCATGAGGGCGGCGGGCTCACGGCGCTCATAGCCGGTGAGGAAGTGCTGTGCGGCAGCGCGGCCTTCATGCGGCTCATGGGTGTGATGGTGCCGCAGAAGCTCGCCGACCGCAGCGCCGTGTTTGTAGCCATAAGCGGCGTGCTCTCCGGTATTTTCACTATCGACTACTCCCCCGTGCCCAGCGTGGGCCGGGCCCTCGCGGGCTGCCTGCGCGACAGGCGCGTGCCTATATTTGCCGTGCGCGACTTCCTCGTGACGCCGCTCATGCTCAACCGCAAATACCACGTCCCGGCAGAGGGCTTTGACTTCCCGCTCTTCGCCGTGCGCTATGCGGTCTCTGCAACTCAGCCGGAAGACGGCAGCCCCATCTGCGCCCTGCTCGGCCGCGAAGGCCTGGGCGGCTTCATGGAAGTGTCCGGCTGCGGACACCGCTGCTACATCTCGGCCATGTTGGGAACCACCCTCTCCGCAGTCGCCGCAGTGGTCGGCGTAGTGCTGGTCTTCGCGCTCTATGCCTTTGCCGGCGGGCTCGCCGTGAATTGGCTCATCGCCTACATGGCCCTGTTCGCTATTCCCGGCATCATAGCCGCGGTGGCCATGGCGCGCTGATAACAGAATCCGGGGGCTGTCGTGCGGCGGCCCCCTGTTAAATATGCGCTATCCAGATATTTTAGGAGGGATTTCATGAAAAAACTCGGTTTTGGGCTCATGCGTCTGCCACTTCTGGACCCCAACGACACCACCAGCGTAGACGTTGAAACTGTCAAGGTCATGGCCGACACCTTCCTCGAGCGCGGCTTCACCTACTTTGACACCGCCGCGCCCTATCACCGCGGCAGCAGCGAAATAGCTTTCCGCGAAGCCGTGGTCAAGCGCTACCCGCGCGAGGCGTACACCATCACCGACAAGCTCTCCATGTTCATGATTAAAGACGAGGCTGAGATCCCCGGCTTCTTCGATGCGCAGCTTGAGCGGCTCGGCCTCGACTACGTGGACTACTACTGGCTCCACGGCCTGAACTTTGAAACCTACCGCCAGGCCCAGGAGATGCACGCCTTCGAGTTCATTCGCCGCCTGCGTGACGAGGGCAGGGCCAAGCACATCGGTCTCTCCTTCCACGACAAACCCGAGCTGCTGGACGAAATTCTCACCGCCCACCCCGAACTGGAGTACGTACAGATACAGCTCAACTACCTAGACTGGGAGGACGTGGCTATACAATCCCGCCGCTGCTACGAAGTCGCCACCAAGCACGGCAAGCCCGTCATAGTCATGGAACCCGTGCGCGGCGGCGCGCTTGCAAGCGTCCCCGCCGAAGCCGAAGCGCTCTTGCACGCCCTCGACAGCGAGGCCTCTATCGCCTCCTGGGCCATACGCTTCGCCGCCTCCCATGACAACGTCATGACCGTGCTCTCCGGCATGACCGCCCCCGAGCAGATGCTGGACAACACCGGCTACATGGCTGATTTCAAGCCCCTGACGGAACACGAGGCTGAAACCGTACTCAAGGCCGCCGGAGTCATCCGTTCCTCCATCGCCGTACCCTGCACCGCGTGCCACTACTGCACCGACGGCTGCCCCATGCAAATCCCCATCCCCGAGTACTTTGCAGTGTACAACTACTACCTGGCTCGTATAAAGATGCCTGGCACCGCGCCCCAATCTTATTACGCAAGCCTGGCCGAAGGCCGCGGCAAGGCCTCCGAGTGCATCAAATGCGGCCAGTGCGAAGAGCGCTGTCCCCAGCATTTGCCGATACGCCACAACCTGGAACTCGTGGCCGAGGCCCTAGAAAAATAAACAAAAGGCCGTCAGGCGTTTGCCTGACGGCCTTTTCTCGTAATCAGCCGCTTCCGCTGCAATAGAGGCGCTCCACGACGGCACACATCGCCGTCGTGACCGCGTTCGCAACGATAACCGTCCACAGCAGCCGCTTCGAGCTCTGCGCGCCCGGTTTCAGGTTGTAGTAGGTTATGGGCAGCTCGATGGCCACGGTTATGAGCAGGAATATAATTCCCACGAAGTAGCCCGTGTCCCACACCCCGTGCCCGGTCTGAGCGTTCCCGAACTTCATCAGCAAATATGGCCAGATGAAGCTCATCAGGTTCGCCAGTACGACTACGATCAGCGTCTTCCAGGGCCGCCCTGTCCTCCCAACGAAGTACACCGCGCAGAACTCTATGGCTATCGTCGCAGCGGCTGTGAACGGCAGCACGTCGCCGGGCCTCGCGTCGGTCAGCCATACCCACGAGGTGTTGGCCCAAGCTGCGCCTGTCAGGCACATTGCCACTGCCAGCGCAGTGAGCATTGTACCCATGGCCTTTCCCGTTTTCATTTTATTACCCCCTCATAAATATGAGTCCCCGCCATTTTTTGTCCTGTTAGACGTCAAGCGCGGCAAAAAGTTCCACCTTTACAGCTTTGCACGGGAATAACCCCGTTAAAAACTATTGCATTTTTGGCTATTGCCAAAGCCGCCAAAGTATTATATAATTAGTTGGTTCATTTTTGGGAAAACGCTACGTTTTAATATAAGAAGGAGTGGAAACACACATGAGCTACGCAACCAAAGACATTCGCAACGTCGCCCTGCTCGGCCACGGCGGCAACGGCAAGTCTACCCTCGCCGAGAACATGCTCTTCCTCAACGGTGTGACTGACCGTATGGGCAGCACCGCGGCGGGCAACAGCGTCTCCGACTTCGACGCTGAGGAGATTCGCCGTCAGATAAGCATCTCCCTGTCCACGATGTACACGGAGTACCAGAAGACGAAGATAAATATTCTGGACACCCCGGGTTACTTTGACTTCGCCGGTGAGGTCGCCGAGGCCCTGCGCGTCGCCGACACCGGCATCATAGTCGTCTCTGCCAAGGACGGCGTTAACGTCGGAGCCGAGAAGGCCTGGAAGAGCCTCTCCGACGCCAATCTCCCCAAGGCTATCTACATCTCCAAGCTCGACGAGGAGCACGCGGATTACTTCACCGCTCTCAACGCCCTGCGCGACAAGTTTGGCCCGAGCGTCAGCCCCATGGCCGCTCCCATAGTCGAAGGCGGCAAGCCCGTCGGCATAGTTGACATCGTCGGCCGCAAGGCTTACAAGTACAACGGCAGCAAGCGTAGCGAGTGCCCCATCCCCGACAGCATGGCTGACCGTGTAGAGGAACTCTACAGCGAAATAGCCGAGAACGCCGCCGGTACCAGCGAGGAACTCATGGAGAAGTACCTCGAGACCATGGAGCTCTCCAGCGAAGAAATCTACGGCGCCCTGACCACCGGTATAGCCGAGGGCGAGATCGTCCCCGTCTACTGCGGCTGCGCCACTTCCGGCATGGGCACTCTCGAACTGCTCGACGCCATCAAGAACTTCTTCCCCGCCCCCCACGAGCTCGGCGAGCCCGTCAACGAGGCCGGCAGCACCAAGGCGATAGTCTACAAGACCATCTCCGACCAGTTCGGCAAGTTCAGCATGTTCAAGGTCATCTCCGGCAAGGTCACCCCCGACATGACCCTGACCAACGCCCGCAGCGGCGCTCAGGAGAAGCTCGGCCACATCTATTATATGCAGGGCAAGAAAAACGTCGAGGTCCAGGAAATCTGCTGCGGCGACATCGGCGCCGTGAGCAAGCTCTCCGACACCAAGACCGCCGACACCCTCTGCGACGCCAAGGCCGTCGAGGCCGCGCCCGGCATTGAGTTTGCCACTCCGTGCTACTCCATGGCCATCGCCCCCAAGACGAAGGGCCAGGAGGACAAGGTCGCCCAGGGCCTCGCCCGTCTGAACGACGAGGACCGCTCCTTCACCATCACCAACAACGCCGAGACCAAGCAAATGGTCATTGCCGGCGCCGGCGACATCCAGCTTGACGTGCTCTGCAACAAGCTCAAGAACAAGTTCGGTGTGGAAGTCGAACTCAGCCCGGCCCGCGTGGCTTACCGCGAGAAGATCCGCAAGCCCCTCAAGGCCCACGGCCGCCACAAGAAGCAGTCCGGCGGTCACGGCCAGTTCGGCGATGTCTGGATAGAGTTCGAGCCCCAGGAGGAGCAGGAAGATATGATCTTCGCCGAGAACGTCTTCGGCGGCAGCGTCCCGAAGAACTTCTTCCCGGCTGTTGAAAAGGGCCTGCGCGAGTGCTGCACCAAGGGTGTCCTCGCCGGTTACCCGATGGTCTATCTCAAGGCCACCCTCTACGACGGCTCCTACCACCCCGTCGACTCGAGCGAAATGGCGTTCAAGACTGCAGCTTCTCTCGCTTATAAGGAACTTATTAACGCCAGCCCCGTCATATTGGAGCCGATTGGATTGCTGAAGGTCACTATTCCCGACGCTAACATGGGTGATATCATGAGCGATATCAGCTCCAAGCGCCGCGGCACCGTCATGGGCATGAACGCCGAGGGCGGCATGCAGACGGTTGAAGCCGAGGTCCCCATGGCCGAAATGAGCTCTTACGCCATAGACCTGCGCAGCATGACTCAGGGCCGCGGCAGCTTCACCCTCGAGTTCGTCCGCTACGCGGAGGCCCCCGCCGCCGTGCAGCAGAAGATTATCGACGAGGCCAAGAAAGAAGCCGACGAGTAATAGTGCCTTTGATCCCGTGCCGCCTCCCTCGGGAGGCGGCATCGCGTCATACGGCCCGGCCGTTTGACCGGATCGGCCAATATCGGGGTATTTACCCCTGCGAAACCGGGAGATTATATCTTGAAACGCAACGCACAATCATCCGTATTTTTCCTTTGGACGGGCGGCATTCTGATTTGTCTGCTCGCCGTACTCCTCGCACTTATACTTTCGAGCTGCGGCTCCGGCGAGAATGTACCCATTACTACGCCCACTGTTGAGTCTGCCGCTCCCACCGATGAGACCGGTGACCCCACCGGCGGTGACGTAGGTACCGGCGACCCAGGCAGCGAGACCTCTGACCCGGGTACCGTTCCCTCTGCCGCCCCCAGCACCGTCCTCGGCGAGACTGCCGACGCCGGCCAGAGCTACATTGACAGCCTGACCTTCCTCGGCGACAGCACCACTTACGGTCTGTGGTACTATGAAGTGCTCACCGGCGGCCGCAACACTGAGCAGGTTTGGACCCCTGCCAGCGGCACGCTTACGCTCTCAAACTACGCCACGGCAACGGTTGAATATCCTCGCCCCGGCTCCGGCAACGAGATAAGCATTCAGGAGGCCGCGCGTCAGAAGCAGCCCGAATATCTGGTTATCACCCTCGGCGTCAACGGTGTTTCCTTCATGGACGAGGAGACCTTCAAGTCCTGCTACACCGACCTCATTAACAACATTCTCGAGGTTAGCCCGAATACCAAGATAATCTGCAACAGCATCTATCCGAACATGCCGAGCTACGCCTACTACAGCGAGATAAACAACGACAACATAACTCGCGCCAACGGCTGGATACAGGATGTGGCCGCAGCCACCGGCACACGTTATGCCGACTCCTGCAGCGTGCTGAAGGACGAATCCGGCGCCCTGCGCGCCGAATATTGCAACGGCGACGGGCTGCACCTCAACGCCGACGGCTTCAATGCCGTGCTGGGTTATCTGCGTACCCACGCCTATCAGTAATCTCAAGTGGAAATGGGATGGCGGCCGCACCGGCCGCCTGTAGAAAGGTGAGGCTATGAAAAAGCAGATCGCACTTATTCTGGTACTTGCCATTGCCCTGGCCGCATTTTCCGGCTGCGGCGAGGCCGACGTCCCCGACCCTGGCTTCGACAACGTTCTCTCTGCCATTGAAGCCGTAGTATCTACGGACAACATGGTTGAAATGCCCTCGGAATATCTTGAGAACATGTTCTCGCTTACCAGCGAGGACTATGAGAGCTGCGTTGTCATGAGCACGAACGTCGGCACCACCATCGATGAATTTGGGCTTTTCAAGGGCGCTGACGCCGCTCAGGCCGAGGCTCTTCACACTGCCGTGCAGAACTACCTCCAGCTGCGGCTTGACTCCTGGATGCCAGAGTATCTGCCTGAAGAGTTCCCCAAACTCCAGAACGCTCAGCTCTGGACCGAAGGTGAATATGTCTTCTACGCCATTCTCTCCGAGGATGCCAAAACTACCGCAAGCGCCGCATTTTCCGGCTGCTTCGAAGCCTAAAAGCGAAACGCCGTGAGCCTTTAAATGGTTCACGGCGTTTTTATTGCCAATAGAGATATATTGTGTTAAAATACCACCAAGCAAGAGTGGAACGGCTGCACCTCCTTACATAAGAGGGGGGTGACAACATGACAGTACAGGAAACTATTATGCTTCTAAATCTGTTAGCCGTTGTTATCTTTGGAGTTATAAACGTAACCAAAAAGAAATAACCGCCCCACCCCACGCGGAACGGCCATTTCTCAAGCTATAAACTTGGTGGAGGTGTGCCGGGCCCGCTGGCACGGGTCAGCCCCTCTTGTGAACACATTATACCATCGCTTTGCTTGCCGGTCAAGCGGCGAACGGTAACTCACATGGATATTGGAGGAAGAAGCATGAACATGACACTTTGGAACACACTTTCCGAGCTCAAGAGCGAGAAGTACAAGTGGGTGGATCTCACCCATGAACTGAGCCCCGAGACCCCGCACTGGTACGGCTTCAAGCCGCTGGAAGGCACGCTGCTCTTCGACTACATGCCCGGTACCCCCGACGACATGATGGCCCCCATGCGCTGCATCCAGTACAGCGTGGCCAGCCAGTACGGCACCCACGTTGACGCCCCGCGCCACTTCCACGAGAAGGGCCGCACCATGGCTGAGATCGACGTCAAAGAGCTCGTCTACCCGCTAGTCGTCATCGACAAGAGCGCCGAGTGCGCCGCCAACCCCGACTTCATGCTCAAGGTTGAGGATATCCAGAAGTGGGAAGAGCAGTACGGCCGCATCCCCGAGGGCGCCTTCGTCGCCTTCCGCAGCGACTGGTACAAGAAGTCCAACCTGGACAACCCCGACGAGAACGGCCAGCCCCACTACCCCGGCTGGGACGTCGAGGCCATAAAGTGGCTCGTAGAGAACCGCAACATCGGCGCAATCGGCCACGAGCCCGCCGACACCGATCCCGCCACCGTCACGACCAAGGAGGGCGCCTACCCCTATCCTGGTGAGCAGTACATACTCGCGGTAGACCGTTTCCAGATCGAGGTCATGCGCAACCTTGACCAGTGCCCGCCTGTGGGCGCTCTCATCGTCTGCGCTTTCCCGAAGCTGCGTGACGGCGTGGGCTTCCCTGCCCGCTGCTGGGCCATCTGCCCCGCCGAATAAAAAACAAGCGGCCGCCTGTAGGCGGCCGCTTTCCCATGCCCGGCCCGGAGCCGGGCTATTATTATTTGTACAGTGACGCAATGTGTCCCTCGACCTGCATGAAAGACTCCAACAGTTCGCCGTCAAAGCCGCCGCACTGTCCGGTCCGTATCATGTTTTTGGCCTCGCTGTGGCTGTATGCGGGCTTGTACACACGCTGCATCCGCAGTGCGTCATAGACATCGGCGAGCGAAACGGCGCGTGACCAGGGGCTTATCTCGCCGTATTTCAAGCCGTCCGGGTAGCCCTTCCCATCGCCGCGTTCATGGTGGTGCCGGGCTATGTCCAGGGCATATTTATAGCTTCCGTGTTCCCTGAGCTGGGGTATGCTTGCAAGCAGCGCTTCGCCCTGTACAGTGTGCCGCTTCATGATTTCAAACTCTTCGCGCGTGAGCTTGCCGGGCTTGTTCAATATGGCGTCCGGCACAGCAATTTTCCCCACGTCGTGCAGCACCGAGGCCAGCGCTATATGTTCTATCTCATTTGAGCCCAGCCCCTCGCCAAGCACTGTCTCGCTGAGCAAAATCGACGTTATCTCGCGTATCCTGCGCACATGCGTGCCGCTCTCTTCGCTGCGGAACTCTATGGCCGCGGCCAGGGACTCAACCATGCCGTGGCTGAGTTCTATAATTTGCCGTGTCTGCTCGTTCATATGCTCTTCCTGCATTTCAACGAGAGACGTGAGCCTCGCTCTCGTCTTATACAGCTCTACCACACCGGCTATGCGCCTGAGCGCCACAAACGGCATAATGGGTTTTATCAGGACGTCGGTAGCGCCAAGCCGGAATACTTCGCGCATATAGCTGTCGTTGACTTCCGATATCAGTACAAACAGCGGCAATCTACGGCTTATTCCCCGATTGTACAGCTCGCGCAGCAGTGTAAGCGCGCCACCGCCGGGGAGAGCTTCATCTACCAGCGCCACGCACAGTACATCACTGCCCTTTAATATAGCTTCAATTGCCTCAGATACACTGCCAGCCTCGGCAATGTCCCCTTTGTGTGAGAAGAGCCCGCGCAGAACACTGCGCGCGGAAGCATCTCCGTCCGCTATGAGCATTGTGTTCCTAAGTTCTGTCATAGTACCCCGTCCTGTCACTTCGGATCTGCAGCCTGGCGCAACGCCTCTGCGGCAGGCAACGGTACATAGAAGAGGTATCCCTGCAGAATGTCACAGTTCAGCTTCTGCAGTTTCTCTACCTGCCACTCCTCCTCTACTCCCTCTGCCAGTATCACGAGGCCCAGGTTGTGACCTGTGCGCACTATGCCTTCCATAATTGTCTGTCCCTGCCTGGTATTCATACAGTCCACCAGACTCTTATCCAGTTTCAATCCGTCCATTGGGTAAACCTGAAGGTCATGGAACGTGGCATAGCCCATACCGAAGTCGTCGAACATCACCTGCACACCCAGGGACCGCACCGCGAGTATGTTCTCCCGCATCTGCTCGGCCTCCTCGGGCCTTATGTCTCCGCTTTCGGTTATTTCTATTATAAGCTCCCTGTGCGGGAAGTTATAGCGTTCGATTATCTCCCGGCACTGGTCCTTGATGCCCGGTTTGGAGAAAGACCTGCGTGAGAAGTTACAGGAGATAAAGAAGTCCTCGCTCCTCACCTCGCCCAGCTTCTGCAGGAACTCACAGGCGCGCTCAAGTATGTAAAAGTCCAGTTTGTCTATCCTTCCCTCGCGCTCGAGCAGAGGTATAAACCTGTCTGCGCTGAGCAGGCCACGCTTGGGGTGCATCCAGCGTGACAGCGCCTCGCCGCCGGTTATGTGAAAGTCCTTGGCGCTTACGAAAAATTGCAGGCTCAGCTGAAATTCCCGGTTTTGCAGGCCCCGTTCCAGGTCTGCCAGGAGCTCGCGTTCCTCCTCACAGATATGGCATTGCCCGGCGCCGCACACTTTTGCTTTCATGTCATTATAACCTGCGCTTATGGCGCATTGTCTGGCGTGGTATAGTATGCTCTCATAGTCGTACTCGCGTGACGCAAGCGGGAACACACCTACCGAGATATCCCTGAGATTAAGCGTTGCTCCGGCGCATTCATAAGCTCGCATTTCTTCCCGCACCCGGATGGCCCAGTCCCTGGCCGCCTGCGGGCTCTCGGACTGGCGCAATATGAAAAAGTCCCCGTTGCTGCCAAGCGCCATGATGTCGTCGCCGGACACCCAGCGCTTTAGTGCCTCAGCGGCAAAGCGCTGGAAGCGCGGAATCTCTCCCGGGCCTCCCACACGCTCGATGTGGCCAAGCTCGAAATGGAAGCAGAGCATACAGTAGAGCGCACGGTTGTTGTCATTCACTGTGCTGTTAAACACCTTTTCAAAGCCAAACTGGTTGTACAGCCCTGTGGACGGATCTGTGTCCAGTTCCACCCTGGCTGCTGTCACGCGCTTTTTGCCCTTGCGCCACACAATGGCAAGCGCCGCCAAGGCTGCGCACAGGGCTGCCGCCAGCGTGAGTATCGCAGGCAGCGCATGACCGTTCCCAGCGCTCGGAACTGCCACGGCCGCGAGCAACTCTTCCGTGACATCGCCGGTAGTGCGCGCTTCGGCGTACGCCGTCAGGGCGCTGATGAAGCTCTCAGGCGCGCTCTCCGTGAAGGCCAGGCCGTAGCTCACATCGTTCGTCTCAAAGAGCGTGAGTGAGCTCACGGTGTTCTCGAAGCTCTCGGCCCCAGTGACACCGGATATCACGTCGGCCTGCAAATTCCCGGCCAGAGCCTCACGCCTGTCGGCCGTCCCGGGCTCGTAGTAGACCATCTCGTAGCCTTCCTGTTGAGCAAAGTCTGCAAGCAGCTCCGGTATGGCGCCCCGGTATGTCCCGCTCTCCGGGTCATAGTACTCGAGCGGGTACAACTCCGGGTTCCCAGCCACATATATCAATACGCGCTCATCCATAAACAACTCTTTTCCCCGGCACTCGCCGGAACTAACCTAAGATTATTTGAACTCTATTGTCTGCCGTTCTATACGTCCCCAGGTTTTTCTCTTCTTCTTGTAGCCGATAAGCGCCGTTGTCCGCACCCAGGCCATGATAAAACGCAGGCAGCTGACTTCGACGACACACAGGCCGACCGCTTTAATGAGGTCTGCAAAATACAGCTTCATGTCTATCGTGTGTATTCTGGCCAGGAACGCCGTCAGCGAGAGTATAGCTGTGTACACAACGTAAATGGCAAAGAACAGCAGCATGAACGGCACGTTTATGAGATCCACGAAGTAGGCCAGAATCATTGTCATGACGCCAAATATCTCGATGTACGGCGAGAAGAGCTCGTAGAGCAGGAAATAGAAATATGACACAAAGCTCACCGCGCCGTATTTAGGGTTGGCGAGTATGTTTCTGTGCTTCATCATGCTCTGGAAGAGGCCGATATGCCACCGGCGCCGCTGTTTGCAGAGATCCCCCAACTTCTCCGGCACCTGCGTCCAGCAGATGGCATCCGGCGCGTAGCGTATACGGTACGGAGTTCCCGTCTCACGGCAAAAGACATGCAGCTTTACCACCAGTTCCATGTCCTCGCCCATAGTGTCGTCGTCATAGCCGCCGGCGGCTATGACCAGGCTCTTGCGGAAGAGCCCGAACGCGCCGGAGATTATAATATTGCCGTTAAATTTGTCAAACAGTATGCGTGATGCCAAAAAGCTGCGGTCGTATTCAAGCACCTGCATGCTTGCCAGCAGGTTCTTCGGCATGCGGTAGCGCGTAACATGTCCGTTCTCTATCACGGCGCCGTTACAGGGTCTAACGGCGCCGCCCACAGCTACTGTCCTGGAGTCCTCCAAAATCGGGCGCGCTATTTTTTCCAGGGAATCATACTGTAGAACACTGTCCGCGTCAATGCACAGAAAATACGGATATTTTGCCACGTTTATACCCATATTCAACGCGTCGGCCTTGCCGCCGTTTTCCTTCATCACCAGCGTTACCGGCACTTTCCACTGCCGCGACTCATATATGGCCCGCTCTGGCTGGCAGGCTATACGTCTCTGTATAGGCCTGTCAACCCGCAGCATGTTAAACCCGTCACGCACCACTCGCGCCGTATCGTCGGTAGAGCCATCATCCACAACAATTATCTCATAGAGCTTGTATTCGAGTGCAAGCAGGCTCTTTATCGTGGCCTCTATCGTCACTCCCTCATTGTGGGCGGGAACTATGATGCTGACAGGCAAGTAATAGTCGTTTTCAAGCTCATTTTTGAGCTCGTTGCGCCGTCGGGCGGCATAGAGCTCCGAAGAACCCACCGTCACCGAGAGGAATAGGAAGCTTGCGTATCCAACCATATAAACCACGAAAAAGGCCTCGACACACATGAGGAACAGTTGTATAAACTCCCGGGTGCTCATGCTTTTGCCGCCTCCTTTGCCTTGTCACGCTCGGCATTCAGCATTCGCGTTTCCAGCCTGTAAGTGAGCATTTCGCGGGCGTAACGGTCTTCGGCCGCAGCTTTGCCCAACAGATCTTCGTACCTGAAGCCAAGTTTTTCAAGACTCTCGGCGCTGTTGCTGCGTACATACCAGTTGCCGCTGTGCATGGCCTCCGACAGCACGTCTACGCTGTCCTCGCCAGGATACTCCGCGAGAGCGCTCGCCGCTATTGCGGCATATTCCCAGTTTGCCGGGTCTTTGTCTGATACAAAGCCGAGCAACGACGTCCGCGCCCGCTCATCCGGGTAGCGCGTAAAATACCGTATAGCCGAGAGCCTCAGCTCCTTGTCACGGCCGGTGTCGGTGAGAATTTCCAACATTTTGTCGCTGTAGTCCCCGCTCTTGAAGCGTATGTAGTCCAGCAGCGCCCGCTGGTGCAGCGGCGGGAAGCGTTCGAAGCGGTCCCATATCAATTCTATGAACTCGCGCGAGTCACCTTCAAATTTCAGCAGCAGCTCGACTACTATCTTGTCATTGATCGGGAAGTCCTCCTCGTTTTCCGCGGCCAAATAGACTAGGGCGTCCAGCAGCACTCCGGCGTCGCCCAGCGTGCACAGCGCCTTGAGCGCGTTTATGCGGCAATAAAGGCTGTTTTTGTTTGCATAGAGCGAGATAGTCTGCGCAAGTTTGCGCCTTTCGCCCGCCATGTAACGTCCCCAGCGCTGCACGAAATGGCTGAAATAGGCGCAGAACATGTCGTCGCGCCCGTCGTAGTACTTGGCCAGCCCGGGAAATATGCCCGCTATGCGCGTTATATACTCGCCCGCTATCTCCTCCGGCAGAGTTTGCAGGTAATCATCCAGGGCCAGCAGGTCCTTCACCTGCCGAAGCATGTCTGCCATGCGCTCCGTGTGCCCCTCAGGCACACGCGAACCTGAGAGCGCCGGGACTACAACCGCCGCCATGTGCTCTTTGCGCCGTCGCGTCCTGCGTCCCGCGCCGCGCAGATAGAGGCTGTATATGAGGTTAAAGGCCAGCATGCTCAGGCACACCAGGCCGTAGCCGTATATAAGCACCTCGCTGCCCATTTATGCGTCTCACCTCTCGTGAATCAGTTCTCAGCCCAATACTCCTGCAGGATGTAATAGCTCTCCTTGAGCCGCTCGTGGTATGTGACGTCGTTACCCCAACCCTCCAGCGCGAAGGCGCTCATGCGTACTCGCGTATCCTCCGAGGCAGTGGCCAGTCCGACGTACATCTCGTCTATCTGGATGTACTCGATGCCGTAGTTTTCGTAGTAGTCGTCGTGTATGCTCATCTGCGACGGGTCGGCAAAATTCAGCATCTGCCAGGGCAGGCGTATCTCCACCCCTCCGTCCGGAGTGAAGCAGAAGTCGGCCAGGGAGTCGAAGTTGTCTGCCTCCGGATTCGCCACTCCGCAGCGAAGCTTGCCGGTCTCGTAGACGTCGTAGGCCTCGATGTCCGGATTGCTGCTGCCCTCGGGCAAGAGCTGAAGCACCAGGTTTATGGGATTGAACACCGGCGTGTCGGTGTCCGGCTCGTTTACGTACGGGTCTATCATCACAGTGGAAGGATAGAACATCGCGCGGAAGGCGTCGTACCTTTCCTGCACCACGACGCGGCTGTTGTCCTCGCCGTCTATGCATATGACAAAGTCCACGGGCCGCTCAAAACTCAGGCCATAGTTCTCACAGTAGGTCGTACCCGTCTTGGGCGTGGTGTCTATGGGTATATATATTGGTCCGGAGCGCGCATCGGCGTCCACATAGAAGTAGACGAACTTCTCGTCGTACTTCATATATATGCTGCCGTTCTCCCCGCTCCAAACCAGGTCGCCCTCAGCCCACTCGGAGATGTCGCCGTCCGTGTAGCTGACGCTCTCCACCTCGCCCGGGTCGAAGGCCAGCAGCCCGAAGTACTGCTCGTTGGTCTGATAGTCGCTCCAATATGGCGTGCGGTCCAGGTCCACATTGGCCATGGTGTTCCAGGTGCGTTTGAACCACTCGTCCTGCCAGGTAAAGATAATGCTGCCGTCACAACCGGAGTCCATGATGTCCTCGTAGCACTCTATGGCCGCCTGCCCCTGCTCCTGCTCGGTCATGTGGCCCTGGTTGCGGCCGGTGTTGGCGTCGCGCTGGGCCATGCCGCGTCCGGTTGAAACGCCGTACTCGCTTATTATGACGGGCATCGTGTGGTAGCGCTCTAGCATACTCAGATAGGCGTGATAGGTGTTTATATCGCCTTCAGCGTCGTAGTAGTCCGTGTCCTCCAGATAGTCCTCAAACTTTACGCCGGTCTCGGTGTCGAAGTAATACGTACCCATGTCCAGCGCGCTGCCGCCGTCATCAACTATGGGGCTTATCTTGAAGTTGAGGTAGTCCGGGTAATACGGATAGACGTGGTATGAGGCAAACTGCCCGGCCAGGAAGGCGTCCGTAGTCTTTATGTGCTCAACATCCACGCAGGCGCACTTCATGAAGTGTGCCGTGATATCTGCGGTATAGACAAACGGGTCCGTGGTCGGCCAGTTGGAGAAGGCAACCAGTCTCTGCTCGCCGTAGCGCTCCGTCTCGTAGGCGATCACGCTGTCCCCCACCTCGCAGAGCAGGGCTTCAAAGGGCGAGGCTTCGGACGTGGTGTACATATACTCGCCCCGGTAGCTGTTTCGCTCCGGGTACTTGTTGTCGGTGTAGGCGACGGTGACGTCCTCCCACTCCACGCCGAGTATATAGCCTATCACCCAGTCGGAGACGTCCCGGCGGTAGCTGCCCGAGCCGTGCCCGTAACCCAGAGAGAGGTTGCGGTTGCCGTGGAGTATGTCTACGAGGGTCTTGGAATCGTCTATCAGCGTCTGCATAAAATCCGGGTCATAGGCGTCGCGGTGGGAAAACTGCACATAGTCGTTGACCCACACGCCGTGGATAAGCCACAGCGGCTCCTCACCGACGCTTACGCGGGCAGTGTTGTAGTCGTAGAAGGCGTTATAGAAGTCGTCGGCCTGTATGGTGTACACGCGCACCGTATTTGCGCCCAGCTCCTGGATATACTCAAACCAGCGCATATAAGTGTCGTGGTCTATGGCGTAATCCGTGGCCCACTCGCCCGGTATGCCCACGCCCATATTCACGCCGCGTATCTCAAATTCCTCCCAGGCTCCGTCCCGCTCCATCAGGATTTCGTCGCCCTCAACGGTCATGAAGCTGCTGACCTCGTCCGGTTCGCCGACGTCCACGTAAATACCCAGGTGGAAATAGGCGTACCAGGCGCCGAAAGCCGCCACTACCAGGATACAGACGGCTATTATGAACTTTTTCACCGTGTATCCCCCTTTTGGGCTCAGTGGTTGTACTTCTTGGTGGCCGACGGGTGCCCATACTGGCGCATCACGTCGATGTATTCGTCTAGCCAGTCGCCGCGCTCCGTGATAAACTCCTTGAGCTGGCTTATGGCCTCGTCAAAGCTCGCAATGTCACGCGATGCGGGAAGGAGCAGCTGCTGTTCAAAGCTGGATCCCCACACCTCAAAATTTCGCTCTATGGCGTCTCCTAAGAAGGCCACGGTCTCGTCTATATAGTTAAGCAGGTATTCCTCGCTGAGCACGCTCTCACGCCACATGCGGTAGCGGCTTATGATGCGTTCGTCAAACTCTTCATCGCGTGTGAGCATGTTCATCCAAACGCTGTTGCGCATCAGTATTCCGCCCGTCGCAACCTGCTGTTCCTGATAGTTGTCGCAGGCGTTGTTGAAATCCCAGACCGCCATACGGTATTTGCCGCCTATGTCCTTATACATATAGGTTGAAAACTGTCCCGCGTCATCGTTGCCGGTGAATTCGTTTATTATGAAGTAATCGACAAATGAATTGACGTCGATCAGCGTCTCATATCCGTAGACGGCATCGTCATAGTCCATGGAGTACAGCGCCTTTTCAAAGTCCGAAAACTCCTGCTCTATGGCGTCTGCCATCTCCCTCGTCAGCGCACCGGAGCGCGGGTATTCTATATTGATTTTATAGTCGTAGGCCCTGTTCAGCCTGTAAGTATACCAGGTAAAGTTTTCGATGTTTTTGAGCGTGTTTGAGCTGCCGCGATCCAGCCTGAGCACGAAACCCGTCGCGTTGGAGCCGCTGCCCAGCGGCTCGGATATGTTCACCCTGCTGTCCTCACCGTTTGTTATCGTCTCGGTCATGAGGTAGAGGCCAAGGTATTCGCCGTTCAATACTAGCTCGCAGAAACGCACGTTCGGCGCATAGTCCATCATTTCGCCAGCAATGTTATACCACATGTAATTGCGTATCAGGCTTTTGTCGAGATACGGCCCGTGCAGAGCCCACTCGTAGTGGGCGTCCATACCCATGACCTCGTGGCCGTCATAGCTGCCGTCATCGTTCACGAAGCGTATGAGGTAGTTTTTCTTGTCAAAGCGCCTGGAAGAATTGCCGCGGATGCGGATGAGTATTTCGCTCTCCAAATCCGGTTCGTCTGAGGGGTGATGGTTACGGCTCTCGTCGTCCATAATGGCCACGCTGGCCGTTATCATGCTGTCACCATTTGCAGCAGTAGACGGTATTATGCTCCCCCACTCGTCTGATCCTATGGGTGCGCCCGGCACTTCCTGGCCACCGGTATCTATGACAACGAGAGGAAGATGGGTGCACAGCTCGCTGCCGTCGCAATCGCAGCCGGCATCCGGCTGACGGCCGGTGAGGTGCTGATGCACACGCGCTGTAGACGTCCCGCTGTCGGCCAATGTGGCCGCCGCAGTTGCAAGCAATAGAGCTACTACCATAATAAGCGCACCCAATTTGTACTTCATTTACCTCACCTCCCATCTAAATTTGTGTTGTCTCAGCCGCTTATGTCGTCGCTCTGCATCACGATGTTGAAGTACTCAACGCTGCCTATCTCATAGACCAAGTCGGTTATGCTCTTGGCGCCTGACTTTTCGGCGGTTTTGAGATATTTCCCGGAAATCTCGTATATAAACTCCGCGCTCTCGCTGGTTGTGTTTTTGCTGCGCAGTATGGCTTTGCGGTCATAGTGTTGGAATATGAGCGCCTCTATCTTCTGTTCGTCCACGCGGGCGCAGCGTATGACCAGCAGCGCGCGGTTGTCGCTGCGTATCCGGCCGAAGAGCAGCAGGGCCAGAAAAATGAAGGCGCTGCCTATGCCCGCGACAAGATAGTCGCCCGAGCCGCAGCAGATGCCGACGACGATAGCCCAGAAGATGTATATTGTGTCGCGCGAATCCTTTATGGCAGTGCGGAAGCGCACTATGCTCAGCGCGCCCACCATGCCGAGAGACAGCGCTATATTGTTTCCAATGACTATCATGACCGTCGTTGTAATCATCGTCAGCGCCGCCAGTGAGACGTTGAACTTGCGGCTGTATATGCTCCCCGCGTGCGAAAGCCGGTACGACAGGAAGATAAACGCCGCCACAACGGCACTCACGGCCATGCGTATCAATATGGTCTCGACCGTCAGCTCGCCGCTGCCCTCCAGCAGCTGTAGCAGATATTCTCTCATTGTCCTCTCCCCTTCTTATCTCAGGCTCCGGCGCGTAGCGCTCCGGGCCAGGCAGTACTTGCTGACCGACAGCTCGGGTCTGTGTATGTCCCCGAGCAGGTCTTTGACATAGCTCAATATGAAACCGTTATATTTGACCTCCAGCACCATGCCCGACTCGTCCATGACCGGGTTGTAGTGCGTGCGCCCGGCAAACAGCCGCAGGTCCGTCTCGCTGGCGCGTATGCAGCTGTCCAGTGTTATGCGTATATGGTTCTCACGGGCCAGGAAAGCGGTCCGCTCATACTCTACCACGGCCTTCGGCCGGTAGCAGCGCAGGCTCATGAGCGCGTAACACTCCGCGGCAAATGGCTCGTCGTAGCCCAGCAGGGGCGAATAGTCCCCCCGCGTCAAGCGTTCGGCGTCGTCCCGCGCCATGCGCAGCGAGCGTTTGAGCTGATACGCGCCGCTCTTCTGCTTCATCTCCAGCATGGCGAAATCATGCCCGGGCGAGTAGATGCGCATGCGTATTTTCCTCCTGAGCTCGAGTCCGTCTATCTTGTCCGTATAGTCCGAGTCGTCGGGAGTGTCAAAGTAGAGAGAGCGTATAGTGTAGCCGCGCGGCCCGTTGTGTTTATCCGGTATCATCACACGCGAGAGCTTTGAGCGCAATGTACTCCCCTCAACTATGTCAATGGCGTATTTCTTCTCCTGCCGCATGACTGTATTCAAGCTCTCACCCCCAATGATGAATTTGCAGTCGTAGTAAATACTGTATTTACTATTCTATTCGCAAATTTCAGCCTGCGTGATAGCAGTTCTTGCCCCTGGCTTTCGCTGCATAGGCGCGCGCGTCTGCGCAGCGCGACAGGGATGCATAGTCCGTACCGTCCTCCGGTGCGTATGCCACGCCGATGCTGCACGAGATGTTGAATTCGCCACGCCGCCCTATACCGGCTATGCTTTCACACAGGCGCTCCGCGCAGTAGATGGCCTGTTCACGGCCATGCAGCTCGGGCAGGAATACTACAAACTCGTCCCCTCCGACCCGGCCGCATATGTCCCGCTCCCAGAGCTGGCTGCGCAGCACATCCGTGACCCTTCGCAGCAGCTCATCGCCTGTGTGGTGACCCATAGTGTCGTTCACCAGCTTGAAGTCGTCGAGGTCGATAAAGAGCAGGGCGCTGTTTTGATGGTTTTTCTCCAGGGCGCGTGTCACTCTCTCATGCAGTCCACCGTAGTTCAACACGCCTGTAAGCGGGTCCGTTTCAGCCTGCAGTTGTGCCTCTCGCAGACGCTCTGTGCGCTCTAGGTTTTCAAAATAGACGTCCGTCACATCAGTGCGTGCAAGCAAAATCATTTGTGAGTCGCGGTCATAGTAGCGGTACTCGAGCCTCTTTCTGGTATAGCCGCGCCCCTTCTCCATAACACCAACCGTAAAAGAGTGTACGCCACGGTGCTCCAGTTGTTCAAGCACCCGCCCCAGTCTCATCTCCCGCACCGTCATTTCCCGGTCCTCAGGTACAACATATCTCTCCGCGTAATCTACTATGGCTGTCTCATAGTCGTCACAAGTGGCCGGCGGCAGCGGTGTTCCGTTGGTATTGCCGCTGAACATGACGTAACTGTTGGTACGCGCGTTGAGATATATAAAATAATCGCAGGTGCTGTACACAAAGAGGTCGATTATACTGCGAAGCAGATGTTCTTCATTTGTCCGTCTGACAAATATGTACGCATGTGCATTCTCTCCACCTACACCCGGCCTTATGTTCACGGAGATGGTCAGCCAATTGGTCTCATAATCGCTCTTATACGAGGTGTCCAGAGTAAAATTGAGCCTCCCGGCCCGGAGCTGATTCATCAACGCCTCGCCCGAGAGCCGCGACAACAGCCCCCTGCGCTCTTTCTCCGAGAAAACGGTGGTATAGCGTTCCAGGTACTCCGGCCATTCCACTCTGCTTTCCGGCACGTCCCGGGCATTTTTGTTGTGCAGCACGCGCACAGTGTTTTCTTTCATGTCAACCCTCAACACGGCCAAAAACACTTCGTTCAACGCCTCATTCAGTTCTTCAAGACGGCTTCTGCCGGCGGCTTTAATGCTGTCCGTCGCGGACATCATTCATACCTCCTGCTATGCTTAAGTTCGTAACGCAATTTATAATCCCCACAATCTGTAAACTGCAGATATGAACCGGCGTTTAATTCTCATTAACCTTATTATTTTAGCATGTATTGAATACTGTCGCAACATCGTGGTCGACAAATTTTGATCTGCCTGATATAAATTTTACAAAATAATTAACTAATCTTGACAAAATGCCTATTAACTCTGTAATATGAATATAATAGCGAAACGCTTGGGGGAAAATATATGCAGGCACGCTTTGTACATTGGGGCGGCCCGTTGGCCGCGACATTTATACTGGTCGTGCTCGTTGTAATTGCAAGCATCATAATGACAGACCGCATAAACGACGCCGAAGAAGCTGCCAGCTTCAGCCGCCTGGCCTCGGAAGCGGACGAATTTGCAGAGAGCCTGGAGCTGAACATGTCCACCGACAGAAGACAGCTTGAGCTGCTTGCGGCTCTCGCTGGCGACTATATGGGCGTGGGCACGGAAGCGCTCCATGATTTTCTTGATTCTTACCGCGGGGCCGGGACCTTTTTCTCACGGCTGGAACTGCTGCTGCCGGACAGCACCGTGCTCGCGCCCGACGGAGTGACCATAGACGCGCACGGAGCTCTGTCTTTTGACGAGTTGGCAGCCGTGGGCGCGCACATCTCCGACCGTGAAGTTGATCTTGACGGAGAGGACTATGTAGTGCGCCACTTTGTACCTGTCGAGCGCGACGGTGAAACCGTGGCCATACTCTACGGCGTGATAGAGCTTGGCACCCTTGGAGCCGAGCTGCCCTATTCACCGTACAGCGGAGAGGCGGCGGTATACGTCATCGACGGCGCTACGGGCGACTACCTCATTGATACCTGGCATGACGAGCCCGGTAATATCTGGGACGGCGGGTCGCGTCCCATGGCCAAGGGATATGACGATGCAACGCTGCGTCAGGGCCTGATAGACGGCGAGAGCAATTATGTTGTTTTCGTCTCTCAGACGATAGGCGAATACCTGTACTTCTACTATCGGCCGCTGAGCATAAACCAATGGCGAGTAGCTCTCTCGGTCCCCGAGGACCTTGTCTTTTCGGACGCACGCGATATACGCCAGATGCTCAACACACTGCTCGTGCTGGAGGCCGTTGCATTTCTTATTTACATTCTCTGGCTCATACGCTACATGAGGCGGGAAACCGGGGAAAAGCAGCGCCAGCTGGATACGCTAAACTATATTTACGATGTGGAGAAGCTGCTCTTCAACGCACATGAACACCGCGAAAATGTTCCACTTGCGCTGGAGGTAATATCCAGGATGTTACCGGCACGCAGAGTTGCCTTCACTATGGTGAACGCTGAAAGCCCGGGCACAGACTCCGGCTATCTGTGGGAGCAGGGCGGTGAAACGGAACTTGGCGCATATCTCATGAAGAGCGCGGAAAAGCTCGCGGAATACTTTGCTGACGGGCACACTGAAATTTCACTGCACAGCAGCCAGGACGTTCACGAATTGCTCCCACGTGCGCCGGAAAGCATGTCAGACATTGCATCCATACCGGTAGAGGACACCGGCGGCATCATCCGCGGCGTGCTTTCGGCCAGCGGGCTTAAATCCGGCTCCGGCTGCGCCGCCATGCTGAAAAGTATGAGCTTCAGCTTTGCAATGTTTTGCGGCAACGCCCGTAACTACCGGGCCATGCAGCGGCGCGGTGAGAGGGACATACTGACCGGGCTGTACAACCGGAACCGCTATGAGCTCGACTGCCCCAAGGTAGGTTCTGATGCCACAGAGAGCCTGGCTTGCGTGTTTCTGGACGTGAACGGCCTGCATGAACTCAATAACACCAGAGGTCACGAAGCCGGAGACGACATGCTGCGCGCTGTTGCCGACGAGATAAGGACACGTTTCGGCTCCAAGTACGCTTACCGTCTGGGCGGTGATGAGTTCGTAGTCTTTGTCATAGACCGGCCCGAAAGCGAAACAGCCCACCACACTCAGGCTATAGTCAGCTCTCTTGAACGAGTTGGCTACTATGTATCGGCAGGCTATGCCATGTCTGCGCCGCCGGTGCATGATCCCAAGGTGCTCATAAAGCTCGCCGAGTCACGCATGTACGCCAAAAAGCGCGAATACTATCGAAATCCCGCCAATTCCCGCCGCGCGCGCTAATGCACGGCGGGAACTTTTTCATATTCCCCGCGTCTGACATTTGAGGTGAATGATATGAAAAGGTTCCAGCTTGCGGCTGTATTGGCCATGTTTGCCATAGTAATATGCGCCGCCGTAATAGGCAGCGGCTACGTCACCGGCGCTCGGCCTTTCAAGGGCCTGGACAGCGGGGACATAGCCTTTGCAAGCGTCACTCTCAGCCCGCCGGGCCGCACACTCGAAGTCTCTGACACCGATGAACTCGCACAGCTGCTGGGCAATGCGGTAGTTTACAGGCGCGACGACTCCTACAACGAGTACACTGGCCAGGGTGTGACCTACACAATCACGCTCACTGACGGCAGCGTGCTGGACGTAACGGCATATAACCCTTTCCTCATTATTGGCAGTGCTGGCTACAGGACAAAGTATGAGCCCTGCGACGCCCTGAGCTCATACGCCAATGACCTGCTGAACTCAGGTACTGCCATTGACTACATGACCGAACCGCCCGCGCTCGCTGTTATGAGCGACAACACCTCCGTCGGCGCGCTGCGGGGCACCTACTCCTGGTACTATCCCAACGCAGACGGCACATATACCGGAATCGAATCCGACAGCGCGCACCCACTCGACTGTCAGGAGTGGCTCGCGCCCCTTGACACTTTCAGCAGCGAGGCCACGCTGAGTTTCATGGTAGAGCCGGATGAGATTGTAGCCGCGCGCCGCTGGAGTGACACCAGTTGGGGAGAGTATGACGCCGAGAGTTTTGATGTGCCTGTGAACGGCCTCACGCTAGAGCTAGAGCCCGGCGGTTGGACATACGAGGTAGAGGCACGCTGGGACGACGCTGGCGGCGGTGGCGGGAGTGCGTATTACTCCTTCTGGATAGTATATACGGCAGAATAAATTTTGCCGCATCCCCTTGACACCTTTTGCGGGCTATGCTAGTATAATAGAGCTAAATGGCTGTGATGGGGAAAAGTAGCGCCCCTCGCCGGCCCCAGAGAGGTCCCGCCTGAGCACAAGGATGTCGCGTGCTCTGGCTGCAAGCGGGACTGGTCAGGCAGAGCGTGAAATGCGCCCCGGAGCCGAGGACGGAGGAAATGCCGTCCCGTGTCGGTCGCGTTAAGGCCGGCCCGGTTATCTGCCGGAGAGTGATAAGCGAGAGTGGAACCGCGTAATTTTACGCCTCTCATGCCGCAAGGCATGGGAGGCTTTTTCGTTTATGCGCTCCATGAAAAATTCTCGCAAGCTCCTCCCGGACACTACATCTTATGGAGGACTGAAAAATGTTCAAGGACCTTATGGAGACCGTCGAAGCCTACAAGCAGCGCGACCCCGCCGCGCGCAGCACGCTGGAAATACTGCTGCTCTACCCCGGCATCCGCGCCACTGCCAACCACAAGATCGCCCACTGGTGCTACGAGCACGACCACAAGTTCCTCGCCCGCTACATCTCCCAGCGCACCCGCCACAAGACGGGCATAGAGATCCACCCCGGCGCAACAATAGGCAAGCGCCTGGTCATTGACCACGGCATGGGCATAGTGATAGGCGAGACGGCCGAGATCGGCGACGATTGCCTGCTCTACCAGGGTGTGACCCTCGGCGGCACCGGCAAGGACACCGGCAAGCGCCACCCGACCATCGGCAACAATGTGCTCATAGGCTCCGGCGCGAAGGTGCTCGGCCCCTTCAAGGTCGGAGACAACTCCCGCGTCGCGGCCAATTCCGTCGTCCTGCGCGAGATACCTGAAGGCTCCACCGCTGTCGGAGCTCCCGCCCGCGTGGTGAAACAAAACGGTGAAAAAGTCAACTACGTCGCCTCTGTCGAGCAGATACACGTCACCGACCCCCTGGTCCAGGAGGTCGTGGCCCTCAGGAGTGAACTCAATGAACTCAAGGCCAGCCTCGCGGCCGGCAACAATACAAAGGAGAGGGAAACAGCATGAAGCTCTATAACAGCGCTACTCACACCAAAGAGGAATTTGTCCCTAACCACCCCGACATCGTGAAGATGTACACCTGCGGCCCCACGGTGTACCACTACGCCCACATCGGCAACC
>CAKNRQ010000007.1 GCA_930990965.1 uncultured Clostridia bacterium
AGCTTCTGCTTGCCGGTGTAGAACGGGTGGCACTTGGAGCAGATTTCAACGGTGATGTTCTCACGGGTCGAGCCGGTCTCGATGACGTTGCCGCAGGCGCAGCGGATGGTGGTGTTAAAATACTTGGGATGTATGCCTTCCTTCATGTCTTTCACCTCATGTAAAGCTGCCTTGAGTATGCCTAGCATGGTTACAAGGCGCAGATGATATTCTAGCACAAGAGGCGCCAAAACGCAAGAGGAAAATACAAAAAACCTCCTACGAAAGCAAAACCGCGCCCTCTCGGGCGCGGTTTCGTTTCCGGTATCTATGGCAGGGAGAAGTGGCGCGGTTTTCAGAGGGCTACGGTAGTTCTGGGCAAGCGGTCCGTCAATCCGCTCACAGGCACGCTCAGCCCGTCCGGCTCCGTCGAGCCGCAGGCTGCCAGGGAGAGTGCAAGCGCTATTGCCGCTGCAAAGGCTGCTAAGCGTTTCATACCGTAACCTCCTTTTGTCCGCTGATGGCATAATAGACCCCGCTTGCATCAAAGTTGCATCACAAGTGTGTACAAACTGTGAAATATGAAGAGCTCCGGCGAAAAAAGTCTGTTTGTTTTCCTGCATATACCCCGGTGAGGTATTTGTAAGTCATTGCTTTTGGGTAATGCGGAACAAATTTGACGCACGCTCGTCCCCAATGTGCACAAAATAGCTTTCCGGGCACAGGTAAACGGCATATTTACTTGATTTTTTCATAATTTTAGTGTAGAGTATGCAAACGGTGTTGTCTGGACCCAGTTAGGAGGAAAAGTTTTTGGCTGAACCCAAAAAGCAAAACTATCTCCACGGCGCGGCGATACTCGCCTTCGGCGTCGTAATCATGAAAATACTCGGCGCGATTTACAAAATCCCGCTGGGCAACATCCTCGGCGACACAGGCTATGCCTATTTCCTCTGCGCCTACAACATCTACAGTGTGTTCCTCACTTTGGCCACTGCCGGATTGCCTGTGGCGCTCTCGCGTATGATTGCCGAGGCAAACACCATGAACCGTCCGAACCAGGTGCGGCGCATCTTCTCCGTGGCCTGGTGGACCTTCTTCGTTATCGGCGCTGTGTGCACGCTGGTGATGGCGCTCTTCCCCGGACAGCTTGCCTCGGCGCTCAATAATCCCAGTGCCGAACTCAGTATACTTGCGCTCAGCCCTGCGGTGCTGCTCGTCTGCCTGACGAGCGCCTACCGCGGCTACTGCCAGGGGCACGAGAACATGACCCCGACCACGGTCGGCCAGGTGCTCGAGGTGCTTGCCAAAGTTGCAGTAGGGCTTCTTCTGGCCTGGTATCTTACCAGCACAGCGCAGAGCCTGCCGGTCGCCTCAGCAGGCGCCATCTTCGGCGTAACCATAGGCTCGCTTGTAGCGCTGATATACATGTTCGCCGTGAAGCGCCGTTACTACGGCTCCGGACATGACGGCTCCGACGTGCCCGAGAACCGCATGAGCGTACTGCGCACCCTGCTGCGCATAGGTATACCGATTACTCTCGGCTCCAGCGTGCTCTCGCTTATAAACCTGCTCGACTCGGGACTGTGCATGGGCCGGCTTCAGGACGCCGCCGGCTTTACTGAACTTGCCGCCACAGAGCTCTACGGCGTCTACGGCAAGGCGCAGACGCTCTACAACCTGCCCGCAAGCTTCATAACCCCGCTCACGATCTCCGTCGTCCCGGCCATATCTGCGACCATGGCCATGCGCCACAGCAGCGACGCCAACCGCATCGCCGAGAACTCCATGCGCATCGCCGTAGTCCTCGCCCTTCCCATGGGCGTGGGCCTTAGCGTCCTCGCCGAGCCCATTATGAGCACTATCTACCCGGGCAGCAATGAGCAGGGCCCCGAGCTTCTGACTATCATGGGTATAGCCAGTTTCTTCGTCTGCATGGCTCTGATGATGAACGCCATTCTGCAGGCGAGTGGCAACGAGAAGTATCCGATATACTCCATGATTGCCGGTGGTATAGTCAAAATAGCCGTCAACTGGGTACTCGTAGGCAACCCGGAGATAAACATAGTTGGAGCGCCTATAGGCACGCTTTGCTGCTATGCCGTCATGTGCGTCATGAACTTTGCCTTCATGTGCCGCTGCCTGCCTAAAAAACCCTCGCTGGGACGTATACTGATTCGTCCCGCAATTGCCTGTGCGGCGATGGGACTCTCTGCCTGGGCCGTCTACGGTCTGGGATATCGTTTCCTCGGTGAAGGCCGGCTCTACATGGCCGTCGCCATGCTCGCAGCTATCGCCGTGGCGGTTGTGGTCTATTTCGTCATGGTCGTTGCCCTGCGCGCCATCACTTACGAGGACATGAAGCTCATTCCCAAGGGAGAAAAGCTAGCAAAGCTTCTGCATATAAAGTAAAAGAGGGATAAAATGGCCGAGTTTCACATCAAAGACAAATATGACTTGAACGACTTCATAGCGCTCATCGACGTGCTGCGCGCCCCCGGTGGCTGCCCCTGGGACATGAAGCAGACCCACGAGAGCATCAAACGCAACGTGGTCGAGGAGGCCTGGGAGGTCTGCGACGCCATCGACGAGAACGATATGGACCACTTGCGCGAGGAGCTGGGCGACCTGCTCATGCAGATTATCTTCCACACCAGCATGGAGAAGGAAAAGGGCGGCTTTGACATGGACGCCGTGGCCGACGAGGCCTGCAAAAAGCTCGTCCACCGCCACCCCCACGTCTTCGGCTCTGTGCAGGCCGACACCCCGGATGAAGTCCTCTCCAACTGGGACGCCATAAAGCGCGCCGACCGCGGCCAGCAGAGCACGTCCAGCGTCATGGACGGCATTCCCCGCGGCCTGCCGGGACTCATGCGCTCCCAGAAGATACAGGACAAGGCCGCGAAACTCGGCTTTGACTGGCCGGACGTCTCCGGCGCCATGGACAAACTGCGCGAGGAAGTC
Source organism: uncultured Clostridia bacterium (assembly GCA_930990965.1). GTDB lineage: Bacteria > Bacillota > Clostridia > Oscillospirales > Oscillospiraceae > Scatomorpha > Scatomorpha merdigallinarum. Next base: position 2,944 of record CAKNRQ010000007.1, read on the forward strand.
AGCGAACTCCAGGAGGGTATAGACGCCGGCGACCTGGAGAATATTAAGGAAGAGCTCGGCGACGTGCTCTTCTCCGCAGTCAACGTCGCGCGTTTCTTCAAAGTGGACAGCGAGGACTGCATGCACGCCGCCTGTGCAAAATTCATACGCCGCTTCCGCTACATGGAAGAGCGCGCTGCCGAGCGCGGGCTCAAGCTTGAGGAGATGACCCTCGCCCAGATGGAGGAGATCTATCAGCAGGGCCGCCACGACCTTGAGGGCAAGGAGCCTGTACACTTCTTTGGCGAGTAATCCGTTGCAGACGGATTCTTATATATACACGAGCAAAACTTTTCAGGAGGAATACGAATGAACAAGGCTGAACTCATAGCTGCGGCCGCCGAAAAGGCCGGCCTGTCCAAAAAAGACGCCGAGAAGGTTGTAAACGCCACCTTCGAGGCCATAACCGAAGCCCTCGTTGCCGGAGAGAAGGTCTCCCTCGTCGGCTTTGGCAGCTTCGACGTCAAGAACCGCGCCGAGCGCACTGGGCGCAACCCCATGACCCGTGAAGAAATCACGATCCCCGCTTCCCGCACGCCCCAGTTCAAGGCTGGCAAGGCCCTCAAGGACGCGGTTGCGAAATAAGCGCATATTAAAAAGCCCGGCTCAATGAGCCGGGCTTTAAGTTCTTTATACGTCAGGAGTTATGAGCAAATTGAGCCTGAAGCTAGAGAATATGTGTTTATACGGATTGACCCCGTCCTCTCCGGGCAGGCTGGGCCACTCGCCTCTCCAGACAAAGCCGCGCATCTCGCCGCCGTACTCCTGCGTCGCCCAGCTCATGGCCTGCCAGCCGCTCTCGGTGCGATAGAGCCCGCCGTTTACGGGTTTGCTCTGGCCTAAGTTTTCGTCGAGCCAGGCATTGTACCCGTCGATGTCCATTATGAGCATCTCAAAGTTCGCACCGGAGCCGTTGTCCTCCTCCCAGCGCCAGTAGGTGCGGTTGTCGGTGTCTAGCGTCCAGCCCTCTTCGGGCACGCTCACGTTCCATCCGGCGCCGTCGGTACCGAGCGTAAGGCTTCTGAACACGTCCAGATAGGGCGTCTCGGGCAGTTCCAAATCCGGCCACTCGCCTCTCCAGACAAAGCCGCGCATCTCGCCGCCGTACTCCTGCGTCGCCCAGCTCATGGCCTGCCAGCCGCTCTCGGTGCGATAGAGCCCGCCGTTTACGGGTTTGCTCTGGCCTAAGTTTTCGTCGAGCCAGGCATTGTACCCGTCGATGTCCATTATGAGCATCTCAAAGTTCGCACCGGAGCCGTTGTCCTCCTCCCAGCGCCAGTAGGTGCGGTTGTCGGTGTCTAGCGTCCAGCCCTCCTCCGGTATGTCTACACCCCAGCCGGAACCCTTGTAGCCGATGGATACCGCCACAGGCCAGAATCCCGGGTCCACCCGGAAACTGTCGGCCATGAGCCGTATGGTCTTTGGTATGGAGGCGGCGTAGTCCGGCGCATCTGCGCCGGTTGGCCAGGTGGCCGTCAGCAGCCATGTGCAGCCGGTGCCGGGAAACACGTCTTGAAACAGGCTATAGCCCTCGAGTGGGTCAGCAGACGGCACCATTTCACCCTCATCTATACGTGTAATGCTGAATCTCGCCTCGGGCACATACTCCGAGAGCCAGGTCCAGGTATCCCCGTCGCTCGGCTGCATGTACCAGCCCGCGGTGGGTATGTACACGTACCAGCCGTCGCCGTCATAGCGGCGCGCGGGGAAGTTGCCGGCGTCGTAGCTCTCCTGATCCAGTTCGTCCTTCCAGTCCACATAGCACAGCGGTATGTCCAGCCCGTTTTGCACTACGTACCAGTCCCACATCGCGTCGGACGCGCTGCCGCCGTAGGCTGCAAGCGTATCGTTCATCGGCTGGTCGTTGAGTACGTCAAAGCTGCCGTCTGGGTATTGCACGGTGTAGAGCAGCCGGTTCGGCTCCAGACAATACCAGCCCTCGTAAATATATTGCTGCCCGCCTGCGAGCACGACCTCAGATAGCGGCACGTCGAGCTTGTAGTACACCTGGCACTCCCAGGCCTGCAGGTCACCGTCCGGATTGAGGTTGGCTATGCTCGCCAGCAGCGTACTCTCAATTTGCGTCTCGTTTACCACGGCCGAGGCCGCTCCGTCTTTGGTGTAGTAGCTCGCAGTGTCGGACGCGGTCGCCTCTATGTACTCGTTGACACTCTCATACGCCCCTGAGACCTCGGATACCGAGGTGGGCAGTGGCCCGTAGTTTTCCACGTACCAGTTGTAGAGGCCCTGATTCACCGCGGCGATGTCGTCGAGGGACTCAGCCTCTGCCTTGGTGAGAGTGCGGTCGCTCAGTATCTCGTACTGCCCGTCGTGGAGCTTCAGCGCGTAGATGAGGTGGTCTATACGCAGGTGAAAGCTGTTGCCCAGCTCGTCCTGCCAGGCCTCGGCAGAGGGCGCGCTCATCTCCTCCGGGTCGAGAAAGATGCCCACATTGTAGGTCCAGGCCTCCAGCGTGCCGCTGCTCGCCAAGTTGATGACCTCGCCCACCTGCACCGGCACGCCCATGACAGCCGACGTGTAGCCGGCCTCATCGTACTCGCCGTCCACGGTCAGGTATGTGTACGTACTCTCTGTAACAAAACCATGCTCTTTTGCGTAGTCGTTCACGCTCGCGTACTTCTTCGCGCTGGGGTTGGCGGCGCAGGCGGCTATTATAACTACGCACAGCACCACGGCCAGCACGGCTATCCAGCGCTTGTCGGGCTTCATGCGCGAGATGAGTTTTATCCTGCGCTTGGTGTCGTCGCCGAAGGAGAGCGACACCGCCAGGCTCACGCGGCGGCCCGTGGCCATGTTGAGCAGGGTCTGGGCGTAATCGGCCTTCGCGCCCTGGCCCAGAGTCTTTATCGCGGCCTCGTCGCAGCTTGTCTCCATGTCGCGCATGGCCAGCACCCAGGCGAGCCACACCAGCGGGTTGAACCAGTGCAGGCACAGCGCAATATACGCCAGCGGCTTTATTATGTGGTCGCAGCGCCTGATATGCCGCCGTTCGTGTGCCAGCACGCACTCGCGCTCGCGCTCTGTGAGCCCTTGCGGCAAGTATATGCGCGGCACGGCAAAGCCGGACACAAAGGCCGTATCTATACGCGAGGACACATACACACGGGAGCCGATTTGGCGCGAATCCCAGAGCCGCACCCGCAGGCTCAGATAGGCCACGAGCGCCCAAAGCAGCATGCCAGCGGCGACAAGAATCCACACACAGAGCAGCACATCTGGCCAGGCTATACCGGGGCTCGCAGCCTCCGTCACTCCCGAGCCCTCAACCGTCCCTGGCATCACGACCGTGCCCGGCGTCCAGGCATTCTGCTCCGGCTGTACGTAGTTCACCACCGTGATAGGCCCCCTGCCCGTGCTCACCGGTGCGCGCGCCAGGTTGAAGAGCGAGAGCGCCGAACTCACCGATACCGGGCAGAGCAGCCGGAAAAGCACCACGCTCCAAAGCGCATACGAACACCAGCGGGGCGCCCGCTTGATTGCCAGCCGCGCCATGAGCACCACGAGGATTATAACGCTCGCCGTGAGGCTCATGTTCAGCACAGCGGGGAAGAGCGTATTTTCAAGCCAATTCAGCATGCGCTCACCCCCTCATCTTGTCTATCAGCGCCTGCAGCTCGTCTATCTCCTGCTCGGAGAGCCGCTTGCGCGAGGCGAACGCCGCCATAAATGCCGGAAGAGAACCCGAAAAGCTCTCCTGCACAAAGCGCTCACTGCGCTGCGCATAGTACTCCTCGCGTGAAATGAGCGCCGTCACCACGCCGCCCGAGTTCTGAAACAGCCCGCGCTCGCCCAGGCGCTTGAGTACCGTATATGTAGTGGACTTCTTCCAATCGAGCTCTTCCGCAGCCCGGCGCACAAGCTCGCTCGAACTCACAGGCTCCAGCTCCCATATCATGTCCGCAAAGCGCGACTCCATCGCGCCGAGTCCCTGATCTGCCATCTCCACACCTCCTTGGTGGTCTACAATTTGTCGACTGTGCTTTCAGTCTACAGCATGTCGACTGTTTTGTCAACGGAAAATTTTTATAATGGCCAAACACCGGGCTCGCTCCGCTGTTCAGGCCGGTCAGAAACTACATGAAGGAGCCTGACACACATATTTTTGCAGTCACGCTGCGGCTATTGCGCGTCCGGGCGCGGGTATGCTACAATACCGTCGGGAGGCGAGAAAATGAGAGATTTTGAGAAGATTTGCCCGATAGCCGTCGTACAGGCCGCGCCTGTGATGTTCGACGCTGCCGCTTGCGCTGAAAAGGCCGCCCGGCTCATAGACGAGGCCGCAGGAAACGGCGCAAAACTCATAGTGTTCCCGGAGCTCTTCATCCCCGGATATCCCTACGGCCTGACCTTTGGCTTCACGGTAGGGCACCGCGACGAGCGCATGCGTACCGACTGGGCCAGATACGCCCAAAACTCCATAGTCTTCCCGGGCGCTGAGACCCGGCTGCTCTGCGAGCGGGCCAAAAAGTGGGACGTGTGGGTCAGTATAGGCGTGTCCGAGCGCGACGCCGTGACCGGCACACTCTACAACTCCAACCTGTTCATAACGCCGGAAGGCGAGGTCCACTCCTGCCACAGAAAGCTCAAGCCCACGGGGGCAGAGCGCGTTGTCTGGGGCGACGCGGACCGGAGCTACTTCCCTGTTGCCGGTACGCCCTGGGGCGTCATGGGCAGCCTCATCTGCTGGGAGAGCTACATGCCACTCGCGCGAACGGCCCTCTACCAAAAGGGCGTGACGCTCTACGTCTCTCCGAACACGAACGACAACGAGGAGTGGCAGGCCACCATACGCCACATAGCGCTCGAGGGCCGCTGCTATTTCATAAACTGCGACATGTACTTCACGCGGGACATGTACCCAGACTGGCTCCACTGCCCGGACGAATTGGCAAAGCTGCCCGAGATTGTCTGCCGCGGTGGGAGCTGCATAGTCGATCCGCACGGGCACTATGTGACAGAGCCGCTCTGGGACACCGAAGGCATAATCTATGCCGAACTCGACATGGACGCGGTCCCTGCAAGCCGCATGGAATTTGACGTCTGCGGCCACTATGCGCGTCCTGACGTACTTACACTTAATATACATGACATTTGATGGAGGGCAACTATGGCATTTCCCTTTGACAACACAAGCTATCGGATCGCTTCGCGCAGGCGAGTGGTATTCTCAACGCGCGGCATGGTCTGCTCAAGCCAGCCGTTGGCGGCTCAGGCGGGGCTGGACGCGCTGCGCCGCGGCGGTAACGCCGTGGACGCCGCCATTGCCACTGCAGCCGCCCTTACAGTTGTCGAACCCACGTCCAACGGCCTGGGCGGCGACGCCTTTGCACAGATCTGGATGGACGGCAAGCTCTACGGGCTCAACAGTTCCGGCCCGGCGCCGGCCCTGGCCGACGCAGACTTCCTGCGTGAAAAATATGGCGAGATTCCCATGCAGGGCTGGTACAGCGTAAATGTGCCAGGCATACCCGCCGCCTGGGCCGCGGCTCACAAGCGCTTCGGCCGCCTGCCCTTCGCCGGGCTTTTCAACGACGCCATAGCCTATGCAAAGGACGGCTACCCCGTGGCCCCGGTTGTGAGCCGGATCTGGCGCGGAGATTTGGAGCTTTTCAGGCCACTGAAGGGTGAAGAAGTCTTTGAGCCCTGGTTTGAGACCTTTGCCCCAGAAATGCGCTCTCCCGCAGCCGGGGAGCTTGTGCGTCTGCCTCACCATGCCGAGACTCTGCGAGAACTCGCTGAGACCGGCTGCGAGAGCTTCTACCGTGGCCGTCTTGCCAGAGAAATAGACGCCTGGTCGCGCAAGACCGGCGGCTGGCTGCGCGCAGAGGATCTTGCAGCCTTCCATCCCCAGTGGGTGGAACCAATAGGCATCGACTACCGCGGCTACAGGGTCTGGGAGCTTCCCCCCAACGGCCACGGCCTGGTGGTGTTGATGACGCTGGGCATACTCTCCGGCTTTGACAGGCTCGACGGCTCGCCCGAGAGCGTCCACCGCGCCATCGAGGCCATGAAGCTCGCTTACGCCGACGGCAAGAGGTACATAGCCGAACCCGGCGCCATGGAATACACCGCCGCTCAGTTCCTCAACAGTGACTACCTGGCCAGCCGCCGGGCGCTCATCGGCCATGAGGCCATAGAGCCCATGCCCGGCTCACCCAACTGCGGCGGCACGGTCTATTTCTGCACCGCCGATGGAAAGGGCAACATGGTCAGCTGGATACAGTCCAATTATGAGGATTTCGGCTCCGGCATTGTAGTGCCGGGCACAGGCATTGCCCTGCACAACCGCGGCTGCAACTTTAACCTGGACCCCGGTTCTCCCAACTGCATGGCCCCGGGCAAGCGCCCATACCACACTATCATCCCCGGCTTCCTCACAAAAGAAGGACGTGCAGTTGCCCCCTTCGGCGTGATGGGCAAATTCATGCAGCCACAGGGCCACGTCCAGGCCATGATAAACATGCTGGACCTCGGCATGAACCCACAAGAGGCGCTGGACGCGCCGCGCTGGCAGTGGACCGGAGGCAAACGCATTGAACTGGAAAGTTTCTACTTCCCGGAAATCTCCTCCGAACTTGCCCATCGCGGTCATCAGCTGGCCTCCGGAGACAGCCTCACCTTCGGCCGCGGCCAGATAATCTGGCGCGATGAATCCGGCGTACTCTGCGGCGCCACCGAGCCTCGCGCCGACGGAGGTATAGCCGCATATTAAACAAAACGTCCACCCTGCCGTAAAAAAGCAGGGTGGTTTTTTTATTTTCGTTCCTGTAGCATTCTCTAAAAACTCATATTGCAAGGCGCAGCTTTTGTGACACAATTAACGAACGAGCTGTCTTGAACATTCTAAACATCACAAACATTTTATTCATGTTGCTATAAAATTTTTGATAATTTCACGACATTTTTGTGCTCGTTGCTTGATTTTCGTGCAGCTATCATGTAAAATGTATTTCACACCTGAAAAGTGTGTGTAAACGAATTGTGTAGGAGTGATGGGACGAATGGAGGACTACTTCTGGCTGGGAATCGTGGGCGCGCTGATAGCGCTCATATTTGCCTGGTCTCAGGCACGGCGTGTCAAACAGTTTTCAGAGGGCACGCCTCTCATGGAGAAGATTGCAGCCGCTATACGTAAGGGCGCCAACGCCTACCTCAAACGCCAGTACAAAACGGTCGCCATTATATTTGCAATCATAGCCGTTATTCTGGCCGTGCTGGCTTACGTACCCTGGATAAACGGTGAGGGGCTTGTCAACAAGTTCGTGCCCTTTGCCTTCGTAACCGGCGGGTTCTACTCCTGCATGGCCGGGTTTGTGGGTATGCGTATTGCCACCAGCGCGAACGCCCGCACGGCAAACGCCGCAAGCGAAAGCCTGAACCGCGGCCTGCGCGTGGCCATATCCTCCGGCTCTGTTATGGGCTTCACGGTTGTCGGGCTGGGCATACTGGACGTCTCCGTCTGGTTCCTCATACTCGAGTACGGCTTCCACTGCGATGCGGACACGATAGCCAACACGATGGTCATGTTCGGCATGGGCGCCTCCTGCGCCGCGCTCTTCGCGCGTGTTGGCGGCGGCATCTTCACCAAGGCCGCTGACGTCGGCGCCGATCTCGTCGGCAAGGTTGAGGCCGGTATCCCAGAGGACGACCCCCGTAATCCGGCCACTATAGCTGATAACGTGGGCGACAACGTCGGCGACGTCGCCGGCATGGGCGCCGACCTCTATGAGAGCTATGTAGGTTCCATTCTCGCCACCTTTGCTATAGGCGCCAGTGCAGGCTACGGCTGGAACGGCATGTTCCTGCCGCTCGCCATAGCTGTTGTTGGCGTCGTCTGCTCGCTGATAGGCTCGTTTATGATAAAGACCGGCGAAAAGGCCAGCCAGCGCGAACTGCTCAAGAGCATGCGCACCGGCACTTACTTCGCCGCCGCGCTCTGCGCCGTACTGTGCATACCGCTCACCTGGTTCGTCATGAAGGACGTCGAGGGAGCAAGCTGGATCGGCATACTGGTGTCGATATTCTGCGGCCTCGCAGCCGGTTGTGCCATTGGCTACGTCACCGAGTATTACACCTCTGACACCTATAAGCCCACACAGAATCTCGCCGACGCCACCGAGACCGGCGCAGCCACTACAATCATCGGCGGCATCTCCCTCGGCATGATAAGCACTGCCGCGCCGATACTGATAATCGGCGTTGCGGTCATCGTTAGTTTCCTCGCCAGCGGAGGCACGCTCACTACGGCCAGCGAACTCTATGAGTTCTCCTTCAACCACGGTCTCTACGGCATCGGCATTTCGGCCATAGGCATGCTCGCCACGCTGGGCATCACGCTGGCCACCGACGCCTACGGCCCCGTCGCGGACAATGCCGGCGGCATCGCCGAGATGAGCGGCCTGGGCGAAGAAGTGCGCGAGCGCACCGACGCGCTCGACTCCCTCGGCAACACCACCGCCGCCACCGGCAAGGGCTTCGCCATAGGCTCTGCGGCTCTCACCGCGCTGGCGCTGCTGGTCAGCTATGTCGAGGTTGCTGAAAAGGCGCTGGGTGGGCCGATGGATCTCTCGGTCACAAACCCGGCTGTGCTGGTTGGCCTGTTTGTCGGCACCATGCTGGTGTTCATCTTCGGCTCGCTGACAATGAGCGCAGTGCAGAAGGCCGCCCAGCACGTCGTCGTGGAAGTTCGCCGTCAGTTCCGCGAAATTGCAGGCATCATGGAAGGCGAAACTGAGCCTGACTATGAGAGCTGCGTCGATCTTTGTACTTCCGGCGCTCTGCGCGCGATGGTGCTCCCCGCGCTGCTGGCGGTCATCGTGCCCATAGGCACCGGTCTGGTCCTGGGCGTCGAAGGCGTCGTGGGGCTGCTCGCAGGCACCACCACCTGCGGCTTCGGCATGGCGGTGTTCATGTCTAACTCCGGCGGCGCCTGGGACAACGCCAAAAAGTACATAGAAGCTGGACATCACGGCGGCAAGGGCAGCGAGTGCCACAAGGCAGGCGTCATCGGCGACACCGTAGGCGACCCCTTCAAGGACACCTCCGGCCCGAGCCTGAACATACTCATCAAGCTCTGCTCGACCGTTTCCATAGTGTTCTCGGCCGTCATAGCCAACGTTCACCTCTTCTGATTACCTTACCCCCGTACAAAAAGGGCAAGCCGGTTTTCCCGGCTTGCCCTTTTTGCGTCTTTAAATGTCCTCAAGTTTTGACACTATCTCGCGGAACACCTCATAAAATGTCGCAACCTTCTCCCCATCCAAACTGCTGCTAACAGCCGCCAGCTTCTCAACAACTATGCCGCTGAGTTCTTCGGCCTCTGCCCTGCCGCGCTCTGTGAGTATCAGGCTGCCGCGGTAGCGGCGCTTGACCCCCGGGTCAGTCTCGCAAATGAGCCCCCAATGCTCCAACTCAGCCGTCACACGTGAAATCTGCGCCCTGTCCACACCGCAGCGGGCGCTCAATTCAGTGGCGCTCAGTCCCTCGGGCGCGTCCAGCAACCTCAAGAGGCAGCTCACATGCACGCTCCTGAGCCCAAACTCCTTCGTATATTTCTCCTGTGCCCGGCGCAACTGCTTGTATGAACTGGATACCAGGCCGGTAAACTCATAGAATCTCTCTATTTCGTCCACAAATTCCACCTCGTAACTTATAATACAACTAAGATATTGACAAGTCAACATTTTCGTTGTATAGTTTGTTGAGCACTCAACATTTATATTTGGAGGAGCACAATGGCTGTTAAAATACTGGTCGACTCGACTTTTGACTTCACTCAGGAGCAGCTTGACGAGCTTGGGCTGGACTGCGTCCGGCTGCGCGTACACTTTGGCGATGCGGAATTCATCGACGGCGTGTCTATGACGCCGCAGCAGTTTTACGAGCGCCTCATAGAGAGCGACACACTGCCGACGACAAGCCAGGCAACGCCCACAGACTTTGCCGAGGCCTTCGAACGGCTGACCGCAAACGGCGACGATGTGCTGGCGCTCACGCTCTCTTCCGAGCTCTCCGGCACATATCAGAGCGCGATGATAGCCGCGGCAGACTTTGCCGGACACATCCGTGTTGTGGACACGCTAAGCGTCTCCCTGGGCGCACAGATAATAGCTCTCTATGCGCACCGCCTTGTTTCAGAGGGAAAGGGCCTGGACGCCGCGGCAGATGAGGTGGAGGCCGCCAAGGGGCGCGCGCACGTCATAGCGCTGCTTGACACCCTGGAGTATCTCAAGCGCGGCGGGCGCATATCCAGCGCGGCCGCATTCACCGGCGGCATACTCTCAATAAAGCCGGTAATCACTATTCGTAACGGCGCAGTGGCTGTGATAGGCAAGGCCCGCGGTTCCAAGAATGGCAACAACCTGCTCTCTCAGATGATAGGGAAATACGGCGTAGACTTCTCCATGCCCTACATGCTGGGCTACTCCGGTCTCTCCGACGCCACTCTGCAAAAGTACAAGGCCGACAGCGCCAGGCTCTGGGTTGGGCATGCCGACGATCTTCCGGTGATGGTCATAGGCAGCGTAATAGGCACGCACGCCGGCCCCGGCGCGCTGGGTGTGGCTTTCTTCGGTCTCGAATAAGGAATCAAATAAAAAGCAGGGACGGATACATCCGTCCCTGCTTTTTTGGAAACAAAGCTCTGTCCGATTCGTCAACGTATGTGTTCTCTCAGCCTGGACATGCTCAGGGCCTTGAGGAAGAAGTCATAGACCGGCACGATGCGTTTGAAGTCGCGCACAAGACGTTCGGGGAGTTCCTCGGAGTAGAGTATGCCGAGCTCAGTTTCCTCATGAGTGAGGCAGAAGCTCTTCTCGTCCAGCCAGGCACGCTCGTTTTCCGGCGCGTCCGGATGACGGGAGCGCTTGTAGCGCTCATCTTCCAGTTCAAAAACATCCTGCCCCTCAAAGGCCGAGAGTGCAGCCAGCCAGTCTGCGTCGTGCGAGAGTATGAGCTCTCTGGCGCACTCCATGACTGCAGGATCGGTCTGATACCAGCCGCAGCCCCAGCGCAGGCAGCGCGGCGAGTACTCAAACCAGAAGCTGGGATAGTTCTCGTATTTGGCGCGCAGCAGCGTTATCCACATCACGTCGCGGTATATGGGCAGCTCGGGGCCCCGGCGCGTGTCGCGCCAGATACGTGAAATGCTCTTGCCGACTTTGGGTATTATTATGAGCGAAGGGTCTATCTCCCACATGGCCGGGGCCAGGGCCTCAACCAGCCCAGCCGTCGGCTCCACTACGAGTTTCAGGTATTCTTCACGGTGGGCGTGAAACCACTCGCGCGAGTTCATCACCCGGTTGAGGGCCATGAAGTCCAATGTGGCTTCTGAAAATGGCATATTTCGTCGTCTCCTGTCTGAAATGCGCTGAAATTATACCACGGTCAAATGTCAAACGCAAGTTTACAAATATAGCTGGAAAAAAGCACGCATATGTGATAGTATAGTACACGCCGTATTGTTTTACGCGGCAAAAAAGCGCTTGCCAGGAGGGTAATAAATGCGCAGTTTTATGAAGCGGGTGGACCTGTTCTGTTATAAACACCCACGCTTTGGAATAAACAATTTCATGCTGTACGTCGTTTTCGGCACGCTCGCCGTGTGGCTGTTGGGCGCCATGGACACGACAAACATGCTTTACTACTATCTGACGTTTGACGCCAACGCCGTGCTGCACGGTCAGGTGTGGCGAATAATCACCTTTATTTTCATACCGCAGAGCAGCGGACTGTGGCTGCTGCTGTTTTTGTACTTCTACTACTTCATCGGCTCCACGCTAGAGCGCGAGTGGGGACCTGGCAGGTTCACCATCTACTACCTTATGGGCATGCTGCTGACGGTCATCTACGGCTTCGTGACCTATTTCGTCACGGGCAGGTCATATTTCATGACCTCAAACTATATCAACCTCAGCATGTTCTTCGCCTTTGCCACACTGTTCCCGGACAACCGCGTGCTGGTCTTCTACATCATCCCCATCAAGATAAAGTGGCTGGCTCTGGCCGACGCGCTCTACTTTGTCTACGCCATTTTCTCCGACCTCGGCCGTGGACTGGGCATGATGAGCTTCCTGCCGCTTGTGGCCATACTCAACTACTTCCTCTTCTGCGGCGACGACCTCTTCCGCGGCGTCATGCCGCGCGGACGTCAGCGCCGGGCAAAAACCGTGAATTTTCAGCGCGAAGTACGTAAGATAAAGTACGAGCAGAAACACGCCGGTTACACGCGCAAGTGTGCCGTCTGCGGCCGCACGGATGCGGACTACCCCGACCTCGAATTCCGCTACTGCTCCAGGTGTGTCGGCGTCCACTGCTTCTGCCAGGACCATATTAACAACCACGTCCATTTCACGGAATAATGCGGACATGGCCGGACATAGAAATTAAACCGGTGGTGTATTGAAATGCCTTCAGGGAAAAAGAGATCCAACAGACAGCCAGACTACTCCAGAGCACCGCAGTCTACGGGGCGCGCCATTGCACTTGGCATAGTATTCGTACTCCTCGTGCTGGTGCTGGTCTTTATAGTCTATCAAAACGCAACTTACCAGTCCGACAGCCCCCCGGCAGAGACCGGCTCCGGCATTGTCGATCCCGACACGCCTCTCACCTCCGAGAGCCCGGCCGTGACCACTCCCGAGGCCACTCCGGAACCCACGCCGGTGCCCACGCCCGAGCCCTTCGAGCCGCACGCTGTTGACTCTACGCAACCGGGCAACTATATAGCCTACACCAACATACAGGTTGACGGCACAACGCTGGGCGACGGCGAGAGTTATGAGGACGACACCGGCATATACATGGGCTATGCCGATGAGTACGCCCAGATTCCGGGCATCATGACCTTCCGCGGCAACAACCTGCGCTCCGGCGCCGCCTACGGCACGGCGAACATGACGCAGAAGCAGCTCGGCAACTACTGGACGCACTCTACCGGCTCGCTTATGGACCCCAACGACGGGGCCTACTGGTCCGGCAACGGCTGGACCGGCCAGCCGCTCATAGCGGAATGGCCATATGAGACCCGTCAGAACATGACCTATATGAACGACTGGGCGCGCCAGCAGGAAACCCTCGTCGAAGTCATCTACCCGGCCATGGACGGCTATGTCTACTTCCTCGAGCTCGAAACCGGCAAGGAGACCCGCGACCCGCTCTACATGGGCCTCACCTACAAAGGCACCGGTACGCTTGACCCGCGCGGTTATCCCCTTCTCTACATCGGCAGCGGCTACAACACCCAGCGCGGCCACGTCTCCGTCATCAGCCTGATTGACGGCAGTGTGCTTTACGAATTTGGCAGTTCAAGCGACAGCTTTGCCCTGCGCACCTGGCCTATGTGGGACGCTTCACCGCTCATAGACGCCGACACTGACAAGCTCATCTGGGCCGGAGAAAACGGCGTGCTCTATATAATCACCCTCGGCACCGAGTACGACGAGGAGGCCGGGACGATAAGCGTGAACCCGACCCGTACAGTCAAGTGGCGCTACGAGAGTTACCGCCATCAGAGTACCGGGCAGTATTGGCTTGGCTTTGAGGCCTCGCCCATAGTCTGGCAGGGCTACATTTTCCTCGCAGACAACGGCGGCCACTTCATGTGTCTCAACCTCGACACGCTTGAGCTCGTGTGGGTGCAGGACATCCTCGACGACTCCAACTGCACTCCCGTGCTGGACTTTGAGGACGGCCACCCCTACCTCTACATCTCCACCAGCTATCACCTCGGTTGGAGAAGCTGGACGACCGCCGAAATACCGGTCTGGAAGATTGACGCCGAGACCGGCGAAATAGTGTGGCAAGTCAACTACACCTGCTACAGTGCCGACGGTCTCTCCGGCGGCGCCCAGTCGAGCATAGCGCTCGGTCAGGGCAGCCTGGGCGACTATATATACCTCTCCATGTCCCGCTACCCGACCAGTGAAGGCGGCACGCTGCTGGCGCTGAAAAAATCTGACGGCAGCGAGGCCTGGACTATGAACACCCAGGTATACAGTTGGTCCACGCCGACCTGCGTATACGACCAGGACGGCAATGGGTACGTGATATACTGTACGCTGGGCCAGTACATGTATCTCATTGACGGCGTCACAGGTGATCAGCTCGACGCCATGAACTGCTCCGGCAAGTTTGAAGCCAGCCCGGCGGTCTACAACAACTGGATAGTTGTCGGCCACCGCAACGGCTCCATCTACGGCGTGCAACTGACATAACAAGCAAAGGGACGGATTCCTCCGTCCCTTTCTTTTATCTCTCCCTCACCTGTTGCAGCAATCTGTAGACCGTAGCCTGGGAACATCCCAGCATATCTGCGGCCTCTTTGACCGCGCCTCGTATCATGAAGGCCCCATTCGCCTCCAGAGACGCCACAATGTTCAGCCTCTCCCCTGGCGTCAGGTGGTCCGTGCTCAAGCCAAGTTCAGCCATGCGCGCTCTGGCCTGTTTTACCGTGCTCAGCCCGCCCGGACCTTTCTCGCTCCGGCTCTGGCTGGCGGCCAGCCTCTCCCTGTCTATGAGGAACTTGGTCTCGATATAGTTGTCAGGGTGGCACAGCCGCATTATCCCCTCGGATATATCGCGGAAACGGCTGTCGTCAAAGTTGAAGCACAGCATACCAGTCAGCTCATCACCCTCGCGGATGAAAAATGCCGACGATCGCAGTACCTTCCCGTTAGGCGCCTGACTGCGGTAGTGCAGTATGAAGTCCTGTCCCTCATAGCGCCTCTCTTCAATAATCCTGCGCTCCACCTCTGGCAGCGGCGCGCCTATTTCCAGCCCGCTCACAGTGTTGTTGGCTATGGCCACAATCGAGTGCTCCCTATCTGTGAAATCGTGCAGCACGATTTCATAGTCCGGCCCGAGTGTGTGGCCCAAAAAATTTGTCAGTCTGGCGTATTGCTGCAATAGCTGATTGTTCGTAAGATCTCCTCCCAGCCCAATTTCTTCAGCTTTAATATAAGTCATACACGGACGATTGTCAAAGAAATTTGCAAAATATTTCGCAGTTATAATAATAATTTATTGTTTTCCGAATTATTGCACAAGTTTTTGCCGAACAATTTATGCATTTATTATATTTTATCCATTCTACTTTGAAATTCGTTGACAATTAATTATTTTAATGATAGTGTTTTTATAGATTTCAGATATCCAGGCAGCCGTTTCACAGGCAATGCAGCAACAACAAGTAAACATCGGATGATGCTGTCCGCTAGGCGAACGCAGGGCGCTATCCTGTGTTTTGACGACCGGGGTGTCCTCCATGAAATTATGGCGTAAGCCAAAATTACGGAGGTAAAACATCATGGAAGAATACAAGCTGAACGTCCCTACCCCGCACCACTTCTCTTTCGCGGTGCGTGACGTCCCCGAGGTCACTGTAGAGCAGCGCGAACGCGCGCTCAAAGCCATCCACTACAACGAGTTTGCTTTTCCCGCCGGGCTGCTGACCGTCGATATGCTCAGCGACTCCGGCACAACCGCCATGACCAACCAGCAGTGGGCAGCCCTCTTCCTGGGTGACGAGGCCTACGGGCGCAATACCGGCTATTACGTACTGCTTGACACTTTCCGCGATATTTTTGAACGCGGCGGCGAAAAGAACTGGAAAAAAGCCATTGACCTGGTGCGCACTGATTGTCGTGACGTAGAGAAACTAATGGACGAACTCTACCTCTGCGAATATGAAGGCGGCTTCTTCAACGGCGGCGCCAAACAGATGGAGAGACCCAACACTTTTATCATACAGCAGGGCCGCGCCGCCGAATCCGTACTAATGGAAATAGTGCGCAATGTGCTCGAAAAGCGCAATCCCGGGAAGAAGTATACCATTCCCTCCAACGGCCATTTTGACACTACTGAGGGCAATATAAAGCAGATGGGTTCTGTGCCTCGCAACCTCTACAACAAGGCCCTGCTCTGGGAGGTACCCGAGGGCGGCAGCTATGAGAAGAACCCGTTCAAGGGCAACATGGACATAGAGAAACTCGAGCAACTTATCCAGATTTGCGGCCCTGAAAACGTACCGCTGGTTTTCACCACTATCACCAACAACACCGTCTGCGGTCAGGCCGTGTCCATGGCCAATTTGCGCGAAGTCAACCGCGTGGCGCACAAGTACAACATACCCGTCGTGTTTGACGTCGCCCGCTGGGCCGAGAACGCCTATTTCATAAAGGCCAACGAGGAGGGCTACGCCGGCAAGTCCATTGCCGAGATAGCCACCGAGATGTTCACCTACTGCGACGCATTTACCATGAGCGCCAAGAAGGACGGCCACTCCAATATGGGCGGCATGCTTGCCTTCCGCGACAGGGGTCTGTTCTGGCAGAATTTCTCCGAATTCAATTCCGACGGCTCCGTGCAGACCGACGTCGGGGTACTGCTGAAGGTCAAACAGATATCCTGCTATGGCAACGACTCTTACGGCGGCATGAGCGGCCGCGACATTATGGCACTGGCCGTCGGGCTCTACGAGAGCTGTGATTACAACTACATGAAGGAGCGCGTTGAGCAATGCCAGTACCTGGCCGAAGGCTTCTATAAGGCCGGCGTCAAAGGCGTCGTTCTGCCCGCCGGCGGTCATGCCGTATACATCAACATGGACGAATTCTTTGACGGCAAACGCGGCCACGAAACTTTCGCCGGCGAAGGCTTCAGCCTGGAACTAATTCGCCGCTATGGCATTCGCGTTTCCGAGCTCGGCGACTATTCTATGGAATACGATTTGAAAACTCCCGAGCAGCAGGCCGAAGTCTGCAACGTCGTGCGCTTTGCAGTAGACCGCAGCCGCCTGACCCGCGAGCACCTGGACTATGTTATCGCCGCTGTAAAGGCTCTCTACGAGGATCGTGAAAACATCCCCAACATGCGCATAACCTGGGGCCACAATCTGCCTATGCGCCACTTCCACGCCTTCCTCGAGCCTTACCCCAACAAGTGATAACGCCCTCTCATACAAGAAGGCCCCGCCGTCAACTGACAGCGGGGCCTTCTTCACGTTCTAAAAGTCCCGGACCATTTCAACGTGAGGTATGCCGTCCTCGTCGAACTCGTCCGAGCAGCGCACAAAGCCGCCCTTCTCGTAAAAGCCCTGGGCGTAGCTCTGCGCCTCAATCCTTATACGCGCCGCCCCAAAGCGTGAGCACGCCGCATCTACCCCTGCGCGTAGTATCTCAGCGCCCAGCCCTTCTCCGCGCCTGGCAGCTATGACACGGCCAATCATAGCCGCATCGTCATAGTACCCACCCACCGGCAGCACGCGCAGATAAGCCGCTATGCCGTTGCCGTCCGTCAGGAACACATGCAGCGCCGTCTCATCGCGCCCGTCTAAATCCGCATAAGCGCATTTCTGCTCAACCACAAATACGTCAACGCGCAACTTGAGTATCGCATAGAGTTCCGCGTTAGTGAGTTCGTCAAAGGTCTTTACATGCAATGTCATAGTCTGCCTCCTACCGGTGCGAGTTTATCAATATTCTACACGGCAGCAGTCATGTTGTCCACATCTCACCCAGCAAAAGCATGCGCAGATGATAGCTACATGTACGTCAGTAAAACCTAAGTCCGTCGCATCAAGTTCGATTTTGAGTGGATGGATGTACGCAGTTTGTCCCGGCGAAGGCTTGCATTTCCCGCCTATCTCGGTCATAATATTCCCAAGGAGATGGTTCCATGATACTGTTCTATTCTGCCACCGGCAACAGCGCCTTCGCCGCCCGTACTCTTGCCGAGCTCATCGGCGACGAGGCCGTCAACGTCTTTAACTATATCCGCAACGGCACCAAAGGTAAGTTTACCTCCACCCGTCCCTGGGTGTTCGTCTCACCCACTCACGGCTGGCGCCTGCCGCGTATCTTCGACAGCTTCCTGCGCTCTGCATATCTGGCAGGCAGCCGCGAGGCATACTTTGTCATGACCTGCGGCACCGACACCGGCTCTGCCTCCAAGTATAACGGCGCGCTCTGCCGCGAGAAAGGTCTCACATATATGGGCACGCTCACGCTGGTCATGCCTGAAAACTACCTGGCGATGTTCGCCGTCCCGGATGAGGCCGAGTCACGCAGCATAGTCTCGCGCGCCAAGCCCGTGTTGCAGAGCGCCGCAGACCTCATATCCCACGGCCGCCCCTTCGCGCCAGAGAAGCAGACGCCGCTTGACGCGCTCAAGTCCGGCATTGTCAACTCGGCCTTCTGCCGCTTTATCATAAGCGACCGGCGCTTCACTGCCTCAGATAAGTGCATCGGCTGCGGCAAATGCGCCTCGGTATGTCCCACTCTTGACATCAGCCTCGAGTCCGGGCGCCCGGTCTGGCACGGGAAGTGCACGCACTGCATGGCCTGCATCACCTCCTGCCCCGTCGAAGCAATAGAGTACGGCCGCGCCAGCCGTGGCAAGCCCAGATACCGCTGTCCGGAGTGATTTCCTGCGTTTACAACACATATTTGACAAACCCCGGCTGACTGCTCTGATGAGCAGTCAGCCGGGGTTTGCTTTATTGCATTTTCCCGTCCCCGCCCATCAGGACTGTCATTTCCTCAATGCGCTCCAGGGGAAATGGCGGTGCCGTCAGGGGCTTCATGGCTATTGACATCAGCTTCATCGGGTTGTCATCTGCGGCCACGCGGTTCGAGCTCAGTTGACCACATCTCCGGCAGCGGTGTATGACAGCCCACTCGCCGTTCTTCCTCACCCAAACGCCTATGGCGTCCATGATACCGCCGCAGTCTGCCTCCCGGTCCCCCGGCTCGTTGTCCAAATGCAGGCTGCTGAGGCAGTTGGGACAGTGGTTACGGTGGTCGCTTCCCGCGCCGGCAGACACCACCAGTCTTCCGCACACCTTGCAGGTGAAACTGTCCTGGCAACCGTGTGTCTTGTAATAACCTTTTTCATATTGTTTTCGTTTGTTTTCTCTATTCATGGCTGCTCCTTGTGTGACAGCTCTCCATCCAAGATAACACGCATGTGCCTTTTCAGCGCATCACGGTATTTCTGCGTCAGCATCAAATACTGCCGCTGCTCTTCTGCTGTCCACTCATTCCAAATTTTATTTTCAATCTCAAATAGCGGTTCTATCTTCTCCACAGCAAATTTCCGGCCCTTTTCAGTGAGGCAAACGATGGTGTTCCTGCCCTGCCCCTGCTCCAGGTACACAATTTTGTCCTTCTCAAGTTTCCTGATAGCCGAGTTTATCGTCTGCCGGCTGATCCCGGTCAATCTGCTTATTTCGCTCTGGAGGCACCTGTCCCCCTCTTCGCAAATGACGTACAGGATATTCATGACACTGTCTGAAACACCCATCTTAACCGCCATTTCGTGATAAAGGGAGTTGATCTCACCCGATAAATGCGTGTATTCCCCCGCCTGCAAGTAGTGCATGCATTCACCTCCTTGTACGATTTCGGACATCTATATTATATCCGATTTCGGACATGTGTCAAGAGGTTTTTAAAATAATTTTATCCCAGCCTATTGACAAGCGAAAAGATATTGACTATAATGTACTTATACAATAGGTACATTATAAAACAAAGGAGGGGCGTTATGGAGATTATAATAAGCAGCAACACCAGTAAGCCTATTTATGAGCAGATAACTTCACAGATAAAAGCCATGATTATGAGCGGCGAGTTAAAAACCGGCGACGCCATTCCCTCTATGCGCGCCCTTGCTAAGTCTATCCACGTCAGCGTGATTACGGTTCAAAAAGCCTATGAGGATTTGCAGCGCGACGGTTTTATTGAAACGACTGTCGGCCGTGGAAGCTTTGTATCGGCACAGAACAAGGACTTTTACCAGGAAGAACAGCAACGGCGCGCCGAGGAGCATTTGCAGGAAGCGGCCGACATCGGCCGGGCCAGCGGCATACCCGTTGAGAAGCTGATAGAACTATTGAAGCTATTTTACGAGGAGGTTTGATTGTGCAAAGCAGCGCTTTGGTTGTAAATGGCCTGACCAAAAAATATCAGGATTTTGTTTTAGATAACGTCTCTTTTTCCGTGCCATCCGGGACAATAGTGGGATTAATCGGAGAAAACGGCGCAGGAAAAAGCACAACGATCAATGCCATTCTCGGCCTGATAAATAAAGACTCCGGAACTATAGAGCTGTTGGGAAAGCCGGACTCGGCATTTGACGGCGACCTTCGCAATCAAATAGGCGTTGTCTTCGACGGCAGCAATTATCCCGATGCGCTTTCGGCCAAAAAGCTCAACAGTGTCTTCAAAAATATATACAGCGCGTGGGATGAAAACAGATTCTTTTCGCTTTTGCAAGAAATGTCTTTGCCCGCGGATAAAAAGATCAAGGACTTCTCCAAAGGCATGAAAATGAAGCTGTCCATTGCAGTTGCGTTTTCTCACAACTCGAAATTGCTGGTATTAGACGAGGCCACGAGCGGCCTGGACCCGGTTGTCCGTGACGACATACTGGATATGTTTCTGGAATTCGTACAGGATGAGAGTAACTCTATCCTGGTGTCCTCGCATATTACAAGCGACTTGGAGAAAGTAGCGGACTACATCGTCTTCATCCACAAAGGCAAGGTCGTATTTTGCAAGTCCAAAGACGAGTTGAGATATAAATACGGGATTATCCGCTGCGGCGCCGCCCAATTCGACGCCATCGACAAAGATGAAGTGATTGCATACCGCAAACAAGACTATGAGTGGGAGCTTTTAGTCGCGGACAGGGATGCAGCACAGAGGAAATATCCCAAGGCCGTAGTTGACCCGGCCACAATAGACGAAATTATGCTGCTCTATGTAAAGGGGGAAGCAAAGTGAAGGGCTTGCTGCTCAAAGACTATTATTTAATCAGGTCTATTCTCTACATCATATTAGTG
This sequence comes from uncultured Clostridia bacterium, assembly GCA_930990965.1. Classification (GTDB taxonomy): domain Bacteria; phylum Bacillota; class Clostridia; order Oscillospirales; family Oscillospiraceae; genus Scatomorpha; species Scatomorpha merdigallinarum. The sequence goes on from CAKNRQ010000007.1 coordinate 23,846, forward strand.
GTTTTCGCCGTCATCGGCATCGGCATGTCCTTTTTGACATCCACATGGGTGCTGACTGTCATCGCCACTGTTATGCTCGGAATGATTTCGGTGACGACCATCAACATGGACAAAAGTTCAGGTTGGCGAAAAGTTTCGGCAGTTTTGCCTGTATCAAAGGCGGCGTTTGTGGATAGCAAATATGTCCTGTATTTGTTGCTGAGCGGAATTGGCCTGCTCTTAGGCATCATTTTGAGCGCGATAGTTTCCATGTTCAGAGGTCAGCTTGACTACAATTTCATGCTGCTCTTCATCAGCATCAGTATTGCCATGGCGCTGCTCTCCGGGAGCATGACGATACCATTTGCCTTTCTCTTCAGCGAAGAAAAAAGCATGCTGGGCTTGATCATCGCCTATCCGCTTTCTGCCTTAGTCTTCGTAGGCGCCGCACTGCTGATAGATAACGAGCTTATAGCATGCAGCCTTGTCGCCATTGCCGGGATGGTGCTCTACACGGCCTCCTGGATCATTTCAAGAAAGCGTATTGCAAACAGGGACGTAAATTGAGCCAGACCTGGTTTCACAGCGCAAGCTCCAAAAATCTTAAAATATAAAAAACCGGCCGCTGTGGAGCGAAACCACAGCGGCCGGTTTAATTTCATTTGGAGTACGGCTGCGTTTCTCAGGCCGATGTATCGCCGGTGCCGGTTGTCGTCGGCAGGACGCTTTCGGGCACTCGCACTATGCAGGTGCTGTAACCCTCGGGCACGTACTCCATGATAGGCACATAGCGCTGTGCCGCGTCGCCCAGCTCCAGGTACTGGTCTATAAGGCTCAGGTCCACGTTGGAGCGCCATGCGCTGTCCGTAGCAGAGCACAGCCTGTCGAAGATCTTGCCAAACACCTCCAGGTTCTGGCCAGACTGCGCGGCAAGCCCGTTACGCAGGCTCGTGGTGTCCAGTATGACTGAGACCGGCACATCGTAACTGGACAGGGCGTTCGTAATGGTCATGGCAAGGCTGCAAACAGCAGCTTCCGGCGAGGGAGTGCTGCTCAGTTCCACGCTGTAGGCTATGGGCTGATCGGTTATGGGCATTGCCAGACTGTGCAGTATTATCTCGTCAAAACCAAGGCTGATGAGGTCCTCGCACAGCTCGATTATGTACTGCGACACCGTCTCGTTGTAGGGGTCCAGCCAGGCCCCCTCTGTGTCTACATAGGCCGCTCCTGTGTTGAGGGTGAGCGCCGTCGTCGGGCTGCGCGTGGCCAGAAGCGCATCGAGGCAGCAGCTAAGCTGAGCTGCAAGGTATATATCCGGGTCCTGCTGCCTGATGGCGTCTACAAGCGCCCCGAGGTCTGTGGTGCCGTTTGTGCCGTAGCTGGTTGCTATTTCCGAGCTGGAAGCCCAGGCGAGCTGGCCGCTGACCGGCTTTACGTCTAGAACCAGGGCATTGGCCCCGTAAGAGCTCATTACATCCAGGTAGCTCCCCACCCCGCTAAGCGAAACGCTGGAGGACGGGACATATACGGCCGTCATATCCTGCAGCCCCTCACCCGCCGTGGCGGCCAGGGCCGAATAATCCGGTTCGGTTATGGTGACGGCGGCCTCCACATCTTCCAGAGGTTCCCGGGTGCCGTCGTCTGTGGTTCCTTCTGTCTCTCCGGTCTGGGCTCCGGGCAACACCACGGAGATGCCCTCACTGCCGAAAACTATGTACTTTTGCAGTCCGAAAAAGAGCACGACCGCCAAAAGCAGCAGCACAACAATCGCACCGGCAACTATGCCAAGCACGTTGAGTCTGTGTCTCCTGCCGCGGTATACCTCCGGGTTGCGCCTGTTCGCCATGGCTTCAGTTCCGCTCCTCGATGGCCATGAGTTTCTCTATGCGGCGCGCGTGGCGGCCGCCTTCGAAGGGCGTGTCGAGGAAGGTATCAACTATCTTGAGCGCCAAACCCTCGCCGAGCACGCGGGCGCCCAGGGCCAGCATGTTGGCGTCGTTGTGGCGGCGGGTCATCTCCGCACTGTAGCAGTCGCCGCACAGCGCGCAGCGTATACCGTGCACCTTGTTTGCGGCCAAGGATATACCTATACCGGTGCCGCAGATAACAATGCCGCGGTCACACTCGCCACTGGCCACGGCACGTGCTGTGGCCTCGCCGTATTCGGGGTAGTCGCAGCTCTCTTCGGAGTAAGTGCCGTAGTCATGATACTCTATACCGCGCTCGGTGAGGTGTTTCATGATCTCCTGCTTGAGGGCGAAGCCCCCGTGGTCGGAACCTATTGCCAGCATGCTTGTTTCCTCCTTGTATTTTACAGTTCTATACGTTTGAACTCAGGTTTGTGCCGCTTGTACACGGCTATATACTTGAACCCGCACTCGAGCAGCAGCTCGTAGCCTTCGCGTATACCGGCGCCGGCCGCCTTAACAGTGTGCGCATCCGAGCCCACGGTTATGATGTCGCCGCCCAGCTCACGGTAACGGCGCAGGATTTCCACATTCGGGAAGGGCATAATCAGCGGGTTCTCGCTGCCGTCCGGCAGGAGGTTTGCAACGTTAAGCTCTATGCCCTTGCCGTTTTCTATGAGAATGTGCAGCAGAGTGTCTATCTTCCGGCCGAACTGTTCAAGGGTCAGAGAAGCCTCAAACCCCTGCTTGTGCATGTAGCGCAGGCAGTAGCCTATGTGCGCCATGCAATCAAAGCAGCCTATATGTGCAAGGTCTATAAGCTCGTCGAGGTAGCGGTCGTAGAGCTCCCAACACTGCTCATAGCTCTCGTATTTCAGGTAGTAGAAGTCCTGCTCACCCTTGAGGTTGTGCAGCGAGCCGAGGATGAAGTCATACTCCGGCATGGCATAGATACGCTTGGCCCGGTCGGGGTCGTGGTTGCCCTCGCCGAGTTCAAGGCCGAGCTTAATGTCTATCCCCTCCGGGGCCTTCTCCATGGCCTCTATGAATTGCTTCACCTGGCTCTTAGGCAGTTGGAAACGCTCAGGCCCAATCTGCATCGTCTGCTGGTCTCCAAAATCCACGTGGTCGGTAAAGCAAACCTCCGTAATGCCGCGCTTGAGCTCAGCGCGGGCCATGTCTGCCATGCGGTCCTTAGCGTCAAAGGAACAGGCGCTGTGTACATGATAATCTGCCAGAAACATCGTGTGTTATTCACCTTACTTACTCAATCATATATCTATAAATGTGCGGCCTGGCCGCAGTTTAATTCGCGTATATAGTGGCTGGTGTCCCTGTTGGGTCTCGGAAAAGTGGCGGCGCAGAATCCAACGAGCGGGACGTCGAGGACGCCGTCCCCTACGGTTGTTTGCACGTGCTTGACCATTAGCGATGGTGGAGCGTGTGCGGGAGGGTACGTTGGTATGGAGCAGAAGCCTTCGCGCTGGGTGCAAGCCCCAGGGGGTTGGGTGCGCTGGTCTAACGTGGTGGCCGGTTATTGTTTATAAGGTGAAAAGAGTGGTTGCGAAACGTACCCATCAGCACCCCCAGCACGCCAGCGAAGCGAAGCGTGCGGCAAACGAAGCACCCACGTTGGGCAACGTCGGTATCACCGGCCGCCCAAACCCAACGAGCAAACCCCGGGCAACCTTCCGTGTTAACCCGTCAGCGGCCGCGAAGCGAAACCGCGGTCGGCGATGGTGTAACTAAATAGAAGTTTAGGGATGACCACCCTAACTACTATACCAACCCAATATACGGTGCTCCCTTACGTACAAGTCCGCACCAAAGCGGTTTTCTCTTTGGAGTCTGAGGGGTTTCTTTTTGACAAGACAAAAAGAAATCTCTCAGGAGTGCCGCAACCGCCCGCGGTTGCCCTCCCACGTCCGGCGACGTGGCATCCACTTCTCGCCAGCCGGCGAGTCGGGACGTCGAGGACGCCGTCCCCTACGGTGTGGTGGTGTGTAAAGCTCCCAGGAGGGCCGCCCCCCGCCATGATTAAAACGGCCAGCTCGGGAACCACTTGAGGAACCCGCGCGTATACCACAGCGCGCAGCGCAGCCCGGTCAGCACCGGATAATAGGCCACGAACAGCGCCGAGCTCACCGCCGTCACAGCGTACATGTTGCGCTCCCACTTGAATATCCCTTGCTCTTTCATGTGCAGCCAGACGTTGGCCAGCGCCAGAAGCAGGAACACCTCGCTCGGGAAGTAGTGATATGCGAATGTGAGGCGCGTAATAAGCACCCAGGGCAAAAGCTGTGCGAGATAGCCTATCACGATGAAGGCCGCGCGTCCGTCGCGGTCCTTGAAAATGAAGATGACGTTCGCTATCAGAGCCAGCAGTCCCGCCCAGCAGAAGATAGGGTTCATGAACGCTCCGAAGGCGCTCTTGGTCGTGCCGTCGGGGAAGTACTCGAGGTAGTAGAGTATGGGCCGCGCGTCTACAAGCCACTGGTACCAGCGTGAAGAGTAGGGGTGCGTGCTCACAAGGTCGGAGTGGTACTCCCACATGTAGACCTGGTTGTCCCAGACTATGTCGAAGTAGTCGCGCGTAAAATACATACTGATGCCGCCCTCAAGCCCGCGCGCAGTACCGTAGTGGTAGTAGCTGGCGTAGTATATGACCAGCGGTATGGCGACGAAAAACACGAGGCAAAACGCGCAGTTGGCAAAGAACCGGCGCGCGAAATGCGGCTTTTTCCCCTGCGTTATCCAGTAGATGAGCCAGATCACTGCAAGACCGGCTCCCGCATAAATGCATGTCCACTTGCTCGCGGCGCCCAGGCCGAAGAATATGCCCGAAAGCGCAAGATACCGCCACTTGCCAGAACTCACAAACCTCCACATAAAGAGGTACATGAGCAGGATGAAGAACACCGCATAAGTGTCTATCGTGGCTATGCGCGTCTGCACGAAGTGCATGAAGTCGAAAGCAAAGATAATGGTGCCGCAAGCGCTTATGGCGCTGGAGCGCGTCAGCCGCTTCAATAGCACGTACAGGATGGGCAGCATCAGCACGCCGAAGAGCGTGCCCATGAAACGCCAGCCGAACGGCGTCATGCCGAAGAGGCGTATGCCGATGCCGATAATCTCCTTGCCCAGCGGCGGGTGGGTTATCTCGTAGGGGTAGATGTTCTCAATGTGCTCGAGCGCGGTACGGGCGTGATAAATCTCGTCAAAGTAGCTGGAATTCATGTACGACGGGCGCACGGGTACGGTGTCCTGCTCGTCAAAGAGCGGCGCGCAGCCCACGTCGTAGTCAAAGCCCGCCGCATCAAGCTGGTTGCCTTCTGCGTCGTATATGGCCAGCTCGCCGAGGCTCAGCTCGTCCGAGGCCACCAGGCGTATATACCGCGCGGTCGTGTCCTCCACTCCCTCGCTCTCGGGGAAGTAGTCGAGCCACTTGAAGAGGTCGGCGTAAGCCTGCTCCAGAGAGCCCGCGTCGCGCCACACATCGCCGTCGTCGGAGAATTGCAGCTCGTAGGAACCCGTGTGCAGTCCGGCATAGTAGCGCACTATGCCTATGTCGTACTCGTCGCCCAGGTCTATGAGCGCGTATTGCCCTCTCTCGGTAAAGCGGCACCAGCTCTGCGGCGCCGTCATATCACCGAGCCCGGTGAAAGCGACCACGGCATAGCACACTGTGATGACAAGGCACATGAGCCCGTCGCGGCCCGTGAGGCAGCCCGAGGCCGCGTCAAAGGTGAAACGCGGCCTGATGGTTTTGCCCGTGTCGGGGTTGTAGGGCAGGTGCCCGTCCGAGAAAACCGGCATCCACTGCCGGGCAATCAGTATCACAAACGCCGCCGCAAGGGCGGGCAGTATATAAGTGAGCCAGGACATACTATCTCTCCCGTTGGCTGTAAGCGAAATTGGACATATTATTATACACTCTCCGCGCGTCTATGTCCAGATGCGCGCAGGCGCTCAAATGCTTTACCGAGCCTTCCAAGCCCGGCCGCCGCCAGCATCAGCAGGAACGGCCAGACAAAATAGCGGTAACGCGGCTGCACCTCTATCAGCAGGTAGGCGCAGAACATGGCAAACACCGCCCCGCGCGCTATCGTCTCCTCCCGGCTCTCGCGCAGGCCGAAACAGCCTGCAAGCGCCAGGAGCGCCGCCGCGATGAAGAACACCCTGTCCCAGAAGCGCAGTGGGTAGATGTACTCGTTCACCACGCCCAGCCAGCTCTCCTCATAGCCGCCCCAGAATAGCTCGGCCTTCTCCCAGAAGAAGCCGAAGAGGTCTTCGCTGCTCGAAAGCGAGGCGCGTATCGCCTCCATGGCCGCAGCCTGCCGCTGCGCGCCGTCCTCTATATAGAGCAGGTATTCCATATTCGGGTCATAGCGCCCGAGCGTGGCCGTATCGAGCCCCAGGACCAGTTTCCACTCCGGCACGCTGTTGCCCGTGCCGTTCGGAGCTATGCCGGACAGGGCTATGCCGCCTCGCACGGCGGCTGTAATGAGCACGAAACCGGCAATCAACAGTGCGAAGCGTACCAGCGCCTTTTTCATCGGCTCGCTCCGCGCCGTAAGCGTGAGCACAAGCGCGGCAAGAAGCGCGCACCAAAGCATCGCCGCCTCGGAGCGCATCAGGTTTCCAAAGCCGAGCGCCGCTCCGGCCAGCAGCGCCCGCTGCCATCCGGCGCCCAGATAGAGCCACAGGGCCAGCATAAAAAAGAAGAGCGCAATACACTGGTTGGTGAGCGCCGGCGTGAGCAGTATGGCCCCCGGGCAGAGCGCATAGAGAGCCCCGGCTGTAAAAGCCGCGCCCCTCGGCGCAAATCGTACGGCCAGGACGAAGACTCCCAGCGCCGTCAATGCGCCCCAGAGCGCGTTGAGCAGTCCGAGCACCGTTACGCCGCCGCCGAGCGCTATGACAAGCGCCTCGTAGAGCGCAAAGGGTATCTGGTAACCCCAGAAGGTGAAGTACTGCGTGTCAAAGGCCGACATGTCGCCGTTTGCGAGGGCGAGGGCCGCATCGTACTCAAGCGCGAAGTCGCTTGCAGGCACGCTGTCAGCCTGTAGGACATAGGCCGCCCTCAATGCAAAAGCCAGCAAAAACACCACAATTCCTAGCGCTTTCTCCCCGCCGCGCCGCATCAGAAAGGCCGCCAGCGGGCAAATGCCGAGAGCCAGCACAACGCCCAGCAGCACTATAAGCCAGCCGCGCGTCTCGGGGTCGTCAAGGACATAGGCGCAGCCAGCGCGCAGCATAATTGCGCAGCAGACAGCCGCGGCCGCTGCTAAGGCCGCGTCCAGACAGGTATTGAGCTTATTTGACGGCTTGCCCATGCCCTCACCTCTTTGGTTTTCCCCATTATATCTCCCGCGCCGCTTTGAGGCAAGCAAAATAGCTGTACGGCGGGCCGTACAAGCTTGACATAACGCTTTAGAGTGGTGTAAAATGACATGATAATATTTCTGGGGCTGTGGGGAAGCCCCTTTGATATTAAACTTTTCGGGGCCGCATCTCGCCGCGCGGCGAGCGCCCCTTATTGTTCTATCACAGAGAAAAGGAGGAACCTACTGAAACTATGACTTTATGGGAAATACTTGGCGCCGTGGTCGCCGTGATCGTGGTGCTGGTCATAGGTTTCCTGTTGGGCATTGTGTACCGCAAGAAGGTCGCCGAGCGCGAGATATCCAGCGCTGAGGAAGAGGCCAAGCGTATAATCAACGAGTCCATCAAGGCCGCCGAGAGCAAGAAGCGCGAGGCGCTTGTTGAGGCGCGCGAAGAGATACACAAAAACCGTACAGAGTACGAGCGTGAGGTCAAAGAGCGCCGCAACGAGCTGAGCAAGCAGGAGCGCCGCCTTCAGCAAAAAGAGGAAAACCTCGACCGCAAGACAGACTCACTTGAGAAGAAGACCGAGACTCTCAACCAGAAACTCAGCCAGGCCGAGTCCATGCAGGAAGAGATCAAGCTCATCAAAAAGAGCCAGCTCGAAATGCTCGAGAAGATCTCCGGCTACACCGTCGATGAAGCCAAGCAGTACCTCATCTCCAACATCGAGACCGAGGTTACACATGAAATGGCGGCAAAGGTGCGCGAAGTTGAGGCCAAGTACAAGGACGAAGCCGATGAACGCGCCCGTGAGATAATCGCCACCGCCATTCAGCGCTGCGCGGCTGACCATGCCAGCGAAATAACCGTTTCCGTCGTACCCCTCCCCAACGACGAAATGAAGGGACGCATTATAGGACGAGAGGGACGCAACATTCGTTCCATCGAAACTCTCACCGGCTGCGACCTAATCATAGACGACACCCCCGAGACCATCACTGTCTCGAGCTTTGACCCCGTCAGGCGTGAGATCGCGCGCATAGCGCTCGAAAAGCTCATCCAGGACGGACGTATCCACCCCGCCCGTATCGAAGAGATGGTCGCCAAAGCCCAGCGCGAGGTCAACGCCACTATCAAAGCCGAGGGCGAGCGCGCCGCTTTCGAGACCAACATCCACGGCCTACATCCGGAGATCATCCGTCTGCTCGGCCGCATGAAGTACCGCACGAGCTACGGCCAGAACGTGCTCAACCACTCCATCGAGGTCGCGCACATCGCCGGACTGCTCGCCGCCGAACTCGGCGTGGACGTCCAGACCGCCAAGCGCGCGGGCCTGCTCCACGACTTGGGCAAGAGCATCGACCACGAGGTCGAAGGCAGCCACGTCACCATCGGCATGGACATCGCCCGCAAGTACAAGGAGTCGCCCGAAGTCATCCATGCCATCGAAGCCCACCACGGCGACGTGGAGCCTCAGACCGTCACCGCCTGTCTCGTACAGGCCGCCGACGCCATCTCCGCTTCCCGTCCCGGTGCGCGCCGCGAGAACATCGAGAACTACGTCAAGCGCCTCGAAAAGCTCGAAGAGGTCACGCGCAGCTTCCCCGGTATCGAGAGCTGCTACGCCATCCAGGCCGGCCGCGAGATCCGCGTCATGGTCAAGCCGGACGAGGTCAGTGAGGATCAGATGGTCCTGCTCGCCCGCGACATCGCCAAGAAGATCGAGAGTGAGCTCACCTATCCCGGCCAGATCAAGGTCCACGTCCTGCGTGAGACCAAGGCCGTCGAGTACGCAAAATAAAAACGCGCCAAAAGCCAGGCCGGACCTCACCGGCTTGGCTTTTTTAGGAGGATACAATGGATAAAGCCAAACGCAAAGAGCTGATGGAGGCCTATAAAAACCGGCGCTCGGATATGGGAGTTGTCGCTATCCGCTGCCTTGACACCGGAGACACCTTTTTCGGCGCATCCAAAGATACTAAGGCCGACATAAACAGCAACCGCTTCAAACTCGAATCCGGCAGCCACCGCAACACCGCCCTGCGCAAGCTCTGGGAGCAGTACGGAGCCGAGAGCTTTCAGTTCTATGTCAGCGACACCCTGGAATACGACGACGAGACCGAGGACTACAGCGATAAACTCGAAGAGCTCCTAGTACGCCGCCTGGAGGCAACGCCAGGCTCTGCCCGCATATGGAAATAAGAAAAAGCCCCGCAAGGGGCTTTTTCTTATGGCTCTATAAGCAGCTCCTTAATATGCTCTATGGTCTCAGGAGCCAGTATTCTATCTGTATTCTCCGTCTCTGTGATGATGGACATGGCGCCCTTTATCTCACCCGAAACCCTCAGCGGAAAAGAGATCGTCAATGCGCCGCGCATCCACTCACCTTCGCTCACCGAATACCCTCTTTTGCGTATCAGAGCCAGATTGGCCCTTATGCTCTCCTCCGTTGTCAGCGTGGTTTTTGTGAATCGTATAAGGTTCGTATGTCTGAAATACTCACACAGTTCCTCCTCTGAAAGCGTGGAAAGCAGCAGCTTGCCCGGCGCCGAGCAGTAGTGATAACGTGTCCGGGCGAAGAACGCTCCGTTTACCGCCATGTCTTGCATCTGTAAATCCTTGTGCAGCGTTATGGTTTCCATGCCGTAGAAGGCCATAATATGCGCCGTTGTGTTGAATTCATAGGCAAGAGTGTGCATGATGTCCAGATACCGCACAGTCAGCGGGTGATTGGCCACCAGCATGGAGTTGAGGCCGAGGAGCTTGTCCGTCAGACGAAAGCGGCCTGTCATTAAGTCTTTTTCAGCATAACCCAGCTTTTGCAGCGTGAGCAGATATCTGTCCGCACTGGATATATGTACGTCCAAAGCTTTAGCTATATCTGCCACAGATAATCGCCCATTCGACTCTGCCAGCAGTTCAACCACGCGCAGGGTTTTTTCCGCAGAGGATATGTTTCCGGCTCCGTCCCTGTATTCCACAACCTCTCTCCTCTCCCAAATGCCCTTTGAGACTTCACATATAAAGTCCGTATTTTATATTATACTTCTATAATTGCGTATTATGCAATATCTTTCGCGTTATACAAAATTGTCTTTGAAGTTTTTTGTGCTCTATTTACAAATTTCTCTTGGTGATGTATTCTGTTTTTGGCAATGCTCTATGATTGCCAATTCACCAGAAGGAGAAGAGAAAAATGAATCTGCCGCAATACAAGAACCCTCCCTGGCTCCTTGAGCGTATGCCCAATTCAGATTGGTTCACGCACGCGCAAATCTTTGATGACCTGCTAATCGTGGCAAACTGTTCTACCGCCGCCTTTGTGCTCAAGACAACGGACGGGCTCATCCTCATAGATGCCATCTACCCCAAAGAGGACATGTACAACGCGATAGTCAGCGCTATAGAGGACACAGGCTGGAATCCTGCCGACATCAAGAAGTTCGTAATAACCCACGGGCACTTTGACCACTGCGGATGTGGCCGGTGGATAGTGGAAAAGTACCATCCCGAGACGTATTTGTCGAAAATTGACGACGACTTTTGGCGTGACGAACCCTTCTTCCCGGATCGTCCGGACACGTGGAAGGACTTTGACATCGACCATTACGTCGGCGACGGCAATACCATAACGCTTGGAGACACCACCATACAGGTGCTGTTCACTCCAGGACACACTCCGGGCGGTCTGAGTTATATATTCCCAGTGCACGACAACGGCGTGCGGCATATGGCCGGCATGTGGGGCGGCACAAATCCCCCGGCGAGCATAAAAGGCATCGTGCAATACTTCTATTCGCTGGACCACTTTATAGAGGAGTGCAGAAAAAGCCACTGTGATGTGACCATAAACAACCACCCTACCCTGGACGGTTACGACAAAATTGAGTACTCCAAGCACCGCTGCAAACACATGCCAAATGTGTACGTAATAGGTGAGGACAACTTCCTGACCTTCTGTAACGTCTACCGTCATCTCTGCTATGACCGTATGATGGAGCTGAGCGCGAAATTCGATAGTTGAGGGCCTTGCGCTCATGCTCCCGCTGCCCACGCCTGGCAGAAGATCCTTACCATATACAAATACAGGGGGACCTCAAAGGGTCCCCCTTTTTAACACATTTCTCCGTCCTGGCCTCCACGAATGGCACCGTGGAGGCCATTTTTTAATGTGTGTAGGCGGCAATAAGTTTCAGGGCCGCAGTCAGGTGCTTTTTTTCTGTTGAGCGATAGGCCACTAAATAATCCACACTGGTGCCGGGATCTGTTATCGGTATGGCAATGCGCCCTTCGGTCGCGCCGTAGCGCCACTGTACGCGGTCAGTAGTAAAGGCCGGCAGGCTGCTCGCGCGCAGCAGCTCGCCGAAGGCATAGTCCTCCTGCTGTACAAGGAAGTGCGTGTCCGGCAGGCTCTCAAGTGTCTTTGTCCAGAACCCCAGGTTGGGCCGGAGCAGCATGGTTTCACCGTTCAGGTCCGCAAGGTGCAGTTCTCTTTCGCCCGCAAGCGGATGGTTCATGGGCAGCAAGAAGCACAGTTTTTCACCGCCAAACGGAATAACCTCCACGCCGTTCAGCTCCGGAGGGCTAGTCAATATCACAAGTGAATACGTACCGTCCTGCACTCCTGATATCAGCGCTTCAGGCTCTGCCATCTCCGACGATATCGTCATCCCCGGGTAGGCGCTGCCAAGAGTCGCAACCAGCTCCCACAGCGGCTCCGGCGCGCAGGAACCCACGCTGAGCGTGTGGCGCGAACGGTCAAGCTGCCTTACACGCGCGACCAGCGAGTCCGCTTCACCCAGCAGCTTTTCGGCCAGTTCTGCGGCCAATATGCCGTTTTCATTGAGTTCCATGCGGTTTTTGCTGCGTGTGAAGAGCTCAACTCCTATCTCGTCTTCAAGCTTACGCATACTGCGGCTGAGCGCGGGCTGGGATATGAGCAGCTTTTCCGAGGCCGCCACCAGTGTCCCTTCGTTCCTGAACGTGACCAGCTTTTCCAAATCATATAGCTCCAGCATATGCGCGCCTCCTTTTTTAATATTATACTACTTCCCACATTCTGGCGCAAGCGCAAGTATAACTTAGACGCATACCAAATTACCAAAACGGCATTGTACATTTGCTTCATAAGGAGCTATGATTCAGTCAGAAAGCCGAGAGGACGATACGAAATGGTCTTTTACTTCACTGCTACAGGCAACAGCCTATATGCTGCAAGGCAGCTTGACCCCAACACCATGAGCATACCGCAAGTCATGCGCTGCGGTTGCCTGCGCCGTTTTTCCGACGAGACTATAGGCGTTGTGTACCCGATATACGGCCACCGCCCGCCGGAATTGGTGCAGCGCTTTCTGCGCGAAGTCGCGCTGGACACTCCCTACCTGTACATCATCCCCACCTACGGGCGCCGCTATGCCAACGCCGTAGACCTGGTTGCCGACATCTGCCGTGCATCCGGCAAGGAGCCAGCGTATATCAATTGCCTGCTGATGGCCGACAATTACCTGCCAGCCTTCGACATGGACGAAGAAATCAAGCTTGAAAAGCACGTCGATGAGCAGCTCGCAGCTATCAAAGCAGACATCGGTGCGAGGAAGCGCTACATTCAGCCCGTCACAGACGCCGATCGTCAGGCGCACGAACAGTTCCTGGCCTACGAACAGGAACTGCCCGACAAACAGCTCGGCGGCCTGGTCTACGCCACAGACAAGTGCATCGGCTGCGGCGTGTGCGCGAGGGTGTGTCCCGGCGGCTGCATAAGGGTTGAAGACAGCAAGGCGCACTTCGATTACACACATTGCCAGGGCTGCCTGGCCTGTGCCCACGCCTGCACACAAAAAGCGATAGTGCTGAAAATCCCAGAGCCCAATCCCAACGCCAGGTATCGAAACGAGCACATCACCCTGAAAGACATAGTGTATGCGAATAACCAGACACGCAACTAAGGAGGATTATCATGGACTATGTAACACTTAGAAATGGCGTCCAGATGCCCCAGGAGGGCTTTGGCGTCTTCCAAATCCGCGATCTCGACGAGTGTGAGCGCGTCGTGCTCGACGCCATCGACAGCGGCTACCGTCTTATTGATACCGCCGAGAGCTATGGCAATGAAAGCGCTGTCGGCAAAGCCATCGCCAAGTGCGGCGTCAACCGCGCTGATCTCTTCATCTCTACCAAGCTCTGGGTCACCAACACCAGCTACGAGGGAGCAAAGGCTGCCATCCAGCGCTCTATGGAAAATCTGGGCGTCGAATATCTTGACCTCTACCTCATCCACCAGGCCATGGGCGACTACATCGGCGCGTGGCGTGCGATGACCGAGGCCTATAAGGAAGGCAAAATCCGGGCCATCGGCGTGTGCAATTTCTACCCGCACCGCCTGGCCGACTTCTGTGAAACCGTCGAGGAGCTGCCCGCTGTCAACCAGGTGGAGCTCCACCCCTTCTTCCAGCAGGAGAACGCTCTCAGTCTCATGCGCGAGTACGGCGTGCAGCCGATGGCCTGGGCCCCCTTTGCCGAGGGCAAGCACGGCATTTTCACGCACCCGGTGCTGACGAAGATAGGTGAAAAGTACGGCAAGGGCGCCGGCCAGGTTGCGCTTCGTTGGAACATGCAGCGCGGCGTGGTCGTGATCCCCAAGAGCACGCACAAAGAGCGCATGGAGCAGAACATCGACGTCTTTGACTTCAGCCTCACCGATGAGGAAATGGCCGAAATTGCCGCGCTTGACATAGGGCACAGCGAAATAATAGATCATACCGACCCCAAGCTCGTCCAGGCCCTGCATGGCCGTAAGCTTTGATCAAGAAAGGAAGAGAAATATGGAATACATCACTCTCAATAACGGAGCAAGAATGCCCGCTCTCGGCTTCGGCACCTTCGGCCTGGCCGCCGACGGCACCGCGAAGCGCTGCGTCCTAGCCGCACTCAGGGCCGGTTACAGGCACATCGACACCGCTCACGCTTACCTCAATGAGCGCGAAGTCGGCGAAGCCATCCGCGAGAGCGGCGTCAGGCGCGAGGACATCTGGCTGACCACCAAGATCTGGCCCACCGAGTACGATGACGCCGAGGCCGCCGTCGACCGCGCGCTTGAGCGCCTGGGCGTCCAGTACCTCGACCTCGTCTATCTGCACCACTATCTTGGCGACGTGAAGGCAGGCTGGAAGGGCCTGGAGAGTGCCGTGCGCCACGGCAAGGTGCGCAGCATAGGCATCAGCAACTTTGAGCGCAGCGATGATTACAAGAGCTTCTTCGAGGGCCTTGAAATCACCCCGGCCATCGCCCAGATGGAACGCCACATAGACTTCACCCCCGACGCCTACGTCGAGGACCTCAAGAGCCGCGGCATCAGCCGCGAAGCCTGGTTCCCGCTGGGCGGCACCGTAAGCCAAAAGGCGCAGCTTAACCTGCCCGAAGTGCTTGCCGTCGCCAAAAAACATGGCAAGGCCGGCGCTCAGGTACTGCTCCGCTGGCAGCTGCAAACCGGCTTCTCCGCTGTCCCGGGCAGCGCGAACCCTGAGCACATCGCCGAGAACCTCAATATCTTCGATTTCGCTCTCGACGCGGAAGACCTCGCCACCCTTGCCAATGCCAACAGCAACAAGCGCGTCTTTGACGTGCCTCTGAGCGCCCAGACGGACATGATTATGGGCTTTAAGTTCAACGACTGAACATAAAAAGCGCGCCCGCTTTCGGTGAAAGCGGGCGCCTTTGCTTATATGTGAGGTGCTGCGGCATACTGTACTTGGCAGCTTTTTTACAACGCCGGTGGTTACAAACGCAGGAAAATAGCCAAAACCAGAGCTGCGCAAAAGGCATACCTCTGGTTTTTCATACTTGGACGGAATTTGTCCGGCGTTCAGCCCGCCGCGAAAACGGCCTCCAGCCAGGCGGCGTAGTCCTCCACCCAGTCGCCGTCGCCGCCGAAGCCGTGTGGCCAGCCCTCAAGCACCAGTCGGCGCACGGGATAGCCCAGCTCCGTCATCAGCTCGTACTGCGCCTCAAACTGGCCGTAGAACGGGTCGCGCGTGCCGTAGCAGTAGAAGGTCGGCGGCAGCTCGCCCGCGAGCAGGTCGTCTTCATCCATACCGGCGACGCTCAGACGTCCGTAGAAGGAGTAAATCATGCCGGCGGCCGAGGCGTGGGCCGGGACGGCGTCAAGCTCGTCCGGGACATAGTCCGGGTCCAGCGCCGTGGGCAGGACATCTTCATCGTAGTGCAGGAAGAACTCTCCAGCCTGTATGCCTCCGGCAGAGTAGCCCATGACAGCTATGTCGTCGGGGTCTATGCCGTAGGCGCCGGCGTTGGCGCGGATGAATCGCACGGCGCGCGCCACGTCCAGCGCCCCCTCCCGCTGCGTATACGGCCTCAGACGGTAGTCAACTATGAAGGTCTGGAAACCCAACTCGCGCAGGTGCGCCGCCGTTGGCAGGGAATCGGTATAGTTGCCTCGGAACATGTACGCCCCGCCCGCAAGCAGCACCACTGCGCCGCGCGGCGTCACGCCCTCGCGCACGGGTATGGCCGTGACGTAGGGCCGGAAGTCGTAGTCGTCAAAGTAGCCGGTCATGTTGGGCGTGAACTCCGTGACAGCCGGGGCGTTGCCCTCTTCCCAGAGGTAGAGCGCCTGTATGCGCGAAGTGTCCGGCGCAGTGTTCATGACGGTCGCGTTGCCCTCGGGCTCGGGCAGGTGCAGGTTATTCATTCCACCCGTCCAGTTCTGTGCTAGGCCGTCGCCGTAGTTGTACGCCTCCGGAAAGTCCTCCGGCGTGGCCACCGTGGTCTCGGAGCTACCGGGACGCCGCTCGGTGTATTCCATCGGTACGCTCACCTCCCTCTCGTGCGAAAAGAGCCAACCCATGACGCTCTCGTCGTGGGCGAAGGCCTGGCCGCCCGCGTGCTGGTCGTGGATGCCGAAGCTGTCAAAGAAATCCTGGCCCCTCACATCGAGGACCAGAAGTTCATCTATCTCCGCGTCCGTCAGGCCCTGTGATTCGTAGATGGCGTACAGCTCGTTATACGCCTCGGTCAAAGGCTCCGCGCCGTAGTAGCTGTCGCGGTCGCCGATGGCCATATAGACGGGCGTGCGCGCTTCGGCAAGCACGTTCAGGTCGCCGTCCCAGCGCGTGCTGGTTACGAGGCAGGCGGCAAAGAGCTCGGGGCGCATGCCCATCACGAGAGACGCCGTCTCTCCCCCGCCCGACATGCCGTGGAGATAGACACGCGCGGGGTCGATGTTGTACGCGGCAAGGAAGTATTCGACGAGCGCTATAGTCTGCCGCGCTGATGTCTCGCCCCAGTCACTCAGCTGCGGAGCCAGGACGAGCATGCGCTCGTTGTAGCTCTGCGCGGTGAAGCCGAAATCCTCTGCCAAATTCGCGCCCACGCCTTGGAAATAAAGCCCCTCATATCCCGCGAGCGTCACAAATAGCGCATAAGGCTCCGTCCCGTCGTAACTCGCCGGGGTATAGAGGTTGTAGTGTATGTCCCCCTCGGCCGAGTGGAGCACGTTATCCAGCACAAAGCCGCGCTCGGACTCCGTACCCGGCTCGGCGTATGTACCCGCCTCCGTCGCCGCGCCTGTTTCCGGCACATCAGACGTCTCACTCTCTGCCGTCCGGCCGGCCTCAGTTCCAGTCTCCGGCGTCTGCGCCGGCTGCTGCACTCCGCAGGCGGCTAACAGCGCCAGTGAAAGCGCAGCGAGTATTGCCAACAGTTCTCTCATAATACACCTCACACATACGTAAAGGCGGCGGTTGCCCGCCGCCTTTGTTGTCAGTTCACTCTGTATCTCAGCCACATACCGCCGCCGTCTAGCTGGCAGCTCTCAATGAGGTCCAATCCGGCGCTGTCACAGCGGTCAAACAGCGCGGCTCCGTCGCCGCCATCTATGACGGGAGCAAGCACAACGCTCAGCTCGTCTATAACCCCGGCGTCCAGCAGCGCCCCGTTTATGAGCCCGCCGCCAGCCAGCATCACGCGCTCTATGCCGAAGAGCTCGTGCAAACGGCGCAAGGCCAGCTTGAAGTCGATGCTGCGCTTGCCCGCAATTATATAAGAGATGCCGCGGGCGCGCAGGTACTCCATATATTCAGGGGCTGCCTGCTCGGTCAGCAGTTCTATGATATGCGCGTCGGGTCTGCCCGGGCGTGAGAAAACGCTGCTCTTCCAGCCTATGCGCCCGCGCGCGTCTGCGGCGACCAAATAGTCGTGCTCCTTGCTTGGAGCCTTGTAATCAGTGTACGGCAGCAACTGCGTGGGCCGCGGCAATTCGCCCACCTCGCCGCCTGCAAACTCCAGCGCAGTGGTGGTGCCATAGAATATGGCGCTGCAATTGAAAAAGCCTCTGAGCGCGCCGTATTCTTTCTGTGCCGCGGCGCACTCCGGCTCAGCAAAGAAATTTCCCTCTATGCGTCCGTCAATGGAGGCGAGCATGTGGCAGACGACGTAGGGCCGGTTTTCACTCCTGACCATCGCCGTACACTTCCTTCGCCATGCGCAGAGCCGCCCAGGCCTTGGGCCATCCGGCGTAGAAGGCAAGCTGAGTCAACGCTTCGCTCATCTCCGTCGCTGTGACACCGTTGGCCTTGGCCCGCTGGATGTGGTGCAGCAGCGAACTATCGAGTATACCGCTCGCCATCAGGGCAGAGACGGTAATGAGGCTGCGGTCGCGCGGAGAGAGCTCTGCCTCGCGGAACCAGACCTCTCCGAAGAGCACGTCGTCGTTGAGCTCGGCGAACTTGGGCGCGAAAGTGCCCATAGAGTCGCGTCCGGCTGTCACTTTATCCATAGATATCTCCCTTTCTCACTTGAGCCCGGCGCCGTCGTGGAAGGCGCTGCCCACTTTTTCGCCCATAACGAAGTACTCGTTGCGCACGCCGTCGTAGCTTATGGGCGCTATTTTACCCATTTCAGGCTTCCCGTCCGGCGCGAGCACGGACTCGTCCGCGCTGACGTTGACTACGCGCCCGATGACATTGCCGTCATCGGTGAACTTTGCAAGCTCGCACTCAAGAGCGACGGGCAGTTCGGCTATAACGGGCGCGTCTACGAAGGCGCTCTTTACGGCGGTAAGTCCGGCTTTGCCCAGCTTGTCCGGCTCGTCGTGCGCGGATACGAGGCCGAGGTAGTCGGCCTCGCGCAGGTGCGCCCGGTCCGCGAAGCTCACTGTGAACGCGCCGCGCTCTTTGATGTTGCCGTAGGTTTTGTGTCCGGCGCTCAGGCACAGCTCGACCATGTCCGCGCCGTACAGGCCGCCCCAGGCGGCGGTCATGGCGTCAGGCTTGCCGTCAGCGCCGTAGGTGCCGATAACCAGCACGGGCATGGGATAAAACCAGGGTTTGGAACCAAAGTCTTTACGCATTTTATTTGCTCCTTTCAGTCTACATTCACAAGTTCATACTCGCGGCTGCCAAAGCCGAGGTCTGCCGCGGCCTCGATGGTGTGGATGCCGTTGCGGGAGTTCACCCGCTCCATAAAGTGCTCTTTTCCTGGATCGTCGGAGTTCATGACGAGGTCGATGCAGGCCTGGTCAATGGCCACAGGGTCAGTGGAAGCGAGAATGCCGATGTCTGCCATGCAGGGGGCTTCGGCGTCGGAGCAGCAATCGCAGTCGACAGAGAGGTTCTTCATGACGTTGATGAAGGCAATCCTGCCCTCGAAATGCTTGCACACGCTCTCGGCGGCGTCAGCCATTGCCTCTGGGAACACGACGTTGCTGGCATGTACGTCCCAGGCTTCATAGTGGTCGGCGCTTTTGCCGCCAGAGTGGATGAGCGACTTGCCCGCTCTGGAAGCGCATCCGATGGACAGCTGCTTCAGCGCCCCGCCGTAGCCGCCCATTGGATGACCCTTGAAGTGGGCAAGAACCAGCATACTGTCATAGTTGAGCATGTCTTTGCCGACGTAGTTCTTCTTGAGTATCTTGCCGTTTGGTATGTCGAGTTCCGCGTCCAGGCCCTCGGCGTCCATCAAATCCACGTCGAAGTATTTATTCCAGCCATGCTCCTCAATGAGCTTGAGGTGGCTTTCCGTGTTGTCACGCACGCCGTTGTGGTACTTGTCGCCATAGGCGGTATTGCACTCCACAATGTTGCCGTTGACCTTTTCGACCATCGGCTTCCAGAACTCTGGCCGCATGAAATACTGGTTTCCCTTTTCACCCGAGTGGACCTTAACAGCCACCTTGCCGGGTAATTCCACACCGAGGGCGTCATACACCTTTACAACCGCTTCCGGCGCTATCTCTCGTGTAAAATACACCTTGGACTTTTCCATGAATAACGCTCCTTTGCGAAAAGATTATTTCTGCCTGTCAACGTCGGGTACCATAGCCGCGTAGCCCGCCAGCTTTTCCGGCGTGCTCTCATAATAGCGCTTGCCGGAGTCGAGCGCGGCTATCTCGGCCATCTCACCCGCACTGAGGGCGAAGTCAAAGATATCGGCGTTGGCGGCGATGTGCGCCGGGTTGCGTGAGCCGGGGATGACTATGTCGCCCGCCTGGATGTGCCAGCGCAGGATAATCTGCGCATTGCTCTTGCCGTACTTCCCGGCCAGCCTGGTGAACACTGGCTCGTTTATAAGTGCCTTGTCGCCGTGGCCCAGCGGGTACCAGGCCTGGATGTGCATATCTTCGAGGTTGAGGAAACGCTTGAGCTCTTTTTCCTGGTTGTAAGGGTGAACCTCGGTTTGCAGTATGGCCGGCTTGACTTCACAGATGGACAGTATCTCAAGTATCTGTTCGCTCGTCATGTTGCTCAAGCCGATAGCCCGAACTTTACCTGCGTTATACGCGGCCTCCATCTGCCTGTAGCCCTCGATGTAGTTGCCTGCGGGCTGGTGGATGAGCAGCAGGTCAATATAGTCCGTGCCGAGGCGCTCGAGCGTCTTGTCCACGGCGTCCGGCTGCTCGTAGAAGCTGGGCCAGAGCTTGGTTTCAAGGAAGATGTCCTCGCGCCTGAGGCCGGAGCGGGCCATTGCGCGGCCCACGGCTTTCTCGTTCAGGTAGGCATTTGCCGTGTCAACCAGGCTTATGCCGCTTGTGAGCGCGCTGTACACGCTCTCCTCGGCCTCGTCGGGGCTCATCAGGAAAGTACCCGCGCCGAGCATCGGCATCTTGACGCCGTTATTCAAAGTCACGTATTCCATAAACGCATATCCTTTCAAACTTATAACTTATTTCTTCAGCGCGGTGCCGCCGAACACGGCAGACATATCCATGTTGTCGAGCGCTTTGTCTATCGCGGAGACCTCATCCAAAGTGAGGTTTACATCAGCAGCGGCGAGGTTTTCGCGCATGCGTTCCAGCTTGCGGGAACCGGGGATGGGCACAATGTGCTCCGCACGATCTATCATCCACGCGAGCGAGATCTGCGCGGGCGTGGCGTTGTGGCTTGCGGCGGTGTCACGCAACAGCTCGAGCAGCGCGCCATTTTTCTCCACGGCTTCATCGGTAAACTGCGGCATGGAGGCGCGGTAGTCGGTCTTGGCGTCAAAGCGCTCGCCCTTGCCGTAAGCGCCGGTGAGGAAGCCATTTGCCATGGGCGAGAAGGCCACAAAGCCGATGCCCAGCTCCTTCAAAGTCGGGAAAAGCGCGGAGTGCTGGCGGACCATCATGGAGTAACGGTTCTCAACAGCGGTCACCGGGCATACAGCGTGCGCACGGCGCAGGTACTCTTCATTTGCCTCATTTATGCCCCAGTGGGTTATTTTACCCTCTTTTATCAGGTCGCTCATTACCTGGGCCACCGCCTCTGTCTCCACGCCCGGGTCTATGCGGTGCTGGAAGTAGAGGTCGATGTGGTCAGTCTGAAGGCGTTTCAGGCTGCCTTCGACGCTCCTTCGTATCGTCTCCGGGCGGGAATCGGGTATGAGCGGATAGGGGACAACGCCGCTCTCTATGTCAAAGCGCAGTCCGAACTTGCTGGCGATGACCACGTCGGAGCGCACCTCACGCAGCGCCTCGCCGACTATGCGCTCGTTGACATGCGGGTCGCCGGCGGTGCCGTAGACCTCGGCGGTGTCAAAGAAACGGTAACCCATGTCGTAGGCTTCGCGGATGAGCTTCGCCGCCTCGTGTTCATCGGTCGCCGGGCCGTAAGCGTGGGAGAATCCCATGCAGCCCAGGCCAACGGCGCCGACAGTAAGGTCTTTTCCAAGTGTGATAGTTTTCATTTTCCGTACTCCATCCCATTACAGGCCCAGGCTGGCTATCCACTCAGAGACGTCGCTCTCGCTCGCGCTGGAGCGGAAACGCATGCCCTCGAGCCAGTTACCGGTGCCGGCGACCTGAGCAAGCAGCGTGCCGCTGTCGCCGAGACCGGAGCTGGAGCTGGTGCAGAAGGGTATCACGGTCTTGCCGCTGAAGTCGTTTGCGGCCACAAAGCTGCTCACGGGCCAGGCGGCTATGCCCCACCAGATCGGGTAGCCGATGAACACGGTATCGTAGCTGTCCCAGTTGGGGACCGATGTGCTGACCAGTTCTATATTGCGCAGGCTCTCGTCCTCGTACTCCTGCACGACGCGGCTCGACTCATCCGTCCAGTTGAGGTCGTCGCTCGTATACGGCTGCGCGGGCTCTATTACAAACACGTCCGCGCCGGTGATGTCGGCTATATATCCTGCAATGGCTTCGGTGTGGCCCGTTGCGGAGAAGTAGACGACGAGGGTGTTGCCGCCCTCACCGGACGGATCACCGACAGCGCCGCTCTCAGGCGCCTCAGTGGGCGCGGTGGAAGGCCCGGCAGCCGGTGCATCGCTGGGCTCGGCGCTGGGTTCACTGCTTGGTTCCGCGCTGGGCTCGGAACTCGGTTCAGACGTGGGCTCCGCAGTGGGTACCGGGGTGGCAGTTACAGTGACCGTCTCCGTGCCGCAGGCCGCGAGCGCGAAGACCATCACGAGGGCAAGAAGCAGTGCTGTAAGTTTTTTCATTGTAATTCCTCCTGAGTCAGTATCATCATGCGCCGCAAAGGCGCAATGGCTATCAAATATAGTGTTAACATGACGCATTCCAGCCGCGCTACATCTGCGCTTCCCAGAACGCTACGGCTTCATCCAGCCATCCCTCTGCGACCGTACCGTTGCCGATACCGAAGCCGTGGCCGAGACCGGGATAGCAGTGGAACTCGGTTGGGATGCCCAGCGCGTCCAGATTCTGCACGCGCCTCTGCATAACCTGCCAGTTGGCTATCCAATCGCTGTCGCCGACGCAGACGAAGGTCGGCGGGTCGCTGGGCGTATAGTCGCTGTGGCCGGTGTACTGCATGACGACCGTACCCGGCCGCGGCAGATCGTCCCCGCCGAAGGCCGCCGGGCCATAGGAGCCGAGCCACGCCGCCATCCTCGCGCCCGCGCTGCCGCCCCAGAGCGAGTAGCAGTCAGTGCTCACACCAAGTTCGTCAGCATTGGCGAAGATAAAGCTGATGGCCCGGGCAAGGTCCTCGCAGGCGGTCTGCGCACCCGGCCGGTATATGAGCGCGAAGGCATTGTAGCCGCGTTTGCTCAGTTCAAGCGCGTGCGGGAAGCTGTCCTGCATCGCCCCGACATAGGCAAAGGCCCCGCCCGCGTTGCAAACGGCGAAGGGCGCGCCTTCTTCACCACGGAAGAAAAAGAGGCCCGTGTCCTCTTTGGCCGGGTCGGCGGTCTTTTCTTCGTCGCTGTAGATGTCATAGAACACCGTCTCACCCGCGGCGGCCCGCTCGCGCAGCGTGTTCACTATCTCCGCGGTCTCATCGGGGTCTATATGGCTGTACCAGGTGAGGCCCAGCGAGCCGAGCGTGTCACCACTCATATACCCGCGCTCTACAGGGAAGAGCAGCCGCCCGTAGTCCCCGAATACCGGGTCGTTTGCAACGGCGTCTATACGCGATTCGGCGGTGTATGGACCGTCTTGAGTATTCGCCGTGGGCATTGTACCGCCTCCTTCATTTTCAGCAGCGCCACAGGCTGTGAGCGTCAATATCAGGCAGATGCCGAGTGCTGTAGCCGCCAGTGCCTTTATCTCCATGGGTTTCACCTCTTCCGACGGTGACATTGTAAAACCTGAAAGTCAAAAAGTACAATGCCGATTGCTGCATCTGCTATAACTTCGACGTATATCAAAGCGTCACACAGCTCAGCTGTGTGACGCAGGTTGCGGAAGGTGGTGGAGTGTGTAAAAGTATATGCCAAAGGTGATAGGCAGCATCAGTGCTTCTATAATGGGCTGTGCCCATATCAGGCCGTTCAAGCCGACTGCAGCATCCATTATAAGCATGGCCGGGATATAGAGTATGCCCTGTCGGCAAAGGGTTATAAGTGCAGACTGCATTCCCTTACCCATGGCCTGGAGAGCGTAACTGGTCATAAAGTTCATGGCCGTCAGCGGAACGCTCAGGCAGGCTACGCGCAGGAAACCCGCGCCCATCGTGCTTGTCTCTATGTCAGGTATGAATCTGTGCACTATGGGTGACGCAAAGGCGAAGAACACCGCAACGAAGCAGGCCGAAACTACAAGCGACACCTTCCAGGAGAAGGACGCCACACCGCGCATACGCTTGTAATTGCCCGAGGCGTAGTTGTAGCCGATAAGCGGCATAAAGCCCTGGCACAGACCCATTGAGACGTTCAGCGGGAATTGGTCTATGCGCTTCACAATGCCGTAGGCCGCCTCGGCAACGGTGCCATAGGCGCTCGCGAGGTTCATCATTACCATCGTCGCCGCGTTGCCCAGCGCCGTGGAGATAGCGCTGGCTATGCCGACGGAGAAAATCTTGCCCGTGAAGCGGAAGGTGAAGTACCTCGGCCGGAAGGACATGAAAGTGCGGCCCTTCAGCCTTATATAAACTACCGCGAAGAAGCCGACGCTGGCAAGGTTGGAAAAGGCCGTAGCTACGGCCGCGCCCGCCGCGTCCATGTGCAGGGGGAAAATGAGGATGGGGTCGAGGATGACGTTGAGTATACCGCCGAACATCATGCCTATGCTTGCCTCACGCGCGTGGCCCTCGCTGCGGAGCAGGTTGCCGAGCGAGAGGCTGACCATAGTAGGCAGGCCGCCAAGGACCACGACCCAGTTGAGGTAGGTCTCCGCGTACACTATGTTCTCGTCCAGCGCACCCAGGAAGCGCAGCACCGGCTCACGGAAAATATAAGTGAGCACTGAGAAGAGCAGGGTGGCGGCAATGCCGCCCCAGAGCGCGAAGGATGAGACGTATTTGACGTCGTTTTCATCTTTTGAACCGAGCATGCGGGATATCAGGCTGCCGCCGCCCAGGCCGAAGAGGTTGCCCAATGCTGTAAGTAAGTTAAAATAGGGACTCACGAGCGAAACTCCTGCCGACATGGCCGGATTCGCCAACTGGCCTATGAAAAAAGTGTCGGCCAGGTTGTATATCATGGTGACGACCTGGCTGATAACCGTGGGCACCGCCAGTTTTGCCACCGCCCGTGGAATTGGCATCTCCTCAAATATGTAAGTTTCCGAGCTGTTATCCATACAAATACACTTCCTCTTACGCTGTATCTCCCATTCGGGCGGCTGTATTCTAGTCCAGACGGCACACAAAGTACAATGCCGTTTGGGCAATCCGCTATAAACTCAGTGCATACGCGGTGTCTGCAAGCAAAGTCTCCCGGCCTTTGAGCCGGGAGACTTCATAGTGGAAAGGGTATCAGTAGCTGATCTCAACACCGTTCCATGCGTCCATGATGAGCTGCTTATACTCGTCAATGGTGGCCTTGCGCGGCGGCGCTCCGGCGCTCGAGCCGTGCTCGCTCTTGTCCTTGGAGGAGAGGGCCAGCTCTTCGAGGATCTCGTCGTTCATCTCCACGCCGAGCTCCTTGTAGCTCTTGGGCAGGCCGAGATCGTCGCGCACACGCTGTATTGCGAGCACCAGGGCTTTGGCCTGATCGAGTTCGCTCTTGCCGCTCACGTCCAGGCCCATTGCGCGGGCCAGGTCGGCGAGCTTTTTGGTGCTGCCGTAGAGGTTGAAGTTGAGCACATGCGGAAGGGCGACGGCGAGGCCGGTGCCGTGGTGTACCTGGTGGAAGCGGCCGCCGACAGAACGGGTGATGCAGTGGGCGTCGCCGGTACCGATGGTGGTGCAGGCCATGCAGCCGAGGCTGGTGGCCAGCAGGAGTGCGCCGGCGGCCTCAAGGTCGGTATTGTCGTTGTAGAAGCGCACCAGGTTCTGGCTCATGAGCTCGAAGGCCTTTATGCTCAGGCTCTCGGTTATGGCGTTGGCCTTGGCGTTGATATAGCCCTCGACCGCGTGTGTGAGCGAGTCAAAGCCCACGGCGGGGATGAGATGCTGAGGCGTGCCGATAAGATTCTCGGGATAGATAATCGAGATATCCGGCGCGGCCTTGACGTCCAGGATCTGCGCCTTGGTGTGCTTCTCGCTGTCTACTATGGCCATGAAATAGGTGATGTCGGCGCCAGAACCGGCCGTAGTCGGGATGGCTATGCAGGGCAGCGGCTGCTTGGGCACGGTGTTAACTCCGAAGTAGTCGCGGGTTTTGCCGCCGTTAGTGGCCAGCACGGCGCTGGTTTTGGCGGTATCCAGCGTGCTGCCGCCGCCGAAGCCTATGACCACGTCACAGTCGGTCTTCATGAGCTCGGCTGCCGCTGCATCAATGGAGATGTCGTCGGGGTTGAGCTCCGTTTTGTCGTAGACAACATATGGGAAACCTATCTCGTCCATGGTCTCGAGCAAGTACTTGAAGTGGTCCAGCTTGGCCAGGCCGGGGTCGGTGACGACGAAGGCCTTGTTCACCTTCAGCGTCTCTTTGGCAGACTTCAGGCTGTCGGCCAAGTGGTGTGTGAATATTATCCTGTTGGGGCACAGGTATTCAAACTCTCTAATGCTCATTATAAGCGCCTTTCTACTCAGCTCAGAGCTCTCACAGATTCTTGACAGCGAGGAAAGCAGCTCCGGTGGCATCGCCTATGCGGCCGGGGTTGGTGCAGTCGCCCACATGTACAACGCGCTCGAAGCGCTTCTCTATCTCGTCGAGCATGCCGAGCTCCGGACGGATGCCGAGGCTGAGCACGGTGGCGTCAACGGCTATCTCGTAGGGGCCGGTGTGCTCGTCCTCTTCCACGGCGTCGGCCACGCCCGCGATGTTCTTGATGCCCTCGAGGCCGGAGCCGATGTAGTTGGCGTTGGAGGGCTCGACGACTATGGCTCCGTCCTTTATTTCAACCAGGGCGGTGTTGGTCTTTATCTCGGCGCCCTTGGCCTCCAGTTGGCGACGGGTGCGGCGCACGTTGTAGAAGTAGATGCCGTTGCCTATGATGGGCATCATCTCTATAATGACGACCTTGTTGCCGTCCTCGGCCAGGCGCTCGGCGGTCTCGAGGCCGGTCATGCCGCCGCCGATAACGGCCACGGTCTTGCCGGAGAACTTGACTTTGCCATTGAGCACGTCGAAGCAGGCTACGCCCTTATCTATGCCGGGGATGGAGCGCGGCACCACGGGCAGGCCGCCGCTGGCGAGCACGACGGCGTAGGGGTTCATGGCCTTGAACTCGTCGAGCTTCTCGGTGGTTATCTCGGTGTTCAGATGTACGGTTATGTTGGGGTCCTTCTCCACGGTGTGGGTGTACCAGCGGATGAGGTTGTCCATACGGAACTTGTTGGGCGCCTTGTTGGCGAGGTTCAGGCTGCCGCAGAGCTCGGCCCTCTTGTCGTAGAGCTCAACCTTGAAGCCGCGCTGAGAAAGCGTGAGCGCGCTCTGGATGCCGGCAGGGCCCGCACCAATGACAATGACGGTGCCCTCGCCCTTCTCAAGCGGCGCAAGGTTGTCCACCTCGCGGCCCAGCAGCGGGTTCACCGCGCAGCGGATCTGGGCCTGGTCGGCAGTGACGCGGTGCACGCACCAGTTGCAGGAAATGCAGGGACGGATGTCCTCGGAGTGGCCGCTCTTGGCCTTGTTGCACCACTCGGGATCGGCGCTGTGCTGACGGCCCATGACGACGAAGTCATAGACGCCCTCTTCAAGCAACTGCTCGGCCTCTTCCGGGGTCTTGACCTCGTTGGGGCCATAGATGGGCACATGCAGGACCTTCTTGAACTGCTCGAGGTACTCGTTACGCCAGCCGCAGGGCATGTCGGGCGCGCCGGTGCGCTCCTCGACGCCAACGGAGAAGTTGAAACCGTCGATGCCCTTGCTCTCCAGGTACTGTGCGATCTCGAGCATATCTTCCAGAGTAGGCTCGCCCTCCATGCCCTCGGCGTCGTAGAGGTGAATACGGGCCGTGATGGGGAAGTTCGCCGGGACCTTCTGGCGTATCTTCTCTATCGTCTCGACTATGATGCGGCAACGGTTCTCCATGCTCCCGCCGTACTCGTCGGTGCGGCAGTTGCGGGTGGGGCTGATGAACTGGTGGAACATGAACCAGTGGCCGCAGTGCAGCTCTACGCCGTCGCAGCCGGCGCAGTAGGCGTGCTCGGCGGCGTTGGCGAAGGCGTCCTCAATGAGCTGGATGTCGTCCTTGGTCATCTCGCGGCAGGGCGCGAAGCCTCTCGCAGCCAGCTGCGGGGTCATGGCGCTCGCAGACATGGGCACGTGGCCCTTGTTGAACTTGGGGCTGGACTTACGGCCCGGGTGGTTGAGCTGAACGAAGAGCTTGCTGCCGTAGCTGTGTACGCGCTCGGCCAGTATGCTCATGGCGTGGCGGTCGTCCAGATCCCTGAGGAAGCACTGGCCGGACATGGAGACGCCGCCGTACTCGGGGCCGATAACGCCGACGAAGCCGACTTCGACGAGTCCCGTGCCGCCCTTGGCCTTGGAAGCGTAGTACTCAATGGCGCGCTCGGTGATTTCGCCCGAGGCCTGGCCCAGGCAGTCGTCCATAGGGGACATTATGACGCGGTTGCGCAGCTCGCAGCCGTTTATTTTGCCCTTGCTGAATAGCTTCTCGTACATTCTTTTTCCTCCTGTGTTGTTCGCGGCCAATGCCGCTTTTTCACTCTGCCTTGTCATATTTGTAACACTTGCGTCGAATGATGAGAAGCGCGTTTATTTGATATGTCTATAAGAGATTCTTGTAATGCCCCTCAAAAACTTGAAGCCCGGTCCGCATTGGACCGGGCTTCATGCCGCAGATGTTCATTTATATCTCGGCTGCGTGCGCTTCATGGTGGCTATGAAGGAGCGCACCAGCTTGTTGGCGCCCAGCGTGTGGCCAACCGCCACGCCGATGCCCCTTTTTATCGGCGGCTCCAGCGGAATAAAGCGCACGTTCTCCGGGCATTCCAGCGAGTACATGCGTGTTACAAAGCTCACAGCACGGTTTTGCTGCACCATGGAGAGCGTGATGGAGCCGTCCTCCGTGTACAGATCGGTCTGGCGCTCGTAGCGTATCCCCAGCTCCTCCAGTTTGAGGCTAACAACGTTTTTGGGGTTGATGTTCGGGAAAATGATGGGGTACGGCCTGAGCATTTCCAGCGTCACACAGCTCTCGCTGCATATAGGCAGGCTCTCGTGGGCGGCCACCCACATCTCGTCATCGAAGATATACTGCCAGTTGTAGCCCTCGACCACGTGCTTTTCGCACAGGGCGATGTCTATGGCATCCTCGTCGAGCCACTTTTTCATGTTCAGCACGCTTGTGCGTATTTCAAACTTCACGTCCGGATGCAGCTTGTGAAAAGAGCGCAGCACCTCCGGCAGCCAGGAAACCATCAGGCTGGAATAGGCCGCTATGCGTATGACGCCATTGTAGTGGCTCTTGAGCAGTGCGAGGCGCTCATTTACGGCAATTTCGCAGTCAACGAGTCGTTCAAGCAGCGGGTAGAGCTCCTGTCCTTCAGGCGTCAGGGTGATTCCGCTGTGTCCGCGGCTCAACAGCTTGATGCCCAGGTCATCTTCCAGCGTGTTGAGTATATACGTAAGTCCCGACTGCGTGTATCCAAGCTCGACAGCCGCCTTATTTATACTGCCTATGCGCACTGTTTCGATAAAAGCAAATATCTTTTTCGTCTCCAACAGTGACCTACCTCCGTGAACATTTTATTCTATCACTTTAGACTATAATATCATTTCGACAACCATTTGACAATCGCTGGCTTTGCTTTGGCGTATTGCTTTCTAACGGAATATTTGATATCTCTATCACAATGCCTGTCTTCTCAGGCGGGCAAGTTGATGTTATTTTGTTAACAAGCAAAAGAAGCCGCGTTTGTTGACGCAACCGGCAAAAATGGGGCAAACAAGGGGGAAAAAGAATGAGCACTGGCCTAAAGCTGTACTTCCTCTCACTGGGCCGCATCACCTGCGACACAAACGCTCTGGTTGCGCTTATGACCAGGGCCACGTCGCTGGACCCGCATCCGGTGTGCAAATTTGAGCCCTTCCCGGTCTGTGCGGCGTACATAGAGACGCCCGGCGCCAAGTTGCTTTGGGGCACCGGGCTGCGCGCCGACTGTTTCACCGGCGGCGAACCGGAGAGCACGAAAATAAACATACCGATTTCCCGAGACGATAACGAGTCGCTTGAGCATCAGCTCTCCCTGTGCGGCGTGAGTCCGGAGGAAATTGATTACGTCATAATGTCCCACCTGCACCATGACCACGCAGGCCGGATAAATCTATTTAAAAACGCGAAAATTGTCGTACAGCGCCGCGAAATGGAGCGTGCGCGTGCCGAAACTCAGATAAACCCCATGGGCACCTATCTCAAGGCCGACATTGACATCGACGCCAACTGGACGCTGATAGACGGCGATCTGGATTTGCTGCCCGGCGTCAAGCTGCTTTTCGTGCCAGGCCACGCAGATGGACAGCAGTGCCTGCAACTCGAGCTTGACAATCTCGGCACGGCGCTTCTCACGTCCGATGCGTGCTACACGTCCATAAACTGGGGCCCGCCCATGCGCCCGCCAGGAGTGCTGGACGACTCCAGAAGTTACTTCAGCTCACTGCGCCGCCTGCACGCCATTGCAGAGGAGACAAACGCCACCGTCTTCTTCGGGCACGACATGGCCCAGTTTGACACTCTGCGCAAAGCGCCTGCATTTTACGACTGAGGCGAAGCGCCCAGTCTGCACAGTTGTCGCCGTCATATTTGCCACCCAGCGCCGCTTCTCCTCTCTGCTCTGCCTTAGAAGCGACGGTTCGGTACAGATATGGCGTGAAAAATAACAAGTTTAGCTTTAGAAAGAGGAGAAAACAGTGGTACTTAGTCTAATTGGTATCGTAATAGCGATGGTCTTCGTCGTGGTCTCCATGTTCAAGGGCCTGAAGCCGCTGCTTGCGGGCGTAATATGCTCGTTCATTATCTGCATTTTCTGCGGCGTCGGTTATGAGGAGGGCATAGCAACCGAGTACGCGGAGTCCTTCGCCACCAGCGTACGGCAAAACCTCATGACCTTCCTCTCCTGCAGCGTGCTCAGCAAAGTCATGCTCAACACCAAATGCGCCAAGGTCATCGCAGACGGCATCTCCCGCGTTATCAACCCAAAGCATGCGCCTATTTCGCTCTTCCTCATCTGCTTCGTACTGAGGCTCGGCGGCATGAGCGTCGGCGCGTACATGATGACCTTCGCCATCGGCCTCTACATCTGCAAGAAGGCCGACTACAGCGAGGACATCCTGCTGGCCTGCGTTGTTGGCTGCTGCTACACCGTGGCCACCTTCGCGCCCATGTTCCCCTCCCCGACGAACGCGCTTCTGCAAAACGCATTCGGCACCAGCTCCACTGCCGGTATGCTCAGCGGCATGGTGACTTCCGTCGTCTGCGCCGTGCTTATCCTGGTGTATCAGGAGTGGACCTGCCGCCGCTGGAAAAAGCGCGGCCGCACCTTTAAGGCTGACTACATGATAGCGCGCACCTCCTCCAGCGAGGCCAACGCCGACGCCAAGGAGCCCAACTTCGTGATAGCCATCATCCCCGTCATTGTTGTCTTTGTGTTCTACAACGTCTTTGCCATGAGCGCCAGCGCGGCCATGTTCCTCGGCGCTTTCGCCTGCATCATCCTCAACTTCCGCGTCTTTACCGCCAAGCAGTGGCTTGCCGACGTCACCAAGGGCGCCTACGAGGGCATCACCCCCATCGTCGCTCTCGCTGCCATGGCCGGTATCGGCGGCGCTATCACCGTCAGCCCGCTCTATACCTGGCTCGGCACTGCTATAGGCGGCACCGGCGGCATGGATCCCCTGATCGCCAGCGCCGGCATCGCCTCCCTGTTTGCGGCCCTGCTCGGCTCGGCCAACGCCGGTATTTCGGCCTGCACCGAGATACTCATGCCCGCCATCAACGCCTCCGTGGCCGCCGGACAGTACAGCTTCGAGGCCTTCCACAGACTCATCGCCTGCGCCGCGGCCCCCTGGTCTGCCCTGCCGCACAACGGAGCCATCAACTCCATGATGGCCATGTTCGATACGGACTTTAAGCGCTCCTACACCCCGACCATTATCAGCGGCTTCGTTATCCCCCTGGCCTGCACCATCTGCATCACCCTGCCCATGACGCTCATGGGTCTGGTATGAGGCGCCAAGCCAGCACGTTTAGTCTAACCCACTTACTACACTTACAGATAGGAGATATACACAATGGAACTCATACCCACCAATTTCCCGAAGTCCAGCCTGGGCGGCAATATTGAATACAAGAAACTCGGCAAGAGCGGCCTCAACGTCGCCCCCATCTGCGTCGGAACCATGGGTTTCGGCGACCTCAACCGCTGGGGCCGCCCCTGGCTGATCGGCCAGGACAAGGCCGACGAAGTCGTCAAGCACGCGCTCGACCTCGGCCTCAACTGGTTCGATACCGCGAACATGTACTCCCTTGGCGCCAGCGAAGAGATCCTCGGCAACGCCCTCAAGCGCTGGTCCCCCAACCGCGATGAGCTGGTCATCCAGACCAAGGTCAACCAGAAGATGGCCGAGGGCCCGAACCGTCTGGGCTCCTCCCGCAAGGCCATCATGAGCGAAATCGACCACAGCCTGCAGCGCCTGCAGCTCGACTACGTCGATGTCTACATCCTGCACCGCTGGGACTGGGACACTCCGATTGAAGAGACCATGGAGGCCATGAATGACGTCGTCAAGGCCGGCAAGGCCCGCTACATCGGCGCCAGCGCCATGTTCGCCTGGCAGTTCGAGAAGGCCTACATGATCGCCAAGATGCACGGCTGGGCCAACTTCATCACCATGCAGAACCACCTCAACCTGCTCTACCGTGAGGACGAGCGTGAGATGCTCTGGGCCTGCGATGACGCGGGCGTTGTCTGCACCCCGTACAGCCCCAACGCCTCCGGCTACTGCTGCCACCCCTGGGGCAGTGAGCACAACCGCGCCAAGTACGACTACAAGACCGCTGAGAAGTACGCCGCTACCGCCGCGCTCGACGAGCCCATCGTCAACCGCCTCGAGGAAGTTGCCAAGAAGCGCGGCATCCCCATGGTGCAGGTCTCCCTCGCCTGGGTGCGCAGCAAGAACCCCGTATTCGCGCCTATCGTCGGTGTGACCGAGACCTGGCATCTCGACGACGCCCTCGCCTCCCTCGACGTGACGCTCACCCCCGAGGAAATCCACTACCTCGAAGAGCTCTATACCCCGCACCCCATCGTCGGCGCGCTCGTAAAGGGTCAGAAGTACAACGCCGGCAACGCCGGCAAGTGAGATTGCCGCACTGAATCGGCCTGACCTTGACTTTAGACTGAAGGCTGCCTGACAAAGTTCATGGCAGCCTTCAACTTTAGGATAGCGTTGCGATTCATGAGTTAGGAGGAAACTACATGACAAGCGCCGTCCAGGGGCTTATACTTCTGATTGTAGTAATAGTTCTGTTTGTAACCCAGTGGATACCGGCCACTGCCACGGCGCTGTTGTCGGTTGTCCTGTTCGCCGTCACGGGCACGGCCTCGTACGAGACCTGCTTCTCCGGCTTTTCCAACGACATAATAATCATGCTCATAGGCGTGCTCATAGTGGGCCAGGCCATGCTGCAATCCGGTCTGGCCGCCAGGATAGGCCAGGGCTGCCTGTGCCTTTCAAAGGGCAATGAGCGCCGGTTTCTGCTCTATATACTGATTTCCGTGTCATTCACCAGCATGTTCGTGGACAACACCACTACCGTTGCCATCATGCTGCCGGTCATCGCCGCGGCTTCGCGCAAGTCAAACGGGAGCGTGCGCTTTATGAATTTCGTCATGCCCACGTCGCTCGCGGCCATGGTGGGCGGCGCGTGCCTGATGATAGGCTGCACCGTGAACCTGACCGGTCAGTCCATACTGACCGAATACACCGACTACAGCTTCGGAATGACCGATTTCACCGTCGCCACGCTGCCGGTGCTCGCGGTGACTATACTCTATGTCATGTTCCTCGGATACCGATGTGGGGGCAAAATCTGGGGTGATGAAAAGCATCTGGAGGACGAACAGGAGGCCGTGGCCCGCTTCGCCAACGGCGGCGGCAGCGCTGCCTCCGGTAAGCCTGACAGGAAGTGTGTTCTCATGATAGCCGTAATGGTTGTCATGGTCTCTCTCTTTCTCTTCACCGACCTGCCTTTGGGCCTTTCTGCCTGCATTGCCGCGCTGCTTTGCGTCATATTCCGGCTCGTTAACCTCAAGGACGCGCTCCCCAAGATGGACTGGGACGTGGTTCTGCGCCTGGCCTGCACGCTGGGCCTGGCGGCGGCCCTGCGCGAGTGCGGCTTCTGTGAGCTCATATCCGGCGCGTTTGTCTCGGCCTTCGGCAACGACATCCCGCCTCTCCTGATACTTGTGCTGGTTCTCATAGTCTCCACGCTCATAAGCCAGTTCATGGGCAACTCCACCGTAGTTCTGGTGCTCGGTGCGGCGGTTATCCCTATCGTCGTATCCCTCGGCTACAACCCGCTCGCCATCACAATGGCGCTCATACTAGGTTCCAGCTTTGCATGGATGACTCCCATAGCCGGAGCGTGCATCGGCATCTCCTACTCCGCGGGATACCAGTTTACGGACTACGTGAAATACACCTGGCCCCTCACTATACTCATGTGGTCCGTGCTTATCATCTGGCTGCCCATCGTCTTCCCCTTCGCGGCTTGAAAACAAAGAGCGTCCCCTCCCGGGACGCTCTTTATCCATTTTGCACGGGACGCTCAGTCCCCGGCGTTCACTGCAATCAGGTCGCTGTGGTACTCTGTCTTGCCCTCAAGCACTTCACGGTAGAAGTTCTCCTTCCAGGCGATGAAGTCCAGACTGTCCTGCAGTTCGGCCATGCGCGCATGGATGTTTTGCTTGTACTTCTCAAGCAGCTCCATGCGCTGTGGTATCGTGCTCTGGCCCTGTAGGCAGAGCGCCAGATACTCCTTCATCTCCTGTATGCTCATCCCGCAGCGCTTGAGGCAGGCCAATGAGCGTATCCAGTTCACATCGTGCATATCAAATACGCGATAGTTGTTCCCAGCACGCTTCACATTCGGCACCAGGCCCTCGTTGCAGTAGAATTTGAGCGCCTCGTAGCTCATGCCCGTGGCCTCACAGCACTGCTTCATCGTTAACAGATTGTTCACATCATCACCCCTTAACACGGTAGTTACTACCGGGATTATATTCTACACATAAGGAAAACAAAAAGCAAGCGTTTCCCGAAATTAATAGGAGGCAGACACAAATGAGCGAACTATTCACCTATCGCACGGCAGAGGAAGTCGCCGCCGAGAGCACGCACAACGACAATCCCTTCGGCCTGGTCTATGCGGGCGCCATTACCGAGAACGTCCCCGGCAAGGTCAATATCATACCGATAAGCTATATGCTCGACGGCCTCAAGCTTGTGGCCAACGTCTATGTCCCTGCCGGCTATGACAAGAGCGCTGATAAGAAGTATGCCGGCATCGTAGTTGCGCACCCGAACGGCGGCGTCAAGGAGCAGGTTGCGGGCCTCTACGCCCAGAACCTCGCCGAAGCCGGCTACGTCACTCTAGCCTTTGACGCGGCATATCAGGGTCATAGCGAGGGCACGCCGCGCAACACGGATAAGCCCGCGCACAGGATTGAAGACATCCACAGGGCCTGCGACATCATCCGCGTGTTCCCGGGCGTTGACCCCGAGCGCGTGGGCGTGTTCGGCATCTGCGGAGGCGGCGGTTACACCATCAAGGCCGCGCAGACCGATAAGCGCTTCAAGGCCGTGGCCACGCTTTCCATGTTCAACACCGGCGTCGTGCGCCGCAACGGCTTTCTCGACAGCGCCACGGCTACCATCCAGCAGCGTTTGAAAGAGGCCTGCGAGGCCCGCGAGCTGGAGATGAGCGGTAAGGAAGTGCGCTACACCGCCAACATGTGCGAGATGCCCGAGTCAGAGGCTGACAAGCTCCCCTTCGACCTCTACCGCGACGGCTACTATTACTACGGCAAGACCCACGCCCACCCGTGCA
>CAKNRQ010000008.1 GCA_930990965.1 uncultured Clostridia bacterium
CGCTGGTGTCCGCGCTCATAGCGACCTATGTATTCGGCCTCGGAACTCTCGCGGGTACGACGGCCATAGCCGTTTTCACATTCGCTTACATCGGCAAGATACTCTACGAGGAGATAGAGACGGTGGACATGGGCCCCTTTGAGGCCATGGAGGCCATGGGCGCCACCAAGACCCGCGCGTTTATCAGCGCGATTGTGCCGCAGGTTCTGCCCTCGTATCTCTCCAACTGCCTGTTCTGCTTTGAGGGCAATGTGCGCTACGCCTCCATACTCGGCTACGTCGGCGCGGGCGGCCTCGGCATCATACTCAACGAGAAGATAGGCTGGCGTGAGTATGCGAGCGTCGGCATGATACTCCTGGCTCTGTTTGTCACGGTGTTCATCATTGAGACGATAAGCCGTGCGGCCAGGAAACGTCTGGTCTGATAGGGGGCGCGAGTATGAACGAACGCATTGCAAAAGCTTATGAGTCCAGGCCGAAGCGCTGGATCTTTGAGCTGGCCGTCGCCGTTGTGGTAATTGCGCTGTTCGTGTGGAGCGGCACCGCCGTGGAGACGGCGGGTACAACCCAGAACGGGGCAGTCATAGCCTGGAACATACTCAAAGGCATCTTCCATCCGGACACGGATCTGCTCTTCAACTTTACAACTCAGGGCGTGCCATATCTGCTGCTGGAGACCATCTGCATAGCCTTCCTAGGCACTGTTGTGGGCGCAATAATCTCCATTCCCCTGGCGTTTATCTCAGCTTCGAACCTCACCCCGAAGCCCGTGGCTTTCATCGGCCGCATAGCTATCATGGCCATACGCACTGTTCCGGCCTTCGTCTACGGCCTGATGTTCATCCGCGTAACTGGCCCCGGCGCCTTTGCCGGTCTGCTAACCATGTCACTGTGCTCGGTGGGTATGGTCAGCAAGATGTACATTGAGGCCATCGAGGATTTGGACGTCCACGTGCTCGAGTCACTGGACGCAGCCGGCTGCACAACCTGGCAGAAGATACGTTACGGCATACTGCCGCAGCTCATGCCGAATTTCGCTTCCACCGCCATATACCGCTTCGACATCAACCTGCGTGACGCCACGGTACTGGGCCTCGTGGGCGCAGGCGGCATAGGCGCGCCGCTGATCTTCGCCATGAACGCCTACCGCTGGGAGGAGGCCGGTGCCATTCTGGCCGGACTCATAGTGCTGGTGTTGATAATTGAGTGGATTTCGACCAAGATAAGGGTCAAACTGGCCAGAGGATAAACATGTCGAAGGAATTTACAATTTACTATACCTCGGACACACACGGGCACATTTTCCCCGTCAACTACGCGGCAAATTGCGCTGAAGATGGCGGCCTGCTGAACCTTGCACACAAAGTAAAAAAGGACGGGAACACTCTCGTCCTGGACGGAGGCGACTCGCTGCAAGGCACGCCGCTGACGCAGTACTACCTGGAAAACCGCAGCGTGTGGCCCGTGCACCCGGTCGCGGCGGCTTTCAACGCCATGGGCCTGGACTGCTTTACCCTGGGCAACCACGACTTTAATTTCGGCTATGAGGCGCTCAGAGACTTTATTGACGCCATGAACGCCGAGTGCCTTTGCGCAAATCTCACCGACCTGGGCGGTGAGCTCAGTGTGCGTCCCTGGACGGTCAGAACGCTGGAAAACGGGCTGCGCGTCGGCATAACCGGAGTAGTTACGGACTTCGTGAATGTGTGGGAGCAGCCCTGCAACATGGAGAACCTGAGGATATCCGACGCCTTTACCGCTGCGGCCAGGGCTTACGAGTACCTGCAAGGGCGTTGTGACGTCACGGCCTGTATCTATCACGGAGGCTTCGAGGAGGACCTGAGCACTGGCCGGCTCCTTTCCGACAGCGGCGAGAACGTAGCATGCAAAATCGCCCGCGAGCTGGGCTATGACATACTGCTCACCGGGCATCAGCATATGCAGGTCGAGGGTGTGGAGCTGCACGGCACCTACGCCGTACAGCCGCCTGCAAACGCGCCCGCCTGTGTAAAGCTGGAGGCCAGCGCCGGTGACGGGCGCCTGCAGTGCTCGTCTGCCATGTTGCAATCGGGCAGTGAGCACAGCGTCGAGCCATATAACACGCTTTGCCCGCTGGAAGAGGCGGTGCAGAGCTGGCTCGACAGCCCTGTGGGGCTGCTGACTGAGAGCGTACATCCGGAGGGAAAGCTGGACGTTGCTCTATACGGCAGCCGCGTGGCCGACCTGTTCAACCTGGTACAGCTCGAAACCACCGGCGCGGACATCTCCTGCACCAGCCTTGGAAACGAGCCAATCGGCCTTGCCTCGCCGGTGACAATGCGCGGCATAACCGCGGCCTATCTCTTCGCCAACACGTTGGTGGTGATGGAGGCCAATGAGGAGACCATTCGGTCTGCTCTTGAGCGCTGTGCCTCGTATTTCACTCTGGAAAACGGTACTCCGCGAGTTTCCAACGAGTTCCTGCTGCCAAAGGTGGAACACTATAACTATGATTTCTACGCAGGGATCTCGTATAGCTTCGATCTGAGGAGGCCCGTGGGCAGCCGCGTGATCTCGCTCACGCTGCCAGACGGATCACCCCTCGGAAACAAAAAGTACAGCCTAGTGACGAGCAACTACCGCGCGACTGGTACCGGCGGCTATGGCGCCCTGCGCTGCTGCCGGGTGCTCTGGCGCGGCGGCAGGGAGATGCCTGACCTAACCGCGGAATATGTGCACAAACACAGCCCGCTGAATGTATCCAGACGCGGTGAGATGCATGTGCTGTGGTGAATGCGCTTGACGTTCGGCAGAAAATGTGATTTGATTAAAATATGATTAGTTTTACTCGAGAGAAGGTGACCCATGGAGCGGTTTGATCTGGCGTCAGAAGCGGTCAGGAGAGCCGGAGCCGCTCTGAGGTCCGGCAGCCTGAAAAATGGCGATGTGCACTTCAAGACCGGGTACAAGGACCTTGTCACATATTGGGACAAGCAAATAGAGCAGATGCTGCGCAGAGAGCTGCTTACCGCCTTTCCGGATGACACAATTGTGGGCGAGGAGTACCCGCCGTCCAATGAGGGACATGCCGGGATGGTGTGGTATATAGACCCCATCGACGGCACGACGAACTTCGTAAACCAGCACCGCAACTACGCAATATCAGTGGGATGCTGGTCCGGAAGCGAGCCCCTGTTCGGACTGGTACTGGATGTTGAGCGTGACACGCTCTGTTGGGCAAAGCCGGGGGCGGGAGCATGGCGAGACAACACGCCGTTGCATGTGTCCGGCTGCACCGATTTGCACGAAATGCTCATGACGACACCGGGAGTACAGTACACTTTTCTGGAGCCGCATGAGTGGCAGGAGAAAATGGTGAAACTGGCCAGAAAAGTGCGCGGCGTGCGCTGCCTCGGTTCGGTTGCACTGGAGCTGTGTGAGCTGGCAGCAGGAGAGGCTGATCTGTTTGTCACAATGCGTTCGTCGCCCTGGGACCACAACGCTGCGAGAATTATATTGACGGAGGCGGGAGGAGCGATAAGCTCTGTGTCAGGTGAATGCCTGCCCATAAACGAAAAGAGCACTGTCCTGGCCGCAAATTCCGTGACAGCATTGAATAAAGTGCTTGATTTCATCAAGTAAAGTATCCAATAACGGACAAAAGCAGCGCTTTCATTCAACGTAAGGATGAAAGCGCTGCTTTCGTTTTTCGGATTGAGGCAGATGCTCTTTGCATAAAGTCAAAACTGTACGCTGCCGGAACAGCGAATGCGATTTATGTGTTCAGCAGTAATACTAATACTATGTTCTGCTGAGCCGCATCGTTTCAGTCACTTATCATGGTACGGACATCTGCGAGAAACTTTTTCTTGCCTTCTTCACTTGAATAAACGCCGTGGCCGCCTGAGTATTCGCGCATTATCAGATTTTGCTTTGGCAGACCAGCGTGGCTGAAGATGTATCTGGTATTTCCAAGCAAGGTACACAAGTCATACCTACCGGACGCAACCAAAACTTTCATATCGGGCATACGGTTCATTGCATTTTTGAGGCAATCCATGTTGCTCAGGTTATACGAAGAACTATAGCTCCAGCCATCGTTTACATTTATGTTTCCAGTATAGTACAGGCGCTGCCCGTTAAGAGACAGTTTTTCAGCGAGCTTGCCATTCATTAACAGAAGCGGTATATTGTTGTCTCCTACCACGTTATATGCTTTGGCAAGCGGCTGAGCAACTCTTCCGTCATATATGTCTACCCGCTTCCCATCAGACGCAATGACCTGTGTCATAAAATCTTCTACGTCGTTGAGTCTGAGCCTGGTCTTTACGAAATAGGAAGGGTCCATGCCGGTGAACTCACCAAGCTTGATTGCCAGCCGTGATATTTCCTCTTCCGTGCATTCTTCACCTTCGAATAGTGCTGGCGTCAGGTCTTTGGCAGCAAATCTCCAGGCGCTTTCTACAAAATCTGCTTCACTTACATAAGAGCCAAATTTATCGTGGTTGTGATACCAGTTTACAGCTGCCATTGTAGGCAATGCGCTTGTGAGCAAATCAAGCTTTGGGTCGCAACAATTTCCGTTCCCGTCAATAGAGAGCGCAACTCCTATGAGGACAACGCCTGAAATTTTCAGACCCAGCATCATACGGTTTCCATACATGGGATTTCTGCCGAACTCTTCAAGCAGCCTGCTTACACGGACTGTGCCATAGCTTTCTCCAACTAGGTAAACAGGGCTGTCCCAACGCCGGTGTGCTCGAATCCAGTCGAGAACCGCATAGGCGTTGCTCCTGGCGTCACCGTCAAGCGAATAG
Source organism: uncultured Clostridia bacterium (assembly GCA_930990965.1). Lineage (GTDB taxonomy): Bacteria > Bacillota > Clostridia > Oscillospirales > Oscillospiraceae > Scatomorpha > Scatomorpha merdigallinarum. Next base: position 4,797 of record CAKNRQ010000008.1, read on the forward strand.
TATTTGTCCTTGCTTTTGCTGTTTAGGAGCCGTGAAAAACCTATGCCCACAGGGTCTACAAAAACCAGATCACATATGTCCAGCAAGCAGTGCCGGTCCTCCACAAGCTCGTTGACCTGGGTCATGCCATCTGCATCTTTCTTCATCTGATATGGACCAAAACATTCCAGGTTAAGGACAGAAGTTGCACTTCCAGGCCCGCCATTCCACAGAAACATCACTGGCCTTCTTTCGTCAGTGTCTTTCGTGTAGGCAATAGTGTTAATAACAGCCTCTGCACAGCCGTTTTCGTCGTAGAAAACATGGTCCTCAACAAAACTCTTCACAATAAATGACCCGGAAGCATGTTCAAAGCTGTGCTTTGCAACAGAGCTCATTTTTGTGAATACCTCATTGTTATATATTGCGGGTATTGCCATTTGCCACATCAACCTCATTTCACAACTGCTTATGTATCAAAGATAAGCGACTGTATTCCCGCTGTTTCACTTTCTATCAGAATTTCATAGCTGCTATAGCCGGTTTTCGGTAAGCTCCAGCTTGCTTTCAATACCTGCTTACCGTTGATAACTGGAAGAGCTTCTCTTATAAGCATGTCTTTGCAACCCTGAGAAATACCCGATACCTGAACCATGCCGGTCCCGCATGCTCCACTCTGGTGTGCATGGAATGATTTCGTGGAAGGGAAGAGGCCGACATTTTCAATTTCTGACGTTGCAGTGCTGCCGTCTACGGAAAATGATTTCAGCTTTATGTTTGCTGCAGCCGCAATGTTTCCCAGATAAAAGTGATATTGCATGCGTGACTCATTTTCAACATAGTCTTCAGGCAAATTCCATATTGTGTTTGTATCGCTGGAATTCTTCCATCCACCTATTTCGATCTGACCGAATTGGGGATGCACATAATTGTGCCATTTCATGAACAGCCTGTCCGCATTGTGCTCCTCATCCCACTTTACGAGCCGTTGATGATGATGCACAACTTCCTCTTCACTAGACAGTTCGTTCATCCACATCATACTCTTGTGCTCTTCGGCCTGTTCTTCCTTGTTTGTATAAAGCTGCTTAAGCGAACCAAGTTCAGAGCACCATGCGGGTATTCCGAGCTCATAATAGAGCCAGGTCGTATATGAACCAGGAGCCGGACGAACTGCCTCGACAGGAAAAATATCTCGAACTTGATACCCACTTTCCCTAGCCAGTTCTTCTCCAAGATTGTACATGAGGTCAGAGTCTTCTTTATTTGACTCCAGATGCTTGCAGAACTCCATGGGAGCTATATGTGTTCCCATATTTGAATGCGTATCTACTGCCATTACGATTTCAGGGTGTGCGAGGACAAAATAAGCCAGAGCCCTGGTTTCACAGTCCATAAGCGGATAATCGCCTCCGGACGGACGCAAGGTGACGCCTATAGCGTCTTTCTTCCAATCGAAAGGAAAGGAGCGGTTGGGGTCTATATCGCATTCGCATCTGGATTCAACAAAGGCAGGTTCCGAGCTGCCTTGATAAAAGCCTTCTGGAATTAAATCATATCTCAGTGCTCCGTCAGGCACGGGCATCCCCGGCCATATTCTGAAAAGAACATTGTTGTCAAGCTTGCTGGCGTAAAAACTGCCCTCGGGATTGAGCCTCCGCATATATCGAACAGCGCCATCGCCATCAACATCTGCCCGTCTCACACCGTCCTCTTTTTCATGAAAGGGCCTACGCGAGCCGCGATAGAACTCATCAGTTGTGAGGTTCATCTCAGCCGCGTCTACATTTATTCTGGGAATACAATATATGACTTTGTCAGTCAGAAGAGTTTTGATTTGTTCGTCGGTCGCACTATGCTCCAGCAATTCATTGATAGTATAGAGAACCGCGCATGATGACATCAGTTCTGCACTGTGAATATTTCCGGTAAGCAGCACGGCAGGTTTCTTTCCTTGCCCAATTGTAAGAGAGACTAGCGGGATGTCCCGGCCTTCATAGGATTTCCCTATACTTCCCAGTGTGCACACTTCAGGGTATTTACTTGCCCAAAATGTAAGCAATTCCAAGATTTCGTCATACAAATAATAGTGTGATGGGTTAAAGTTCACCGTTTTCCTCTCCTTTCAATATATCGGAATCAACTTGCCAGGTCAAGCAAACCTGTGTGCCCCATAACCATTCGATAAAGCGCGGTGTATGTGATTCAATCACATCGTCAACTTCTTTAAACTGATAATATCTCTGATGCTATCAGTTTGTCAAGCGTTTTATGGCACCGCTAATCTAATTACATGCACTGATGATATCACTTGCTATATTCAGCACACAATGCTATAATCGAAGTATGGGAGCAAGTGAGGAGGTGATCTGATGAAGGAAAAACTATCAGATATTATTTACAACGCCATTCTGAAGGACATTGTCACTGGGGTATATACGTCGCGCGATTTTATCAGTGAGGCTCAGATTGCAGCAAAATACGGAGTCAGCAAAGCCCCTGTAAAGGAGGCAATGCACATTCTGGCAAGCGAGGGCTTCTTGGTCAGCTATCCCAAGCGAGGGTATATGATAAATGTTTACACTGTAGAGGAAATAAATAAAATTCAGGAAGTTCGCCGTGTGCTGGAAGAGCTGGCTGTTAGAAAAGCAATTGCTCTGGCATCTGACGAAGAATTGAGTGCGCTTCGCTTTTATCGTAAGGAAAATGAACTGCAATACCGTCCAGGTGAAACTATCAACACCAAATTTCACATGGGAATAGCAAAACTGGCGGGGAACAGCTTCCTCGAGGAGACGCTTTACCCCCTGCTTCTTAAGGCATCTGTCTACAACATCACCGGCAAGCCGGATGTTGAGAATTTTGACCACATAGTGGATGCCATGCTGGCTCGGGACGCGGACCAAGCTGCCAAATGCCTTATAGACGATATCTGCTTCATGTGAGACAGAATTTCTCGGTAATATGAGGTGTTTTGCATAATTTTTAAAACAAAATACATACGCTACCAAAAAACTGCTCGACGCTGGTTTCCGGCATAACGGGCAGTTTTTGTCTTTTCTCAACAAAAGAGCTTGACAATCTGGTGTTATCACTGGTATTATTACAACATCTAAAGATATTACTGATATGCTTACATATGGCCGATTCGCCCGCTAACGAGGCGGCAGGCCAAAGCCATACTTGCAGATGGAATGCATTAATAAAAAGTAAGGAAGAATATGAAGAATATCAATAACATCAGCGAAGAATTCAGGACCCATTTCCCGGTGACAAAGGAGTGGGCGTATTTTGAAACGGCCAGCACAGGCCTGATTCCTGATTTTGTTTATAACGGTGTACGGAGATACATAGATAGCCGCTACTTTCGCGGGGGTGATTCTGTCTGGCAGTACGCGGACGGAGACGTCAACACGTTGGAGATGATGCAGCGATCCAAGAAGGCTCTGGCCGCCATGATACACGGCAGGGCAGAGGACATAACCTTCGGACAGAGCTCGACGCAACTGTTCACGCTGATTACCGATGGGATTGATTACTCTCCTGCAGACAACGTGGTGACCGTGCGTAACGGCTGGATTGGCGGGAGATACGCATGGCAGAAGCGACAGGCTGACGGCCTGGAGGTGAGATTTGTAGAGTCCCAAAACGGAGCTGTGACTGCTCAAATGCTTATTGATGCATGCGACAGCCATACACGTGTTGTCTCTGTTAACTTGGTTGAAAGCGCCACCGGATATCGAATTGATATTGACACATTGGGTGAGTGGTGCTGTGAACACAATGTGCTGCTGGCTGTGGACGCGGTGCAGGCTCTGGGCGTGCTGAATGTTGACGTGGCGCGTTCACACATTGATTTCCTTGTGGGCAACGACTACAAATGGATGATGAACTTTTGCGGAACGGGATACGCCTATGTCAGCCATAAAGTACGCGATATGGTGAAACATTGGGGTGCTGGCTGGATGTCCGATACCGACAGGTTTGACACCAGAAAAGAGCATATTTCCCTGCGTGATGATGCAGGCCGCTTTGAGATTGGTCACCAGAACACAGGCGGTATTTATGGATTGGGGCTGGTGGCGTCTAGACTGGTTGCTCTTGGTCAGGACAATATTGAGGCATATGTGCTGGAGCTGGCAGAATACTTCCGTCAGCGGGCGCGAGCAACCGGCGGTATAAGAATGAGTTATGACTTTCCCAGCAGTAATTGCAGCCAGATTGTGTCTGTAAGCCTGGCGCCGCACTTGCGTGTTACAGATGAGGATTTTAAAGCGGCCAAGGTGTTTACACGCATCAATGCAGCTGACGCCGATGGATGGAGGGAGATAAGAGTCGGATTTCATTACTATAACAACCGCGAAGACATTGACAGATTTTTTGAGGTAATCAATCAAAACAGAGACAAATAATTACAGAGAGGATAGTGAATGTTATGCATGAAGTTGAAAAGAACCTTGAGAAATTAGGCATTACTTTGGATGCAGGTCCGGAGCCGATGGCCAATTATGTCAGTGTACAAAAAGCCGGCAGCCTTTGGTTCTTCTCTGGCGCGGGTCCTTTTAAAGACGGAAAGCCGGCAGTGGAAGGCAGGCTGGGAGAGAACCTGAACACAGAAGAGGGATATCAAGCCGCACGTCTCGCAGGTATCAACCTTCTGGCTGTCCTGAAGAGGGAACTCTGCGGCGACTGGGACAGGCTGGAGCAGATTGTCAAATTGCAGGGGTTTGTCAGCAGCACACCGGATTTTTATGAGCAGCCTAAAGTTATCAACGGCACATCAGATTTGTTCGTCGAAGTGCTGGGAGAAAAAGGCCGCCATGCGAGAACGGCAGTAGGCACAAATGTGCTGCCTTTTAAAATACCCCTTGAGGTTGAAATGATTGTCATGGTAAAGGAGTAATACTTCATCTCAGCGCTCAAATTTAGCCAGGGGGTGATAACGTGCTAATAATAAATGCCAGGTTGTTGGCAGAACTGTCCGGTGGATGCGGGACATCCTGCGGCGCTGTTCGGGTGAAAAACGGAAAAATTTCGGAAGTTTCATCTGAAGAGCTGCAAGCCATGGCGGGTGAGGAAGTGTTTGACGCAGAAGGGAAAACGCTTCTGCCTGGTTTAATTGACCTGCACACCCACATAACGCTGCTGAGCGGCGTAGGTGAGAAGTCAAAAAACGAGCCCATGCAGCTGCTTATAGATGCAGCTGAACAGGCCAAGAGATATCTGAAATATGGCTATACCACAATCCGCGACTGCGGCAGCTATGACCGTGTGGCTAACTACGTCAGAGATATGATCGACCGTGGCCTGTGTGAAGGACCGAACATTATATCCTGTGGTAACACACTGGCCAACAGCGCGTCGCAGAAGGACGGATACCTGGTGGATGGCGAGCTGGGCTTCACGGTTGGAGTGCGCAAAGAAGCGGCCTACGGCGCGGACTTCATCAAGATTTACGCTTCTGGTTCTGCGTATAACCCTACGGGTGTTCCGCTCAACCCAATTATGACTCGTGGCGAGATTAAAGCTGCTGTTGATACCGCTAAAAGCAACGGCTTGTACGTTGCGGCGCACTGCCATGCAGACGAAGCTGTGCGAGCCTGCATTGAATGCGGTGTCAGAACCATTGAGCACGCCACCTATATCAGCGATGAGACTACAGATTTGCTGATGGAGACCGATTGCTGCTATCTGGTTCCAACCTTGTCAGCCACCTATGTCAGTCAGACCGATCCCGATGAGCGTAGATTTTGGCTGGAGCGGCTAAATCCCATGAGGGAAAACATGTGCCGGGCTCTTAAGCGTGCATATAAGGCCGGGGCCAGGATAGGATTTGGAACTGACAGTGCTCCGGGCGGGCCCCAGTACGAACATGGAGTGGAATTCCGCTACCGCGTGGAAAATGCGGAAATTCCACCGTTGGAAGTGCTGAAGCAGGCTACTGTATATAACGCGGAGATTATTGGGAAGGCCGGTAAATTAGGGTGCATCAAGGCAGGTCTCGATGCAGATTTGGTGCTTGTGGACGGATGCCCTGACGAGAATATGGAGGTCATGTATCATACACCATTTGCCGTGTGGAAAAGCGGGAGAATGGTTGAAAAGTAACGCGATTATAAAAAATTGCGGGCATACGTGCTGCCCCGAAAAAGGAGATTGGAAATGGAAAATACGGCTCAAAAGAAATTACCGCTGAAAGTCAAGTGGCTTTTTGCCTCAGGAGACTTTGCCAAGACCCTTTTGGTAGTCATTACGGCTGTTTGCTCTCTTTACTTCTACACTGACGTCCTGGGTATGGACCCTGACGTCGTCGCGCTCATTATCCTGATTGCTAAGATCTGGGACTTTATAAACGACCCAATGATGGGCGCCATAGTGGACCGTACGAGGAGCAAAGAGGGCAAGTGCCGCATGTGGCTCAAGTACATGTCCGTACCAGGAGGCGTAGTACTTGCACTCAACTTCATAATGCCCGAGCTGGCCGAGACAGGAAAGATTGTCTGGGTCGCCATAACCTACACGCTTCAGGGCATGGCCAGCACGGCGCTAATGATACCGCAGAACACTCTGATGAGCCGTATCACCACCGACCCGACGGAGCGTGCCGCCATAAACAGTTACCGCGGCTACTTCAGCGTCGCTGCGAACCTTGTGGGCGGCTCTCTGGCCATACCCTTCGTACAATTTGCCGGCAGCGGGGATATGCGCAAAGGCTTCGCCATTTTCGGCATAGTCTGCGGCATCCTTTACGCTATCAACTACTTAATCGTTTACTTCTGCACCAAGGGATATGAGCCCATGGAGCCTGAAAAGGCCGAAGTGAGCCATGAACAGGTAAAGAAAGAGCGTGTGAAGCTCGGCGAGGTTCTGACCAACTGGCCCTGGCTGCTCGTTCTCCTGGCATACTTCCTGATAATGATTGCTGCATCCATATCCAGCAGCACAGGCCTTTACTATGCGCAGTATAATCTGGGCGACGTCAATATTTATTCTGTTATGAGTACTATTGGCATAGTAGGTTCCGTTGTGATATACTTTGTGCTCTCTACTCTGGTAAAAAGGTTTGGAAACGCGAAGTTGGTATTCTTCGGTTCCATAATAGGCGCGGCCGCGTATCTGTTCAGGTATGTGACAATGGATTCAAGTGTCTGGATTGTTTATGTGGGATACTTCATAGGCGGTCTTGGCCAGTGCCTGGCCTCCAGCGTGGTCATGCTGGTCGTCTACGACAGCTTTGTCTACATTCGGCACATGACGGGCAAGCCAGCTCCTGAGGCGCTGCTGGTTTCGGGTTTCTCCGTCGCCTATAAGGTCGGCATGGCAATTGCCACGCCCATCGCAGGCTGGCTGCTCGGCATGGTGCCCTATGTGAAGGGCGCGGCCGTACAGGAGCAGAGCGTGCTGAATCTTTTCTTCTATGAAAACACCTTGATTCCCGCCGTGGCATTTGCGATAGCTGCCGTTATGGGCCTTGCGCTCATGAAGTTTGACAAAGAGATTCAACATTATAAAGCCATTGACGCTGCTGCGGTGGAAGGACAGACAAATAACGGCTGATTTTCACCCGGGCACTGACCAAACGGAGAAAAGGAGCGCTTTATGCAGATAAAGGAAAAATCCTCCCGCGAATATACAGTTGAGAGGAAAATACATATTAACGGCTCTGAAATTAGCTATAAATCTGTGTCTCAGGACTGGATTTTCACGGATGAGTCCGGGAATGATGATGCCTCCATCTTCACCTACAGCTATATCCGAACTGATGTGGCTGTCAAAAACCGACCAGTTCTGTTTGCGTTCAATGGCGGGCCAGGGGCATCCTGCTCCCAACTGCATCTGGGGATATTGGGCCCCACGAGAATTGATTTTCCGGCCCCGGAGGAACAGCGCCCCGGGAAAGTCCCGGCCCTGATAAACAATGACGCCAGCCCGCTGGATGTTTGTGACATAGTTATGATTGACCCGCCGGGTACGGGTTACGCGCGCTTGCTTAACAGCGAAGCTGTCGAAAAGTACTTTTCGGTTGAGGGCGACGCCCATGCCGTCGCCCTGTTGATAGAGGCCTGGATTCTCCGATACGGCAGACACGACTCGCCCATATATATTATGGGCGAGAGCTACGGCAGCATCCGTGCGCCGGAGGTGGTTGGCAACCTGATGGGCGGCCCGACATACGGCGGTCTAAGAGATGTTGCAATCCCCGTGGCTGGAACAATTACCATAGGAAACTGCGGCTGGGATGTGCTCAGCGTGTTTAATCCTGATCCTGAGCTGCCGGAAGAGGCAGTCACAGCCCTGCCCGCATATGCTGCGGCACACTGGTATCACCACTTGAGCAAGGACGGCACGCTCAACTGCGATTTTGTGGAGGAAGCTTATCAGTTTTCCGCAAACGAATATCTGCCAGCATTGTATATGGGACAAGCCCTTTCTCCGGAAAAACGTGCACATGTGGCAGAACGCCTGGCTTACTTCACAGGGATTAACGAGAGCGAAATCGTAAGGTGCGGCCTGCGTATATCTGTGAAGGACTTTGAATCAATGTGCTGTGATATAGAGGGCAGTGCTATCGGCATTTATGACAGCCGGTATACCATGCCTTTGAGTCGCTATACCGGCCTTCTTGACCCGGTTGCTGACGACGCAGCTATGGGGACATATATGCCGGCATTTACTGCTGTGATGAACGGCGAAAAACGCGAGGAGCTCGGCATACCATCAGGAATGCGCTACGACCAGATCAACTTCGAGGTGAACAGCCGCTTCAAGTATGAGGTCAAGCGCTCGCCGCTGCAATGTCTGGCGCAGGCTATGCGGAGGAATCCGGACTTCCGCGTTTTCGTGGGCAGTGGATACTATGATTTGTGCACACTGTTTACCTATATACGCGCTATTATAAACCGCGGCAAGCTGGATGCCTGCCGTGTAACCGTAAAGAATTACGAAGCCGGGCACTTGCTCTATATGGGACGCGAAAACGCGCTGGCTTTCGGTCAGGATATACGCGACTTCATCGTAGCCGGGAACACATGAAAAACAAACTGAAGTCAGGAGAACCGTTATGAACAACATCCAGCCTTTCCGCTTTGAAAGAGAATGCGTTCACGGCCTGTCCGGTATTTCGTTTAAAACAGTGCTTGAAGATCATTTGTTTTATGACGATACAGGCCGGACAGAGGCCACCATTTATAGCTATTCCTACATTGCTGAGCTATCAAACGAGCCTGACAGGCCAGTCATGTTCTGCTATAACGGTGGGCCAGGCGCAAGCAGCAGTTGGGTACACATGGGATTACTGGGACCTAAACAGGTAACGTTTCCTAATTATCCCGGCGAAGATAACTCGGCCGTGTATGGGGAAAATACAAATTTCCTGCTCGACTGCTGTGACCTTGTCATGATAAATCCACCTGGTACCAAATATACCCATGTGAGCGAGAAAGCCGGGCAGAAGTATTTCAACACAGCCGGAGATGCTCAGGCCATAAGCGAGTTTATACTCGCCTGGCTTAAAAAGTACGGACGTGACAACGCGCCCGTCTATCTGCTGGGTGAGAGTTACGGTACTATTCGCAATCTGGCCGTGGCAGATATTCTGACGGAGCAGGTGAATCTGGCGGGGATAGTCAGCATCGGGACATCCTTCAACGTGGGGTCGCCAACTACCATGCTGGTAGAGCCCAATGTAAGAAGGTTGGGAGCTAACGCAGCCTGCTGCTGGTATCATCTGCACCGGGGCGAAAAGCCATTTGCCGAATTCGTCGGAGAGGCGATGGATTTCGCTTACTGTGAATACGCACATGCTCTCCTGATGGGCAGCCGGCTGCCTGAGGATGAGCTGAAAGAGACGCTGAAAAAGCTGCATTACTACACCGGACTTGACTGTGAGCTTCTGCGAAAGGGCAGCCTGCGCTTCGACGAGATGACCTATTTAACGAAGCTGATACCCGGGCAGCTTGTCAGCGCTTACGACTCGAGAATGACTCGCCCGCTCAAGGAAGAGATGACCGAGGAGGAGTGGAACGAGGCTTTTTCCAGCGAACCTTTTGTAGTAGTGGCAGACACGGCCATAACTGAGGCTCTGGAGCGGTATACGCGCGAAGAGCTAGCAGAGCCGGAAAATCGCAGGGAAACAATTGACATGCTGGAAATTGCCACGAACTGGCGCTATGATACGCTGGAAAAGGATACGCTCACTCTGCCGGCAGAGCTGATGGAGCGCAATCAAAAGCTGCGTTTCTTTTTCGTGGCCGGGTATTATGACCTACAATCCACATTCGACTTTGTGACCTACTTTCTGGGCCGTTACTGCCTGCCTATGGAGCGTGTAACATTTAAGGTGTATGACTCCGGCCACGCTGCCTATGTCGGTGGAAATATGGCCGGCGAAGTCAGTGAGGATATACGCAGTTTTATCACGGGAGGCAAATAAGCGAAGGGGCTGAAACCACAATGCTTTTGAAAAATTGCCGGCTGATTCCGGAGCTCACTGAGGAATACAGCGGGGAAATGGCAGATGTCCTTATAAAAGGCAGCTATATTGCGGCAATATCGCCATGCGGCACGCTGGCAGACGATGGCGGCAGTATTGATGTTGCCGGGAAGACACTCCTTCCGGGGTTGTTTGATTTGCATGCTCATCTGATGTTTACCGACGCGGACTTCAACGGGCTGCTGATGAAGGACAGCAACGCTGCACTGATAGATTGCATTCGCTTTGCAAAAAACTATCTGAAATACGGATATACTACCGTTCGCGATTGCGGCGGCCCAAGCTATGTCAATACTTCCGTTCGCGATGCCATTAATGATGGAGTTATTTGCGGGCCGGATGTGATTAGCTGCGGCCTTATTATCACGCCTACAGCAAAGGGAAACGGCACTTTCGGAAACCTGTATAAAGAAGTGGACAATCCACGGGATATAATGCGTGCCGTGCGCACGGATATTTGCCACGGCGCCGACTTTATCAAATACATGGCCACTGGTTCTGTTGCAAATCAAGGTGGTGAGCCAGGTGAACTCATAGCCACACCGGAAGAGTTGCAGGCCGTCAGCAACGCTGCAGCCTTCTGCAATACTTATGTAGCTGCACATTGTCATGGGCTGGAAGGGATCAAACAATGCATACTTAACGGGGTGTACAGCATTGAGCATGCCACTTATATTGATGATGAGTGCATTGATATGATTCTTCATCAGACGCGCCAAAGTGTCCTGGTCCCTACATTTGCATGTTCATATGAGCGGTATATTAATTTCGACTATGAGCGGGATAAGGACAATGAACTCTCTGTCCAGTGCCATGCCGCTTTTGCAGCTGCAATAACAGGTATCAGAAAAGCCAGCCAGGCCGGCATTCTGATTGGCTGGGGCACCGACCAATGCATGAAGGAAATGCTTGAGATGCCAGGACGAGAGTTCATTGCCAGGGAACATATGGGGCTTGGCAATGTGGAACTTCTTAAACAGGCTACCATTAACAGTGCCAAAATTGTCAAACAGGACTATTGTAAGGGCACAGTAAAGGTTGGCAAGCTGGCTGACCTGATTGTGGTTGATGGCGACCCTGTGTCCGATATATCGGTGATGAACAGGGAGCCCCTGCATGTACTGAAAAACGGTGTGAAAATCAGCATATAACGCAAGTCGGACATTGGAAACTAATTAAGCCTACTTGATAGAAGGGAAGCGTCAGCAGTATAGCTAATGCTTCCCTTTATTAAAGGAAGGAATCTGTATGTGGATTGTTTTGGCGGCGCTTTCAGCTATTACATCTGGTGTGGCAGTAATTTTTCAAAAAAGGGGACATCAGGGAACAACATAATACAAATATGTGCAGTCCACTTGCTGGCGATTTTTGTAACCGTCTTTTGCGTGACACTGCTAAAAGGGGGCTGGGGGCAATTTGCTTCTGTGACATGCAGGAGCTGGTGGCTGGCGGTTTCCTCCGGGTTTGTACAGGCTGCGTCGTGGATTGCATATTTTCTAGCCATGAAAAAAGCCAATGTCAGCTTTTTAATGGTTTTGGATAAGACTGGCGTAGTAGTTACAGTGCTGTTGGCGGCGGTTTTCCTTGACGAACAAATTACCCCAGCAATAGTGCTGGGTAGTGTGCTTATATTAACCGGTACCGCTCTCATGTGTGCCCTTCATGGGGGCGTTTCGCAGTTAATGAACAGTGAAAACCATTGGGTCATATGGGGAACCGTATCGCCGGCGCTTCAAGCGATATCTAATATGCTGGCAGCGTTGGACAAGACGCCGGTTGACACTTCAGTGACCACCACGATAAGAATGCTTACTGTTGTAGTGTGTATATGCACTCTTGCAAGAATCAAAGAAGGCCCGCTCGGCAGGCTAGTGACATTAGGCGTCAAGAAGCTGTCCTCGCTGATTATTGGTGGAGTAATACTTGGAGTGTCGTACCTGCTGATGTATGAAGCTTTTTCACTGGGAAAGGTGTCTGCTGTTACGGCCATCGTTCGGGCGAATTTCCTGATAACAACCATGCTGGCCCAGATGATATTCAAAGAAAAACTGTCGAAGAAAGGAACGGCGGGCTTTATATTGGTACTCTTTGGAGTCGCTTTGTTTGTCCTTTAGTGGGAAGTCTGTAACTGATAAGGATGGGATACTAAAATGAGCAAAGGGCTTGGCGTTTAAAACGCCAAGCCCTTTGCATTTGAGTATATGATGTATCACTGTTCAAAAATGTGGTGTCCATGTGAACTTTTACAAACCTGTCATAGCTATCTCCAGAGCTGGTTTCACCCCTTGGAAAGCAAGACAACCGTCTCAACATGCGCTGTCCGTGGGAACATGTCTACGGCGGTGGCGGTTTGGGGGGTGTAGCCTTTTGCGCTGAAGAGTTTTATGTCGCGGGCCAGGGTGGCGCAGTCGCATGAGACGTAGACTATACGCTGCGGGGCCATGGCTGCTACAGCGCCTATGGCCTCCGCGCTCATGCCCTTCCTGGGCGGGTCCACGACGACTACGTCCGGATGCGCTCCGCTCGCGGCAAAGTGTGCGGCGGCGTCCCCGGCGTCGGAGCAGATGAATTCTACGTTGGTTACACCGTTCGCTTTGGCGTTGGCGCGTGCATTCTCAACGGCTTCCGGGACGATTTCGGCGCCGATGACCCGTCCGGCACGCCTGGCTAGGCTGAGGCTTATCGTGCCGGCCCCGCAGTAGAGCTCGAACACGGTACCGCCGGGCTCGGGCAGGGCCAGCTCCACTGCGCGCTCATAGAGCCGCTCTGCTTGGTCGCGGTTTACCTGATAAAAGGCCTGGGGCGCTATTCTAAATTCATTGCCACACAGCGTGTCGCGCAGCTCAGACTCACCCCAGAGCGTATAAAATTCCCCGGCGAGTACGGTGTTTCCGTGTGTGCGGTTTATATTCAGCACGATACCGGTGAGTTCCGGACACGCGCGGCGCAGCGCATCTATGAGGGAAGCAGTGTGCTTGCCCAGGCCGCGGGCTGAGACCACACAGCATACTGCGTCACCGTCCCTTGAGGTGCGCGTAAAAACATGCCTGATAGCTCCGGCGCCTGTGCAGGTGTCATAGGGCTCGACGCGGTGTTCGCGCATCCAGAGACAGACGGCCTGGGCACAGCGCTCTGCACTCTCGCTCTGCAACAGGCAGTGATGTACGGGCACAACTTCATGGCTGCCCGCGCGGAAAAAGCCGTATGCCGGTTCATTAGCGCTGCCGCCGATGGCGAAGATGGCCTTGTTGCGGTAGCGCTCGGTGAGCTCGCTGCCGATGATGGCATCGACCTCGATGTCTGCGCCGCCTATGCGCCTGAGCGCGTCGTTGACCTTCTGGCGCTTGAACTCAAGTTCGCAGGCGTAGCTCATGTGTTGAGACGCACAGCCGCCGCAGCGGCCATATACAGGGCACACCGGCTCGGTGCGCTCAGGGGAGGGGACAAGGAGCTCCTCGCCACGGCCGTAGCAGACGCTTTTGCCAACCTTGACTATGCGCACGCGCCAGCGCTCACCGAGTAGGGCTCCGCGCACAAAGACAGCGCGGCCATCTATCCTGCATACACCCAGCGCCTCGGAGGTAAAACCGGTGATATCGGCCTCAAATATGTCGTTTTTTCGCAAAGTTTCCATGCGCTTATTGTAACACGCGCCCGGGGGCTTTGCAATTATTACATTCTGTGGTATAATATCTTGCTACATCCTGAACCCAAGCGAGGTATGCTCAATGAATAGCAAATTGAAATTGGCGCTGATAGTCCTTGCGGCCGTGATAGCGCTGGCTATAATCGTTGCCATAGTGGTCTTCTCGTTTGCCGGTGCCTCGGACGAGCCCGACGTGAGCGCCAGCCCGGCTGTGTCAGGTACGCAGGCGCCATCTGTCGAGCCGACGCCGCAACCTACGGAGCAGACTGATCCCGAGCAGGTTGAAGCCGGAACCACGACCGCTACCATAGCCGTGGGCGGCGACATAGTCATGCACACGGGGCTAAACACCGAAGCGCTCACCTCCGACGGCACATATGACTACACCCCCATTTTCGGCGTGCTGCCGGATCTCATATCCGGGGCCGACTACGCTGTCTGCTCACTGGTATCCACCCTGGCAGATGGGGGAGAGTACACCGCCTATCCGCTCTTCCGTTCGCCGGTCTCACTTGCGGGCGCCATAAGCTCCGTGGGCTTTGACCTCGTAAACACCGCAACCAGTCACTTGGCTGACTCGTACAAAGACGGCATAGACTACACACTTGACGCGCTCGACAATGCCGGGCTCGCGCATGTGGGCACTTACCGCACTCAGGAGGAGAGAGACAGCTCCGGCAACCGCACGATGGCTGACATAAACGGCATCTCCGTGGCCTTCCTCGCCTACACCTGCGACACCAACAATGTGCCTGTGAGCGGCTTTGAGTATGCTGCCAGCATCTGCGCCACGGACTACCTGACCGGCGGCACGGAAATAGACTACGGGCTTATGGACAGCGATATCGCCGCAGCGCGCGAAGCGGGAGCTGATCTCGTGTTCGTGTTCATGTCCTGGGGCACCGAGTTCTCGACGTCTCCGGATGATTTGCAGTATGAGATAGCCGACAACCTCATAGCCTCCGGCGCAGATGTGATAATCGGCGGGCACTGCCGCGTGCCGCAGCCGATGGAGATGCGCACGGTGACGCTGGAGGACGGCACGGAGCGGACGGCGTTTGTTTGCTACAGTCTGGGCAACCTGATCTCCTGCCAGAACGACGAGTACACGGACATCTCCGCTATACTCAACCTGGAGATAACCCGCGACGACGCCAGCGGCGAAACCCGCGTCACGAACGTGAGCTACAGGCCCATCTACATGGCAGACCTCTACGACTATGGCATCAACGACTACGACTGGCACTACCGCGTAGTTGACCTGCACGCGGCCATAGACGCCTGGGAGAGCGGCGACGACTGGGAGTTCATGACCGAGGATATCTATAACGACATGGTGACGGCGCTCAATGCCGCGCACGAATTTTACGGCGGCCAGTATGACCCGCTCTTCGAGGGTGAAGCCGCTGAGTGAAGCCGGAAATAGTAAAACGGGAATTGGCTAATGCCAATTCCCGTTTTGGTTTTGAACAGAAACTCAATAGTTCTCGGCGCGCAGCTCGAAGTAGGCCTGCGGGTGAGCACAGACAGGGCATACGACGGGAGCGGTGGGGCCGACGTGGACGTGGCCGCAGTTGCGGCAGACCCAGACCTGGTCGCCGATGCGGGAGAAGACCTTGGCCTCCTCGATGTTCTTAAGCAGGGCCAGGTAGCGCTCTTCGTGCAGCTTTTCGATGGCGGCGACGCCCTCAAACTGCTTGGCCAGGGCCTCGAAACCCTCTTCATGAGCGGTCTTGGCGAATTCAGCGTACATCTCGGTCCACTCGTAGTTCTCACCCTCGGCGGCGAGCTTGAGGTTCTCGGTGGTGGGGCCGACCTTGCCGTCGTGCAGGTGCTTGTACCAGAGCTTGGCGTGCTCTTTTTCGTTGGCAGAAGTCTCGGCAAAGACGGCGGCTATCTGCTCATAGCCGTCCTTCTTGGCCTGGCTGGAATAATACTCGTACTTTACGCGGGCCTGGCTCTCGCCGGCAAAAGCGGTTTCAAGGTTTTTATAAGTCTGACTGTTTTTAAGTTCCATGGTAATGCGCCTCCTTCAAGGTTATACATAACTATCATATACTCTTTATGAAAAAATGCAAGCGCAAATTGCAAATTAAACGTGAATATAATCAAACCTTTCAGCGCAAAATAGCGTGGAATACAGATTCGGAGGGATAGCATGAAAGCAAAGCTTGCAATAGCGCTTGCGCTCGCAGCGCTGCTGGGTTCACTGGCCGGCTGCGGCGAAGTCGAGGACGGTATGGTTTCCGACGCGCCCACTGCGCCCGTGCACTCGACCATGCCGACGGCCAGCCCGGCACACACGAGCGACACTCCCGTGGACCCGCCGCTCACCGCGCAGGATACCATGACTACGGCGCCCAGCATGTCTGCCATGGATTGAGCTTTGGGCAGGGCGGGAGCAATCCGGCCCTGCCCGATTCTCTGCACGGCAAAATGCGGCAAAAAGCCTCGCGGCTTTGCGTGCGAGTCTTGCAAAATTCGCGCCCGGGTAGTATCATAAAAACATCCGCAAATTTGAGGAGGCAGCAAATATGAGTTACATACCCACTCCTGAGCAGGCACTTGAGCTCGTAAAGCAGTACAACAAGGAGCCTTTCCACATCCAGCACGCAGAGACCGTCGGCAAGGTTATGGGAGAGATAGCCAAGACCGTCGATCCTGAAAATGTGGACTACTGGCGCGCCGTGGGAATACTCCACGACATAGACTTTGAGCAGTGGCCCGAACAGCACTGCGTGAAGGCGCAGAGCCTGTTGAAGGAGCTTGACATAGACGACACGGTAAACCACGCCGTTTGCAGTCACGGCTACGGCCTGGTCTGCGACGTTGAACCCACCAGAGAGATGGAAAAGTACCTCTTCGCCTGCGACGAGTTCACCGGCCTTATCTGGGCCGCGGCCAAGATGCGCCCCACCGGATACGAGGGCATGGACAGCAAGAGCGTCATGAAGAAGTTCAAGGACAAGAAGTTCGCTGCCGGCTGCTCCCGCGACGTCATCACAAAGGGCGCCGAGATGCTCGGCATGACCGTACCCGAGCTTGCCCAGATAACTCTGGACGCCATGAGGGCGTAAACAGAGCTGCAAAAAGGAAATTAAAAGGCCAGCCTTGAGGGCTGGCCTTTTTGCGGTTTTGCTTTTACAGATCGCCGAGCAGGTCGTCCATGTCGTAGAGGCCGGGCTCGGTTACGGTGGCTATGTACTTCGCAGCGGCGACGGCGCCGGAGGCGAATACGCCGCGGTCGAGGGCCCGGTGTTCTATGCTTAGCACTTCATCGGGGCCGGCGAATATGACCTCGTGCTCGCCGACTATGGTCCCGCCGCGCACGGACGAGATGCCTATCTCTTCGCGGCGGCGCTTTTGACGGACACTGTGGCGTTCATAGACATATTCGGCCTTGTAGGGCAGGGCTTCGGCGGCGGCGTCAGCCAACATGAGCGCGGTGCCGCTGGGGGCGTCGAGTTTGCGGTTGTGGTGCTTTTCCAGTATTTCCACGTCAAAGCCCTCAAGCGCGGCCGCAGCGCGGCGCACCAGGCGCATCATGAGATTGATGCCGAGGGACATGTTGCCGCTCTTGAAGAGGGGGACTTTCTTGCTCGCCGCGTCTATCTCCGCGAGCTGCTCTTCGGAGTATCCGGTGGTGCACAGTACGGCGGGGATTTGCCGCTCTATGCAGAAGTCCAACAGGGCGGTGAGGTTGGCCGGATTGGAGAAGTCTATCACGGCATCGGCCTCGCCTGTGTACTCGGCGGGGTTGGAGTAGACCGGGAATCCGTTCTTCGCAATTGGGGTGCGGTTGAAGCCGCAGGGTATTTCCACGTCCTCCATGCCGGTGCAGATCTCCACGACGTCCTGTCCCATGTGGCCGTTGCAGCCGGAGACGATTATCTTTAGCATGTGCCTACCTTCTCTCGCTCAGACGGTCTTGAGGCCCACGGCGTGCATGCTTTCAATGAGCTTGGCCTTGTTGCCTTCGGCCATGTCCACGAGCGGCAGGCGTAGTTTGCCCACGTTGAGCCCGGCGAGGTTCATGGCCGTCTTGACGGGGATGGGGTTGGTTTCGATAAAGAGCTTGTCGAAGAAGTCGGCAAGACGGAAGTACTCGGCGGTGGCGGCCTTGAAGTCGCCGTCGAGACAGAGCTGACACAGCTTCGCGACGTCGGCGGGGATGATGTTCGAGGCCACGGAGATGACGCCGTATGCGCCGAGGGCCATCATGGGCACGGTGTCGGAGTCGTTGCCGGACCAGAATACGAGCTCGTCGCCGCACATGCTGCGCGTGAGCGCGTACTCGGCGATGTTGCCGGAGGCCTCCTTGACGCCGTTGATGTTCGGGTGGGCCGAGAGAGCCTTGTAAGTCGTGGGCTTAATGCCGATGCCGGTGCGGGACGGAACGTTATAGAGTATCATTGGAACTTTGACGCGGTCAGCGACGTAGCTGAAGTGCTCTATGAGTCCGGCCTGGGTGGTCTTGTTGTAGTAAGGCGTGACCATGAGAATGCCGTCGGCTCCGCAGCCTTCGGCGTGCTTGGCCTGCTCGAGCGCGTGCTCGGTGTTGTTGGAGCCGACACCGACGATGACCTTCATGCGCCCGGCGCAGCGCTTTACAGTGAGCTCGGTGAGTTTGTTGTGCTCTTCGGCGGTGTGCGTGGGGTTTTCTCCGGTCGTGCCGCACACGAGTATGGCGCTGGTGCCCCCGGCGTACTGCATCTCGAGGAGCTCTTCGTACTTGGCGTAATCCACTCCGGTCTCGGTGTAGGGCGTGACTATGGCTGTGCAAGAGCCGGTGAAAATTGGTGTCTTGGGCATGCTGATCCTCCTTCTCGGTATATATTGTTATTCCCACAGGGGAGGGCGCGCCGTTTGCACAGGAGTGAGACGGCGCGGCCGTGAACGTGGTGTTCATAACCCCTTGTCAATTATTCTCTGACCTTACTTCCTGGTGATGTATCCCTCGGCAGTCAGCAGTTCGGCGAGCTCTACGGCGCCGCCGGCGGCGCCCCTGAGGGTGTTGTGGCTCAGGCAGACGAACTTGTAGTCGTACTGCGTGTCGGGCCTCAGACGGCCGATGGAGATCTGCATGCCGCGCTCGTTCATGCGGTCCAGCCTGGTCTGCGGACGGTCGGGTTCCTCAAAGTAGCGCAGGAACTGCTTCGGGGCGCTGGGGAGGTTAAGCTCCTGCGGGCGGCCCTTGTAGGCGGCCCAAACGGCCTTCATCTCGTCCATGGACGGGGTTTTGTCAAAGGAGCAGAACACCGCGGCCATGTGGCCGTTGGAGGCGGGAACGCGCAGGCACTGCGCGGTGATGGTGGGCTTGACGGCGTTTGCTATGTGGTCGCCGCTCACCGTGCCCCAGACTTTGAGCGGCTCCTGCTCGCTCTTCTCCTCCTCGCCGCCGATGTAGGGGATGACGTTGTCCACCATGTCGGGCCAGGTCTCAAAGGTTTTACCGGCGCCGGATATGGCCTGGTAAGTGCAGACGAGAATCTTGTTGAGGCCGTATTCAAGCCTGAGCGGGGAGAGCGCAGGGACGTAGCTCTGGATGGAGCAGTTGCTCTTGACGGCGATGAAGCCGCGGGTAGTGCCGAGGCGCTTTTTCTGTGCGGAGATGATCTCCAGGTGTTCGGGGTTTATCTCCGGGATGACCATGGGCACGTCCGGAGTCCAGCGGTTGGCGCTGTTGTTGGAGACAACAGGCGTTTCATACTTGGCATATTCCTCTTCGAGGGCCAGGATCTCTTCCTTCTTCATGTCAACAGCCGAGAAGACGAAATCCACCTCGTCAGCCACGCCCTTTACGTCGGAGGCGTCCTTGACGACTATGCTCTTGGCACTCTCAGGCATGGGCACGTCGAGTGCCCAGCGTTTGCCGGCAGCCTCCTCATAGGTCTTGCCCGCACTGCGAGCGCTCGCGGCAATGACCTTGAGCTCAAACCACGGGTGTTCAGCAATAAGCGTTACGAAGCGCTGGCCCACCATACCGGTGCCGCCTATCACGCCGACTTTAAGTTTCTCCATAAGCAAGACCTTCCTTTCGCCGTACAAAAAGCATATTCGCACGGGAGTGAAATAATGCCGGGCAAACCGAGCTTGCAATTGAGCCTGACAACATCTATAATAAAGGCTGTATTGTCGAAAGCTGACGAATAGTACCCGGCTTCACTTTATATTACCACCGCCGGTTATATCAGTCAATAAATCGTTAAAATCACGACACTGAAAGGTGCATTTATGAAAGTACGCGCAGCAATCTCATTTATACTGGCTCTGACCTTTGTACTGGCCCTGGCCGCGCCGGGCGCATTGGCCTCGGAGGCAATATACATAAACGGCACGGCGCAGCCGGGCACTCTCGACGGACTCTGGGCCATAGGCTCCGGAGGCCGCGGACAGCTCTCGAGCGGCGGCCAGTACGTCATGACAGCCGACGGCCTGGTGCAGCTCGGCGGCGAGCCGGGCCTTGTGGAGCCGGAAGGCGACCCGGAGCCCCTTGAAGTAACCGGTAGGCTGGACCTCGAGCATGACAAGGTTCGCGTGGCGCTATATTATTACGACGGAGAGAGCAGCGTGCGCAACTCCACGCTTGAATACGCCAATCTGGAAAACGAAGTTGGCAGCGGATATTCGCTCGGCTACTACGACGATGACCGCGAATTCCACGCCCTGGCCTACACGGACGAGACGGCCATCACGATGGTCATGGACCGCAACACCGAGACGCCCGGTGGCACAGTCGGCTGCTACCATGTGCTGCTGCCTGGGTACTACGACAGCTTTGAAGAGGCACTCGAGGTTGCGGGCGCATACAGTGGAGGCTTCGTCGGCTACTATGACGGCGACTTCCGCGCCCTGTACGGCAACTATTACAGCGCCAACGAGGCCGCAAACGCGGCCTACTCGAGCGGGGGTGAGGCCTATACTGCCAGCAGCCGCTGTGTTGTTGTGACCCGCACTTCGGATGCGCGCATACTCTTCGAGTTCGACTGCGGCGACGACTACTCCCTGGCCGTGGAGCCGCGCAGCACCAGAGGCGACGCGCTGACCTGGTTTAAGGGTTATACATACCGGGGAGGCTTTGAGTACTCCCGCCAGACCGGAGGTAAACTCACAGTCATAAACGTCGTGGACATAGAGGACTACGTCAAGGGCGTCCTGCCCTACGAGATGAGCGACGGTTGGCCCGCAGAAGCGCTCAAGGCCCAGGCCATGTGCGCGCGCACTTACGTTGCAAGCCACTTTGACAGCCTCCCCGGCTACAACTGCGACGTCACCAACGACACGTATAGCCAGGTCTACCGCGGTACCAACGCCTCGAGCGGCAGCACCGACGCCGCGGTTGAAGCCACGGCCGGACTCTACATCACCAGCGGCGGCCGCCCGATAGACGCCATGTACTGTTCATCGAACGGCGGCGCCACCGAGAACAGCGAAAACGTCATGGCCAACGCCGTGAGCTACCTGCGCGGAAAAATAGACCCATATGAGGCCGCGGCCGGCAGCGTCAACTCCTACAGCGAGTGGACGCGCACGCTCACGGGTTCTCAGTTGGCCTCTGCCGTGAACCAGCAGGGCTATGCCCTCTCTGAAGTCACGGACATAGAGCTCGAGCGCTCCGAAACGGGTAACGTGATCGGTATTACCCTCAGCGACCCCGACGGACGCCGAGCCAGCTTTGAGCGCGGAAGCTGCTACAGCTTTGTCACGGGCTCGCTGGGCCTCAACAGCATACGCTTTGAGCTGAGCGAGAACGGCAGCCGTTTCACCTTTACCGGATCCGGCTGGGGACACAACCTCGGCATGAGCCAGTACGGCGCCTACGCCATGGCAGAAAGCTATGGCTTTACCTTCGACCAGATTATCAACTTCTACTTTACCGGCGTCGAGCTCTCGCGCGGCGTCTGAGAAAGGCGTAATATGAAAAAGTCAGATTTTTACTTTGAGCTGCCCGAAGAGCTCATAGCCCAGACCCCCCTCGAGAAGCGCGATTCTTCGCGCCTCATGTGCCTCGACCGCGCCACAGGTGAGGTGACTCACCGCGTGTTCTCCGACCTCGCGGAGTTGTTGCAGCCCGGAGACTGCCTAGTTATGAACGACTCGCGCGTCCTGCCGGCCAGGCTCATGGGCACACGCGAGACGGGAGGGGCCGTGGAAGTGCTGCTGCTGCGCGACCTGGGCGGCGGGCGCTGGGAGTGCCTGACCCGGCCGGGGCGCAAGACCAAGCCCGGCACGCACCTCACATTCGGCGGCGGCGAGCTCACGGCAGAGGTTATCTCCGTGGCCGATGGGGGCAACCGCATAATCGAGTTCCATTATGAGGGCATCTTCCTGGAAGTCCTCGAGCGCCTGGGAAAAATGCCTCTGCCGCCATATATAAAGGCCGAGCTTGAAGACTCAGAACGCTATCAGACCGTCTACTCGCGCGAGCTGGGTTCTGCCGCCGCCCCGACGGCCGGGCTGCACTTCACCCGCGAGCTGCTAGACAAGATAGCCGCCAAGGGCGTGCGCGAGTGCTTCGTCACCCTGCACGTGGGCCTCGGCACCTTCAGGCCCGTCAAAGAGGACGAGATCGAGGACCACGACATGCACAGCGAGTTCTGCATAGTGCCTGAAGAGACCGCCCGTATCATAAACGAGACTAAGCAAAACGGAGGCCGCGTGGTCTGTGTAGGCACCACCTCCTGCCGCACGATAGAGAGCTTCGCTTCTGCGGACGGCACTATCGCGCCAACGAGCGGCTGGACTAACATCTTCATCTATCCCGGTTACAAGTTCAAGTGCATGGACGCGCTCGTCACAAACTTCCACCTGCCCGAGAGTACGCTCGTTATGCTGGTGAGCGCCTTCGCAGGGCGCGAGCACGTGCTGAACGCTTACGCCGAGGCCGTGCGTGAGCGCTACCGTTTCTTCTCCTTTGGCGACGCGATGTTCATATCCTGAACCGGTGAGCGGCGCCTATCCAGTCTCTAGCTGGATTCGCCCGTAATAATTTCCTGCTCAGCGCGCGTTAGCTTTCTCGTGTATGAATTCATGTCACTGCTTCGTAATTTTTATTTGGACATGCCAGGGCCCCCTAATGCAGTTCTATTTTCCTGCATTAGAGGGCCTTTTGTCTGCTGCCCGTTTTTTGCTTGGGCAGCTCAGCGTTCCCGTGGCTTTATTTGTACTGGGGAATCAGTACCAGTCGTGTTTTTCGTTGCGGTTGATCAAGGCTATGGAGCACATGTCGTCTTTTGTGAGCTCGAAGCCGAAGATGGCGAGATTTTCATGCATGTGCTCAGAGACGGAGGTACCGGGTATGAGCGCTATGCCGCGCTGATGTGCCCAGCGGAGTATCACCTGCGGCACGCTGACGCCAAGCCGGTGCGCTATGCGCTCAAGCACAGGGTCACCGAACAGTTCACGGTTGTAGACCCGGCCGCCCAAAGGATACCAGCTCTGCATAACTATGCCCTGCTCCTGAATGAAAGGCACTACGTCTGTCTCCTGGTAGTACGGGTGAATCTCGTTTTGCACCAGCACGGGCTTTATATCCACACTGCGCAGGAATGCAGGCAGCTCACGGATATACCAGTTGGACAATCCGAGAGCGCGTATGTGCCCGCCACGCACGTAGCTTTCAAGCTCCCTATAGGCGGCAACATCGTCGGGGCCCGGATGATGCAGGAGCATGATATCTATATAGTCAAGGCCCAGTTTTTCAAACGCCTCTTCAACGGCGCGCCGTGCATCTGAGAACTGATTCGGATAGAGCTTGGTTTGAACCACGATATCAGACCTGTCAATGCCCAGCTCATCAATGCCGCGCCGCACAGATGCTCCGACTTCGCGCTCATTGTGGTAGAAATAGGCGCTGTCAAAATATCGGATACCATGCTCAAGGGCGCTGTACACGGAGCTCTCACAGACCCGTCCCGTCAAACTGTAAGTGCCGAGACCGAGCGCCGGGACTTCAAATCCGGTATCGGAAACAAAGCATTTTTTGTAAGGCTCATATATGAAAGGCATGTCAATTATCACCCCGCAAAAATTATAGTCCGGCCAAACTAAAAAGGCAAATATCACCTGTCTATGGAAATTCATAATTCACAGTTATATTGTGTTGCACATGGGACATGCAGGCGATATAATGACAAACAACGGGGGTAGAGATATGAAGAAGCTAGGAAAGAACCATAAACTGTCTCTAAAGAAAGCGGTAGAACTTTGCACAGGCGCTAACAGCTGGTATACAAGAGAATACAAGGACTGTGACATACCGGCCCTTTGTATGTGCGACGGCCCGCACGGGCTCAGAAAGCAGGAGGATGGCAGCGGTGGCTTCAGCATGCTGGGAGTGAAGCCATCACGCCCGTCAACGTGCTTCCCAAGCGCGGTTACGATGGCGGGCTCATGGAATGACGATGTGCTCTATAGTGTTGGGAGGGCCATAGGAGAAGAAGCGCTTGCGCAGAACGTCGGCCTGGTGTTGGGCCCCGGCATAAATATAAAGCGCAGCCCGCTCTGCGGCAGAAACTTTGAATACTACAGCGAGGACCCGTATCTCTCCGGCAAGTTTGCAGCAGCCTTTATACGAGGACTGGAAGGCACGCAGGCTGCTGCCTGCGTCAAGCACTTCGCAGCAAACTCCCAGGAGAGCGAACGCTTTACTTCAAACAGCGTCGTGGACGAGAGAACCCTGCGCGAAATCTACCTGACAGCCTTTGAGATAGCGGTAAAAGAGGGAAAGCCGAGCGCCGTAATGTGCGCCTACAACATGATAAACGGAGTGTATTGCAGCGACAATAAATGGCTGCTCACGGATGTGCTGCGCAAGGAGTGGGGCTTTGACGGCATGGTTGTTACCGACTGGGGTGCCATGCACGACCGTGTGGCGGCGTTTAGGGCCGGGTGCGACCTGGATATGCCGGGCGGCCACCACTATGGTGAGCGTGAGTCCAGGCGTGCGGTCAAGCGCGGCGAACTGGATGAGCAAGACGTCAGGGCCAGTGCCCAGCGCGTAATGGACCTGGCGCGTCGGGCCAGAAAGGCTCTGAGCGGCTCTCACGTCTTTGACGTAAAGGCCCATCACGAGATTGCGCGCCGCGCGGCCTGTGAAGGTGCGGTGCTGCTGAAGAATGAAGGCGCCATGCTGCCCATAAAGCCCGGCACGCCTCTGGCCGTGATAGGTGACATGGCCCGCAACATGCGTTATCAGGGTTCCGGCTCCAGCCACATAAACCCGCTTTATCTCACGCAACCGCTGGATAACCTGCCTTACACTATCTATTCTCAGGGCTGCGACTCCGAGGGCAATACGGACGATGAACTCATCTCCCGCGCGTGTGCAGCGGCCCGTGAAGCCACAGCGGCCGTCATATTTGCCGGACTGCCCGACAGCTATGAGTCCGAGGGCTTTGACAGGGAGAACATGAAGTTGCCATCTGGCATGAACAGGCTCATCTCCGCTGTGGTCAAAGTAAATCCAAACGTCTGCGTCGTATTGTTCTGCGGCTCCCCGGTGGAGTGCCCGTGGGCAGATGAAGTAAGGGCCATACTATATATGGGCCTGCCGGGGCAGGCGGGAGGCGAGACCGCGGCCGACTTGCTCTATGGCAGGGCAGAGCCATCCGGAAGGCTGGCCGAGAGCTGGCCCTTCCAGTATTCCGATACCCCGGCTAGTGCAATATACGCCAAGAGCCGGGATGCGCTCTACGAAGAGGGCGTGTATGTCGGTTACCGGTATTACGCCACCGGCGGCAAGAACGTGCGCTGGCCGTTTGGCCACGGCCTGGGCTATTCAACCTTCGAATATTCCGGTATACGCGCCGAGGGCTTTGATATCTATGCAACGGTCAGGAACATCGGGACACGCCGCAGCTCTGCCGTAGCGCAGCTCTATGTTTCCCCGCCGCGCAGCGGAGTACACAGACCGGCGCTCGAGCTCAAAGGGTATAAGAAAGTGTGCCTAAACCCGGGAGAGAGCTGGGAACTGAAATTTGAGCTCACCGGCCGCAGTTTCGCCTTCTGGCAGGACGGATGGCGCGTTCAGGACGGGGAGTACAAAATACTTGTCGGGCCGTCAAGCGCGGACCTGCCGCTCTCTACAGTTGTACATGTAGACGGCGAGCGGGATATACCTGTGCCCGAGTCTCAGCGGAGTAGCTGGTATGAGTCGCTTGCAGGCAAGCCGGACCGGGCTTCACTTGAGGCCGCAACGGGGTATAAATATGAGCCGTACGTCCCCCAAAAAGGCAAGTTTACGCTGAATGATACACCGTATGACCTCAAAAAGGACTCGCTGATAATGAGCGCGATCTACCACGGCATAGACCTGAGTTTCAGGCTCAGATATGGCTCCGGTCGAGAGCGCAAGCCTGAGGCGCGCATGATGTTTGCCAGCAGTGCTTTGGCTCCTCTGCGCATGATGCAGATTAACGGTCGCGTACCCGGCATACTGCTGCGGAGCGTGCTATTCGTGGCAAATGGTTTCAAGTAAAACTCAAAGCCCGCGCTTTTGCGCGGGCTTTCTCATTAGTAGTTGACCGGAACCCGGGAAAGGAGATATTATATTATCAGTTGCAGCGCCAAAGCGCTCGTATACGAAAACGAGACCTGGAGGAGAGAAATGGAGTATAAGACCGACATTGAAATCGCACAGGCGTGTGAGAAAGAGAAGATAACCGCCGTAGCCGAGCGCGCGGGTATCCCGGAGGAATACCTGGAGCTGTACGGCAACTACAAGGCGAAGATAGACTACAAATTCATGCGGGACAACGCGGACAAGCCCGACGGCAAGCTCATCCTCGTGACGGCCATCACCCCCACGCCCGCGGGCGAGGGCAAGACCACCACCAGCGTTGGCCTGACCGACGGCCTGCGCAAGATAGGCAAGAACGCCATGGTCGCCCTGCGTGAGCCTAGCCTCGGCCCCGTGTTCGGCGTCAAGGGCGGCGCGGCCGGCGGCGGCTATGCCCAGGTCGTGCCCATGGAGGACATCAACCTCCATTTCACCGGCGACTTCCACGCTATAGGCGCTGCCAACAACCTGCTGGCCGCGATGCTGGACAACCACATCCAGCAGGGCAACGCCCTCGGCATCGACCCCAAGCAGATAACCTGGAAGCGCGCCGTAGACATGAATGACCGCCAACTGCGCCACATCGTGGACGGCCTCGGCGGCAGGATGCAGGGCGTACCGCGCGAGGACGGCTTTGAAATCACCGTCGCCAGCGAGGTCATGGCGGTGCTCTGCCTCGCGAGCGACATCACCGACCTAAAAGCCCGCCTGGGCCGCATGATTGTGGGTTACACGTACTCTGGCAAGCCGGTGACCGCGCACGACCTCAAGGCCGAGGGCGCTATGGCGGCGCTTCTCAAGGACGCGCTCAAGCCGAACCTCGTCCAGACGCTGGAGGGCACTCCCGCCTTCATCCACGGCGGCCCCTTTGCGAACATCGCCCACGGCTGCAACAGCATCACGGCTACCCGCATGGCGCTCAAGTGCGCGGACTACGTTGTGACCGAGGCTGGCTTCGCCGCCGACCTGGGCGCGGAGAAGTTCATAGACATCAAGTGCCGCATGGCGGGCATCCAGCCGAGCGCTGTGGTCATTGTCGCCACCGTGCGTGCTCTCAAGTACCACGGCGGCGTGCCGAAGTCCGAGCTGAACCACGAGAACCTCGAAGCGCTTGAAAAGGGACTGCCGAACCTGCTGCAGCACGTCGGCAACATCAAAAACGTCTTCGGTCTGCCCTGCGTGGTTGCCATCAACGCCTTCCCGACGGACACGAAGGCCGAGCTGGACATGGTCGAAGCCAAGTGCAAGGAGCTGGGCGTCAACGTCGCTCTGAGCGAAGTCTGGGCGAAGGGCGGCGAGGGCGGCAAGGCGCTGGCTGCCGAGGTCGTGCGTCTCTGCGAGCAGCCGAACGACTTCCACCAGAGCTACGAGCTTGAGAGCTCTATCATGGACAAGCTGACTGCCATCTGCACGAAGGTCTACCACGCAGACGGCGTGCAGCTCGTGGGCAATGCGGTGAAGCAGATAAAGCAGCTCGAGGAGCTGGGCTTCGGCAATCTGCCCATCTGCATGGCCAAGACGCAGTACAGCTTCTCCGACGACCCCAGCCTGCTGGGCGCGCCGAAGGGCTTCACTGTCACCGTGCGCAACCTCAAGGTCTGCGCGGGCGCGGGCTTCATCGTGGCCCTCACCGGCGACATCATGACCATGCCCGGCCTGCCGAAAGTCCCCGCTGCCGAGAAGATAGACGTCGACGAGAACGGCGTGATTTCGGGTCTGTTCTGATGGAAAAGAACGTAGATAAGTTCCTCGCCGACCTTGCCTCCTCCGCTCCCACGCCGGGCGGTGGAGGCGCGGCGGCGCTCTGCGGTGCGCTGGGCATAGCGCTCGGCAACATGGTTGGCAACCTCACGCTGGGTAAGAAGAAGTACGCAGACGTGCAGGAGGACATTCTTACCCTCAACGCAAAAGCGGAAGCGCTGCGAGCTGATTTCGTCGCGCTCATCGACGCCGACGCAGAGGCGTTTGCGCCGCTCTCGAAAGCATATGGCATTCCGAAGGACGATCCCATGCGCGCCGATATAATGGAGGTCGGCCTAAAACGCGCTGCCGAACCGCCGCTTGATACAATGCGTAAGTGTGCCGAGGCGCTGGACGTCATAGCTGATTACGCCGCCAAGGGCAGCGCGCTCGCCATATCCGACGCGGGCTGCGCCGCCGCGTTGTGCGTCGCCGCCATGAAGGCCGCCGCGCTCAATGTGCGTATCAACACGAAGAGCATGATGGACCGTGACGCAGCAGATAAAATGAATGCGGAAACGTACGAATTGCTAACTAAATACACCAAATTGGCCGAAAAAATATACGAAGACGTATCCGGGAGGCTGATCTGATGGCAGAGATATTGAAAGGCGCGCCGGTTGCGGCTGCGCTGGATGAAAAGAGCTTGCGGGCTGTGGTAAAGCTGAAGGCGCGCGGCGTGCAGCCGGCGCTGGCCATACTGCGCGTGGGGGAGAGGCCGGACGATGTGGCCTATGAGCGCGCAGCGGTCAAGCGCTGTGAAAAGCTCGGAATAGACACGAAGCTCGTGACACTTCCGGGCGATGTCATGCAGGGCGCGCTGCTCGCCCAGATTGCACGGCTCAACTCGGACGAGGGCATACACGGCGTGCTGATGTTCCGTCCCCTGCCGGGGCAGCTCAACGAAGCTGAGGCCTGCGAGGCGCTTATGCCGGGCAAGGATATGGACGGCATAAGTTCCGGCAGCGCGGCGGCGCTGTATATGGGAGCCGGTGCGGGCTTTGCGCCCTGTACGGCAGAGGCTGTGTTGGCCCTGCTGGAACACTACGGCGTGGAGCTTGAGGGAAAGAACGCGGTTGTCGTGGGCCGCAGCCTGGTCATAGGCAGGCCCGTGAGCATGCTGCTCATGCGCAAAAATGCCACCGTAACTATCTGCCACTCGCACACACGCGGTCTGGCTGAGATCTGCGCGCGCGCCGACATAGTTGTGGCTGCCCTCGGCAAGCCCAGGGCTCTCACCAGTCAGTATTTTGTGCCCGGCCAGGTAGTGGTGGACGTAGGCATAAACTACTCAGAGGCTGAGCAGAAACTTGTAGGCGATGTGGACTATGAGCGCGTAGAGCCAATAGTTTCGGCGATAAGCCCGGTGCCGGCGGGGGTGGGCAGCGTTACCACCGCCATTTTGGCGAAGCACGTTATCCAGGCCGCAGGAGGTCTGCTATGAAGTTTCTGTCGGACGCACTGCTCGGATTTATGGCTGGGCTCGTGATAACGCTCGGCGCCACGGCATATCTGCTGCTGGACAACATAATGGCGGGCGCGCTCATGTTTACGGTTGGACTCTTCGCCATATGTTCATTCGGCTGGAACCTTTTCACGGGCAAGGTCTGCTATTCTATAGGCAAGGGCCCGCGCTACATCAGCTTTCTCGCGATTGTGTGGCTTTCAAACTTCGCCGGAGCCGCCACGGGCGGCGCACTGCTGCGCCTGACACGGCTGACGGCGGCGGTTGAACGTGCCGGTGAGCTCGCCGTTACCAAGCTGAGCGACAGTTTTCTGAGCGTTTTCATACTCGCCATATTCTGCAACGTGCTCATTTACATAGCCGTCGAGGGCTACAGGAGCATAAAGAGCGACGTGGGCAGGCATCTCGCCATATTCTTCGGCGTGACTGTCTTCGTGGTCTGCGGCTTTGAGCACTGCATTGCCAATATGTTCTACTTCGCCGCCTCGGGCGCCTGGTTTGGCTCGCTTCAGGGCGCGGCATCTGGGGCTTTGCACAACCCATTTGTTTTCATAGCCGTCAACACAGCGGGGAACATAGTCGGCGGCCTGCTTCTGCCGGTGCTCAAATTGTTGAGCGAAAAATGCGCCAGAATAGGCGAGAAAGCGGAGGTTTCAGGAAGGTAACATGCTGAACTTCGACCTTTATACACCCACAAAAATCTATTTTGGCCGCGGCCGCACCGACGAAGTAGGTGCGGCTGTCGCCGAACTTGGAGCTAAAAAGCCGCTGGTCTATTATGGAGGCGGCAGCGCAGTGCGCACGGGATTGCTGACGCGCATCGAGCGTTCGCTTGAGGCTGCCGGCATAGAATACGCCGAGCTGGGCGGTGTTAGGCCCAATCCCACGGCGCAATTCTCTGCGTACACGGCCAACTTTGCCCGGGAAAACGGCTGCGACATGATTCTTGCAGTCGGCGGCGGCAGTGTCATCGACAGCGCCAAGATGGCCGCCTACTGTGTTGACACGGGTTACGAGCCCTGGGACATAACCACGAAGAAGGTAGTGCCGGCGGGCCGCATACCGCTGGGCGTCGTATTGACAATCGCGGCTACTGGCAGCGAGACCAGCAACAGCGCCGTGCTGACGCACGACGGGCTCAAGCGCGGTTTCAGCAGCGACCTGAACCGGCCGGACTTTGCCATCATGGACCCTGAACTCACCTATACGCTCCCGGCATATCAGACAGCCTGCGGCGTGGTGGATATACTCATGCACACCTTCGAGCGCTATATGTGCACGAACACGGACAACGTCCTGGTAGACAATCTGGCAGAGGGGCTTTCACGTGCGGTGATAGACGCCGGGCGCGCCGCCATGGCCCGGCCTGACGACTACGAAGCGCGCGCAACGCTCATGTTCGCGGGCAGCCTTTCGCACAACGGACTCATGGGAGCGGGCAGGGCCTGCGGCATGTGGGCGCACAAGCTGGAGCACGAGATGAGCGCCATAGATGAGAACATAGCGCACGGGGCCGGACTGGCCGTGGTATGGCCGGCGTATTTGGAATTTCTCGCCCGCCACGAAGCTGCGCATGCCCGGCTTCTGCGCCATGCCGTCGAGATTTGGGGCATGGAGATGGACTTCGAGCACCCGGAACGGACAATACAGGCAGGCATTGCGGCGACACGCGCGTACTTTGATGAGCTGGGCATGCCCTCGACGCTGAGGGACCTGGGCCTGGATGAGCGAGACATTGCCGTCATGAGCGATAAGTGTACCTCCGGTGGGAGCGTGACGTTCCCGGCGATTGCGCCAATGGGCAGGGCAGAGGTGGAAGAGATCTACCGTGCCTGCCTGTAGGAGAGAGCCCTCTGAATTTTGCTCTCCAGAGTCTGTGCAACTCCGCTGCCGCCATGTACTGGTGCTGTGTGCCGGGTGATGTGCACGGTAGGCCTGTTTGCGTTGCACATTCCCATATCACTGGTGGATTTATCCCTTTGCCTGTGGTACAATGGCGGCAGGAGGAGATTAGATGACACTAAACGCTTTGATCGGCATTTTGATACCGCTGGCCGGGACTACGCTTGGTGCCGGCTGCGTATTTTTGCTGCGTGGCGAGATGCGCTCGTGGCTGCAAAAGCTTTTGTTGGGCTTTGCCTCGGGCGTTATGATAGCGGCGAGCGTATGGTCGCTGCTCATCCCCGCTATAGACATGGCCGGAGAGCAGGGCGTTACGCCCTGGATGCCGGCTGCGGTGGGCTTCCTGGCAGGTATCATATTCTTGCTGCTGCTCGACACATTGGTTCCGCACCAGCACCTGGACTGCGACAAGCCTGAGGGCTGCCCGGTGAACCTGGGCAAGAGCACCATGCTCGTACTGGCAGTGACGCTGCACAACCTGCCTGAGGGTATGGCTGTGGGCGTGGTTTTTGCCGGGGCCATGCAGGGAGATATGGGCCTGTCGCTGGCCGGGGCTTTTGCGCTGTCGATAGGTATAGCGCTGCAAAACGTGCCGGAAGGGGCCGTTATATCCATGCCTCTGGCCGGACGCGGCAACAGCAAGGGCAAGGCCTTCCTGCTCGGCTTTGGTTCCGGTGTTGTGGAGCCAATAGGTGCGCTCATCACCATAGCGCTGACGTCGCTCATAACGCCCGCACTGCCGTACATACTCGCTTTTGCAGCGGGAGCCATGATTTACGTCGTGGTAGAGGAACTGATACCGGAGTCACAGGCGGGAGAGCACTCCAATATAGGTACGCTGGGCGCCGCCGCGGGCTTTGTGCTCATGATGATACTGGACGTGGCGCTGGGCTGAGAAAAAGGCCGGCGGGATAGTTCCCGCCGGCCCTTGCCTATGTTGTTTATTCGGGCATTTCAAAGCTGACTTCGCAGCCATAGTCGTTGCCCATGATTCCTATGTAGGTGTGGCCTATGCCGAGGTCGAGAGGAGTGCCGTCGGCCAGGTAGTACTGGAAGGGGCTGTAGTCGTCGGCCCTTTCCCAGGTTATCTCGACCCACTTGCCGCCGTTGCAGAACCAGCCCTCGCCTGAGCCGGTGGTGACGACGTCCAGGCGGCCGTAGCTGTCTATGACCGAAATCTGCGTGCGCAGGAAGATGAGGTTGGTGAAGCTAAGCTGCACGCCATAGTCGTCGTCCATGTACGGCCCGCCGTACTGGCTGGCATAGTAGACGCCTTCCTCGGCGTTGTACTCGAAGCTGGTGGTCTTGTAGCTGTTAAAGGCTATCTGCGCGTACTGTGCGTCGCCGGTGCACTGAGAGACGGCGTCTTCGGAGAAAGTGAGGCCGTAGTCATACTCGCCGCCATCGTGCTCGAAGACGAAACCCTTCTCATTGGCGGCCTCGATTAGCTTGGGGCCGTTTGCGAAAAGGCTGTGCTCTATGCCGTACTGCATGCGGTTCGGGTCGCGCTGGAAGGGGGCGCTCGCATAGGTCTCGCGTACACCGTCGAGGTGATCCCAGCCGGTGGAGGCGAGCAGGCTGTAGGCGGCTTCGGAACCGCCGGCGTGTACTATCATGGCGTCGTAGCTGAAGCCGACCTGGGCGTAATAGGGCCTTATGGAGCGCATGGAGCCGAGCTTATCCACGTCGGATATGTCGGTGAAAATGCCCATCATGCGCGTAATGCCGCCCTCGGCAGGTATTTCATAGAGTATCTTGGCCTGGGATACGCCGCACTGAGGCAGGGCTTGCTCGAGGTTGTTTATCATAATGGCCCAGGGCCTGTTCGCACTGATGTCCTCGTCCATCGGTTCTCCGGAGAGAGGGTTGCTGTAGGGCGCGGGAGTGGGAGTGGGCTCCGGCGTGGGCTGAGTGCTGACTGGCGGTACGCTCTCGGCGTCGGGGTCTGGCAGTGAGGATGGGTTATCGGTTCCGCAGGACGCGAGAACAAACAGCATGGCCGCCGCAAGCACGGCCGACAAAAGTCTTTTCATAAAACACCTCATAGGGAATGTACTTCGGCTTAACAGCCGGACAGAATAAGTGTATAATACTCTTACCCCGCCTAGTTGTCAAATATGACGCAAAGTGTTACAATAAAGTTGCAGGGTGACATAACATTGTTGAAGGAGTTGTTGAAAATGTCGGAAACTTCTTATGAAGCGATATACGAAGCGGCCGGTGCGGCTATGAGCGAACTGCTTGAGCGCGCAAACCCCGCGCGCGGGTCTCTGGTAGTTGTGGGCTGCTCATCGAGCGAGATAATGGGCAGCAATATAGGTAAGGGCAGCACGCCCGAGGCTGCCCAGGCGGTGTATAACGCTATAGCGCCCCTGCTTGAAGAGCGGGGCCTCTACCTGGCCGCGCAGTGCTGTGAGCACCTCAACCGCGCGCTCATAGTAGAGCGCGAGGCGGCTGAAAAGTTCGGCTACGAGCCCGTCTGCGTAATCCCGCAGCCCAAAGCCGGCGGCAGCTTTGCCACAGCGGCCTGGCACGGCATGAAGGACCCTGTGGCAGTTGAACACGTGCGTGCGAGCGCCGGCCTTGACATAGGCGGTACACTCATCGGCATGCACCTCAAGGATGTCGCGGTGCCTCTCCGTCTGGCGGTGAAGCACGTGGGCGAGGCGCCCATAAACGCTGCCCGCACCCGTCCGAAGCTCATTGGTGGCGCGAGGGCCGTATACCCCGAAAGTGTTTGAAAAACAGGCGCGAAGTGCAACTTCGCGCCTGTTTTTGTCTTGTAAACGGTAGACAAAAGCCGAGCTCTCTGGTATACTGATAACATACATTTAATGTAAAGGAGGTACGGAAATGCTGTTTGACAGGGTGCCCAGTGGATATCCCGGCGCGGACAGTGTGTTCGACAACATACGGATAGGCGACAACGTCGTCTGGCAGGTTTCAAACCTTGATGAGTTCCGGCTGTTTGCCCGCCCGTTTGCAGAACAGGCGATAGCCGACGGGAGAAATACCGTCTATATACACTTTACGCGCCACGAGAGTTTGCTGTCGGCGCAGCCGGGGCTGAAAATCTATGAGTTTGACCCGGACATGGGCTTTGAGCCCTTCACGGTGGCCATCTACGACCGCATAACGACAGAGGGTCCGGGTACGTTCTATGTCTTTGACTGTCTGAGCGAGCTGCAATCTGCCTGGTACACTGACCAGATGATGGGCAACTTCTTCCGCGTGACGTGTCCGTACCTCTATGAGCTCGAGACGGTGGCGTATTTCCCGCTAATACGTTCACGCCACTCCTATGACGTCATAGCGAGAATACGCGACACCACCCAGGTGCTCATTGACGTATACACTTCGGACAGCAGCGTATATATTCACACGCTCAAGGCCCAGGACAGGGAGGGCATAAACCTCTACATACCGCATGTGAGCCAGCACGGCGGGCCGTTTAAACCGCTGGACGGCGGCGTGGCGCTCAGCCGGTATTACCGGCTATTAGACAACATATCATCTCACTCGCAGGACCAGAACTATGACAGTCACGACCGATTTTTTGCACAGGCAAAGTTGGAGTTCGGCCAGGGCAAGTTCCACGACGAGACGGAGCGCAAGATACTTGAGAGCATGATGAGCCGGGACCCGAACGTTCAGAAGCTGATCCGGCAGATGTTTGAGCCAAAGGACTACTTCATGGTGCGGGACCGCATGATAGGCTCCGGCTCCATAGGCGGCAAGGCCTGCGGCATGCTCCTGGCCAGAAAAATAGCTGACGGGTGCCTGCCAGAGTTCCGCGACCACTCCGAGCCGCATGACTCGTTTTTCATAGGTTCAGACGTCTACTACACTTATATAGTCAACAACAACTGCTGGAAGCTGAGGGTGGAGCAGCGCACGCGCGAGGGCTTCTTCACGAAGGCGCCCGCACTGCGGGAGGCGCTGCTGCACGGGGAATTCTCTGAGCAGATACGCGAGCAGTTCAAGAGCATGCTAAGTTATTACGGTCAGACGCCGATCATTGTCCGTTCCTCGAGCTTCCTCGAGGACGGCTTCGGAAACGCCTTCGCCGGAAAGTACGAGAGTGTATTTTGCGTGAACTCAGGTTCCCTGGATGAGCGGCTGAAGCAGTTCGAGCAGGCCGTGCGCACGGTCTATGCCAGCACCATGGACCCTTCGGCTCTCGAGTACCGTGTCCAGCGCGGGCTGGAGAAACTCGACGAGCAGATGAGTATACTCGTGCAGCGCGTGTCCGGCTCCTGGGCGGGCCCGTACTATCTGCCGGGCGCGGCCGGCGTGGGCTTCAGCCGCAGCCTCTACCGGCCCAGCCCCGACTCCGACCCTGAAGCCGGTATGCTGCGCCTGGTTGTAGGTCTGGGCACCAAGGCTGTGGACCGCACGGAGGACGACTATCCGCGCCTGGTGAGCCTGGACAGGCCGACGGCCCGTTCGCATCCGAGCAGCGCGGAGCGGCACAAGTTCTCACAGCACAGCATAGACGTCATAGACCGGGACAGGCAGGCCTTCCGCAGCGTAGACGCCGAGACTGTGCGCCAGTGCCTGCCGGTGTGGTTCTGGTCTCTGATGTATGAGCACGACACCGACGCCGAGGCCGCGCTGCGCGACGCCGGTTACCGCGAAGACGTCTGGTACGTGAGCTGCCAGGGCTTCCTGGAGCGCACGCCCTTCCCTAAAATCATGCGGTCTCTTCTAAAGACGCTGGAAAACGTCTACGGTACTCCCGTGGACATAGAGTACGCCGTAAACACCGACGAGACGGGAGATTTTGTAATTAACCTGCTCCAGTGCCGCCCGCTTTACATAGGCCAGCCCGGCGGCAAGGTGAAGCTGCCGGAGCTCAGACGGGAGGACGTACTCTTCTACCTGAAAAACTCCGCAATGGGTCCGGCCACAGTCGTGGACATTGACGTGGTGATTGAGATAGACGCCAAGGAGTACTACGAGTACCCGTATGCTAAAAAGCCGCTCGTGGCCAAGGCCGTCGGCCTCATAAACCGCAAACTCAAGGACAGCGGGAAGCGCGTGCTGCTGCTCGCTCCGGGCAGGTTGGGTACCAGTTCGCCGGAGCTCGGTGTGCCGGTGAGCTTTGCAGATATAAGCGGATTTGCGGGTGTGTGCGAAGTCAGCGATGACCGGGCAGGGTATATGCCTGAACTCAGCTATGGCAGCCATATGTTCCAGGACCTCGTCGAAGCTGATATTTTCTATTGCGCTGTCTGGAACGACAAGCGCACGGTGATATATAACCGCGACCTTCTGAATGGCCTGCCGGACAAATTCGAAGAGTATTGTCCGTCAATGGATGAACTGGCCAAAATGTTCCGTGTTACAGAACCGCAGGGTCTGCGTTTCTGGCTGGATCCGGTTAACAATATAGCCGAGTGCGGCTTCAAATCCGCAAATGTATGAGTGACACCTGAAAAAAACTGAAAAACCACTTGCAATACAACATCTTGTGTGCTATATTATCAATTACTGCGTATGAAAACTGAAAGGGTCGATATATTATGACGCTTGTGCTCACCATTTTGCAGCTTCTTTCCGCTCTTGCCGTTACGGTAATAGTGCTATCCCAGTCCGGTAAGCGCTCCGGACTGTCCGGCGCAATAGCCGGCGGCGCGGATACCTTCCTCAGCAAGGGCAAGGCCAAGACCTGGGATGCCAGGCTCGCCAAGGCCACCAAGTGGGTCGGCCTCGTGTTTGTTCTGCTGACGCTTGCGCTGCACTTTGTGTGATAACGAGAGAAAGAGCCCCGTGGCCAGGCCGCGGGGCTCTTTCCATTTGGAGAGAAAAGAGAAAAAGGGAAAAGAAGTTATGGGGAGGACGCGCTGGGCGCGTTTTTTATTTTACAAGGGAGACTATCTGGTCTTTGGGCCTGAAACCTACAGAGGCTTTCACAGGCTTGCCGTCTTTGAAAGCTATGACGGTAGGTATAGATGAGACGCCGAACTGACTTGCCAGCGCGGGCTCTTCGTCTACATTAATTTTGCCGACCTTGAGTTCGGGGTGCTCTTCAGCTATCTCGGCAATTACAGGGGCGAGCATGCGGCAGGGGCCGCACCAGCTGGCCCAGAAGTCAACCAGCACGGGTTTGTCGCTGTGCAGGACTTCGTTTTCAAAGTTTGCGGAAGTTACGGTTATTTCGGCCATGGTTGTTTCTCCTTTCGGCTCGTGTCTTTCTTGTGAGCTTAATATATACCATCCGTCGCTGAAAAAACGTGACCAGGTCTCATTTGACAAAAAAATTTTTGCCGGGGAGAAAACTCCCCGGCTTTTTATTACAGCAGTTCTTCCAGCCCGCCGGCGTCCAGTATGCGTATGACGCCGCGCCTGACGTCAACCAGGCCGTCTGAGGCAAAGCGCTTTAGCATGCGTGCCACGACTTCTCGAGCGGAAGAGGTGTTTTGAGCGAGCTGCTCGTGCGTCATGCGTATCTCGTTTGAGCCGGTGCGCCCGGACTCTTCGAGCAGAAAAGCCGCAAGGCGCTGGTCGAAGCGACGGAATAGCACGTTCTGCATGGCCCACATGACGTCCGAAAAGCGCGCGGTGGCCTGCTCGTACATAAAGCAGCGCACATATATATTTGAATCGGAGAGAGAACCAAAGGCCCCGGATGACACAATCAGCAGCTCGCAGTCCATCTCTGCGCTCATGAAGGTGTCAAAGGTTATCTGGGTTATTACACAGCTCGCGCTTAGTACGCAGCAATCGCCCTCGCCGAGCCGGAAGAGGGTGACTTCACGTCCCTCCTCACTGAGCACGTATGTTCGCGTGAGCCCGGAGAGCACCATGACCTGACCGAGACAGTCGCTGCCGCCGCCGTGTATGAGCTCGCCGCGCCCATAGCGGCGAATATTGGAGTGCTGACGCACAAGCTGTTTTTCGCTGTCATTTAGATGCCGCCAATACGGCAGACGTTCAGTGTACTCCATATCTGCCACAACCTCACGCTCCCTGTAATTTACCTGGTATAATTCTACCACATACCGGCAGGAGCGGCAATGGTGATTTATATGTCTCTGCGCCTGACCATTTGCCTTGAAAATAAAAATCCGTCAAAGTCATTTGACTTTGACGGATGTGGTCGGAGTGGCGAGACTTGAACTCGCGGCCTCATGGTCCCGAACCATGCGCGCTACCATCTGCGCTACACCCCGAAACGGCCTTATCATTATAAGGGCTCAGAGGGCGCTTGTCAAGCAGTTATTTAAAAAGATTCGTGCGGCCGTATGTATAAGCCCGTCCCGGGCAAAATATACTCTTGATATGAAGGCCGAACATACGAAAAACTTAAAAGTTCTCTGTGCCGCCGCAGTGTTCATATTGCTGACTGCCATCAAGCTGCTGTTCCCGGAGCAGACGGAGCAGGCGCGGGCACAGCTACGCGAGGTGATATCCAGCGATGCGGACTATATGGCGGTGTTCCAGGACCTCGGCGAAACTCTGGCAGGCGACGAAGAGGTGAGGGAGGCGTTCCTGCGTCTCACCGGACGGTATGACGAGGGTGACACCAAGCCCGTACAGTACTCCCCGACCACGATTAACGACTTGCTGGAGGAACAGGCCGCCCTGCTGCCGAAGTCTGAGCCGGAGAACACGGCCGAGCCAACGCCGCCTGAGCCCACACCAGAGCCGACGCCTGAACCGACTCCGGAGCCGACCGAAGAGCCGGTGCCGGAGGCTGTCACGTCTTTTTTGGAGGCCCAGGCCCAGTTCTCTGACTACGCGGTGCCGTCGAATGTGAGCTACAGTTATCCTGAGCTGCCCTTTGACTATGTGAGCCCGGTCAGTGATATGACGAGCAGTGGCTTCGGCTATAGGATGCATCCGCTGCGAAACGAGGTGCTCTTTCACTATGGCACTGATTTTGCGGCCTGGACCGGCACGCAGATTCTGGCTTTTGCGGACGGGACTGTGGGGATGGTCGGCTGGGACGCTGGCTTTGGCAACTATATAATAGTCCAGCACGCCGGAGGCTGGCGCACGCTTTATGCGCACTGCTCTGCCGTGTATGTGACCGGAGGGGACACCGTGACGGCCGGGGAGTGCATAGGTCTGGTCGGCGCCACGGGCAATGTCACCGGGCCGCACCTGCACCTGGAACTCACCTGCGACGGGGTTTACTACAACCCAGAGTTTTACCTCTCATGATGCACAGAAGATTCAAAGTTAAAATAAGCGCCGGGGGCGCCGTGCTGCTCGCGGCGCTCTACTTCTTGCTGGACACGGACGAGCTGGCTGCACTGCTGCTGGCTGCAGTGACGCACGAGCTGGGCCACCTCGTTGCCATCAGGCTGACGGGCGGGAGAGTAAAATCGCTGACAGCGAACATAACGGGTGCTGTGATAGAGCGCGACGCCCAGGCGGGCAGCCTGTCCGAGCTGGTGTGCGCCCTTTCAGGACCGGCAGCGGGGCTCATATGGGCCGCCCTTGCGGCGGGCTTGGGTTCCTTCATTGGACTGGATATGCTTTTGCTGTCAGCCGGTATGAGTCTCGTGCTCAGCGGTTTCAACCTGCTTCCGGCGTTGCCGCTGGACGGAGGCCGGGCGCTCGAGTGTGCCGTTGGCCGCCGGGCAACGCTGCTCTGCTCGCTGGTGACGGCTGCACTGGTGCTGCTCTTTGGCGCCATACTGGCTGCCAGCGGGGGAGGAATCGCGCTTTTAATAGCCGGTGGAGCGCTCATGGTACAACAAGCGCACTTGTAAATTTGGGCAGGATAGTATATACTGACCGCGTAACTTTTGAAACGGGGTCATTACATGGACAAACGCTTAGAAAGAATACTCCCTAATGTGCAAAAGCCCGCCAGATACACAGGCGGTGAGCTCAATGAAATAATCAAGGACAAGAGTGAAGTCAAGCTGCGCATGGCCTTCTGCTTCCCGGACGTGTACGAAATAGGCATGTCCAACCTCGGCATGCGCATACTCTACGGAGTTATCAACAACGAGCCGGACATCTGGTGCGAACGTGTGTTTGCGCCCTGGGGCGACATGGCCGAGGCCATGCGCGAGAACAAAATGCTCCTATATGCGCTTGAAAGCGGAGACCCGGTGAGCGAGTTCGA
Source organism: uncultured Clostridia bacterium (assembly GCA_930990965.1). Taxonomy (GTDB): domain Bacteria; phylum Bacillota; class Clostridia; order Oscillospirales; family Oscillospiraceae; genus Scatomorpha; species Scatomorpha merdigallinarum. The sequence continues at coordinate 45,665 of CAKNRQ010000008.1, forward strand.
CGTGCTTGGCTTCTCCATAGGCTACGAAATGGCCTACTGTACCGTGCTGGACATGCTCGACATGGCGGGAATCCCGCTCAGAAGCGCGGACAGACCCGGCCTGACGCCGCTGGTGTTCGCGGGGGGCACAAGCTGCTGCAACCCCGAGCCGATGGCGCCGTTCATGGACCTGATGGTCCTCGGCGAAGGCGAGGAAGTGGACGTTGAGGTCTTGCGCCTGTTCCAGAGGGCCCGCGACGAGGGCTGGAGCAAGCACGACTTTCTGCTCGAAGCCGCAAAGATACAGGGCGTCTACGTGCCAAGCCTCTACGAGCCGGTCTACAACGCAGACGGCACCCTCGCCGAGATGCGCTGCCTGCCCGGCGCGCCGGAAAAGGTCACGAAGCGCATTATATCCGACCTGGACAGCGTGTATTACCCCACAAACCCCATCGTACCCAGCACGGAGATAGTCCACGACCGCGTGAATGTGGAGCTCTTCCGAGGCTGCGTGCGCGGCTGCCGCTTCTGCCAGGCGGGGTACGTGTACCGCCCCATACGCGCGAAGAAGCCGGAGACTGTCATACGCCAGGGCATAGAGTCTATCAGGAACACGGGCTCGCAGGAGGCGACGCTGCTGAGCCTATCCAGCAGCGACTACCGGCACTTGCCGGAGGCCTGTGACGGACTCCTTGACTGGTGCGAGCCCCGCAACGTCTCGCTCTCTCTACCCAGCCTGAGAGCTGACAACTTCTCCATGGAACTCATGAGCCGCCTGCAAAAGGTGCGCCGCGGCGGCCTGACCTTCGCGCCTGAAGCGGGAACACAGCGTCTGCGCGACGTCATAAACAAGAACGTCACCGAGGATGACCTGCTGAATACCTGCCGCATAGCCTTTGAGGGTGGCTGGAACGGCATTAAGCTCTATTTCATGCTGGGCCTGCCCACGGAGACGGACGAGGACGTCGTGGGCATAGCCGACCTCGCCGCCCAGGTGCTCCACGTCTGGCGCGAGAGCTCGCCCAACAAGCAGCGCGGCGTGCGCATAACCGTGTCCACAAGCTGCTTCGTGCCAAAGCCGCACAGCCCGTTCCAGTGGGAGGCACAGGTTACGCGCAGCGAGTATAAGCGCCGCGTAAACCTGCTACGCGACTCCATTACCGCCAAGAATGTCACATATAACTGGCATGACCCGGATACGAGCTTTATAGAAGCCGTGCTCAGCCGCGGTGACAGGCGTGTCGGTGACGCGATAGAGGCCGCCTGGCGGCGCGGCGCACGCATGGAGGCATGGAGTGACTACTTCAACTTCAAGCGTTGGATGGATGCCTTTGACGAATGTGGCGTTGACCCGGACTTCTACGCCACGCGCGAGCGCTCAGAGGACGAGGTCCTACCTTGGTGCCGCATAGACATGGGTGTGAGGACAAGCCTGCTGCTGCGCGAAAAGCACAGGGCGTATGCCGCCGAGCTCAGCCCCGACTGCCGCGTGGCCTGCTCTGCCTGCGGGGCGCAGAGCCTACTTCCCAAGGGGGTGAAGTGCGATGGATAAACTGCGTTTGCGTTTTGAAAAGACCGGCAAGGCCGCGTACATAAGCCACCTCGACCTCATGCGTGTGGTGCAGCGCATCTTCCTGCGCGCCGAGACCCCGCTCAGATATTCCGAGGGTTTTAACCCGCACGCGCTCATATCTATCTGCCTGCCCCTTTCAGTGGGGACAGAGAGCCTGTGCGAGCTCATGGACTTCCGCGTGAAGCGGGATATAGATATAGCGGCCCTGCCGGAAAAGCTCAACTCCACCTCGCCCGAGGGTATACGCTTCCTGGAGTGCTACGAGCCCGAGCGCAAGGCGAGCGGTATCAAGTGGCTGCGCATTGAGGGGCGTTTCGACTATGACCATGTCAGCGGAGAGAATATAGTCCAGCCGCTGCTGGCCTTTTTCAGGCGTGAGAGCATACCGGTCAAACGCCGCACTAAGAGGGGCGAGGGAGTGTTGGAGCTCGCCGGAAACGTAAGGGATTTTGAGTGCGAACCCACGCAGGACGGGCTCCGCATCAAGTGCGTAATATCCGCGCAGGAGCCCACAGTAAACCCGGACCTCTTAATACATGCGCTGGAGCAGCTTAGTCCGGAGCTCAAGCCGGACTTTGCCAAGTTCAGGCGGGTCGAGATCTACGACGCAGACATGGGGGTGTTCCGTTGAGCGATGAAGTTTTCATGCGCGAGGCGGTGCGCCTCTCGCGCGAAGCTGTTCTCCACGGCAACGAGCCCTTCGGCGCCGTGCTGGTGAAAGACGGCAAAATAGTTTGCCGCAATGAAAACCAGATATATACGGCTCATGACCACACCGAGCATGCGGAAATCGGCCTCATACGCCGCTTTACCCGTGAGACAGGCATTACCGATTTGAGCGAGTACACGCTCTATACGAGCTGCGAGCCCTGTTTCATGTGTTCCGGCGCTATGGTCTGGGCCAAACTCGGGCGGCTCGTCTACGGGGCGAGCGATATTGACCTCTGCGCGCTGCTCGGAGTACAGGGCAGTGAGTGCAGCCGTATTGTATTTGAAAGTTCAGGCGCAAACATCTCTGTAACCCTAGGCGCATGCCGTGAAGCGGCGCTGGAAGTGCTCAAGGAGTACTTCGCCGCGCACGGCAAAAACTAAAGGACAGGAGTAATGAACATGAGTGCTGGTATCAATGCATCAAGGCGGGCAATTATCAGACTTCTCGGCACAGAGGGTGTGGGTATGTCTGAAATTCTGTACCTGCTGTCCGAGTTCGCCGCCAGAGGTGGCGCGGGCGGCGCGGTGCCGGGCGGCTGCTGCATCCGGATGAAGGGCATAGAACTCTACATACTGGAGACACACTTCTCAGATTTTGACGTTGCCGTTCCGGAAGCAGACATGTGGTATCTGGTCGTGGCGGCCGACGACGGGCCGATGGACCTCGACGAGCTCCTGCCGGGCAAGGATTTGAAGTTTAAGGGTGTATTTTTCAACAAATGCGACCTCATCGACTACGACGACGAACTTATTGAGCTGGTGCAGATTGATACCTGCCGTCAGCTCTATAATAGCGATGTGCCATACGATAACCTCAAATTTATAGCCGGCTCCGCACGTGCCGCCGTCTATGGGCAGATTGAAGCCGGCATCTCGGCCCTGGAAGAGCTTCTAAAGGACATAGTGGCAAATCTTCCGTGGTAAACACTAAGTGAACAGCAATGAGGCCCGCCGTACGGCGGGCCTCTTCCAATTCGGCTTGCTTGTTTACAGGGTTACTTCTGCCTCGCAGCAGCGGTAATCGGTGTCGATATAGTGGGCGATAAAACGCATCTTAAACTGGCGGTCGCCGCACATGGCGCCGACAGGCTCGCCGTTTTCAGCCAGGCTTTCCGGGACCACGAATTTGATGCACCTGACCAGCACGTCACGGCAGGAGGGCTGGGTGTGCGCAGGGATGGCTACAGTTTTCATGCCGCGCTGGTATTCCATGCCCTCACCGTCAACCTCAGTCAGTATTGCAGCCAGGGCCACGCGCTTGCCGGGGCAGACGTTCTTAATTGTCACATCGGCTTGAATGATGCGTCCGAGCGATTCTAGTTCGACATTGCCAAGGTCCACGAGCACAGAGTCGGAACAGCCGGAGACCGCCAAGTCAACTGGCACAGGGCACTCTTCCGGGTTCACGACAATGCCGCAGTTCACTTCGACAGTGGGAGCGGGGAAGACCACAACATTGCCCTCGCTGTCAGAGTAGGTGATTGACTCGTTTACCAGTTTCGTGCCGGGGTTCTGAGACGTGTGCCGGATATAGAACTCAAGCAGCGCGCTTTCGCTGGCAGATACGCCGAGTTCAGGTATCGTCCAGCGCAGCGTGCGGCTGTCCGTCATGGTGGCAGTGCCACGGTCGGGAGTAACAATACTGGTTATCACGAAGTCGGAGGCCACCTTTTCGTCTATCACGATGTTGGTGGCACCGGTTTTGGAGATGTTTTCAGCCAGTTCTTTGAACAGCTCTTCAAGCTCGGCAGAATCCGGGGTGACGGCCACGTGCGTGGCTGACGGGTCGCTGGCCCACTCTTCAAGTGTGGGGACGTCAATGCCGTCAGAGCCGATTAGGCCGATGCAGTAGATTATGACGCCCTGGGCTTTAGCCTGCGCGGCAATCGGAGCAGGCGGGCCTCCGGCCGTGGTCTTACCGTCGGTGAACATTACAATTACTCTTGCGTTGCTTGAGTTGGGGTCAAATAGACCGAGCGCCTTGGTGAAGGCGTCGGCGTGATTGGTGTTGCCGAGCGCTACCAGGGCGTCAACGGCGTTTTTAAGCGCATCGACGGAAGTGATGAGCTGCGTATTGTCCATTGCCGTATCGGCAAAACTGACTATGCCTATACGGCTGCCGGAGCCTATCTGCCCGCTGGCGGTGCCACCGGTGGACTCGGCGATGATGTCGATAAAGGTCTTGGCGCCGGTTTTCATGTTGGAAAGCGGCGTGCCCGTCATGCTGCCGGAGCGGTCGAGCACGAGGACGATATCGGTTGGATTAGTTATAATATCGGGCGCTGCGGTGAGCGCAAGCGTTACACGCAGCGATCCGTCACAGTCTATACTGTTGAGATTTATAAGCTTGTTGGAATTAGTAACACCCATTTGTGTGTTCCTCCCTCTGGGGCGATGCCCCGAGAACAGTATATGTCCTTGTGACAGCTTTTGACCCGGTAACAGAATTACACTGAGGTTACGCAACCGGAAGCAAATCTCAGCAGCAAACTTAATGCGTGCCTGGCGCGCCTCAGATGTTAAAAAAGATTCTGAAGTTGAAGCTTTGATCGCAACACATGGATAAAAAACCTTACTTTATAGATGAGGGACCTCAAGAGGAAAGGAGCGTGCTCATGGACGACAGGGAAATCATCGAGCTTTTCAACCGGCGTTCAGAGCGTGCCCTGGACGAGTGCCGGGCCAGATACGGCTCATATCTGCGCCGGGTAGCGCTGAACATAACCGGATCCGTACGCGACGCAGAGGAGTGCGAAGCGGATGTGTACCTGGCCGCCTGGAAAGCCATACCGCCGGAAAAGCCGAGATCGCTCGGAGCCTGGCTGGCGCGCTGCGCAAGAAACACTGCCCTGGGTAGGCTCGAACACAACACTGCCGCCAAACGCGGCTGCGGGGAGGTGGAGGCAGTCCTGGAGGAACTCTCGGAGTGCGTACCGGCGCCTGGAAGCGTGGGGGAGCGCCTGGACGCCGATGAACTGGCACGGGCTGTTGATTCGTTCGTGCTTGAGCAGGATGCCAGGACAAGGCGTGTGTTCGTGCAGCGCTGTTTCGACTGTGATACCGTGCCGGATATAGCCAGGCAAAACGGGATGACAGAACAAGCCGTGCGCTCGCTGCTCCACAGGACGCGCAGAAAATTGCGCGCTTATCTCGAAAGCGAGGAGCTAATATGACGAACTGGGATGTATTCAAAGCAATCGGCGGCATATCGGACGAAGCTATAGAGGATGCAAGACTCGAATCTGCAACATCTGGCAGCAAGCGCAAAACACGCCGCCGGCGCATTATCGGCGCTGTGGCGGTCATGGCAGCCTGCACAGCACTGGTGCTGGGTATTGCCCAGCCGTGGAAGGGTATAAAGCCGGTGGCCGGCGATAACCCGGCGGTTGACACATCGGCTGCACCAGGGTCTGTGTCGCCGGACAACGGTGTGATGGTGCCGGCACCTCCTTGGGACAGTGTGTACATCTCGCCAGACCCAATGCCGGAGGCGCCGGAGCCGGGGGTTGCAGCGGATATGATGGCCTTTTTCATATACAACGGCCGCATGTATGTCCAGACCGGGCAGTACGCCGACCCTTCGTTGAGGGAAGGATATGTCTGTACGGTCAAGGGAGATATAGACGAGTGGTCCGGCGCGGACGAGTACGTCGAGGGCGCGTCCAGCATCGGCGGCGACGTGTACAGTGTCAAAGGCTACGACACCAACTTCCGTCTGTGCATGGATGGACCGGACGGGCTGATAGAGTTCTACGACTGTCTGAGCGACATGACGCTCTACAGCGGCGCTGACCTATTTGAAACCTGTCTGCATGTCGAAAACTACGTGGGCGCGTACTACATCCTCGACGCTGACTGGGAGGAGAATATAGATAACCGCCACGAGCTCGACCCGGAGAGCCTGGAAGCCTTTGTCTCCCTGCTCATGGTCTCGCCTATGCAGGAGTGGAGCGCGTGGAGCGAAAACGGCGACATTTTCGACTATGAGTACGCCGAGGTGCATCTCTACTTCGAGTTGGCAGACGGCACGACCGTTCCCGTGCGACTCTTTGAAAACGGCTGCGTCATGTACGGCGGCAGCGCAGTGAGAGTCTGCGCCTACATGCCGGGAGCCATATTCGACGAAGTGTTTGCCTCCTGCACATGAATAAAAACGGAGCCGTCCCGGGAGAAATTCCCCGGGGCGGCGCGCCGTTGGACGGCGGGAGCTTTGACTTTTGCCGAGGAGAGGTGGTATAATAAAAATAAAGGAGGTATCGCAATGTCAACTGCGATAGTTTATTTCACCCGCAGCGGCACAACTCGCGCTGCGGCAGAGTACATGGCCAAGAAGCTGGGCGCCGATACCTTCGAGCTTAAGCCAGCCGAGCCATACCCCGAGGAGTACAGGGCTGTTGTGGAGCGCGCTATGGAAGAATTGCGCGCCAAGGCCAAGCCGCCTCTGGCCGAGATGCCGGACGTCAGCGGCTATGACACTGTCTTAGTCGGTTCACCCAACTGGTGCGGGGCTTTCGCCGCGCCTGTAGGCACCTTCCTCGCCAACGCCCCGCTTGAGGGGAAGCGTGTGGGCATATTCTGCACCAGTGGAGGCAGCGGCCTGGCCCGCATGCCCCAAGACGCACAGAAACTCGCCAAGGGCGCGATTTTTATAGAGCCGCTCTCATTACTGAGCGCCGCCGACACTGATGCGATGGACGCCTGGATAGCTCAATTGAAGTGAGGAGCTGCTTGTACACAGTCCGGGCGAGACTATATATAGTGAAGCTTGAAGCTGAATCTGAGACAAAATCACCTTAAAAATCTAAATTTCCTCTTGCCAAACACATTGCACTGTGATATTATACTTTAGCTTGCGCAGTGCGCATATTCAGGACGGTCCGCTGCCGTGGCGAAGTCCCGCCGGTAAGAACGCCCGTATCGAAAGAGGGATACAAAATGGATCTTATTCAGACCCTGACCGAAAAGTACATGAAGCCCGAGCTTCCCGAGATGAACGTCGGCGACACCGTGCGCGTCACCGTCCGCGTCAAGGAAGGCAACCGTGTCCGCAACCAGGCGTTCGACGGCACCATCATTGCCAAGAAGCACGGCGGCATCAACGAGACCATAACCGTGCGCCGCATCAGCTACGGCGTCGGCTGCGAAAAGGTCTTCCCGGTGCACTCCCCCACGATAGTCTCCGTTGAGACTCTTCGCCGCGGCAAAGTTCGCCGCGCCAAGCTGTATTACCTGCGCGACCGCGTGGGCAAGAAGGCCAAGGTCAAGGAGAGAATCTAACGCAAAGGCTCGCAAAGCCCGCCGCACAAGCGGCGGGTTTTTGCGTACATATGCAGCAATTCAATTTTTTGTTGCCACGAGGGCGCTGTGACTGTATAATAAAAGGACAGCATTTTTCAATCGAGGTAATACGATGAAGGATAATACTAAGAACACGCCCGCCAAGGCGGTGGAAGAAAACGGCGAACGCAGTGTGCGCAGGGACATTTACGACTGGATGCAGTGCATAGTCGTTGCAATCATTGCCTGCGTGCTGTTGTTCTCTTTTTTCGTGAGGCTTGTGGATGTCGTGGGCGAGAGCATGCACCCGACTCTCGAAAACGGCGACAAGATAATAGTGTCTAACCTGTTCTATGAGCCGAAGCAGGGGGATATAGTTGTGTTCCGCAAGGATGAATACCGAGATCAGCCTCTTGTAAAACGCATCATCGCCGTGGAGGGGCAGACCGTCAGTATAGACTTCGACCTTGGCATTGTGTATGTCGATGGAGAGCCGCTTGACGAACCTTATGTTGCAGAGCCCACATATGAATCATATGACTTCGGCGGCGAGATAACTGTTGATGAGGGCTGCGTATTTGTCATGGGTGACAACCGCAACCAGTCCACGGATAGCCGCTACAGCGTGATAGGCTGCGTTGACAAGCGCTGCATCATGGGCAAAGTGTATTTCACTATCTTCCCGCTGAAGAGCTTTGGGAGCGTGTATTCTTAATGGGCGAAAACGGCCTTGAAAAACTGAATATACAGTGGTTTCCTGGCCACATGACCAAGGCCGGGCGCATGATAAGCGCCAATGTGGGCAACGTTGACGCCGTGTGCGAGATACTAGACGCGCGCATACCTATGGCAAGCCGCAACCCGGACATCGACACTCTGGCGGCCGGGAAGCCTCGCCTGGTGCTACTTAACCGCTCCGATTTGGCCGACCCCAAGGCCAGCGCGCTCTGGAAGGCGTATTTTAAGTCCTGCGGCCTGGCCGTGCTTGAGACAGACTGCAAATCCGGCAAGGGCGTAAACGCCTTTTCCGGCGCGGTGCGCGCCCTGCTGAAGCCGCTGCTCGAGCAGCGCGCGGCCAAAGGACAGGCCACGCGCGCAGTGCGGGTCATGGTGCTCGGCATACCGAATGTCGGAAAGAGCACGTTTATCAACCGCGTGGCCGGTAAAAAAGCCGCAGCGGTCTCGGACAGGCCCGGCGTCACGCGAGGCAGGCAGTGGATAACCGTGGACAGGGGTCTTGAACTGCTCGACACCCCCGGTATACTCTGGCCGAAATTCGACTCGCAGGAGGTCGGAGAGCTTCTGGCCGTCACGGGCGCTATCAAGGACGACGTGCTCGACCGCGAGACCCTGGCGGCAAATTTCCTTGTGCGGCTTTCAAGGCTCTATCCCGAAGCGCTCAAACAGCGTTATAAGCTGGAGACCGAAGAGGGAATGGCCGGCTGGGAGATGCTCGAGCGCTGCGCCAAAAACCGCGGCTTCCTCGCAGGACGCGGAGAGTACGACACCGAGCGCATGAGTGCCGTGCTCCTCGATGAGTTCAGAGGAGGCAAGCTGGGCAGAATGACTCTCGAGCTGCCGCCGGAGCAAACTTCGTCCGGCTCGGAGGCAGAGGCATGAGCGCGCCGCTTTGGGAGATAGAGGACGCAGTGCGTGCCGAGGGCTTCCGTGCAGTGTGCGGAGTGGATGAGGCCGGGCGCGGACCTCTGGCCGGACCTGTGTGCGCCGCGGCGGTCATCCTGCCGCGGGACATAGAGATACCCGGGCTCAACGACTCCAAGAAGCTCAGCGAAAAGCGCCGCGAAGCGCTCTACGATGTGATATGTGAGCGCGCCGAGGCATATGGAATTGCCTTCGCCGGCGTCGATGAAATAGAGAGCCTGAACATACTCAACGCGACATATCTCGCCATGAACCGGGCCATTGAAGCTCTGGGTATGAAAACCGACCTCGCCCTGATTGACGGGAATAGGAACAAGGGTATACAATATCCGAGCCGCACCGTGGTACACGGCGACGCCAAGTGCGCCTCCATTGCGGCGGCCAGCATCCTCGCCAAAGTCACGAGGGACAGGTATATGCGTGCCCTCGCGGAAAAGTACCCGGGCTACGGTTTCGAAAAGCACAAGGGCTACGGCACGGCAGCGCACTACGCAGCTATACGTGAGCTGGGTGCGTGCCCTGAACACAGGCCGAGTTTCCTGAGAAAGATGCACTGATGGACAGAAGCCAGTTGCTTGGGAGCACGGCCGAGGCCGAGTGCGCGGGATATTTGCGCGCTAAGGGCTACAAGATAATAGCCATGAACTACTCCTGCCGTGGTGGAGAGATAGACATAATCGCTGAACAGCGCCGGAGAACGCGGGTTTTCGCGGGAACAGCGCGGGGATTCATAGTCTTTGTCGAGGTCAAAATGCGTTCGCGGCGTGATTTCGGCGAACCCCGTGAGGCCGTGACGCGCAGAAAGCAGGACCGGCTGAGGCTGGCGGCCTCAATGTGGCTCGCGGAGCACGAGACGGATTTGCAACCGCGCTTTGACGTCATAGAGGTCCTCAACGGCGAGAGAGGGCAGGAGTTCAACCATATAGAAAATGCTTTTGAATAGGAGTGGAGAGAAAGAGTGAAGTACTTCAGCACCCGAGGCCTGGATGAGCGTATATCTGCTGCTCAGGCCATTATCAGAGGTCTGGCCCCGGACGGCGGCCTGTATGTGCCTGAGAGTTTTCCGCAGATAAGCGCGCAGGAAATTGAAGACCTCTGTGCGATGAACTACCGCGCCCGCGCGGCCAGAATAATGGCGCCGTTTCTCGACGACTTCACGAGTGAGGAGATTGGCGAGCTCTGCCGTCAGGCTTACGGGGAGAACTTTGACACGGCTGAAATAGCGCCCGTGCGCTTCATAGATGAAACCACCGGCTACCTGGAGCTCTGGCACGGCCCCACGAGCGCCTTCAAGGACATGGCGCTTCAGATGCTGCCCCGGCTGCTGACGGCTTCTCTGCGCAAACAGGGCGTCGAGCTCGGTGTCTGCATTCTCGTTGCGACCAGCGGCGACACGGGTAAGGCTGCGCTTGAAGGTTTCGCCGATGTGCCCGGCACGAAGATTATGGTCTTCTACCCGCGCGACGGCGTGAGCGACGTGCAGCGCCTGCAAATGGTCACCCAGGAGGGGCAGAACGTCATGGTCTGCGCCGTCGAGGGCAACTTTGACGACGCCCAGGCGGGCGTAAAGCGCATTTTCTCCGACAAGCCCTTTGCGGATGAGCTCAGGGAGAAGGGCTGGTTCCTTTCCTCGGCCAACTCGATCAACTGGGGACGTCTGCTGCCGCAGATTGCCTACTACTTCTCCTGCTACTGCGACTTTGTAAACGCCGGACTCATAGCTCCGGGGGAGAGCATGGACTTCTGCGTGCCCACAGGCAACTTCGGAAACATCCTGGCCGGTTGGATAGCCAAGCAGATGGGCCTACCGGTTGAGCGTTTCATCTGTGCCTCCAACGAGAACAACGTCCTCACGGACTTTATCACTACCGGCGTGTACGACAAGCGCCGCGACTTCCACCTCACGAACAGCCCGAGCATGGACATACTCGTTTCCAGCAACCTCGAAAGGCTTTTGTACTTCGTGACCGGCGACACCGAACGTGTGGCGCAGTGGATGAATGAACTCTCCACTGAGGGCCATTACGACGTGGGAGAAGAAGTGCTCGGCGCTATTACAAAAGACTTCTCGGCGGGATTCTGCACCGGCGACGGCGCGAGCGCTGAGATAGCCCGCGTCTGGGCCGAGCATGGCTACCTGATAGACACCCACACCGCTGTGGCGAGCGCAGTGCTCTCCGCTTATCGCTGCGGCACCGGGGACGAGACCCCGACGGCGGTTGTGTCCACGGCGAGCCCCTATAAATTCTGCCCGAGCGTGCTCAGCGCCCTGGGTATGAGTACGGACGAGCCGGGGCATGAGCTAATAGGCAAGCTTGAGCGCGCCACGGGCACCAAGGCGCCCGAACCGCTTGCGCACCTGGGCGAAAAGACGGAGCGCTTTTCAGAGTGCACCGACCCGCAGAATATGCGCGGCGTGGTGGCGGCTTTTCTCGACTGATATGTACAGGCTCCAAGCGCGTCCAAACGCGCCGGAGCCCCAGCCCGGTTGACACCGGCCTCTCAGAAACTGGCCTTGTCCTTAGCTTTAAAAGTGGAGCAGCAGGTTTCACCGGTGGTCTTGGCGGTGCGTCCGTCAACACGGATGTGTTCGGCGTTGCAGCCATGGCCGTTTTCGTTGTAGGCGCAGTTGGCGGCATCGCAGCCGATGGCGGTCTTTCCGCTGTGCTTTTTGTTGTCGTTCATGACTCAAGCCTCCAATGGTTATTGGACCTCGGGCGGCGTACGCAGTCCTTGGCCTGTCAGCTATTATCGGCCGGTAGGCATAAAAATATACGGAGGTGCGTGTTGGCGCTTTATGCAATTGGAGATTTGCACCTCTCGCTGGGCAGCAGCAAGCCCATGGACGTCTTCGGCGGGCCGTGGACAGGTTACGTAGACAAGCTCCGCGAGGGTTTTGCCGCTCTTGGCGAAGACGACGTCACGGTGCTGTGCGGCGATTTGTCCTGGGGTATGTCCCTCGAGTCTGCGCTGGAGGACTTCCTCTTCATAGACCGCCTGCCTGGCAAAAAGATTGTCCTCAAAGGCAATCACGACTACTGGTGGAGCACCGCGTCGAAGGCCAGAAAGTTTTTTGAGGCGAACGGCATAACGACGATAGACATCTTGAATAACAACTGCTGCCTGTATGGCGAGACGGCGCTGTGCGGTACCAGGGGCTGGTTTTACGAGGAAGAGCGCGGCAATGCGCACGACAAAAAGATCATGCTCCGCGAGATAGGCCGGCTTGAGGCCTCGCTTAAAGCTGCCGGTGACAGGGAGAAAATAGCCTTCCTGCATTACCCTCCCAAGTACATGGGCTACGAGTGTACGGAGATACTTGAACTGCTCGAGCGCTACGGCGTCAGGGAGTGCTATTACGGGCACATACACGGAAAGGGCTGCTACGCGGCCTTCCAGGGCGAGAAAAATTCGGTGCGTTTCAAGCTCGTTTCGGCTGACCACCTGCTTTTCTCTCCGATAAAAGTCAGAGATTGAACAATTATCATTGCTTTTATTTGCGCAATCTGCTATAATGCTTCCGCGTAAAATTATAGGAACTAATTTCAGTGATAAATATTTAGGAGGAATCCACCCCATGCTCGTCAAGAACGTAGAAAAGAAAGAAAACAACACCGCTATCTTCCAGGTCGAAGTCGATGCCGACGCTTTTGAGCAGGCTGTCAACAAGGCCTACAAGAAGCTCAAGAACCAGATATATGTCGCCGGTTTCCGCAAGGGCAAAGCTCCCCGCGTAGTTATCGAGGGCATGTACGGCGCCGACATCTTCCATGACGAGGCAGTGCAGGAGCTCGCCCCCGAGGCGTTTGACTTCGCCGTCAAGGCCGAAGAGCTCAACACTGTGGGCGCGCCCTCCATAGCCGACTACAATGTTGACGACAGCAAGGCCTGCACAATAACCTTCACCACCGACCTCTATCCCGTTGTCACTCTCGGCGAGTACAAGGGCCTCGAGGCTCCCTACAAGGAGCCGAGCGTCGCTGACGAGGAAGTTGACCGCCTGCTCGAGAGCAACCGCAAGCGCAACGCCCGTTACGTCGATGTCGAGCGCCCCGTGCAGAAGGGCGACACCATAGTCTTCGATTTCGAGGGCTTTGTCGACGGCAAGCCCTTCGAGGGCGGCAAGGCTGAGAACTACAGCCTCGAGATCGGCTCCGGCGAGTTCATACCCGGCTTTGAGGATCAGATGGTAGGCATGGCTCCCGAGAGCGAGGGCGAAGTCAATGTGACCTTCCCCGAGCAGTACAGCCCTGAGCTAGCCGGCAAGGACGCCACCTTCAAGGTCAAGGTTCACACTGTGCGCGAGCCGCAGCTGCCCGAGCTCGACGACGAGTTCGCCAAGGACGTCAGCG
>CAKNRQ010000009.1 GCA_930990965.1 uncultured Clostridia bacterium
TCTTTTCCTCACCCATGATGACGCGCATCATATCGAGGGTCAGATGCCCCTCCTGACTGTATTTCTTGAGCCGCTGGGCTTGGGAAAGGGAAGGGGTAGCCTGTTCGCTGTCCATCGCGTCCAGCAGGTCTACCTGTTCCTCTTTTTTAAGAAAGGACAGCTCATAGGCAGGGTTCAGGGCGATCTTCTTTTCATCCACCATATCCATCAATTCAGGAATCAGCTCTGTCAGACGGATAAATCTCTTAATCTGTGATTTGCTATCTGGACTGTTCTCCGCGATTTTTTCTGCCGCAGTCAACTTCGGCCCAACTTGGGCCGAAGTTAAATCCGTCCTGGCTCCTTGGTGCTTAATGGCATCTAGCTTCATTTTATAAGCAAATGCTCTTTCGCTTGGAAGAAGGCTTTCTCGCTGCAAGTTGCTGTCAACCATAATAATCGTGGCGGCATCATCATCCAAATCCCGAACAATGACCGGCATAGTCTCCTTTTCTGCCAGCTCACTGGCTCTGTGCCGCCTGTGTCCGGCTACCAGCTCATAGCCACCCTCCGGGTCCGGTCGGGCAATGGCCGGAACCAGAACGCCATACTGCTTGATACTGTCAGCGGTCTCCATCATTGCTTCGTCATCCTTGACTTTGAATGGGTGGTTCTTGAACGGATGCAGTTCAGACAACGGAATTTCCTGAATCTTTTCCAGCTTTGCATCCTGGCGGCCTTCTTCGGTGGAAAACAGATCATCTACCGAGGCCAGCTCTATTTTTTTCGCGCTGCTTTTCAAGTTTCAACACCTCCTTCGTCAGATTTTTGTAGCCCTCTGCCACCTTGCCGCCGGGGTCATGGGCAAAAATGCTTTTTCCCTCTGCGCTGATTTCCTTTGCCCGGACAGAATGGGGAATCTCTGTGCCGAATACTTTGATCTTGCTGCCATAGGTCTCTCGCAAAAGTGCGGAGATCTCTTTGGCAAAGTTGGTTCGGCTGTCAACCATCGTCAGCAGGATACCTCTATCTGGAGCTTGGGGTTGATCTGCCGCTTTACCTTGTTTACCGTGGAGAGCAGCTGTTCCAGCCCTTTGGCGGACAGATACTCCGCCTGAACGGGAATTATGATCCTGTTCGCAGCGGCCAGCGCATTGACTGTGAGCATCCCCAGGGAGGGCTGGCAGTCGATGAGAATATGGGAGTATTGCCCCTTCAGCGTGTCCAGATATTGCCGCAAGATAGTCTCACGGCTCATGGCATTTACCAGGGATACCTCCATACCGGATAACTGGATGTCCGCAGGCATCAGGTCTACACCCTCTGGGTGGTGCAGGATACCCTCGCCGGGACGAAGCGGCTCATCCATCAAGATACGCCCCATAGCGTCCGACAGCGTAAAGGGCAGCTTGTCCGGCTGAGGATTGCCCAGGCTGATCGTCAGGCTACCTTGCGGGTCTCCGTCGATCAGCAGGACTTTCTTTCCAGCCTGCGCCAAACCGATTCCAAGATTGGCACAGGTAGTGGTTTTGCCAACGCCGCCCTTCTGGTTGGCAATGGCAATGATTTGCGTGTTCATTGACTTCACCTCATTTCTAATTGTTGCTGTTGCTTCTGGAAATAGAAAAAGCCGCCACTCCAAAATAAAAAGTGAAGTGACGGCTCTTTCTATCGCCGGAATACGAGTTCCTGAAATGAAAAAAGCACCCAGTCATTTTATACTGAGTGCTATATCAAATTCATATTCAATTATTCAAATTAGGTCAAACTATGTCAAACTGCCACAGCCCAAAACGAGGGAAAGGAGGGACGAAAAACACCCCCAAAATCGGCTCTCGGTTGTCCTATAATTTAACCACTAACCCCTTTTTTTACCCCCATTTTTGCCGGTTGTCCTATATTTAACCACTAAAAATTGGGTGAAAGCGGCTCTCGATTTGCCAAATTTGGTCAAACCATATCAGCCCGTTTAGATACAGTAAAACCCCGGAAAACCTTGATTTTCCGGGGTTTTTGAACCATTTTGATACGGTTTGAACAGCAGATTATCTCTTGCTGAACTGAGGTGCACGACGTGCTGCCTTGAGACCGTATTTTTTACGCTCTTTCATCCTCGGGTCGCGGGTCAGGTAACCGGCGGCCTTCAGCGGGGCGCGGAAGCTCTCATCGACGGCGAGGAGAGCGCGAGCAATGCCGTGACGGATGGCGCCGGCCTGGCCGGTGACGCCGCCGCCGGTGACGGTGGCCTCGATGTCAACCTTGCCGACGGTGCCGGTGGTGACCAGGGGCTGACGGACGATGAGCTTCAGGGTCTCGAGGCCGAAGTAATCGTCGATGTCACGGCCGTTGATGGTGATAGTGCCGTTGCCGTCCGGGAAGAGGTGGACACGGGCGACGGAGGACTTCCTGCGGCCGGTGCCGTACATGTACGCTTTCTTGCTCTTATAGGTAGCCATTATACTTTACCTCCCTTAGCGGTCCCAGACTTCGGGCTTCTGGGCGGCGTGAGTGTGCTCAGCGCCGCGGAAAACGCGCAGGCGGGTGAGCTGCCAGTTGGCGATGGTGTTCTTCTGCAGCATGCCGCGGACGGCGAGCTTCATGGCCAGCTCGGGCTTCTGCTTCATGAGACGGTCGTAACGGGTCTCCTTCAGTCCGCCGGGGTAGCCGGAGTGACGGCGGTAGTACTTCTGCTCGAGCTTCTTGCCGGTGAGGACGGCCTTCTCGGCGTTGATGACGATGACATAGTCGCCGCAGTCAACGTGCGGGGTGTAATCGACCTTGAGCTTGCCGCGGAGCAGGTCGGCCGCGAGAGCGGCGGTCTTGCCCAGAGGCTTGCCGGCAGCGTCTATGACATACCACTTGCGGACGATGTCGTCCTTCTTGAGCATGGTAGTGGACATTTCGTGTGCCTCCAATTATATAGATAATTTCTTTGACAAATACAGCGCCGGCACGTAAAATACCCACATACGCCGCGTGCCGCGCCTTATTTTTATACCACTGTGGCGCGGCTATGTCAACTGTATTTTTAGTTTTACCGGGGATATCTCTTTAATACTCGATTATACTCCTGTATTCTCGCGTATCCTCATTTTCAACTTTCAAATTTTCAGGTGATTATATGGACTTAAACCGTTTTACGGGTTTTGTGCGCCGCTGCGCTGACGACTACGGCATGCTCCAGCCCGGCGACCGCGTGGCCGTCGGGGTATCCGGCGGCAAGGACTCGATGGCGCTGTTAGCTTCGCTCGCGCACCTCAGGCGTTACCACCCCTCGCACTTCGAGCTCGAGGCCATAACGATAGCTATGGGTTTTCCGGACATGGACTTCACGCCTGTGGCTGAGTGGTGCGCCGCGCACGAGTTGCCCTATACCATTATAAATAGCGACATACGCGAGATTGTCTTTGACGTAAGGCAGGAGGAGAACCCCTGCTCGCTCTGCTCGAAGCTGCGCCGCGGCGCGCTCAACGACGCCATTAAGGCCCGGGGCTGCAACAAGCTCGCGCTCGGCCACCACTTCGACGACGCGGTGGAGACCTTTCTCATGAACCTGCTCTTTACGGGGCAGCTCTCCTGCTTCAAGCCGAGTACATACATGTCCCGAGCGGACGTCACGCAGATACGTCCCATGCTGTACATAGGAGAGGGGACAATCGCTTCTTTTGTGTGCGAGATGGGCCTGCCCATTGTGTCCACTACCTGCCCCGAGGACAAGCAATCCAAGCGCGAGGAGATAAAGAGCCTCATAAAGCGGCTCTCGGCCGAATACCCGGACTTGAAGGACAAGGTCTTCGGCGCCATGCAGCGCCTGCCGCTGGACGGCTGGGGGAAGGTGTGAGATGCCGCAGTACGTTGTGGTGAGTGAATATGACCCGGCCTGGCCGGAGCAGTTCGAGCTCGAAGCTGGGCTCATACGGCGCGCGCTGAGAGATAACTGCCTCGAAATTTATCACATTGGTAGCACATCCGTGCCAGGTCTCGCGGCCAAGCCGATAATCATGCCCGTCGTGCGCTCGCTGGACGGCGTGGACGAAGCCAGCGACGCCCTGGAAGCACTTGGCTACGAGTATCTGGGCGAGTTCGGCATACCCGGCCGCCGCTATCTGAGAAAGGGCGGCGACGAGCGCACGCACCAGGTGCATATATTTGCCCAGGGCGACGCGGCCAATATAACCCGGCACCTGGCGTTCAGGGACTATCTGCGCGCGCACCCGGCGGCGCGTGAGGAGTACGCAGCGCTAAAGCGGGCATTGGCAGAGCGGTATCCGTATGATATAGAGAGCTACTGCGACGGCAAGGATGCGTTCGTAAAAAGGTGTGAGCGCGAGGCCGTGGCGTGGTGTGCGGAGAGGGAAAAATGGAGTACGAAGTAATAGATATGGCATCATGGCCGCACCGGGAGTACTTTGAGCACTATTTGAATACTGTGCCCTGTACTTACAGCATGACGGTCAAGCTGGATATAACCAACCTGCGACGGAAGAAGGCAAAGCTCTACCCGGCCCTGCTGTGGCTGCTGACGGGCGCCGTCGACCGGCACGAGCAGTTTAGAATGGCGTTCAGGCCTGGCGGGGAGCTCGTACGGTACGCGCACATGGAGCCGAGCTACACCGTGTTCCACAAAGAGACGCACACCTTCTCAAACCTATGGACGGAGTACTCCGCGGACTACTCAGAGTTCCAACGCAGATATGAGGAGGATCTGAGGCGTTACGGGGAGATAGAGGCTTTCACGGCCAAACCGGACGTGCCGGAGAACTGTTTCACTGTGTCTATGCTGCCATGGGCGAGTTTTGAGGGCTTCAACCTGAACACTATGGGCTTCCGTTACCTGATACCCATTTTTACGCTTGGCAAGTACTCTGAGGACGGAGAGCGCGTCTGTATGCCCCTGGCGGTGCAGGTTCACCACTCAGTGTGCGACGGGTATCACACCTGCGCGTTTGTGGACGACCTGCAGGACAGTATCGAGCACTTTTAAGACAGATACGGCTGGATTTCAGATGTGGTGAATACAATGGAAGATTGGTTTACAATAGATGCCGTCAGCAGTGATACGCATATAATAAGCGAATACAGGCACTGGGAAGAGACGCACTGCTATTTGCTTGAGGGCAAAGAGCGCAGCCTGCTGATAGATACCGGACTGGGAATCTGCGACATAGGGGAGCCGGTGTCGGCGCTGACGGCAAAGCCCGTTACCGCCGTAGCAACGCACATACATTGGGACCATATCGGTGGCCACAAGTATTATCCTGATTTTTATGCGCATTCGGAGGAACTGGACTGGCTTTCAGGAGGGTTCCCGCTCCCGATAGAGACGATACGCGACATGGTGGCAGACCGTTGCGAGCTGCCGGAGGGCTTCGATGTGAGCCGGTATGAGTTCTTCCAGGGCGTGCCGTCACGTGTGCTCTCGGACGGAGACATTATAGAGCTCGGCGGGAGGCAAATCGAGGTGCTTCACACGCCCGGACACTCCCCGGGGCACATGTGTTTCTTTGAACGATCAAGGGGCTGGGTGTTCACTGGC
Source organism: uncultured Clostridia bacterium (assembly GCA_930990965.1). Lineage (GTDB taxonomy): Bacteria > Bacillota > Clostridia > Oscillospirales > Oscillospiraceae > Scatomorpha > Scatomorpha merdigallinarum. The sequence continues at coordinate 5,516 of CAKNRQ010000009.1, forward strand.
GATTTGGTCTATAAGGGCATGTTGCTGGCATACTACCCATCGACGGACCCGGAAGCATACCTCAAATCACTGGAAAAGGTGGCTGTATTGCCAGTGACAAGGGTTTTCCCGGCACACCACGCGCTGGATGTACAGCCCGGACTGCTTGCGGAGATGCGGGATGCGTTCCGCGAACTGAAGTCAGATGGCAGGCTGCATCACGGCAGCGGCGTACAGGACTATGGAGAATGGTCTGTCTGGCTGTGAACGCGGAGTCTGACATGTTCCGCGCCGGGGACGCGCTATAATGGCCCGGCCTTTTGAAAGGAGGGCTGTCTTATGAAAAAAGCGGCGTGTTTTGTCGCGGGATTTTCGCTGGCTGTGTGCCTGGCATCGCCTGCCGGGGCGGTGTGGGACGCAGATTACGGTGAGAGCATGATTGAATGCGCGCTCGCCGGCGACCGTGAACGGGGACTGCTCTACGAGCGGCTGCGCAACGCCAAAATAGACGCGCTCGAACTCGAGGCGCAGCATATAAAATACGACGATTTGGTGCTGCTGGCCCAGGTGATACACACCGAGGCCGGCAGCTCCTGGCTTCCGGACGAGTGGAGGCTGGCGGTGGGCGAGGTGGTGTTAAACCGCGTGGCCAGTCCAGAGTTTCCCAATACGCTCGAGGAAGTAGTCTTCCAGCCGGGGCAGTATTCGGCCGCGGACAGGGGCTGGTTTGAAGCGCTCATACCTTTCAGGAGCTGCCTCGAGGCCGCGCTCCGGCTCCTAAACGGCGAGCGGGTTTTGAACGATGTCTCGGTTGTTTTCCAGTCCGGCGGCAAGCAGGGCAGCGGAGTGGCGCTCGAGCTCACGGACAGAGTGTACGGCAGTACGTATTTTTGCTATACAAACCATCCGGAACTGTATTGACACCGACGGAGGCGGCTTCCCGCCTCCGGTTTTTGTTGTCAGCACAAGCGCTTTGTGGTAAACTTGTCTCACTCTACAAAGAGAGGTGTTTAGTAAATGTTTGACCCAAACGGGCCGCTCATGTACGGTATGACGGCTGTTGTCATTCTGTTCGTCATCGCCATGAGCATACGCTTCATAGTAATGGCCTGGAAGCGCGCGAAGAAGATAGGTATGGACCCCAAGGTCCTGCGCCGCGTGGCCATCTCCTCGGCCATATTCACCATCGCCCCCGCAGTCAGCATTCTGCTCGGCGTCATTGCGCTCTCCCGCGCACTGGGCTTCCCGCTGCCCTGGCTGAGACTCTCGGTCATAGGCGCGCTGACCTATGAGACCCCCGCCGCAGCCAGCGCCGCGAGCGCGATGGGCACCGATCTCTCCAACCTCATCACCGACCCTGTGGTTTTTGCGGCCATAGCCTGGGTTATGACTCTGGGCATCATCCCCGGCCCAGTGCTGGTGCCGACGATAGGTAAGAAGATTGAAAACGGCGTCATGCGCATTCGCCAGAAGGATGAAAAATGGGGCAGCCTCTTCATGACCGCGCTCTTCCTCGGCATGATAAGCGCCTTCCTGGGTATGATATTTGCAACGGTAAGTGAGGGCTTGCGCGGCTGGATACCCTGCTTCGTCATGATAGCGTCGGCGCTCATCATGTGCGTGTGCGCAGTGTTCGTGAAAGTTCTGCACTGGAAGTGGATGGAGGACTACGCCTTGCCCATAAGCATGCTGGGAGGCATGGCGCTGAGCATACCCATCACCAACCTTGTGAACATGATAGCGGGCTGAGGAGGGTACAGACATGAGAAGAGCACAAAAATACGCCGATTTCCGCGACTATGAGCACTATGTGGGCCGCTGGTGGATGCTCACCGGCTCGCTGCTGCTCCTGGCAGTGCCCGCGACTATCTGCGTCGTCTACGACGCCTGGCCGCCCATCACTGACATACTGCGCGGTCTCCTGGGCGTCGCGCCCATCTACTGGACCGTTGGTACGATAGAAGTCCTGACCTACGTGCCTATGCTCGGCACCGGCGGCAGCTACCTCGGCTTCCTCACCGGCAACCTCACGAGCCTAAAAGTGCCGTGCGCACTGAATGCGATGCAGGCCAGCGGTGTCGAGGCCGGTACGGAAGAGGGCGAGCTTATCTCCACCATAGCCATTGGCGTTTCCAGCCTGGTCACCACGGCAGTCATTGCCATCGGTGTGCTGCTTTTGAGCTCCATACGCGGGTTCATCGAGTCACCGATGCTCCAGCCGGCCTTTGACAACATACTGCCTGCGCTCTTCGGGCCGCTCGCGGTGGTGTACGTCTCGAAGAACTGGAAGGTCGCCATGGCCCCGCTTATTTTCATGGTAGTGCTGTTTATCTGCGTGCCGGCGCTGGCTGACAGCGTGGGCATACTTGTGCCCGTGGGCGCAATCATTGCCATCGTCGCGGCGCGCATACTCTATAAGAAAGGACTGGTTTGATGAAGAAAGCCACCAAGTTCCTGCTGGGCGCCGCAGGCACTGCGCTTGCCGCCGGTGCGGGAGTCATCCTCGCCCGGGCAGCGCTGTACAGGCCGGGCCCTGAACTGAGGGCAGGCAGCGACGAAGTGAGCGTAGACTACGACCACGTCGTCGAGAGCCTGCGTGAGATGATACGCTGCAAGACCGTCTCGAGCGCCGACCCGGCCAATGAGGACGCTGCCGAATTTGACAAGTTCCGCGCCTACCTTAAGGAGCGCTATCCCACTCTGGCTGAGAAGTGCTCGCCTGAGCGCATAGGCCGCTGCGGCGTGCTCTACACCTGGCGCGGCAAGTCCAGCGACAGGCCCACTGTCCTCATGGCCCACTACGACGTGGTGCCCGCCGACGGCGAGGGCTGGGACGAGCCCCCCTTCGAGGGCGTGCTGAGGGAAGGTATCATTTGGGGCCGCGGCGCGCTGGACACTAAAGTCACGCTCTGCGCCATTATGGAGGCCGCCGAACAGCTTATAAACGAGGGCTTCGTGCCCGAAAACGATATCTACCTCGCGTTCTCCGGCGAGGAGGAGCCCGCCGGACCCTCTGCGGGCGACATAGTCACGGCGCTCGAAGAGCGCGGTGTTCGTCCCGCGCTGGTGCTAGACGAGGGCGGCGCGGTTGTTACCGGCGCCTTCCCGGGCGTGACGGCGCCCTGCGCACTTGTGGGCACTGCGGAGAAGGGCCAGCTCAGGCTCAGCCATGAGGCCGAGAGCAAGGGCGGCCACGCCAGTTCGCCGCCGCCGCAGACCATTGTCGGGGAGCTGGCCGAGGCCGTCTGCGAAGTCGATGCCTGCCCGGCGCCCTTTACCATGACGCCGCCGGTGGAGCAGATGCTTGACACGTTGGGCCGCCACGCGAGCTTCCCCATGCGCATAGTGCTGGCAAACCTCAATATTTTCAAGCCCGTGCTGGACATAGTCTGCCAGAGCTCGGGCGGCGAGCTCAACGCGCTCATGCGCACTACCTGCGCGGCCACGCAGATGTCCGGCAGTCCTGAGAACAACGTGCTGCCCGCCAAGGCCAGCGTGGGCTTCAACCTGCGCATCATCAACGGCGAGACCTGCGACGAGGCCGAAGAGCGAGTGCGCGAGGCGGTTATGGACCCGGATATAACCGTCAGACGCGTGTACGCCGCCGAGCCCAGCGCCTACTCCGAGACCGAAGGCGAGGCCTGGGACAGACTTGCGGGCGTCATAAAGCGCACCTGGCCGAGGGCCATAGTGAGCCCCTACCTGATGCTCGCGGCCAGTGATTCCCGCCACTATGACAGGATAAGCCGCAACGTCTACCGCTTCTGCCCGCTGGAACTCTCCAAGGAAGAGCGCGGCACCATACACGGCGTCAACGAGCGCATACCGACCTGGAAGGCCGTCAAGTGCGCCGAATTCTATGTTCGCCTGATACGCGAGAGCTAACCGGCGTCAAGCCGGCGCGGGGGAGCCCTGAAACGGGCTCCCCCTAAACACGTGAAGAAATAGAAACTTGGGAGGCCGGAGATATGCACAAGACATTCTCCCGTACTACGGCGCTGGCCGCCGGGACGATAATAATGCTGATAAATGGCGTAATCTACGCCTGGAGTATATATTCCGTGCCCTTCGGCGCGGGTTTTGGCTGGGACAGCGCCCAGCTCGGCATGTGCTTTACCATCATGCTCGCCTGCTTCTGCCTGGGCGGCGTGATAGGCGGGGCCATAGCGGCGCGGCTGGGCGTGGGTTTCTCCATACCCGCAGGCGGCGTGCTGGCCTTTATCGGGTACCTGCTGTGTATGTTTTTGCAGGCTGACAGGCTCTGGCTGCTCTATTTGGCATTCGCCATCGCGGGACTCGGCGTGGGTTTCGTATATAACGGCGTCATCAGCGCGGTCGTGCCCCGCTTCCCGGACAGGAAGGGCTTTGCCTCGGGCGTGCTGCTAATGGGTTTCGGGGCGAGCTCGCTCGTGATTGGAACCGCTGCCTCAAACCTCATTGCGTCGCCCGCCTTCGGCTGGCACCTGACGTACCTGCTCACGGGCGTGCTCATTCTCGTCAGCGCGGTTGTGGGGCGCTTTTTCGTGCTGCCGCCAAAGGCTATGCCAGGAGAGCAAAAGGAGCCGGAGCGCGGGCTCACGCCAATGCAGATGCTGCGCACGGGCCGGTTCTGGCTGTTCTTTGCCGGGGTGCTCATCGGCACGGGCTTTGGCTCGGGTATGATTGCACACGGCAGCTACATATTCACCGAGGGCGGCGCGTCGCCGGAGCTGGCGGCGGTGTGCGTGGGCCTCGTGAGCGTCATGAACGGGCTCGGGCGCATAGTCTTCGGCGCACTGCACGACAGGCTCGGCTTTCGCGTCTCGCTGCCGCTGGACGCGGTACTCTTCATCGTCTGCGGAGCGATAGCGGCGCTGTCCCTTGCGTCGGGGCTCACCTTCGCGCTCATTGCGGCCATGATGCTCATAGGCGCGTGTTACGGGGCCCTGCCCACCATATCTTCGTCCGTGGCCGAGGAGTTCTTCGGCAAGCGCCACTACGGGCAGAACCTGAGTTTGCTGAACCTCAACATCCTGGTCGGCGCATTTGCCTCGACTGTTGCGGGTGGCATACAGACCTCGACGGGCTCCTATGCCGGGGCCTTCTGGCTCTTTACGGGGCTTGAGGTGATATCGCTGCTGCTCTTCTTCGTGCTGGGACGCACGAAGAGCGTGGAGTTTTAAATCGTAATATAGTCGAAGCCGCCCGAGGCATATGCCAAGGGCGGCTTCTTTGTGTGGAAATGGGGAAGTGAGTTGGCTTTGTTATGCGGCTGCGGCGGCAGCGATCGGCGCCGAAAGGCCGCCGTGGAGCTGGAAGGCCCAGACACTGACGCCGGCCAGCAGAATGATGAGAGATACGATGAGAATAATAGTGAGCAGTTTCACAGAATCCATTTTAATCACTTTCTGAACCTCCTGATAGAATTTGAAAATCCGTGTGATGGGTTTTCGTCTGTATTTGAATTGAAGTTATATTACGCGAGGCGTATTGAGGATTGGGTTTCACGCCTACCGGTGAGAGTGCGGCCGGGACGAGAAGTCCCTACAGGAGCGGCTTTTCCCATCCTAGCCCAGCGCCGGAGCGCGATTATTCCGACGGCTATGCCGAGCAGCACCTGGGGTGCGAAGAGGTGGATGACTATGCCGGCGGCGTAGACGAGAAGCGTGCTGCCGCTTGAGGCGAGGGGTACGGCGGCCGCCACGTCGAAGATGCGCAGGGTGATGTGCTCAGGCGTGAGCAGGGTGTAGGGCACGGGGACGGCGATCACGATGCCGTAGACCATTGCATGCATGAGCACGGCGCAGATGAAGGAGACTATGGCCGTTATAAGGAGGCCGCGGCGGGTTTTAATGCCGTTTTTAGTGTAAAGCAGCGCGCCGCAGAGGCATACAGCGACCAGCATGGCCAGGTTGATGAAGGCCTGCGCGATGTACGGTGCGCGCTCGGTGAACATCTGCGTCACCTGCATGGGAGGGTAGAACATACCCAAGCCGAAGATGACGTCTGCCAAAAAGATCAGCATGAACAGGGCGACGCCTGTCGGTATGACGTAGAGGAAGACAGCGCGGAGCGTTTTATGGAGTTTCATGTCAGTTTCTCGCCTCCTGTGGACGGGCGTCCACAATCTTGTAGTACGCGCGGGCGGTCAGCATGTACACGGCGGCGTAGATGACGCAGAACACGGCGAGGGTGCCGAGCGTGCACAGTGCGGTGAGGGTAGTGTTGTTGAGCGCAAAGAGCGTGAGCAATTGCAGCACCAGCTTGAAGTCGAAGGCTATGTGTATGGCCGCGACGATGAGCGGCAGGAAGAATACGGTCAGTATCTGGCTGCGTATCGAGCGGCGCGCCTCGCGGCGGCTCAGGCCGACCTTGCGCATGATGTCGAACCTGCGCTGGTCCTCGTAGCCCTCGGAAACCTGCTTGTAGTAGATGATGAGCACGGCGGCCATCATGAACACGAGGCCCAGGAACACGCCGAGGAAGAGGAAGCCGCCCGCAAAGCCGAAGATGTCGCGCTCGAAGCTCACGCGCGTGGTGGTGTAGAAATAGCCGACGTAGCCGCAGCCGGCGGCGCCGAAGTCGTAGGGCTGCTCAATCGTGCGGTCGACGAGCGCTACGATTTCGTCATCACTGAGCTGGGCGAAGTTGTAGCGGCCTTCCCAATAGTAGCAGCCGCTCTTTGACGTGAGGCCAATCTCGTTGAGGGTGTCGGTGCCGTCCACGACCAAGAGATTCGCCGCGTCGTTCCCGGCAGTGATAATCGTCTGATTCCGGATGACGTCGTTCAGGACATTTTTGCACTCGCCGGCCATCTTGTACTCGCGGCTGAACTCGTAGTTCGCCGGGTCGCTGTAGTCCCGGCCGTTATACTCGCTGCTTATCAGATAGCTGAAGCTGTCGGTGAAATAATCGGCGTACGGGCTGCCGGAGCACAGCAGATATTCACCGCTCGCGAGCTGCGGCGCTTCCTCGCCGGTTAGGGCGGCGTAGGAGTCGGCTGTGATTATATACAAGGTGGGGGACACTACGAGCGCGCCGTTGTAGGGTATCTCCAATGAAACCTCCAGATACTCCACCTGATAGCCGCTGGTCGGCTCCGCGCCGGCTTCGGCGTAGCGGCTGAGGACGTAGTCGTTGAGGGCGTCGGGGTTTATCAGCTCGCGCTCCTCGGGGGTGGATTCCTCCATAGTGTAGTAGAAATAGTGCCTGCCCTGCGAGATGACGTCCGTCGGGGCGTTGAGTTTCACTATCTCATCCGAGCCTGCGTAGAGGCTGAGCGTGCCGCTGATCATGACCATGACCATTGTGGCGATGATGCAGATGTTGGCGAGGCCCACGCCGTTGCGCTTCATGCGGTAGAGCATACCGGAGACGCTTATGAAGTGCTTGGCCTTGTAGTAATAGCGCTTGTTTTTCCTGAGCGCCTTGAGCGCCATGATGCTGAGGCTCGTAAAAAGGCAGTAGGTGCCGATTATGACGAGGAACACTGCGACGAAGTAGAGAGCTATGGCCCACATCGAGTCAGGCGTCCACATGGCGATGAAATATCCGCCGCCCAGGGAGAGCACGCCGATTATTACGATGAACCAGTTTATTTTCGGCTCCTTCTCGCCCACATTCCCGCCGCGCAGCAGTTCAACCGGCTTGGAGCGGCCCACGCGCCAGAGATTCAAAATCAGCGTGAGGAAAATCATGAGCGCGAAAAACATTGCGGTGCTCAGGACAGCCGGCAGCTGCACGGAGAAGCCGAAGGGTACCGGCAGGCGCATCAGCGAGTAGAGCAGCAGCGTCATGAGCTTGTGCAGCAGTATGCCGAGCGCGAGGCCGAGGACTATGCCGATGACGGCAATATAGAGGCTCTCGAACACCATGATGCCCGCGATGTTCTTTTTGCCCATGCCGAGCACACTGTAGAGGCCGAGCTCCTTGGTGCGCCGCTTCATGAGGAAGCTGTTTGTGTACACGAGGAAGATGAAGCAGAACACGCTGACGAGGAAGATGCCTATCGTCATGAACATGCTGACGTACGCCTGCCCGTTCGTAGTGCCCTCGCCGAGCTGGCTGAAGCCGGGGTCGAAGTTGAGCGCGTAGAGTATATACATGGCGGCGCAGGTGCCTATGACCGTCAGAATGTAGGGCAGGTAGAACTGGCGGTTATTCTTGATGCTCCTGGCCGCGAGCTTGGGGTAAAAGCTAAGCTTACGCATCGAGTTCACCGCCCTGCGTCATCACGGTCAGCGTGTCGGAGATCTTGCCGAACATCTGTTCCACGGTCTGCCCGCCGCGGTAGAGCTGGTGGTAGACCTCGCCGTCGCGCAGGAACAGCACCCTGCCCGCGTGAGCCGCAGCCTTGACCGAGTGCGTGACCATCAGTATCGTCTGACCCTCGGCGTTGATGTCGCCGAACAGGTTGAGCAGCGCTTCCGTCGCGCGGGAGTCGAGCGCGCCGGTGGGCTCGTCGGCGAGGATGAGGCGCGGGTTTGTGATGAGCGCCCGGGCGACCGCCGCGCGCTGCTGCTCGCCGCCGGAGACCTCGTAGGGGTACTTGCTCAGCAGGTGGCTGATGCCGAGCTTCCTGGCCAGCGGGGCGATGCGCCCGCTCATTTCCTCGTAGCTCTTGCCCTGCAGCACCAGGGGGAGGAAGATGTTGTCCTGGAGCGAGAACGTGTCCAGCAGGTTGAAGTCCTGGAACACGAAGCCCAGCCGGTCGCGGCGGAAGGCGGCGAGGTCGCCCTCTTTTATCGCGGTGATGTCCTTGCCGTCGAGCAGCACCTTGCCGCTGGTGGGCTTGTCGAGCGCGGCCAGGATGTTCAGCAGCGTGGTCTTGCCGCTGCCGCTCTCGCCCATGATGGCGACGTACTCGCCCTCGGCGACCGAGAAGGTCACGTTAGAGAGCGCCTGTACCTGCGCGCCGCCGAAGCGGGTGGTGTATATTTTTTTGAGTCCCGATACCTCGAGAAGTGCCATGTGAATTACCTCCTGTCGGATTACGGTCTTATAATACCACCCGCGAACTTACCGTGCCATCGATTTACCTTACATCGACCTTACAAAAATGTAAGGTTGGCCGGCAGACGTAAGAATGCACCGGTACGGAGACCGGTGCATTTAATATAAGTATATCCGGTTGGCTCAGGCGGCGGCGCGGTGGGGGTTCGGGGTGTGGGTGCCGGGGACGGAGACTATGCCCTCGCTCACCATCCAGTCTATCTCGTCCGCTATGCTCTCGGACATGGGGCGTGGGGAATAGCCCAGCTCGAGTACGGCCTTGCTGGAGTCGAACTCGTTGTTGCGCACGAGGTTGTAGACCGCGAAGCTCGTCATGCGCTGCGGCTTGTGGGTGACTTTTTCCACCAGGTCGAAGGCGTGGCCCATGAGTTTGCCGAGCCCGGCGGGGAGTATGCGCTTTATGGTCGGGAGGCCGGTGCGTTCGGAGAGAATGTCGAAGACCTCCTTCATGCCGACCATGTCGCCGCCCAGGATGTAGCTCTCGCCGGTGCGGGCAATCTCGCAGGCGCGGACGATGGTGTCGGCCATATCGCGGTTGTCCGCGCAGTTGAAGCTGCCCTCGACGCCTGCGGGCATTTTGCCCTCGGCGTACTCGCGGATGACGCCGGCGACGTTGCCGAAGGTGTAGTCGCCCGGGCCGGAGATGCCGCTGGGCATAATGAGGAAGGCGTCAAGCTCAAAGTCGCGCACGGCGTCGAGCACGAGCTGGCTGGCGGCGGCTTTGGTCTGGTCATAGAGGCCGGTGACGGCGCGCGGGTCGTAGTGGCTGACTTCGCGGATGGCGGTGCCCATGGGCTGCTCGGGGATGGCTCCTGTGGAGCCGATGAAGGCGAGGCGGGCGTTGTACTCGATGCACAGGTCGATGATGTTCTGCGTGCCGTTCACATTTACATCCCAGATTCGGTCCGCGACCAGCGTGCTGACGCTGACCATTGCGGCGCAGTGGATGACATAGATCTTGGTTTTGTCCGGCAGGCCCTCGAACATGGGCCTGAGCGTGCTCATGTCAGTGACGTCGCCCTCGAAGACCTCCGCGCCCTGGGGCAGGTGCTTGGCGGCGGCTTCGCCGGGCAGGACGAGGGCGTGGACATGCTCGCCGTCGCGCACGAGCTTGCGGACTATGGCGCTGCCCAGATTGCCTGCGGCGCCGGTTACGATGTAGAGAGTGTTATTTATATTGGCAGTCATAAACGATTCCTCCGTTAAACTCAAGTGCTGTTCCCCTCGGAACGATGCTGAGTATAACGGAGGAATATTTGTGCGTCTTTAATGGGTTGTTGTAGATATGTTAAACGGGCTGCTTCTTATTTCTTCTTCCGGGCCAGGCCCTCGGCAAATTTGGCGAAGGTCTCGGGGATCGGGAGCTGCTGTGGACACACGGCGACGCAGCTGTGGCAGCCGATGCAGGCGCTCGGGCGCTTGTCCTCGGGCAGCACGCCGATGTTCATCGAGACGATGAAGCCGCGCCCGCTGTAGGAGAACTCGTTGTAGAGGCTGATGAGGTGGGGAATGTCCAGGCCCATCGGGCAGTGGCTCACGCAGTAGTGGCAGCTTGTGCAGGGCAGGGCGCCGTTGGCGAAGAGGGAGTGGCCGACATCGGTGACGGCCTTGAACTCCTCGTCGTTGAGGGGCTTGTCCTCGGCCCAAATGGCGGTGTTGTCGATCACCTGGTCCATGGTGCTCATGCCGGAGAGGACCATAGTGACGCCCTTGACGCTCTGCAGGAAGCGGAAGGCCCAGGCGACGGTGCTCTCTTCGGGGCGCAGGGCGTGGAGCTTGGCTTCAGCGCTCTCGGGCAGGCTCACGAGGCGGCCGCCGCGCACCGGCTCCATGACCCAGACGGGGATGCCGCGCTCGTTGAGCAGGGCCACCTTCTCGTCGGCGTGCTGCAGGCTCCAGTCCACGTAGTTGAACTGTATCTGGCAGAACTCCATGTGCTCGCCGTAGGCATCCAGGAAGCGCTTTAGCACGGGCAGCGCGCCGTGACATGAGAAGCCCAGATGCCTGATGCGGCCGGACTTCTTCTGCTCGAGCAGGTAGTCGAGAATGCCGTACTGGGGGTCGAGATAGGCGTCGATGTTCAGCTCGCAGACGTTGTGCAAAAGATAAAAGTCGAAGTAGTCCACGCCGCAGCGCTCGAGCTGCTCTTCAAAGATCTCGCGGACCTTGGGCATGTAAGAGAGATCGTAGCCGGGGAACTTGTCGGCAAGATAGTAGCTCTCGCGCGGGTACTTGGAGAGGGCGCGGCGCACGGCTTTCTCGCTGTTGCCGCCGTGGTAGGGGTAGGCAGTGTCAAAATAGTTCACACCGTGCTCGTAGGCGTAATCCATGATGCGTTCGGCTTCATCGAAATCAACCTCGCTGTCATGGCCGTCGATGACGGGCAGGCGCATACAGCCCATGCCAAGACCGCTGAGTTTCAAATCTTGAAAATCTCGGTATATCAAGTGTATTCCTCCTTGGCTTTTTTGATTAAAGCATATACCCGGAGGCTGAACATTGCAAATACCTATAATGTATGGCTGTCCATACCTCAAATTAATGGCTGTCAGTCGTAGAGCATGGTGGAGTCGGAGAAGAGCAGCTTTACGCGGGTACCCTGGCCGGGGGTGGACTCTATCTCCAGCCTGTGGCCGAGTTTTTCACATATGGTGCGGCAGAGATAGAGGCCGAGGCCGGTGGACTTTTTGTCCTCGTGGCCGTTGTAGCCGGTGTAGCCGCGCTCGCCGAGGCGGGGCAGGTCCTCCGCAGCTATGCCTATGCCGGTGTCCTCTATGACCAGGGCCTTGCCCTCGGCGTAAATGGAGATGCCGCCCGTGGAGGTGTATTTGAGGGAGTTGGAGAGAATCTGCTCTATCATGAAGGCGAGCCACTTTTCATCTGTGTAGACGGTCATGTGCGTCTCGCGGAAGTCAAGAGGCAGCTTCTTCATGATGAAGAGGCGCGCGTACTTGCGCAGGCAGGTGCGGACTATGCCGTCGAGGCTGCGCTTGCGCAGCACGAAGTCGCTGCCGCCGCCTTCGAGCTTTTGATACGAGAGTACCATTTCGACATACTGCTCCACGCGCAGCAATTCTGCGGATAGGGCGTTCCGGTCGGGGACCTCGGACTGCTGCAGCAGAAGCTGCATAGCGGAGATGGGCGTCTTGATCTGATGCGCCCACATGGCGTAGTAGTCGTTGGCGTCGCGCTTTTCGCCCTCGTAGACTGCTTCTATGCGTGAGCGCTCGTCGGAGAGGACGTATATGAGTTCCTGATAGAGCTCTTCTATGCGGTCTTCCGGCGCGGGCAGGCCGTCGCTGCTCACGCATATTGAACGTTGCAGCGTTTCCAGCGTCCGGCAGCGGCGGCGGTATAGGTAGTAGCTGTAGCCCAGCAGTCCGGCGCCCAGGACGAAGCACAGCCCGCTGGCATAGAGTACAGCTTCGGTGGGCAGTTCGTAGAGAGAAAATACCAGGGCGAAGATCAGAGTGAACAGCGCAAGCGCTGAGAGCACCTTCCAGCGGCGCTTTACATATGAGAAGAACATTTGTACACTCCCTTAACCTACGAGACGCTGTGCGGCGAAGACGGCAAGCACACACAATGTCAGGCTCAAAATCACGTACACCGCCGCGGATGTATACGACCCCGAGCGCAGGAGCGTGGACGTCTCGAGCGCGAAGGTGGAGAAGGTGGTGAAGCCTCCGCACAGCCCCACGCGGACGAAGAGTGCCAACCGGGGATTCAGTCCGGAGTGTTTCACGACGAGGGCGGCTATGAGGCCGATGGCGAAAGAACCTATGACGTTGATAATCAGTGTGTTTATCGGGAAAGCGCCGGCCTTGTCAATGGAGATGCGGCTTACAAAATAGCGCGCAACGGAGCCGATGAAGCCCCCGAGTCCCACGGCTAGGCAGTCGAGCATGGGTATCACCTCAAAAAATATGTCCGGCGTACTGGCCGCCGGACATATTATACACAATTTCCTGTCGCTTGTCAGGTGTTTATACCCTGGCGCTCTCCTTTTTGTCGGCTACGCGCAGCAGCACGAGGCCGAGGAAGAAGAATATGGCCATCAGGCCGACGGCGATGTTTATGGTGCCGCCCGCGAATTTCACGGCGGCGATGACGGCAGAGCCGATAAAGCTCGCGCCCTTGGAGAAGATGTCGTAGATGCCGAAGTATTCGCCGGAGTTTTCGGGCGGGATTATCTTCGTGAAGTAGCTGCGGCTAAGCGACTGGATAGAGCCCTGGAACATGCCGACACCGAAGGCCATGATGCCGAACTGCAACATAGTCCGGAGCGTGAAGGCGTAGAGGCACACGGCGAAATAGCCGATGATGCAAACGCTCAGCAGCTTGACGGTGGAGTAGCGGCGGCTGAGCTTCGCAAAGACGAGGGAGAATATCCAGGCCACCACCTGCGTGGCCAGCAGCACCACGACCTGGCCCACGGTGTCGAGGCCGAGGTCGGTGCCAATGTTGATGCAGTTGTCTATGATGGTGCCGACGCCGTCTATGTACAGGAAGAAGGCGAGCAGGAACCAGCCGACCTTCTTGTCCTGCGTGGCGATGCGCTTTATCGTGCCGCCGAGCTTGACGAAGGCCGTGCGCACGGCGTGGGGCTTGGGCTCCGTATAATTGCGCTGCTTGTAGCGGCGCAGTAGCGGCAGCGTCACGATGAGCCACCAGACTGCCGTCACAGTGAAGCCGAGCAGCTTCGAGAGGAAGCCGGAGATCACGCCCAGCATGTCTGGGCCGAGGATGTAGAACACCAGCGCAACCAGGAAGGGGATGCAAGAGCCGATGTAGCCCCAGGCGTAACCGTAGCTGGACACCTCGTCCATGCGCTCCTCCGTCGTCACGTCGCCGAGCATGGAGTCGTAGAAGGTGAGCGAACATGAGTAGGCCACCTTCGAGATAATGAACACCACGAGGAAGAGCACCCAGCCCGTTGCGAGGCCGTTTATGATGCAGCCGGCCACGCCTATGAACACGCTGGTGCGGAAGAAGATGAGCTTCATGTCCCGCCGGTCGCTCAGCGCGCCGCAGACGGGGCCCATCAGCGCGACGACGACCGTCACGAGCGAGACGCCGAGCGCCCAGGTGCCGGTGGCGGCGTCGCTGCTGAGCTGGCCGGGGGCGTCGCCAATCGCGAGGGATTTGAACCATATCGGTATCAGCGAACAGGCCAGCATCGTGAAGGCACTGTTGCCGACGTCGTAGAGCACCCACGCCAGTTCGACAGGCGTGAGCTTTTCCTTTAGAGCTTTGAGCATGCTGATCCCCTCTCGTTTTACTCAAAATCGCGGCCAAACCGCGCGGACAGTTCCCCGCGTCCGTCCAAAAAGTCCACAAGGCTGCGCGCCATGTCCGGGTACTCCGTCAGAGCGCCGGCGTAGAGCCGGTCGAGCTCATCCATAGCGCTGCCGAGATTTGGCGGTATCTCGTCGTCGATGAAGATGTCGTCGAGGTGGCCGGGTATGTGCAGCGTGCGGAGCACGCCGCGCAGGGCGCGCTTCCGGCGTCCGTCCGGCGAATAGAGAAGGCGCATGACTGCCTCCTGCCCGCGCATCGCGGAGAGCACCTTCTTCTCCGGCAGGTCAAAAAAGCGCGCGACGACCCCGGCGTTTGCCGCCGTGGGCTCCAGCGCGGCGCCGCGCATGATGCGCGTGGGCGTAAGGCCGTCGCGGCGCATGAGATATGCGTCGTACACCGCCTCGAGCCTGTTGTGACTGACGCCCAGTTCCGGACCGGCGCTGTTCACATAGCCGTGGCAGGCGCTGTCTAGCGCGAAGTGCGTGAGAAAGCCGAGCAGGTAGGAGAGCATCACGTCTCTGTCGTGATATGTCATCCAGCTCAGGCGGGCGCGGGCAAAGAACTCCCGCGCGCTGCGCCGGTGCAGCGCGCTGCCGTAGGCGGTGACGCGGTTTGGGCAGACGGGGTGGTAGTAGAAGAATATGTCGGGGCCGTGTGCGCCCGTGTCGTACAGGCCGCGGCGGCGCTCTGCGGCGGCGCGCCACTCGTCAGGCAGGGTTTCCAGGCAGTCAGAGCCGAAACGCTGGTGTGTGTAAGTGGTAGGCATGGCTTGTCCTCTCGAGATATTTCAAATTATTTTACTTTATCGGTGTTAAAATTACCAGCCCAATATTGTAAAAAGCGGAAGGGCCGTGAGGGCCCTCCCGCTGTACAAAATTTACTCTTCGATTATATAGCCGAGTCCCTTGCGCGTCTTGATGAAGTCGCCGAGGCCGATGTTCTCGAGGCGGCGCCGCAGGCGCGTGACGTTGACGGTGAGCGTGTTCTCATCGACAAAGCTGTCCGTTTGCCAAAGACGCATCATGAGCTCGTCGCGGCTTACGACATGGCCGCACTTCTCCATGAGCGATTGGAGAATCTTGAGCTCATTTTTCGTCAGCTCAAGCCGCTCGCCGGAGTATTCGAGCGCACCGGAGTTCAAGTCCAGGACCGCGCCGTGCGCCGAGAGGCGGTTGGCGTCCGGGTTGGCGAAGTCGTACGTGCGGCGCAGCAGGGCCGGAACCTTGGCCGTCAGGACGCCGAGGTCGAAGGGCTTGGCGATGAAGTCGTCCGCGCCCATGTTCACGGCCATGACGATGTTCATGTTGTCCGAGGCGCTGGAGATGAAGATGACCGGGACCTTGGAGCGGCGGCGTATCTCGCTGCACCAGTGGAAGCCGTTGAAATACGGCAGGCCGATATCCAGCAGCACGAGCTGGGGGTCGAAGTCCTCAAAGTCCGGCATGATGTCCGCGTAATTAGTTGCGCGGCGTACTTCGCAGCCCCAGGAGCTTATATGGCTGGCTACGGCTCCGGCGATGACGTCGTCGTCCTCTACAAGGAGGATACGGTAGTTCATCTCATATCACGCCCGGGTAGAGCGGGAAGCGCTCGCACAGGCTCATGACCTCTTCGCGCACGGCGGGGACGGCGTCCTCGCCCTCGCGGATGAGGCGCAGTATGAGCTCGCCGATCTGGCGCATCTCGGGCTCCTTCATGCCGCGGGTGGTGGCGGCCGGGGAGCCGAAGCGCACGCCGCTTGCAAGGTGAGGCGGCTGGGTGTCGAAGGGGATGGCGTTCTTGTTGGCGGTGATGTGGGCGCGGTCCAGCCGCTCCTGCACGTCACGGCCGGTCACGCCGAGGCTCATGACGTCGGCGAGCAGCAGGTGATTATCCGTGCCGCCGGAGACCAGGCGCATGCCGCCGGCCTTGAGCATTTCGGCGAGCGCGGCGGCGTTCTTGACGACCTGCTTCTGGTACTCCACAAACGCGGGCTGCATGGCCTCTTTAAAGCAGACGGCCTTGCCGGCAATCACATGCATGAGCGGGCCGCCCTGGCTGCCGGGAAAGACTGCAGAGTCTATCTTCTTGGCCAATTCCTCTTTGCAGAGGATGATTGCGCCGCGCGGGCCGCGCAGGGTCTTGTGCGTAGTGGTGGTTACGACGTCGGCATACGGCACGGGCGAGGGGTGTACGCCCGCGGCCACCAGGCCGCCAATGTGGGCCATGTCCACGAACATGTACGCGCCGACCTCGTCGCAGATTTCGCGGATGCGCTTCCAATCTATAATGCGCGAATAGGCGCTCGCGCCGGAGATTATCATTTTGGGCTGCAGCTCGATGGCCATGCGGCGCATCTCGTCGTAGTCTATCAGCTCAGTCTCGCGGTCGACGCCGTAGCCGTGGACCTCGAAATACTTGCCGGTGATGCTGGCCTTGGAGCCGTGGGTGAGGTGGCCGCCGCAGTTGAGGTCCATGCCCATTAGCACGTCGCCGGGTTTGGCCAGTGCGAGATAGACGGCCATGTTGGCCTGGCTGCCGGCGTGCGGCTGCACGTTTGCGTGGTCGGCGCCGAAGAGCTGGCAGGCTCTCTGGCGGGCAATTTCTTCCACGACGTCCACGTGTTCGCAGCCGCCGTAAAAGCGCTTGCCGGGATAGCCCTCGGCGTACTTGTTTGTAAGGTGGCTGCCCACGGCCTCCATTACCGCAGGCGACGTGAAGTTCTCGCTGGCTATCAGCTCTATATGGTCGCGCTGGCGGCAGAGCTCCTGCTCCATTGCGCCGAAAATCTCCTCATCTTCAAGACGAAGGTGTGCAAAATCCATTGTCCTATCCCCCAGATTTTTATTTTTCTCTCAAAACGGCATAAGCCTTATGTAAGGGCATTATAACATTTGCCAGGGTTTTAGGCAAACACAATAAAAGCCCATAAAGAGGCACGTGTTTGTGAGATGTGTACAAATGCACGCGGTATAAAGACTTGACAGAGGCGTCGGAGCTTGATTTGACGCCTGCGTATAGTATAATCAGTATATGACATTAAACCAGTGCCGGAGGGGTGTTTTTGCTGTGGATTCATTTGAAATTGGCGGGCGCAAGGCAGAGGTGTTCCCGGCTGCGGCCGGCGGGCGTCCGGTTATATATTTGAATACGCACGAGGGCGCCGGGGCGGCGGTGCTGTCCGAGCTCGGGAGGCTTGGCGCTCCGGAGTGCTCGCTTGTGGCTGTGAGCGGGTTGGACTGGGACTCGGATATGACGCCCTGGCGCTGCCCGCCCGTCTTTAAGGGTGGAACTGACTTCGGGGGTGACGGCGCGGAATATCTCGAACTGCTGCTGGGGGAGATAGTGCCGCGGGCCGAGGGCCTGATGCCGGGAGAGATAAGCTGGCGTGGGGTTGCTGGTTACTCGCTTGGAGGGCTCTTTGCGTTCTGGGCGCTCTACAATACGGGATTGTTTTCGCGCGCGGCAAGCGTGTCGGGTTCGCTGTGGTTCCCGGGGATGGTGGAGTTCGTGCGTACGCACGAGCTGGCTCCGGGCGTGGAGCGGGTCTACTTCTCGCTCGGCGACAGGGAGGCGCATGTGCGCAACCGGTACATGAGGAGCGTGGAGGACAACACGCGCGAGATAGAGGGCTATCTGGCCCGGAAGGGAATCAAAACGGCCTTTGAGCTGAATCCGGGGAACCACTTTGCCGAACCGGATGCGCGCTGCGCCAGAGGCATTGCCTGGCTGCTGAGAGAATAGCGATGCGTGGGTTACAAAAGATTTGGAATTATGTAAACTCAAAATCTACATAGGAATATGCCGAAATCAGCCGGAGGTGGATTGACTATGCCGGCTGATTTTTATATTATTATGTAGCCGGGACGTTTTCCCGGCCGGAGGTATTTATATATGTTTTTAAAGGATATACAGATAGGGCAAAGCTGTGTGGTTGAGAGCCTGAATCTGCCCTTTGAGCTCGAGCGCAGGCTTGAGGCCCTGGGTATGACGACGGGGACGACGATCAGCGTGCTGAACCGGAAGGGCAAGGGCATAATGATTATCAAGCTGCGAGGGACACGCTTCGCGCTGGGCTACAACATCACGCAGAACATCAGGGTGAGGGAGGTGAAGGGCGATGAGCAGTGAGATGACGATCGGCTTTATCGGCAATCCCAACTGCGGCAAGACCACGCTCTTCAACGCCTACACCGGCGCCAACCTGAAGGTGGCCAACTGGCCCGGCGTCACGGTTGAGAAAGTGGAGGGACAGATACACTTCCACGACATGGACATACACCTCGTGGACCTCCCGGGCACCTATTCGCTCACAAGCTACACGATGGAGGAGACGGTGTCGAGGAACTTCATCCTCTCGGACGAGGTGGATGTGATAATAAACGTTGTGGACGCGAGCGCGCTCGAGCGCAGCCTGTACCTCACCTTGCAGCTCCTGGAGTTGGGCAAGCCCGTGGTTATGGCGCTGAACATGATGGACATTGTGGAGAAGCGCGGCATGGAGATAGATATGCACCGCTTCCCGGAGATGCTGGGCATACCCATTGTGCCGGTGTCGGCGCGCAAGAGGCGCGGGCTTGACATACTTATGCACGCTGCCCTGCACCACAAGGGTCAGACTACGCCGGACAGGCTTATACACGACCACAGCGAGATAACTCACCACGAACACGACCACCACAGTGAGTTCGCCATGGTCTACTCGGACAAGATAGAGGACAAGATAGACCAGATAATACCCGAGCTCATGCGGCGCTATCCGGATTTGAAGAACTACCGCTGGTACGCGCTCAAGCTGCTGGAAAGTGACAAGGAGATCTGCGAGAAGTATCCGGTGAACCTGCCGAATGTGCTCGACCGCAGCTACGAGTCGGACATAATCAATCAGAAGTACGACTTCATCGGCGAGGTCATCAGCGAGGTGCTGATGCACAAGCAGAGGCAAGATGTGTTGACGGAGAAGGCAGACGCCGTGCTGACCAGCAAGATCTGGGGTATCCCGGTGTTCCTGGGCATTATGGCCGTGATTTTCCTGCTCACGTTTACGGTCGGCGACTGGCTTAAAGGCTGGTTGGAGCTGGGCATAGACTGGCTCAGTGGCGCTGTGACGAACGGCCTGGCGGCCGTGAACGCCAGCGGCATGATAACTTCACTTGTTGTAGACGGTGTCATTGCGGGCGTGGGTACGGTCGTGACCTTCCTGCCGAACATACTCATACTCTTCCTCTGCCTGGCGCTGTTGGAGGACAGCGGATACATGGCGCGCGTGGCCTATGTTATGGAGGGAGTTATGAGCCACCTCGGCCTCTCCGGCAGGGCCTTTATTCCCATGCTGCTCGGCTTCGGCTGCACGGTGCCGGCCATAATGGCTTCCAGGGCGCTCGAGAACAAGCGCGACCGCTACAAGGTCATGCTGGTCACGCCCTTCATGAGCTGCAACGCGAGGCTCACCATATACATACTCTTCGCGGAGATGTTTTTCGGAGACAACGCCATGATTGTGGCCTACTCTATGTATCTCATAGGTATCATCGTGGCCATAATAGTTTCGGCCATTATCCACCTCCTGGACAGGAAAAAGAGCGTAAACTACCTTATGATAGAGCTGCCCGAGTACAAGCTGCCGGACTCCCGAACCGTGGCCATCTACGTCTGGGAGAAGGTAAAGGACTACCTCGGCAAGGCGGGTACGACGATATTCGTCGCAACGCTCATAATCTGGGTGCTGCTGAACTTCGGCGTACACGGCTATGCTACGGATATGTCGGAGAGCTTCGGAGCTGTGATAGGCCGCGTTATCACGCCGTTCTTTGTGCCGATCGGACTGGGATTCTGGCAGATTGCCGTGGCGCTTATCGCCGGTATCTCGGCCAAGGAGGTTGTCGTCTCGAGCTGCGCGGTGCTCTTCGGCATAGTGAACGCCTCCTCGCCCGAGGGTATGACCGAGTTCTCGGCCGCGCTCAGCTCTATCGGCTTCGGCAGCCTCAACGCGCTGTGCCTCATGGTGTTCTGCCTGCTGTACATACCCTGCACGGCGACGCTCGCCACCATAAGGCGCGAGTCGAGCACGAAGTACATGCTTGTTACGGCGGCTTTCCAGCTCGGCGTGGCATGGCTTGTGACCTTCGCCGTGTACCAGATAGGAGGTCTGCTGTTTTGATTTGGCTTGATGTGGTTATCGTGCTGGGCATGGCGGTTTGGGCTTACTTCGCCGTGCGCTATCTCAGGCGGCCCCGCCGCCGCGGATGCAACCGGGACTGCACGCAGTGCGGCGCCTGCCGTACTGGCCGCTACGGCTTCAAGGTTGAGAAGCAGGATGAGGAATAAACCCGCGGGAGAGCGGGCTGTCCCGAAAGAGGGATAATTGAATAATTTGCCGCCCCGGCGCTTTGCGCGCCGGGGCGGCTTTTTGCGTTTTTGGTGAAGTGTACGGCATGCCGTCATAATGCACAAAACATTGAAACAGAGGTATTAGGGGGTAAAATTGGCGGTTGATGCTCTGCCAAATGTACAATTATAGAGGCGTAATAGCGGACAAAGAGAGGATGCAGAACAAAATACAGAGCGAGGAAACGCTTGATATGGGGGAAACTTTGTGCAATGCGCAGAATATTGTAAATTAGCTCTTTTTAGAGCACAAAATTATTTACAAATTATCGTGCATGTGGTATAATCATGACCGTGGAGGTGAGGCGGTGAGAAAGAGCAAGGCACAGAAGGCCGCTGAGATGCGGGTCAAGATTGATGAGTATTTCGAGCTCAGAGCAGGGGAGGGGCGCTTCCCCACAGAGGCGGGGTTGATATTGGCCCTGGACTTGAGCGAGGAGGAGTACGACAAGTTGTACATGGATGCGGTGTACAAAAGAGAGTTCGACCGTGCCAAGCTGGCCAGGACTGACTGGCTGGAAAACCAGATGGTTACCGAGTCGGGGCGTGCCACGGGCTGCATGAACGCGCTCAAGCAGGAGAAGAATGGAGGCTATGCGGACAAGACCCCGGCCACGCGCGAGCAGAAGCTGGTGATTGAGCTCAGGGGCGTTGGAAGCGGGGCGGCAGGATGAGCGCGCCGCTTGAATGGGATCCGGGAGAGGCCAACCCCAAGCAGAAGCTCTTTTTTGCCAGCCGCAAGCTCTACACGGGCTACGGCGGGGCCAAGGGCGGCGGCAAGACCTGGGCCGTCAGGATAAAGGCGCTGCTGGGGGCTTACAACTACCCGGGTATACGCATCCTGATAATGCGCAAGACCTACCCAGAGTTACAGTCGAACCACATTGAGCCCATGCTCAAGCTCATCCGGTCGGAGCTAGCCAGCTACAACGGCTCGCTGCACAGCATTTACTTTGTAAACGGCAGCCTCATACACTTCGGGCACTGGTCGGGGGAGGAGAGCGAGCTGGAGTACAACGGACAGGAGTACGACTGGATATTTCTCGACGAGGCCACGCAGTTCACTTGGAGGGCCTTTCAATTCCTGGGCGGGCTGCTGCGAGGTGTGAACGAGTTCCCCAAGCGCATGTACATAACCTGCAATCCGGGAGGGGTGGGGCACCGCTGGGTGAAGCGGCTTTTCATAGACAGGGACTACATACAAAACCGGGAGAACCCGGAGGAAAACGAGGACCCGGACGACTATGTGTTCATCCCGGCCACGGTGGAGGACAACACGGCGCTTTTGAAGTCCTCGCCGGGGTATCTGCGGATGCTGTCCTCAATGCCGGAGAACCTCAGAAAGGCGTACCGTTACGGCGACTGGGACTCGCTGGGCGGGAACTATTTCCCCGAGCTATCCGACGCCGTGCACGTTACGGAGCCCTTCCAGATACCTAAGCACTGGCGGCGCTACCGGGCCTTTGACTACGGGCTCGACATGTTCGCCTGCGCCTGGTTCGCGGTGGACGAGGCCGGCAGGAGCTGGATGTACAGGGAGTACTCGAAGAGCGGGCTCATAGTGCAGGAGGCGGCGAAGGCCATGCTCGAGCGTACCCTGCCCGGCGAGCAGATAGAGGTGACCTTCGCGCCGCCGGACATGTGGTCGCGGCAGAAGGATTCGGGGCGCACTATGGCTGAAATCTTCCTCGAGTGCGGTGTGCCCATTGTTCGGGCAGACAACTCGCGGGTACAGGGGCACATGATGATAAAGGACATGTTGGCCAAGCGCCCGGATGGGAGGCCGTCGCTGCTCTTCTTCAACACTTGCAGGCAGACGCTGGACGATTTGAGGGACATACAGTCCGACGCCAACGATCCCAACGACTGCGCGCGTGAGCCGCACGAGGTCACGCACCGGGTGGACGCGGTGAGGTACTACTGTGTGAGCCGCGTGGAGAGGGCCGGGGAGACTGTGCGCAGGGCGGCAGACGAGGACGGAGGGATAGCTTACGACGAATTTATACACGGCGGCGGGCTGAGCGCCGGATATTTAAACTTTGGGAGGTATATGTGATGGTGGAAATTTTGGCTCTGGCGCTGCTGGCGCTCTCGGGGGCCGGGGCGCTGGCGACGGCGCTCATTTGCGCGCGAGTGCTGCGCTCTCTGGTGCGGCTGGAGACCGCGGTGAGGGCGCTGCGGCTGCCTGCGGCGTCCGGAACGGAGGACTTGGGCGCGGACCGGGAGCAGGAGCGGTACGCGCAGGGAGTGGCAAACATACTCGCGTACGGTACGAGGGAGATGGTCAGAAAGCGGGGTGAGGCGCAGTGAGCAGCAGGGGTAAGGATATGGTTACGGCCGAGAGCGTCTGGCGCGAATACGAGAAAATGCTCGCCTACAACGACTCTATCTCGCTGGACGACACGGTGAGGGTGAACGAGAACTTCTTTGTCGGAAAGCAGTGGGAGGGTGTGGAGTCAAACGGCCTGCCAACGCCGGTATTTAATTTCCTCAAGCGTGTGACGCTGTTCACTGTGGCGAGTATCACGAGCGAGAGAGTGAAGCTGCTCGCCTCGCCAGTGGACTCGCGCTCGGGGGACGGCAAGATAATTCGTGCCGCCGGGGCGGTGAACGCCGAGCTCGACGCCATACTCGAGCACAACAAGCTACCGCAGCTTCTTCACGAGTTCATGCGCAACGCTGCCGTGGATGGGGACGCGGCCACTTACACTTACTGGGATGCGGAGGCTCCGTCATCCGGGGGCGGGCGCGGGGCGATAGTCACGGAGATTGTGCCAAACACGCGAGTGGGCTTCGGCAACTGCGCGGACAGGCGGGTGCAGAGCCAGCCGTATATACTCATAAAGCGGCGCGAGCTCACTGAACGTCTGAGAAATCGTGCCAGGGAACTGGGCTGCAGGGAGTGGGAGGAGATTAAGCCCGACACCGACGAGCAGCAGGCAGACTGCTACAAGGAGACGGGCGACAAGACTACGGTTATTTTGCGGCTCTGGAAGGACGGGGACACGGGCAGCGTCTGGGCCTGCGAGTGCGTGCGCGGAATTATGGTGCGAGAGCCCTGGGATTTGGGGCTGAGGCTCTATCCGGTGACCTGGCTGTGCTGGGACTACGTACAGGACAGCTATCACGGGCAGGCCATGCTCACGGGGCTGATACCCAACCAGATCTATATAAACAAGCTGTTCGCCATGACCATGATCTCGCTCATGACCACGGCCTACCCGAAAGTCGTCTACGACCGCACGCGCGTGCCAAAGTGGGACAACGGCATAGGCCGGGCCATAGGCGTGAACGGCGGGGACGTCACGGGCGTGGCGCGCATACTTGACCCGGCGCAGGTCTCGCCGCAGATTGCGCAGTTCATAGAGCTCACGCAGGAGATGACCCAGTCCAACCTCGGCGCTACCAGTGTGGCGCTCGGCGACGCCAGGCCCGACAACACCAGCGCCATTATAGCGCTGCAAAGGGCGGCGGCTACGCCGAACGAGCTGACGCGGCAGAACCTCTACCAGAGCGTCGAGGAGCTGGGGGCCATATACATAGACTTCATGGCCGGATATTACGGCGTGCGGATGATAGCTGTTGACCCCGCGGATGAGGTAGGCGAAGAGGTGCTGGACTTTGCAGCCGGGGCGCTGCCGCTTGACGCCAACGGCATGCTCGTCGTGCCATACGACTTTGCACAACTGCGCGAGGTGCCGATGATGCTCAAGCTCGATGTGGGCGCGAGCGCGTACTGGAGCGAGATTGCGAGCGCTCAGACGCTCGACAACCTGCTCGCCAGCGGGCAGATAGGGCTGGTGGAGTACTTGGAGCGGATACCGGACGAGTATGTGACCGACCGTCAGGGGCTGATCAAGGCCGTGAAGGAGCGGAATGCGGCCGGTGGAAGCGGTGCGCAGATTTAAAAGGAGGGACGAATGATGGAGGAGAAGACTACTGCCGCGGCTGAAGCGGTCCAGACAGAAGAGCGCCCGGAAAGGCGCACATCATGGGAGTGGGATGTGGACGTCGGAGAGATCATGGACGGCGTCCGGGACGAGGCCGAGGCTCCTGAGCAGGCTGTGACCACGCAGCCTGAGGATGGTGAGCTCTTTACGCTCAAGCATTTAGACGAGGTGAGCACAGTGTCGCGGGAGAAGGTCATAGAGCTGGCGCAGAAGGGCCTGGACTACGACCGCGTGCGCGCTAAATTGGATGCGGCGCGTGATGAGCTCGGTGAGCTGAAAAGCCTGGCCGAGAAGGAGGGACTGGACATGCAGGCGTTCTCGGAGCGCTCCGCTCAGACCAGGGCGGGCGAGTCGAGGGCGAGAAGGGAGGCGCGGGAGTTCTTCGAGGCGCATCCCGAGGCAGCCTCTGCAATGCTGCGCGACAGGCAGGCTATACCGGACGAGGTGTGGCAGCGCGTGCGTGCAGGCGAGAGCCTGAACGCGGCATGGGAGGGCGTGGAGCTGCGCCGCCGCGCGCAGGAGAGCGGTGAGCGCGTGAAATCGCTCGAGCGCGAACTGGCCGAGACCAGGCAGGAGCAGAGCAATGCCGCGCGCAGTACGGGCAGCGTCGTGAGCGCTGGCGGCGACGTCGAGAGGGACATGGCCGCCATTGGCTGGAACGAGGTTTGAAGCGCAGAGATTGATTGAAATTAAAGGAGGAAATGTATGGCTATAAACCTAGCAAGCAAATTCAGTAAATATGTGGACGACGCCTTTGAGCACGAGTGCCTGCTCGCCGGCGCCACAAGTAACCGCGTGGACTTCACCGGCGTCAACGAGGTGAGCGTCTACTCTGTGGACAAGATGGAGATGAACGACTACAACCCCTCCGGCACTTCCCGTTACGGCACGGTGGAGGAGATCGGCGACAGGGTGCAGACCTTCAAGATAGACCGCGACAGGTCCTTCACCGGCTCCATCGACGAGGGCAACGCCCAGGACCAGTACAACGTCAAGGATGCCTCCGCGCGCCTGCATGTGCAGATACGCGACGTGGTCATTCCCGAGGTGGAGACCTACGTCTTCGGCAAGTGGGCCTACGGCGCGGGCAAGGTCGTGGGCGGCAGCGCCCCGACGGCCGATACCCTGCTGGGCCTTATCCAGGCGGGCGCGAGCTACATGAATAACCACCATGTGCCACGCCGTGGGCGCAGCATCTTTATCGCCGAGACCTATGCGGCCATGCTGCCCAACCTCGCCAACCTGACTTACCTGGAACGCCTGGGCAGCGAGGCGCTGAGTGAAAACCGTCTGCCGCGCGTGGCCGGTTTCGACGTGCGCGTCGTGCCCGATGGGGACATGCTCGAGGGCGTATACTTCATCCTTCAGCACAAGGATGCCTGCCCCTTTGTGCAGAAACTCGCCAAATACAAGATCCAGAAGGATCCCATGGGCATCGACGGCAACGTCATCGAGGGCCGCGTCCGCTACTGGGCGGGAGTGCTCGCAGAGAAGTGCGACGGCGTTTACGTCTATGCCGCGACGGACAGCGTACAGGCTGCACCGGTGCTGGGGGGCACCGGCAACGCCGTGACGCTCACCGCCGAGGGCGCGACTATCTACTACACCGTAGACGGCACCGACCCGCGCTACAGCGCGAGCCGTGAGCTGGCGGCTTCCGGCGGCACGATTAACATAACTTCCGGGCAGGTGCTGAAGGCCTACGCCTACACGGACACGAAGTATCCGAGCGGAGTAGTGGAGAAGGCGGCGACCTGATTTGTGAGCGCTGTGCTGCCTGAGGCAGAGGGCGGGAGGGACGGGTATAAAAACACTGGGAGGTGTGTTGATGGCATATGTCGAGGATGTGTTTGACGCCGCGATGGGTATTATGGACGAGCTGTCCGTGAGCGGCGAGGCGAGGACCAGCGATACGGAGGAGTACGAGCTGAGGACTCCGGCGATAGTGAACACGCTGGTGGCCGAGCTGAAAATGCTGACGGGCGACCGAGCCGACTGGCTGGCCATACAGTCTCTGGAGGATGTGGTGCCGGTGGGGAACACGAGCTAGTCGCTCGGCGCGCTGCCATATGGGCTCGCGGCCGGGCTGCTTGTGGACGAGAACCCGTCGGCGGCGAGCTTTTACCAGCAGAGGTATGAGGAGATGCGTGCGTACTATCTTGCGAGATTGCAGGCGGCGGTGGGGGATATTGGCAACCTGTACGGCGGGATAGAGTACGGCGAGTTTGGGGCGTGGTGAGATGGCGAGAGTTCCAACCAATATAAGCGAGTCGGTATATCAGATAAAGCGCTGGCGTGGGGTGAATGAGGCGCAGGAGGGGCAGGCCTCGCTGGATATGGGTGAGGCGGCGGTGATGCGCAACTTCAAGGTCACGGCGGGCGGCGCGCTGCAAAAACGGGGCGGCTCGGTGAACGTGGCGGGCCTGCTGAGCAACTACACGGTGACGGTGGACACACAGCACGTGCAGACGTTGTTTGAGGAGGACGGCCGGTTGAGCGAGGTTTCGCTTACTATGTATCCGGGCGTGCAGGCGACCGGTATGGGTATGCTCACGCTGACGGGGACGCCGGTGACGGTGACGGAGTACAACGCCGATGAATACGAGGGCTACTACTACCGGCACACGAACGGACGGGTTTACCGCTTCGAGGGTCTGGCGAGGTCGAGAGTATGAGCGCGCTGCTCAGGATAACCTCGGTCATGCTCGTGGTGACGCACGGCTGTAACCTGCGTTGTAAGTATTGCTTTGTGAGGAAGGAGCCGGAGCGCATGACGCTGGAGACCGCGAAGGAGGCGGCGCGCATGCTCATGGAGAACGCCCGCGTGTCGGGCGCGGCGCCGGAGATAAATTTCTTCGGCGGCGAGCCCATGCTCGAGTACGACACAGTGATTAGACCGATTGTGGAGTGGCTGCACGATGAGCTGAAAGAGCGGTTTCGCTTTTCTATCACGACGAACGGCACGCTGCTCACGGATGAGAGGATAGGTTTTATGAGGCGGCACGGGTTCGGGCTGCTGCTGTCTATGGACGGCAACAAGCCGGTGCAGGACTACAGCCGGCCTTATGCCGGGGGAGGCGGTTCATTTGAGACGCTCCGGCCCATCGTGCCGAAGGTGCTCGCGGCGTGGCCGGGGACCACGTTTCGCATGACAGCGCTGCCGGAGACGTGCGGACACACGTTTGAGAGCGTTTTGTGGGCGGCGGCGCAGGGCTTCAGGAGTTTCTTCGTGACGCCGGACGTGTTCCGGGAGTGGGACGGACGGGCCAGAGAAGTCCTGGCCCGGGAGCTGGAAACGTACGCGGACTACTATGTGGACTGCAAGGCGCACGGGGTGAGGCCCATCTTGTTTTCCGGCTTTGAACAGGCGTTTGAGGACTTGAAGCAGATCAGGAGCGCTGAAAGGCAGGGGACATACAGGGCGCTGCCCAAATGCACTTCACGCGGCAAGTGTGGGCTGGGCGCTTCGCGGTTTGCGTCCGTCCACCCGAATGGGGATGTGTACGCCTGCCAGGAGATGACGTCGAACGAGGGCCCGGAGAGTCCGTTCTACATAGGTTCCATATATGCGGGCGTGGACGATGCGCGCCGCCTGGCGCTGATGGAGGCCTTTGACGCGCGTCCGGTCAGGGGAGAGGACTGCGCCGGCTGCAAATATGACAGAATCTGCGACGGGGGCTGCGTGGCCAACAACTACATGCTCACGGGTTCGCTGGGTGTGATGCCGGAGGTGTACTGCTGGTGGCGGCGCGAGCTGCTGAGTCAGGCAGAGAGGATAGAGAAGGGGGTGGAGAAATGCCGCACTCGGAAGTGAGCGCGTCCTGTGACTACTGCGAGACATATTGCCAGCTCTGTGAGAGTTGCCAGAGCTGTGAGACTTTCTGCCAGGACTCGTGCCAGACGGCCTGCGAGAGCGCCTGTCAGAGTACGTGCCAGCTTGGGTGCCAGTCCGGATGCGAGGTGGCAAGCCAGAGCGCGAACCACTTTGAGTGGGACTTCTGCGAGGTGTCAGCCGCGTCGAACACGACGGACACGGTGGTACGAGGGCTCTGGTCGGGTTTTGTAGACGGGCAGGAAGTGCTCTGCGCGGCGTGCAATGGATATCTGTGGCAACTGGCCAGGGACGCGGACGGGGCCTGGAGCAAGACGGCCTGCGGGGCCGTCGATACAGAAGAGGACGTGTTCATGTTCGGCTTCGAGGGGAAGCTGTATCTGCTCAACGGCTCTGAGTACAAGGTCTGGGATGGCGCCTCGCTCACGGACGTGAGCGGGTACAGGCCGATGGTGGCGGTGAGTGTGCCGCCCTCCGGCGGTGGGACGGCGCTCGAGCAGGTGAACAAGCTCACCGGGGCGCGCAGGGCGAGGTTTTCGCCGGACGGGACGTCCACGGTGTTCAAGCTGCCGGATATGGGCCTGAAGAGCATAGACTATGTGAAGCATGTCCTGATAGACATGGAAGTCATCAACTACGACACGGACCTGGTGAACGGCACCGTGACCATATCTCCGGCGCTCCCGGAGGGTACAAACAGCATAGAAGTGGGCTGGACGGTTTACGGGGATACGGCAGAAGAGATACTGGCCATGCGTTACGCCGAGCTCTACAACGGCTCGCAGGACACGAGGGTTTTCATCTACGGCGACGGCACAAACAGGGCCTTCTACTCCGGCATAGACTTTGACGGCGCGCCGAGGGCAGACTATTTTCCGGATCTGAACGTGGCGCATGTGGGCGATGAGAACACGCCCATAACGGCCATGATACGGCATTACGACCGGCTTTTGTGCTTCAAGCTGGACAGCGCGTGGAGCATAGGTTACTCGCAGCTGACATTGGCAGACGGCACGGTGACGGCGGGCTTCTACGTCTCGCCGGTCAACAGGAGCGTGGGCAACTGCGCGCCGGGCCAGGCGGTGCTGGTGGAGAACAGGCCCAGGACGCTCGACGGCAGGAGCGTTGTTGAGTGGAAGAGCACGAGCTCCTCGGGCAACATAAACGGCGACGAGAGGAACGCGGAACGCATTTCGCAGAGGGTGGAGGAGACCATACGCTCTTTCGATCTCTCGAGCGCTAAGACCTTCTACGACAAGTACGCGCACGAGTACTACGTCATAGGCACAGACGGCACGGCGCTGGTGCACGGCATAGACGCCGACGCCTGGTACGTGTACACCAACTTCGATGCGCGCTGCCTCATAAACTACATGGACGAGCTCTACTACGGTACGGCTGACGGATATTTGCGGCACTTCTCCACGGATTATTTTTCCGACGTTGGAGAGAGCATAGACGCCTACTGGGAGAGCGGGTCCATGCCATTTGCGGCAGACTTTCAGAGGAAGTATTCGGCCATGCTCTGGGTGGGCATCCGGCCGGACGACAACGGCTACCTCGAGGTCACGGCAAAGACCGACAGGAAGACGGACTTCGCCGTCTACGACGTCGAGACGGCAGACGCATCACGGGTGCCGGAGATGAACAGGATCAAGCTCAAGGCGAAAAAGTTTACTTACTACAACCTCATACTCGCAAACAACACACCGGATACCACGGCGACGGTGGTTTCCGTGGACATCCGCGTGCGGGGTACGGGGTATGTGAGATAGGGAGGGGAACATGCCCATACGCATAAAACAGGGCGACGCATACAGCGTGCCCATTGTCATAAAATTCAACGGTTCCAGCCTGGACGTGGACGATGTGGAGGAAGTGGAGTTCACCATAGGCGACACATTGCGCAAGCTGTGGCCCGGAGACGTGGAGTACAGTACGGCTGACGGGACGTTTAATCTGCCCCTGACGCAGAGCGAGACCTTTGCCTTTCCGGCCAACAGCTCGGTGACGCTGGACATACGGGTTAAGTTTATAAGCGGCGTGGTCATCGGCGTGCAGCGCATGGAGAGCTTCGCCGTAGCAGACGCAGTTTCGGAGGTGACGCTCTGATGACACAGGTTGAGATAAACAGCGCCGCCAGGCTGGAAGTGGACGTGGGCGGCGCGAAGCTGGTGCCGGGGCCGAAGGGCGACCCGGGAGCGGTGTTCACGCCCAGCGTGAGCGGCGACGGAGTGCTGAGCTGGACGAACGATGGCGGGCTGGAAAACCCGCAGGCGGTGGATATAACCGGTCCGGCCGGTCCGCAGGGGGTGAAAGGCGATGCCGGGCCGCAGGGGCCGGAGGGCACGGTATTTGTGCCGGCGCTGGACACGCAGGGCAACCTCTCGTGGAGCAACGACGGCGGGCTTACGAACCCGGCGACGGTAAACATCCGCGGCCCCAAGGGAGACCAGGGCGACGTGGGCGTGGCGGGACCGCAGGGGCCGGTAGGCGCTGACGGCGGGTATTACACGCCGGACGTGGAGGGAGGCGTGATATCCTGGACGCCCAGCAAGGGCGGCATGCCCACACCGTCGGAGGCAAACATACAGGGCCCTCAGGGCCCTAAGGGAGATACAGGAGAGGCGGGCGGTTACTACACGCCGAGCGTGGACGCAAGCGGCAATCTGAGTTGGAGCGCGAGCGCGGGCGGTATGCCGCCGGTACAAAGCGCGAATATACGCGGTCCTCAGGGCCCGGCCGGTGCGGATGGGGCGCAGGGCAGTACGGGTCCTCAGGGACCTCAGGGGCCAAAGGGCGATCCCGGTACCGGCCTCGACATACTCGGGCAGTATGACAGCTTAGACGAGCTGCAGGCAGCGGTTACGGAGCCCGAGATAGGCGACAACTACTACGTTGGAGCTGCGGCGCCGTACAACATCTACACCTGGACAGACGTCGGGGGAACGGCGCAATGGCTGGACGGAGGCCAGCTCCAGGGCGCTAAAGGCGACGCGGGCGGTTACTACGTGCCGAGCGTGGACGGGAGCGGCAACCTTAGTTGGAGTGCGAGCGAGGAGGGAATGCCTGCTGTCCAGGGCGCGAACATACGCGGAGACCAGGGCGAGACCGGGGCCGCGGGCGCGCCCGGAGAGGATGGCGCGACCTTCACGCCGAGCGTGGACGGCTCGGGCAACCTGAGCTGGACAAACGACAAGGGCCTGCCAAACCCGACGGCGGTGAATATCACCGGGCCGCAGGGCGCTGCCGGGGCGCAGGGAGCGCCGGGCGCAGACGGGGGTTACTATACGCCCGCCGTGGACAGTGCGGGCAACCTTACATGGAGCGCCAGCAAGTCCGGTATGGCAGGCGTAAACCCGGTCAATATTATGGGGCCGGCCGGTGCGGATGGAGCGCCGGGTACAGACGGTGCGCCGGGAGAGGACGGAGGGTACTACGTTCCGACCGTGAACGCTCAGACGGGCGCTTTGAGCTGGAGCGCGAGCCGGGCAGGAATGCCGAGCGTACCCGGGGCCAACATACGCGGGCCGCAGGGACCGGTCGGAGATCCGGGGCAGGACGGCGCGGACGCGACCATAAACGGCGTCAGCGCGCTCACGCTACAGGCGGGCAGCAACGTGGAGCTGAACCAATCGGGCTCTACGCTGACGATAAACGCTGTGCCATCCGTGTACGTCAACGTGACCGGTTCGGCCGGAAGCCTGAGCGCGGACAGGACAAATGAGGAGATTTATGCAGCGTATCAGGCGGGGGCGGCGGTGTACGCAATTTGGGAGGGTATGATACTTGCCCTGCTGACGGTAAGCGCAACGTCGGCGCAGTTCGTTTACACCAGCTTTGGGGTGACAGGCTCGCTGACTATTACGAACGTGGGCGGTTCCACCCTGGTGTATGGCAAGTCGGGAGCCATAGAGGCCGAAGTCGTGGCCTTCGACGACAGCGAGACCAACCTCGGCGCGAGCAATGTGCAGGACGCCATCTACAAGCTTATGGAGATGCTGGGCCTGGTGGGCTCCTGAGCCGCGCCCTGCATATAATGCAGAAGGACGAATATAAGGAGGGCAGGACATGTACAGGAAAGGTATAGACGTCTCCAAATGGCAGGGGAGCGTTGACTGGCAGGCCGTCAAGGATGACGGGATAGAGTTTGCGATGCTGCGCGCAGGATATGGGCAGGGCAACATCGACCCGCAATTTGAGCGCAACGCGAGCGAATGCACACGTCTCGGCATACCTTTCGGCGTGTACTGGTTCTCATATGCTTACACGCCGGAGATGGCCAGGCGCGAGGCCCAGTTCTGCGTACAAGCGGCCGCGCCGTATAAGCTGCAATACCCGGCGGCTTTCGACTTTGAATACGACAGCGTGGATTACGCCTCAGAGCGCGGTGTGGCTGTTACGAAGTCGCTGGCCAGCTCGCTTGCCCGCGCGTTTTGCGACGAGATAGAGGACTCGGGGCTGTACCCGATGGTGTATGCGAACCCCAACTACCTCTCAGCATACTTCGACAGCGAGATACCGGAGGAGTTCGACATCTGGCTCGCTCAGTGGCCGCGCGACCCGCAGCTGGAGAACGAGCCCGCGCTTGCAGGAGGTATGTGGCAGTACACGTCAGGAGGGGCGGTAAACGGTATAAAAGGGCGCGTGGATTTGAACGCGGCCTACAAAGACTACCCGGCTATTATAGCCGGTGAGGATCAGGGAGGTGAGGATGTGAACGGTGATGATTACACCCAGGAGGCCGAGCGCGCCAGGGATTGGGTAGTTAAACAGGGCATTTCGGACGGTACAAGGCCGGACGACTATGTGACGAGGCAGGAAGTGTGGGTGATGCTCTACAGATTGGAGGGAAACGAATGATAAACTGGGCGGTTAGGCTCAAAAACAAAAACTTTTGGCTGAGTTTTGTGCCGGCGGCTTTGCTGCTGGCACAGGCGGCCGGGGCGCTCTTCGGCTTTGAACTGGAGCTGGATGGGCTCTCGGCCAGGCTGCTGGACTTGGTAAACGCGCTCTTTGCTGTGTTGGCTCTGCTGGGTATAGTCACGGACCCCACGACTAAGGGGGTGGGCGACAGCGCCCGCGCCATGACTTACACAGAGCCGAAGGAGAGCTGATATGGACGAATGGGGCGTTGTGGGCGTGCTGGCCGCTCTCGTGGGACTTGCGGCGACGCTGGTCACGCCCATGATAAGGCTCAACACGACCATGACGCGCCTCGTCGTGCTCGTGGAAGAGCTTTCGGACAAGCTCTCAGCGCTCGAGCGGGAGAACGACATGACACATGCAAAGCTCGCCGGGCGCATAGGCTCGGTGCGCGGAGACGTGAACGCGCACGAGACCAGGATCACCGTCCTGGAGAAAGGGGGAAAGTGAATGGCGGTCAGCTATGACCCGAATGTGGATTACTCCGACCTGATAGCTCAGGAGGCGGCCAAGGGCGTGAGCGCCAACCGGCAACTGCTGGCCCAATATGAGGCGCAGCGCAACGCGAAGATAGCCGGGGAGCGGCTGCCCTACACACAGACCTCGGTATACACCAGCGAGATGGGGCGTCCGCTGGGCTATTACGAAGCCGAGGACCGCTCGGACTACATAAACGAACTCTACGATGCGGCCAGGGAACAGGCAGTCGCGGCGCTCGAGGGGGCATACGAGCGCGAAGTGGCGGCCTATGACTACGCGCGCAGCCTGATACCTGGCCAATACCGGGACGCGCGTAACCGCACAGACGCCGCGGCCGCGCTCGCGCGCCAGAGTGTCAACGAGCAGTTCGCCGCTTCGGGGCTCAACACCGGCGCGGCGGGCCAGGCCAGGCTCAGCATGGCCATCGCCAACCAGGGCGCGCTCAGCCGCCTGGACAGCGAGCAGGCCGCGGCGCTCGCAGAGCTGGACATGCGCCGGGCAGAGTCCGAGAGCGAATACCGCAGCGCCGTGGCCGAGGCCATAGCCTCGAGCGAACTCGAACGGGCGCAGGCCCTGTATGAAGAGGCTGTACGGGTGGACGCCAGCTACCGAGCTTACTCGGAGGAGATGCTGGCGGCCTGGGGCCTCACGCTGGCCGGGACGCCCATTGTGACGGAAGAGCTGGTTTCTGCGGGCAGTTACGGGGGCGGCGGCGCATCTGCACATTCGACTGGCAAGCAAAGCTCCGGCGCGGCAGCGACCGGGGCCTCCGAGGCTGAGCTGCTGAGGCAGCAGCTCAGCCGCATTCCGGGGCTCACCCGGGAGAACAAGGCGGCGATGATACAGGACTACTACGCAAACGGCAGAATAAGCTACGACGACATGCAGTCGCTACTTGCCGGGGTGTGAGAAGGGGAAGGCCGAGAGGCCTTCCCCTTTTGCGCACGTTTAAAACTAACCGGTCAAACTGTTGGACTTGCATTTTCTAAAATGTTTCTATATAATCAGCACAGTGTCAGGGGGTGTGCAATAAATGGACAAGCCAACTGAGCAGCAGAAGCTGGAAAGCCGCAAGCTGCACCCGGTTTCGCCTTGGATTTACAGGTTGTTGGGCAAGATCGTTGTAAACGGCGTGCTCGCAAAGAAATACAATGCGCATTTCACTTATGCCGACGATATCACAAAATATCGCGGACAGAGCTATGTGGTTGTCTCCAACCACGCTTCGCGCATGGACTACGTCTTCACGGCTCCGGCGTTCCTGCCGGATACTTTCAACTTCGTCGTGGGATACAACGAGTTCTTCCGCAGCCACCTTGCGATGATACTGCGCATGATGCAGGTGGTGCCCAAGAAGAACTTCGTCCACCAGCCGTATGCAATAAGGCAGATAATCAAGATCATCCGCGCGGGCGGCAGAATAATCATCCTGCCTGAGGGTATGAGCAGCATATCCGGAGCCAACCAGCCCTGCGCTACCGGCAGCGGGCATCTGCTCAAGAACCTGGGCGTGCCGGTGCTCTACACCAAGATATCCGGCGGCTATCTCACCGCTCCAAAGTTCAACCTCACAGACCGTATAGGCCGCGTCGATGTAGTGGCGGGAGTGCTCTTTACGCCCGAGCAGCTCAAAGAGATGACTCCCGACGAGATACAGCGCGAACTCGACGAGAAGCTCTACCACGACGACTACGAGTGGAACAAGACGGCCAGGGTCAAGTTCGACGGCAAGGGGCGCATGGCCGAAAACATGCACCAGCTTCTCTTCTGGTGCCCCAAGTGCGGCGGCGAGCTCACCATGGAGAGCTGCGGCGACAGCATCCGCTGCAAAAAGTGCGGCAATGGCGGCCACCTCAACGAGTACTACGACCTCATCCCTGACGAGGGCAGCACCCTGCCCGATACCCCGAGAGTGTGGTTTGACATGCAGCGCGAGCATGTGAAAGAGCAGGTGCGCGAGCCCGGTTACAAACTCACCGAGCACGTAAAAATAGGCGAGCTGCCCAAGTACCGCTATCTGAAAAAAGAGGACACCAGCGAGATTGTGGGAGAGGGTGAGCTTACCCTCGACGCCGAAGGACTGCACTTCGACGGTAGGCGCAACGGCGAGAGCTACAGCTTCTTCGTGCCCATAAAGCAGTTGCCCACATACGGCATGTGCACTGACGTCTCGCGCTTCTACACCTTCGTAGACGGAGAATTCACCGAGTTCTACCCGGAGCGCGACAGCGCCGAGCTCTGGATGCTCGCCACGGAGGAGATGCACCGGGCGCAGGGCGGCCAGTGGCAGGACTTCCCCTGGAAGGAGCAGGCGGCAGCTAAGAAATAAGCCTCAAAATAACAAAAACCCGCGCCCAGAGGCGCGGGTTTTTCAATCCATATATTCGTCGCAGTTATAGCTGTTATACTGCTTCTTCAACTTCAAGATGATGGAGCCGTCGGGTTCATCCCTCTGCTCGACTATCTGGAAGCGGGTGCGGTTGCGGGTGAGCTGGGACTTGTAGTGCTCGAGCTCGTCGTGTATGGCCCGCACGGCGGCGTCGTGGGGGATATCCTCTTTGAGCTGAAAGTGTATTGTTTGCAGCAGGCAAGCGGATTTTATACGTTTCAAGATTAATTTACCTCCTGTATTCGATATTTTGCAAGTATTCAGAACTTTACACGAATATTATATCAAATTCAGGAGGCCGGTTTCAAAAGAGCTTTTATACAAAAATATACCCTGCGCGATTTGTGCACATCGCGCAGGGCCGTTTTTTATGCCAATACGTGCTGCATCTGCGGCAGCAAAAACTCGTACATCCTGCGATGGCCTTCGACGCTGGGGTGTATGCCGTCCGCGGAGAAGAGGTCGTCGCCATACACGCGCCGGTAGAGGAAGGCGCTGCGCACGTCGAGCACGGGCACATTCCGCTCGGCCGCCACACGCATTACGGCGAGGTTGTACATCTCGTTCCAGTGCTCTATGCTGTCCGTCGAACCCAGAAAGCGCATGAGCTGCTCGGGGTCGGAGCGCTTGGAGAACCAGTTGAAGTAGCGTCTGCCGAACACGGGTATGAGGTTGAGAGCTATCGGGCGGCTGCCCAGGGAGATTATTTTGTCGAGTACGCGGGCGTAACAGTCTACAAAGCGGTCAATGGGAGTGTTGCAGTCGTGCTGCGCCTCCGGGGTCTCGGCCACGGCGGGCCAGTCGAAGTCCGAGTCGTTCCCGCCGAGCATGACCAGGGTGTTGGGGCACTCGGCCACGTCTTTCTCATAGCGCGGCATGCGCTCGAGCGCCGCAGTGCTCGTACAGCCGAAACGGCTGTGATTGTGTACATCCAGGCCCAGCGCACCGGCCAGCAGGTTCACGAAGGAATCCCTGCACTTGACATAGCGCCCAGCCTCGCTCTTATAAACCACGCCGCCGGTTATCGAATCG
The DNA here is from genome assembly GCA_930990965.1 of uncultured Clostridia bacterium. Lineage (GTDB taxonomy): Bacteria > Bacillota > Clostridia > Oscillospirales > Oscillospiraceae > Scatomorpha > Scatomorpha merdigallinarum. The sequence continues at coordinate 42,762 of CAKNRQ010000009.1, forward strand.
CCTATTACACACATTAAGCCGCTCATCACGAACCCCTCGCTTCCACTGTGGTTTTCTTGTGCTCATTATAAGGTCGGGGGCACCATTTGTCAACTTAAATTTCTATTAACAACAAAAGAACTTTTAGTTACAACGATTCATACTGTATGTGAACGTGCTGCCTTTGCCGGGAGCGCTATCGACGGCGAGCGAACCTCCGTGTACGTCGGATATCTGCCTGACAATCGAGAGGCCCAGCCCGCTGCCGCGATCAACGCCGCGGGAGGAGTCAGCCTGCCAGAAGCGATCCCAGATGTGAGGAAGGTCGGACTTGGATATGCCGATGCCGGTATCGGAGACGCGCAGCACCGCGCGGCCGGAGTCTGAGGTGAGCGAGACTTTTACGCTGCCGCCCTCGGGAGTGTATTTGCAGGCGTTTTCCACCAGGTTTTGCACGAGGCGGCTCATGAGGCCGACGTCGATTTCAGCAAAGATGTTGGGGGCGACGTCTTTTTCAATGTCGAGCTCTTTGCCGCAGGCCCGCGCCGCCTCATCCGCGACAACACCTACGAGCTCGGAGAAGTCGGCACGTTCTCGGTTTATGCTCTGCGTACCCTGGTCGAGACGGGTGAGGCCAAGCAACTGGTTTATGAGCGCGGACATGCGCCGGCCCTGGCGCTCCACGACTTCAAGGCTCTCGCGGTAGTCCTCGACGGTTTTGTCGTTTTCACGCGCGTATTCGCATTCGGCGAGGATGATGGCGACAGGGGTGCGCAGCTCGTGCGAGGCGTCGCTTGCAAAGCGCTTTTCCGCGTTGAAGCTGCGCTCGAGCCGGTCGAACATGCGGTCGAAGGTGGCCGAGAGGCGGTGTATTTCGTCCCGGCCGCGCTGCAGGCCGATGCGCGCCGAGAGGTCGTCGCCGTCGCTTATGGCGTCTACGGTGTCTGTTATCTGGCGCACGGGCTTGAAGGCGTGGCGGGCGATGAACCAGCCGACAACAGCGGTGATGACGACGAGTACGGGCAGGATGATGAGGGCGAGGATGGTTATGACGCGGGCGGCCGAAAAGTTGTTGTCAGCGTTGGTGAGGCCGCGCATCCAGACCTGGCCGCCGTCAGACTGTACGAGCAGGTCATATACCAGGTACGGCTCACCGTTCACGGTTACGGAGCGTATTTCTCCATTCCGGAAGTCGCCCGAGCCGTCAAAGTTCTGCTCACCGGCCCCGCCGAGGAAACCGCCGTCGGTGTCGTAGACCTGGATATAGACCTTGTGGCGGTAGAGGTCCAGCTCGTCGAGTTCGAGACGGCCGTCATCAAACTCGATGTCGTCGAGTTCGTCATGGACCACATCCAGCAGAGTGCCCTCGGCGTTGCTGGACATCACACCGCGGCCGGCTATGAGTATGGTGCCCAGTACCAGAGCCACTATGAGCAGCATCATGAGCGTGAAGTATATTGTTACACGGGTTTTAATCGAAAGAAACCTCATTTTTCCTCCCGCAGCACCCAGCCCACTCCGCGCACGGTGTGGATTAGCTTCGTGTCAAAGTCGGCGTCTATCTTGCGGCGCAGGTAACTCATGTACACGTCTACGACGTTAGTGCCGCCGTCCCAGTCGTAGTTCCAGACCTTGTTCTCTATGGCCTCGCGCGAGAGTACGCTGCCCTTGTTGCGTATCAGGTAGTCGAGCACTGCGAACTCCTTGGCAGAGAGCTCTATCTTCGTGCCGGCGCGCTCCACGCTGTGCGCCGCTTCGTCCAGGCGCAGGTCACCGCAGGTGAACACGCTGGTCACCGCGCCCACGCTCTTGCGCGTCATGGCCCGGATGCGTGCGAGCAGCTCGTCGAAGGAGAAAGGTTTTATGAGGTAGTCATTGGCGCCCAGGTCCAGGCCTGTCACACGGTCAGATACCGCGTCGCGGGCGGTGAGGAAGAGCACGGGGGTGGTATCACCGTGCTCGCGCATGCGCCGCAGCGCCTCGAAGCCGTCGAGCCGCGGCATCATAACGTCGAAAATGGCCGCGTCGTATTCGGCTCCGGCCAGGTAGTCCAGCGCGTCGAGCCCGTCAAAACAGGCGTCGACACTGTAGCCCGCCGCGGTAAGGCGCTTGCAGATTATCCGGTTGAGGTCCCGTTCGTCCTCGACAACAAGTATGCGCATTTCCTTCACCCTTTCAAAGCTATTATGCAGGAGTTTTCTTAGAGATATATTAAAATGTTGCCGCGGTTTTGCCAATAGGAAATTTCAAAAACTTTAATGAGGCTCTAATGTTTGCATGGCAGAATGTGCTCACAGACAAGAAAGTTTTAAATCAGGAGGATACGCATTTGAAAAAGAAAACGCTCATTATAATAATCGTGGCAGCCGTGCTGATTGCGGCCCTTGTCATCGGGCTGGTATGGTACTTCGTCTGGAACGACAGCGCGTATATCGGACGCGACGCCGCCGAGGCCGCAGCACTCGCGGACGCGGGCTTTGCCGAGAACGAAGTGCAGAGGCTCAGAAGCGAATTTGAGCGCGACGACGGGCTGGTGTACTACGATGTGAGCTTTGTGCAGGGTGCAACGGAATACGAATATGTCATAGACCCCAATACCGCCGCGGTGCTGCATATGCAGACCGAGAGCGTGTACGATTAATATAGGAAAAAGCCGGAGGGCGCCTGCATGGCGCCCTCTCTTTGCATATATTCAGAACGCCGGATTCTTATTTACAATCAGTGGTATTTCCCGTTGAAATGTTCAACGAAGGATGTTATACTGAAACCAGCACATACTCTATGTTAACCATAAAAGCATAGGAGGAGGAAAATATGACTGTAAGAGAGCTGGAGCTCAAGGCGGCTAAGGGCCGTCTGCTGGGGCTTGAAATGGTCTACCGCGCCGCGAGCGGCCACATCGGCGGTTCGCTCTCCGCGATGGACGTGCTCACCGAGCTGTACTTCGAGGTTATGAAGGTGAACCCCGAAGCGCCGCACGACCCGGAGCGCGACCGCTTCGTTATGAGCAAGGGGCACTGCACGCCCGCGCTCTACCCCGTGCTCGCGCTGCGCGGGTACTTCCCTGAGAGCGAACTGGAGCTGTTCCGCTCTATAAAGGGACACATGTCAGGCCACCCCGACATGGTACACGTTCCCGGAGTGGACATGTCCACGGGATCGCTGGGACAGGGACTGGCCTGCGCCGGCGGCATGGCCCTGGCCGGTAAGGTCGACGGTAAGGACTACCGTGTCTACGCCCTCATGGGAGACGGCGAGATCGAAGAGGGCGAGATCTGGGAGGCCGCCATGGCTATCCACAAGTACAAGCTCGACAACCTCTGCGGTATAGTCGACGTGAACGGGCTGCAGATAGACGGCGCCACCGCCGACGTCATGCCTTCCGAGCCGCTGGACGCCAAGTTCGCCGCCTTCGGCTGGCACGTCATAAAGGCCGACGGCCACGACTTCGAGAGTCTGCGTGCGGCCTTCAAGGAAGCCGCCGAGACCAAGGGACAGCCCAGCGTGATTCTGGCCAGGACCACGAAGGGCAAGGGTGTCTCCTTCATGGAGAACAACGCCGGTTGGCACGGCAAGGCACCCAACGCCGAGCAGTATGAGCAGGCCAGGGCCGAGCTTGTCGCCGCCATCGAGAAACTGGAGGTGGAGTAAATGGCTGAAAAGATTGCTACCCGCGCCGCTTACGGCGAGGAGATAACCGCGCTGGCCGAAAAGTATCCCGAGCTCGTCCTGCTCGACGCCGACCTCTCCAGCGCCACTCAGAGTAAAATTTTTGCCGCTAAGTACCCCGACCGCTTCTTTAACATGGGCATAGCCGAGGCAGATATGATGGGCTTCGCCGCCGGCCTGGCCACCTGCGGCAAGAAACCTTTCGCCAACTCCTTCGCCATGTTCACCGCGGGCAGGGCCTGGGAGCAGGTGCGCAACTCCATCGCTTACCCCCACCTGAACGTCAAGTGCGTCGGCTCCCACGGCGGCCTCTCCGTCGGTGAGGACGGAGCCACCCACCAGTGCGTGGAGGACATAGCCCTCATGAGCGCCATCCCCGGCATGATGGTTGTCAACCCCTGCGACGGCCCTGAGATGCGCCTTGCGGTCCGCGCGCTCGTCGAGTACGACGGCCCGGCCTATCTGCGCCTCGGCCGCATGGCTGTGGACAGCGTCACCGACGAGACCCCGGGTTACAAGTTTGAGCTCGGCAAGGCCGCCATGCTGCGCGACGGCAGCGACGTAACGCTCATCGCCACCGGACTCATGGTCCAGCGCGCCATGGCCGCAGCCAGAATGCTGGAGGAGAAGGGCGTAAGCGCCCGCGTGCTCGACATGCACACCATAAAGCCCCTAGACACCGAAGACGTCCTTGCCGCCGCGCGCGACACGGGCTGCATCGTCACCAGCGAGGAGCACAGCATCATGGGCGGCCTGGGCAGCGCCGTGGCCGCTTACCTGGCTGAGACTTGCCCCGTCCCCGTTGTGCGCCACGGCGTTAACGACGAGTTCGGCCGTTCCGGCAAGGCCCTCGAAGTGCTCGAGCACTACGGCCTCACCGCCGAGGTCATGGCCGAAAAGGCGCTCAAGGCCATCGAGCTGAAGAAGACCTGAGTTGTTAATTTAACCACAAACATTGTGACTCCCCGAGCTTTAAATTGTATACAACGACGAAATTTGCTTCAAATTTTCGTTAGAAAGATGTATTGCAAGTCTCGCTTTGCTGCGCTAAAATAAAAACAACAAAGCTGATGCAAAGCACGGGAGAGAAAGAGGTGCGAAATTGCGGGTCGCTTCCCGCGTTTCGCACCGTTTTTTTGTTGCATTTGACCCTTGCGTTGTTAAAACGAATTAAAAGCGACCTGTGTGCAAAAACTAAACGAATGGGGAGGGGAACGTTGTGAACGCACGACTGGAGTTCTTTGAGGACGAGCCTATCATTGCCGCTGTAAAGAGTGAGGAGCAGCTTATGAGGGCGATAGCATCCGACTGCAACGTCATCTTTTTCCTGTTCGGAAACATCTGCAACATCTCATCTCTTGTGCAGCGTGTAGCCGACGCCGGGAAGCATGCTATGGTGCACGTGGATCTCATAAACGGCCTGGCGGCCAAGGAGATCGCGGCAGACTTCATACGCAGCTATACGAAGGCAGACGGCGTCATCAGCACGAAGCCGCAGCTACTGCGTCACGCGCGCGAAGTGGGGCTCATAACGGTGCTGCGAGTGTTTGTCCTGGACAGCATGGCCCTGGACAACATAGATAAGCTCCGTTCGGCCTGCAATCCGGACTTCCTGGAGCTGGTGCCGGGCATAGCGCCCAAGGTCATACAGCTCGTGCATTCGCTCTACCGCACGCCTATAATTGCGGGCGGGCTGATACGCGATAAGGAGGACACCATGAGCGCGCTGAGCGCGGGGGCGTTGAGTATCTCCACGTCCTGTGAGGCGGCGTGGAAAGAGATGGGGGTGAGCTGAACCGCCGGAGGGCGGCAAATAAGTAACGGAAAGGAAGTACGCAAATGAAGTACATAATGGCCTTGGATCAGGGCACAACGAGCTGCCGCTGCATAATTTTTGAACACGACGGAACCATAAAATCCCTGGCGCAAAAGGAGTTCACGCAGTACTATCCGCAGCCGGGCTGGGTCGAGCACGACGCGCAGGAGATATGGGACACGACGCTTGAGGTCGCGCGTATTGCTATGCTCAAGCAGAAGATTTCGGCCCGTGACATAGCTGGCATAGGCATCACCAACCAGCGTGAGACTACTATTGTCTGGGACAAAAACACGGGCAAACCGGTGTATAACGCCATCGTGTGGCAGTGCCGTCGCACCAGCGAGATGGTGGACGCGCTCATCGAAGGCGGCTGCGGCGACATGATACGCGCCAAGACGGGGCTGGTGCCGGATGCGTATTTCTCCGCGACGAAGCTCAAGTGGATACTGGACAACGTCCCGGGCGTGCGTGAGCGCGCCGAGGCTGGAGAGCTCTACTTCGGCACGGTTGACTCCTGGCTGATCTGGAAGCTGACGGGCGGTATGGCGCATGTGACGGACTACACAAACGCCTCGCGCACCATGCTCTTCGACATACACCGGCTGTGCTGGGACGACGAGCTGCTCGAGCTGCTGGACATACCCAAGTGCATGCTGCCGGAGGTGCGGCCCTCGAGCCAGGTCTACGGCTGGTCTCAGTACGAGCTGCTGGGCGGCGAGATACCCGTCTGCGGCGCGGCGGGCGACCAGCAGAGCGCGCTGTTCGGCCAGTGCTGCTTTGAGCCGGGCGACGTCAAAAACACCTATGGGACTGGCTGCTTCCTGCTGATGAACACGGGCAGCGAGCCGGTGATGAGCCGCAACGGGCTGCTCACGACGATAGCGGCCACGCTCCCGGGCCAGGTGCAGTACGCGCTGGAGGGCAGCGTTTTCACCGCGGGTGCGGCGATTCAGTGGCTGCGCGACGAGCTGGGCGTGATATCCAGCGCCGCGGAGTCGCAGGAGTACGCCGAGAGCGTATCTGATACGGCGGGAGTGTATGTGGTCCCGGCGTTTACGGGACTGGGCGCTCCGTATTGGAACCAGTACGCGCGCGGCATGATAACGGGCCTGACGCGCGGGTTTTCAAGGGCGCATCTGGTGCGCGCGACGCTGGAGAGCATCGCATACCAGACCTATGATATCTGCCAGGCGATGGAGAACGACGCGCTTGTTCCGCTGACGCGGCTCAAGGTAGACGGCGGCGCCTCGGCGAACAGTTTCCTGATGCAGTTCCAGAGTGACCTGCTGGGTGCGGACGTGGTACGGCCCGAGTGCATAGAGACGACGGCGCTCGGCGCGGCGTATCTGGCCGGGCTCGCGGTCGGGTTCTGGAGCAGCCTCGACGACGTGCGCGCGAGCTGGGAGACGGAAAAAGTGTTCATCCCGGAGATGAGCGAGGAGAGACGCTCAAATCTCCTGACCGGCTGGCGCCACGCAGTAAAAACCGCCCTGGACTGGACGGAAGATTGAGAGATTAAAACAAAACATACAAGCATTTTGGGAGATGGAGAGAAGAGAAATTTGCTTGGGGTAAAAAGGAGGGGAAACAATGGATAAATGCATGCCAACGAAATTGTATAAAAGAATTGCAGCTATACTTTTTATAATTATAATAGTTAGCAGCTTTTTTGCATATTTGATAGAATCATCTGGTGGAAGAATTCAAATTATAGATGTAAAATTTGACACTCGCGGTGCGGTGCAAGATGCTGATTTATACATACCAGTTGGAACAAGCGATCGGGATAGTCTGCCATGTATTGTGCTTTCTCACGGTGGAGGATGTACAAATGGCGTTATGAAAGGTGTAGCACAGGAAATAGCTCGACGAGGCATTGTGGTTCTCAATGTAAGTTCGTACGGCGCTGGACTTTCTGGGCAACCCATGTACGATGAAGATGGGAACGGCGTTGAGGGAATGGCGGTGGAATCCCAAGGATTGTGGGATGCCGTAAATTATGTACGGACACTAAAATATGTTGATCAAACACGAATAGCTATTGGTGGACACTCTCAGGGAGCATATAGAAGTGCAGCAGTTGCAAAAAATGATTGCCAATACTATACCCTTAATGATCTGTGCATCAATATCATGTACAATGAATTCGGGATCGAGTTCACGGAGGAACAAATTACTCAGAATGCTGATTCCCTGGCACAGGAAATGCTTGATGAAGAGCAGCTGGTTACATACAATATTCTTAGCAGTGAAGCAAAAGAGTGGTGGGATACCAGAATAAAGGCCGTAGTCGCTTTTGGATCAGCTACGGCTGCTGTGACAAGTATGATGCAACCTCAGACAGTAAATGTTGCAGGATATGAGGTTGAGAGATTTGTCCAGACCAATATATGTAATCTTGTCGGAAAGTGGGACCACAACTACCCGTTTATACAGAATGGTTTTGTTGAAGGCGAGACGTATTCAAACGATTATTACCAAACTGGGGATACCTTGATTGAGAACACTTGGCTTCAACTGACTGATAGTGGAACGTCTATTCAACTTGGTACTATTAGCGATACATTCCCTTATAGCAGTGAAGAGCTGCATAACGCCATAGAAAATCGCTCAACAAGGATACTGTTAGCGCCTGACAAGATTACGCATTCAGGAGAATTCATCTCGAATAGAGCGATATCTGATTTTGTTGATTATGTGACACAAGTTTTTGAATACAATAATGGACCTCTTGGGGGAGAAAATTCTGCCATTGATGCAGACAATATGATTTGGCTGTGGAGAGAGCTGCTTAATGCTCTTGCAATGCTTGCCATGATTGGGCTTATTGTTGCTCTCCTCGCATTGCTTAAAGAGACAAAGACATTTGCTGTTGTTGCTGTTGCTGAACCTAAAATAAGTACTTCCGGTTTTATAAGTAAAGCCCATAAATACGTGTATTACTTAATGACCGTGGTAGCAGCATTTGTGGCTTGTTATTGGGCAAATAATAAAATATTTGCACTATATAATACAAATAAATTCCTGCCCCAGGATGGAACTGCCCCTACGCTCTACGCATATTTGTTCTGGGTTGCGGTACTTTTGCTGGTAGTTATGTGTGTCAGTGCGCTTATAAGCAAAAAGCGTTGTGGCGTTACTGGCTTCGAAAATCTAGGCATTGCCATAAACATAAAAAGAATAGTAAAAGCATTTTTGCTTGTTTTTCTACTTATGCTATGCGGGTACCTTACTCTGGCAATAATAGAATATTGGTTCAATCAGGATTATCGTCTATGGATGTGTGTGTTTACTGAACTACAGCCTCTGCATTGGGCACACATGGTCAAATACTTTGTTATGATGGTACCTCTCTACTTCGTAATAAGTATGTCTGTCAATTTCGGCGATAATAGAGAAAGACCAAAGCATCCTGTTTTGTCTCTTGCAGTTATAATAGTTGTTGGCTCTCTTGGCGTATATTTGAACCATATTATAAACAATATCGTCTTGTTTGCTAATGATGCTCCTAATATGTTTAGTGAGTTTACAATGAGCGGTGGATTGCTAATCTTTGTTCCGATTTCGATTTACATTGCTCGTCAAACTTATAGGCTGACTGGTTCAATCTGGACAGGAGCATTTCTTAACACTATATTAACTGCGTGGATGTGGACATCTGCCATATCGTGCACGAATGTATATTGGGGAACCACCTTTATTGAGAAAGTGCTTGGTATTTAACAATACTTGCAAAAAACCAAATACTATGGTAACGTTGTGATTGGTTGAGAGTTACGCCCGGCGGCGATGAACCGTCGGGCGTTTCTATTTGAAGGGAGACAAAATATGATTCTCGACTGCGAGCGCTACTCCGGGCCGTGCGAATGCGGCAGGGAGCATCCTCTTGAAACCCGGTTGGTGGTGGTCGATTACGGCTGCCTGAACAACTTTGACGAATACATGAACCGCTGCGGCCTCACCGGCAAACGCACCGTCCTGTACGATACCAACACCTATAACCTGCCAGGCATGGTACATGTCCGCGCGGACAAGGAGATAATCCTGGAGGCGCAGGGCCTGCACTCCGAAAAGGACATGATAGAGGCCGTCATCCCCCAGCTTGACAACCCCGACGTCATAATAACCGTCGGCAGCGGCACGCTGATGGATTTCGCCCGCTATCCGGCCAACAAGCTCGGCATACCCTTTGTCGCCATTCCCACGATGGCCAGCTCCGACGGTTTCACCGCCAACGTCTGCTCCATCGTAATCGACGGCCAGAAGCGCTCCATACCCATGCACGCGCCGGTGCTCGTCGTCGCCGACCTGAACATCATCTCCAGCGCGCCGAGCCATCTCGTGGTGAGCGGCGTCGCGGACATACTGGCCAAATACATATCCCTCGCCGACTGGAAGATTGCCCATCTCGTCTCGGGCGAATACTACTGCGAGCGCACCGCCGCCGCGGCCCAGGAGGCGCTGGACCTCATGCTCGAGTGTGTGGACACCATGCACAAGGGCGGCGTACCCGACTTCGAGGCCATGACCATGGCCCAGATGATATCCGGCCTCTCCATGCAGCTTTTGGGCAACTCCCGCGCCGCCTCCGGTGCGGAGCACCTCATCGCCCACCTGGTGGAGATGAAGCCGCCGCGCTTTGAGAACGCAAACGGCATCCACGGCGAGTGCGTCGGCGTCGGAGCGGTCATCTGCGCCGGGGAATACCACCGCATGGCCGCCCTCACCCCGAAGGCAAAGCCTTATAAGCCCCTGGACGAAGCCTGGGTGCGCGAGAAATTCGGCCCCCTCGCCGACGGCATCCTGCGCGAGAACGAGCACGATTGCCTCGCCACCTTCGACCCGCAGAACATCGTTGACCACTGGGACGAGATCCGCGAAATCATAGCCGGAATACCCACGGCGGCCAGCTTCGCCTGGACGCTGCACGCCCTCGGCGGCAAGTACCGCCTGAGCGACATCGGCATAGACGAGAGCCTCAGGGATGAGGTGCTCGACATATCCACGGCCATAAGAAACCGTCTCACCCTCGCGCGCATGCGCCGGGTACTGGACTTTGGAGGTTGACCTAACTTGAAAGTTTGCGTGTTTGGCGCGTCCAGCCGCGATCTGGCGCAAGTGTATTACGACGAGGCCTACGCCCTCGGCGCCGAGCTCGCCCGCCACGGACATGAGATAGTTTTCGGCGGTGGCGAGAGCGGGCTTATGGGCGCCGCGGCCCGCGGCGCGAAGAGCGAGGGCGGCCGCCTGATAGGCGTGGCCCCGCGCTTTTTCGACGAGCCGGGGATACTGTACAGCGAGTGCAACGAGATGATCTTCACCGAGACCATGAGCGAGCGCAAGAAGGCCATGGAGGACATGTCCGACGCCTTTGTGACTCTGCCCGGCGGCATCGGGACCTTTGAAGAGTTCTTTGAGGCGCTCACGCTCAAGCAGCTTGGCCGCCACGCCAAGGCCATGGCCGTGCTGAACACGAACGGGTACTACGACGCCATGGAAGCCATGATAATGCGCGCCGTGGAAGAGGAATTCTTCACCAGGAGCGGGAGGGCACTGTACGAGGTGTTCTCCGAGCCGGCGGCGCTGGTGAGCTACATAGAAGGCTACCACGCCGAGCCGGAAGAGGTCTGGAAGGAGAAAATCTTCGGCAACTACACCAGAGAATAACAAGCGGTTTGCATCATCCGCAACAAGGCCGGGGAGCATAGCTCCCCGGCCTTGTCCTTTTTAGCACTGTCCCGCCCAGCGCTCTATGGCAGAGGCGAGGAGGGCGGCGCAGCCCGGTACGTTGCGGTCGTAGTACGCGGCAAAGCGCTCGTCGGATGTGTATATGGCGGCCAGGCCGCGGTGGCGCGTTTCGTCGTATTCAAAGCCCGAGAAACTCAGCCAGCGGCGGTGCAGCGAGACTATCTCGCGGGCTTCGGCGCTGTCCGCGTCGGACTTGGCTTTGACCGCCGTTTCCAGGCGGCTGCGTATCTCATCGCCGAGCCGTTTCCACTCGGCATATTGCTCTTTGGTGAGGCCCATTACGGCTTTGTGGGCAGAGTCCACTTCGGCGTCGCCGTACTTTTTGCGCGCCTCCCGGCCAAATTGCTGCTCGTTCCAGTCCACGGCAGAGCGCTTGAGGGCCTCAAATTTGAGTTCATCGTCCATGCTGACCTTCCTTTCTATGGCTGCTATGGTTGTTTCCACCGACCTGATAAGCCCGTTTATGCGTTCCCGTTCGCTCTCGAGCGCGGACAGGTGGCCGCGCAGGGCTGTGAGCCGGTCAAAGGAGGGGTCGTCTAGTATCTCCCTGATGCGCGCCAGCGGCAAGCCGAGGGCACGGTAGAAGAGTATGTCCTGCAGCCGGTCTACCTCCGCGGCGCCGTAACGGCGGTAGCCGTTTTCACCGGTGCAGGACGGCTTCAAAAGCCCCATGGCGTCGTACCACCTCAACGTGCGCGTGCTCACTCCCGCGAGCCGGGCCAGGGACGTTATGCTGTATTCCATGCTGCTCCCTCCTTTATACGCAGTGTATACCTTGACGCAACGTCAAGGTCAAGCACAATTTTTGGCATAGCGGCACTTAATACGCCGGTACTTGAAAGAGAAGGGCAGATATTATATAATCTAGCCCATGAGAAAGAGACACGTTATAGCTTTTGTGCTGGTCCTCGCCCTGGCGCTCAGCGCCTGCTCGGCCAGGCAGCAGGGTACATTACCTGAGCCCGAATACACAACCCCGACAACCGCGCCCGAAACTACGCCTACACCCACCCCGGAGCCGACGCCCACGGACGAGTACTTCGTCATCTCCATGGTCGGCGACTGTACTCTCAGCTCGTCGCAGCGGGAGGACACCTTTGAGACCATAGTTAACGGCGACATGGCCTGGCCGTTTTCCGGCACGGTGCAGTATTTTGAGAACGACTACCTCACGATTGCGAACCTCGAGTGCTCGCTCTCGTATGAGACGCTCTATTCGAGCTCACTCTTCAACTTCTGCGGCGACGCCGGGAATGCGGAGATGCTGGTGCTAGGTGGAGTGGACTTCGTGACGCTCGGCAACAACCACACGATGGACTTCGGCCAGGAGGGCCTGGATAACACTATGGCTGTGCTCGACGAGTACGGCGTGGCCTATGCCGCGCCGGATGCGAGCTACATCTACACCAACGGCGATGGTATCACGATTGGGCTCTATGCCGCGCCGTGGTACATGAGCGAGTACCAGGTGCGCGCAGGCGTGAGCGCGCTGGCGAATAACCCCGAGGTAGACATAGTCATAGCTCTGATGCACTGGGGGCTGGAGGGCTATTACAGGCCCGCAGACAATCAGACCGTGCTGGGCCAGGCGGCGATAGACGCCGGCGCGGACATAGTCTACGGCTCGCACCCGCACGTGCTGCAGCCCATTGAGGAGTATAATGGCGGGTACATAGTTTATTCGCTGGGCAACTACGTCTTCGGCGGCAACACCAACCCGCGCGACAAGGACACTGCCATCGTGCAGTTCACCGTCAAGCGCGCCGCCGATGGCACCGTCACGGTGGAGGGCTGGGAAGCCATACCCTGCCGCCTGAGCAGCGTGACGGCGTACAATGACTTCTGCCCCACGCCCTACGAAGAGGGCAGCGAGGATTACGACAGGACTATGAGCAAGCTCGACGGCAGCTTTGACGGACCGAACCTCGTCATAGACTACTCCGAGTACGAGGAGGAAGACTCTGGCGAGGAGACGGGGACGGAAAGCGAGACCGGCACCACTGAGCAGCCGGAGCAGGAGGACGTGCAAACTCAGCCGGAAGGAGACGGTACAGTTGAAGAGTAACAGGCCATATCCCGCTGTGACCGTCAGCGCAAAGGCCGAGCGCAGCCTGAGAAACGGCCACCCCTGGGTCTACGCCGAAGAGATACGGGAGCGCACGGGCGAGCTGACGCCCGGCGGCATAACGGATGTGTTCGCGGCCAAGGGCGCCTGGCTCGGTGCGGGTATATACTCGCCTGCGAGTAAGATAGCCGTGCGCATTTTGAGCGACAACGCCAACGAGACCTTCAGCGACGCCTTTTTTGAGCGCCGGGTCAAGTACGCGCTGGAATACCGCCGCACCGTCATGGGCGGGGACTTCAACGCCTGCCGCCTCGTGTTCGGCGAGGCCGACGGCCTTCCCGGCGTGACGGTGGACAGGTTTGAAGACGTACTCGTGACGCAGATCATGTCCCTCGGCATGGAGCAGCGCAAGGACGTGCTCTACCGCGCCCTGGTGAGCCAGCTCGCCGGGATGGGCGTGGAGATACGCGGCATATACGAGCGCAGCGAGTCGCCCCTGCGCGCCAAAGAGGGCCTGGAGCCGGTTTCCGGCTGGTACGAGGGCCTGCCGCATTCGGGCGCGACGGACACAGTCATAACCGAGAACGGCATCAAGTACGCCGTGGACTTTGCCAACGGTCAGAAGACAGGCTTCTTCCTGGACCAGAAGTATAACCGTCTGGCTGTGGCCCGCCTCGCGCCCGGCAAGCGGGTGCTGGACTGCTTCACGCACACCGGCTCCTTCGCCCTCAACGCTGCGAAAGCCGGGGCAGAGCGCGTCACAGCCGTGGACGTGAGCGAGAGCGCAGTCAGCCTCGCGCGGGCCAACGCCGCCATGAACGGCCTTGAGGGGAACATGGATTTCCTCGCCTGCGATGTCTTCGACCTGCTGCCAAAGCTCATAGAGGAGCGGGCGCACTACGACATAGTCATACTCGACCCGCCCGCGTTTACCAAGTCCCGCCGCACGGTGAAGAGCGCCGGGCGCGGCTATAAGGAGATAAACTACCGCGCCATGCGGCTCCTGCCGCGCGGAGGCTACCTGGCCACGGCCTCGTGCTCGCACTTCATGGAGAACGAGCTCTTCGTGAAGATGCTCCACTCTGCGGCCCGTGACGCCAACGTAAAACTCCGTGAGGTCGAAGTGCGCAAGCAGGCCCCCGACCACCCCATACTCTGGAACGTCCCGGAGACAGAGTATTTGAAGTTCTATATCTTCCAGATAGTCTGACGTCGCGGAATGCGGCTGCAGATCTCGCTGTTCTACGGCAGAACGAAAACTATAAGCGCGGCAGCCATCAGAACGGCGGCGCAGGCCAGAATAGGCACGACCAGCTTCATGATTTCACTCAGGAATTCGTAGCTCATATCTTGTCCTACACTGTTTCGAGTTCGGGCTTTCCCGCGTTGGTACACGCTCCGGACACTGGATTTACAGCCGGCACCCTGCCGTAGATGGTGACGTCAAAATGTAAATTGCCAGGCGTCCCCGAACTTCGGGCAGAACGGATTGTCTGTAAGTATACGGTAATGACGTCCATGCTTGGCGCTCCTTTCTCTGAATCCTGAGCACAGTTTACATGACGCCTGTTTAGCGTTTGCTTGCGAAGTGTTATGGAGATATAATATCTGCCCCCATCCAGAATGAACTGCCCCAGAATATACGGACAGTACAAAAAGAGCCCTGGTGTAGGAGCT
>CAKNRQ010000010.1 GCA_930990965.1 uncultured Clostridia bacterium
CCTACACAGGGGGCCTTTTGTCTATTGTCCGTTTTTACTGGTTCAGTTCACAACCGTGCGGGCTCCTTTTTATATACAACATTATTTCCAAAGCTTTTCGGGGTACTTGCCCTCGGCTATTAGCGCTCTCACGGCGGCCATAACCTCCGGTTTGTCCTCCCTGTATGTCATGCCGTGCCACACATCGTCGCTGCGCATGACGTCCACCGTGCACAGCCCCTCGCGCAGCAGTTCGCCGACGAGGTTCGGCACCAGCATCTCGGCCTGCGGGTTATCATTCAGCCCGTTTGCCAGAAAGGCCGGGAAGCGCCGCTCTATCTCGTCGAAGAGCGCCGGGGTAAAGCCCCAAAAATTCATGCTCACCGTGGTGTCCTCGCTCAGCGGGCGCAGCGTGGCCCCGTTGTCCGTACTGAAAGCCGGTCCGTCGGGGGTTTTTACCACGTACGTAAGTTCCTCGATAAACTCCAGCTTGCCGCCACTCGTGCGGCAAGCGCCGCGGCAAACCCGGCCAGCGTCCGTGACCGTATTTCCCAGGTTGTATCCGACCATAGAGAAGCGCATGGGCCGCGCCTGCGCATCGACATTGCACAGCCACTCGTACATCTTGGCGTAAGCTCTTGCGCCGTAGAAGTCGTCCGCGTTTATCATGGCGAAGGGTCCGTCCAGTCGCTCGCGACAGCATATCAGTGCGTGAGCCGTACCCCAGGGCCTAACGCGCCCCTCCGGCACCGTATAGCTCTCCGGCAGGCAGCGGTCCAGGCTCTGGTAGGCGTAATCCACCTCAATGGACCCGCGCACGCGGGCGCCTATGGCGTCCTCAAAATCCGCGCGCATCTCCGGCGCTATCAAGAACAGCACGCGCTTAAAACCGGCGCGGCAGGCGTCGTAGACGGAGTAGTCAATAATAAACTCGCCGCCCGGCCCGATGGGGTCTATTTGCTTCAAGCTGCCATAGCGGCTGCTCAAACCGGCCGCAAGTATCACAAGTGTTGGCTCTTTCATGGTCATGCCTCCTGTTTGTGGGGGTTTAATTATTTTACCAGAGCTTTGTAAAAAATTCATCAACTTTTTTGTCGAAAGCCGGGAATTTGTGTACCGGATGCATTTGTCATGAAAACGTGGGCATATTAGCCTCGAGGTGGTATATATGTGCGCAAAGCGCCTTGGCAAGCAGACACTTGCCATCGAGTGCGCAGCCGGCGTGCTCTCCTCGGCAAATGCCGCCGGGAAAAAGGAGGGCGATGGCCCGCTCGCGCGCTGCTTCGACTATATAAGTTCCGACGCGCGCTTCGGCGAAAAGAGTTGGGAAAAGGCCGAGAGCTCCATGCTCCGGCGCTGTTTCGACCTGGCCTGTGACAAGGCAGGCATCGCTCCGGGCGCACTGGATTTCATTCTCTCCGGCGACCTGCTCAACCAGTGCGCGGGCTCGGCTTACGCGCTGCGCGACGCATCCGCGCCGTACCTGGGTCTTTACGGAGCCTGCTCTACCATGTCCGAGTCCCTGTGCCTGGCCGCTTTATTAATAGACGCAGGCGCGGGCGAAAAAGTTGCAGCTCTCACGAGTTCACATTTCTGTTCTGCCGAGCGGCAATTCCGCTTCCCGCTCGAATACGGCAGCGTGCGCACACCCACCAGCCAGTGGACAGTCACGGCGGCGGGCGCAGTGATACTCGCGCTCAACGCGCCCGCTCCGTATGTGACCCGCGTCACGCCCGGCCGCATACTCGACGCTGGCATTACCGACACGTCCAACATGGGCGCGGCCATGGCGCCCGCGGCCTGCGACACACTGTGCGCGCACTTCTCCGACACGGGCCGCGACCCCGGCTACTACGACGCCATCGTCACCGGCGACCTGGGCAAAGTGGGCTCTGACATATTGCGCGAGCTGCTGGAGATGCGCGGCGTGAGTCTCGGCGCGCGGCATTTCGACTGCGGCGCCATAATATACGACGCCGAGCGCCAGGGGGTGTGCTCCGGCGGCTCGGGCTGCGGCTGCAGCGCCAGCGTGCTCGCAGGCTATGTCATCCCCAACCTGCGTTCGGGCATCTGGAAGAGAGTGCTTTTTGCCGCCACGGGCGCGCTTATGAGCCCGACCATCTCGCTCCAGGGCGAGAGCATACCCGGCATCTGCCACGCGGCATCGCTTGAAATGGAGGCGTGTTGATGGAACTGCTGATAGATTGCCTGAAGGCCTTTGCCACCGGCGGCGTGCTGTGCGCCATCGGCCAGGCTCTGATTGACCGCACCGCCCTCACCCCGGCGCGCATACTGACGAGCTACGTCGTAGCAGGCGTAATATTGGGCGCCGCCGGCCTCTATGAACCGCTGGTGGAGTGGGCTGGCGCCGGAGCCAGCGTACCGCTGACCGGCTTTGGCAACACCCTTGCGAAAGGCGTGCGCGAAGCAGTAGCTGAGCAGGGTGTGTTGGGCGCATTCACCGGCGGCCTGACAGCCGCAGCCGGCGGCATTGCCGCAGCAATCTGCTTCGGCTTCCTGGCCGCAGCAGTGTTCAACCCGAAGGAAAAATAACGCAGTGACGTAAAACCGTACGTGCGGGACGCCGAGACGCCAGTGTCCAATTACCCTCTTGCGATCGCCCTGCGTTTTACCGCACATCGCGCCGCATAAAGCGCAAGCATCAGCGCCCAGGAAACCGCCTCAGCATATGCGACAGTCATGTTCCCGAAAAACGGCCGCATGGCGTAAGAGGCCGCAATGCGCGTTGCGAGGGCACATATGCCTATTGCGCTGGAAAAGGTCATATCACCCAGCCCTTCCAGGTATCCACGCAGGGCCATGGCCAGGCCGCAGACCACGTAAAACGGCGCTATGCCCATGAAGAAGCTGCGGCCTATATTGACCACCGTCTCCCCCGCGCCGAACATGGCGATGAGCCAGCCGCCGGTCGGGATGATTATGGCCGTAAGCATCAGCGACACCACTATCATCATGATCGTACCCACGCCGAGTATCCGGCCCGCTCTGACATCGTCGTGCGCGCCGTGGCTCTGCGCTGAAAGCGTGGAGATGCCCGAGCTGAGGTTCATGATTGGCAGAAGTATTATCGTGTCCACGCGGTAAGCCGTCGTTATGGCCGTCACGGTGTCAGAGCCAAAGCTGTTCATGAAGCTCTGCAGCAGCAGGCTGCCCGTCGCGGTCAGGCTGGACTGTATCATGGGCGGCAGGCCGAAGCGCATGCCCTCTGCCACACAGCCGAGGCCGCTCATGCCGCGGCCGGGCTTGAAGCGCAGCGTGGGGTGCTTTTTAATCGCGTAGCCTATAATGAATATTGTCATCGCCGCCTGGGAAAAAATCGTGGCGATAGCCGCGCCGCGCACGCCCCAGGGTATAACGGCGACGAGCAGTATGTCGAGCGCTATGTTCACAACGGAGCTCACAACCACCGCTAGGAAGGGCGCGCGGCTGTCGCCCAGCGCGCGCAAGGCGGCAGAGTAGACGTTATATACCGCGAGGAACGGCAGTCCCAGGAAGATGATGGACAGGTACTGCGTCGCAAGCGGGAGCATGTCCTCCGTCGTGTCCAGCAGTTCCAGAAGCTCGCCCGCGAAAAAGTGGCCGGGTATGGATATGACGAGGAAGATGCCGCCCAATATGAAGGCATAGGCTGAGAGGATGCGGGGTATCTGTCTGTCGTCACGCGCGCCGTGTCGCTGCGCCATGAGCACGGAGAGGCCCAGGGTGAAGCCGGTGATGGCGGTGACGAACAGGTTCACGGACGTGCTCGTCGCGCCCACGCTGCCCATGGCTAGCTCGCCCTCTACGTGGCCGACTATGAAGGCGTCTACCCAGTTATAGAGCTGCTGCAGCACGCCGCTAAGTATGAGCGGGGTGCTGAAAGCTATGAGTTCGCGCGCAATTCCCCCGTAGCGCTCGCCCCATTTTGACATTTCTCTCGCCTCCATACATAAAAAAACACCGTACACAAGTAGCCTTGCATACGGTAGGTGCTCACCCGGCGGGGTTCCGGCTCTCCATTCCCCCGCCAGATAATTATATCATGCGCCATATGGCTTGACAAGTAGCTTCGGCCTCTTGCACGTTTTCCCGCTTTACGCGCGGCACTTGACAGAAGAGACGTTTTGCGGCAAAATAACCCATAGAGGTGAGGGCAATGAATGCCGACGAATTGCAGCTCTTCTCCGGGCATGAGGCGGCCCTGCCGCTCTATGTGAAGCTCCGCGAGGAGATACTTACGCTCTGGCCGGACGTGGAGATACGTGCCGCGCGCACGCAGATAACCTTCAAGGCGCGCTACGGCTTCGCCTTCGTGTCCACGCGGCGCATGGGCAAACGCTGCCCCGAAGTGTTCATAATCGTGACCTTCGGCCTCGGCCGCGAGCTCAAAAACCCGCGCATCTTCGCAGCGAGCGAACCTTACCCCGGCCGCTGGACTCACCACACCATCGTCGCAAGCGAGGATGAGATAGACTCCGAACTGCTTGGCTGGATAGCCGAAGCGCGCGAGTTCGCGCTGACGAAATAACTATTTTAATGTGTGCGCCACGGCGCACGGAGGAAAGAATTTATGGGTGCTTTTATGTTGCTGCTGCGCGGCGTGGGCCTGGCCATAGGCGGCGCGCTGGTGTGGCTGCTGTTTGTGACAGTACCGCCCTGGCTGTGCGGCTTCTCCCTCTGCCGCAGTAACGCCTGGTGGACGGGCGACGACAAAATAAAGGGCTACGTCACCATCAAGAATACGCGCCTTGCACATCTGCTGATACCGGAGTACATCGGCTGGAACAGCGTATTGCACGCGAACATCCCCCTGCTGTGCAACCGCTACACCATGAACAAATATCCCGAACGGCTTGGTGTGCTCGGGCTTTTGAACTACACCGTCACCATACCGACCTGCATCGCCTATTGGGTGTGCGTGACCGACTTCCTCTTCACTCACTTCCTGGACGGAAACTGGGCGCTCTGGGCCTTCTTCGCGCTGGTCATCGAGTCCGTGGTCTTCTTTGCGCTCTCCAACTGGAACACCGGGGACCGGCGCGAACCTACCATACTCATCACGCGCCAGGGCATGCGCCAGATCCGCGCCGCCCGCCGAGCCAAGCGTAAGAGGAGGGTAAAGCGTGGAAAATAACGCCGTGCTCGAACGCCTCAAATCGCTCGCCGACGGGAAATACGCCGCCTTTCAGGCCGCGCTGATCCCCAACATCCCACCGGAGAGCGTACTCGGTGTGCGCACGCCCGAGCTGCGCCGTTTCGCGCGCGAGCTGCGCAACACCCCGGAGGCGGCATGTTTTATGTCAACCTTGCCGCACAGCTATTACGACGAGTACAACCTCCACGGTCTGCTCATAAACGAGCTGCGCGGCTATGACGAGACTGTGGCGGCGCTGGACAGGTTCCTGCCCTATGTCGACAACTGGGCCACCTGCGACCTGCTCTCACCGAGGGCTTTCAAGCCGCGGCCCGAGCCGCTCATGGGCGAGGTGGAGCGCTGGACCGCGAGCGGGCGCACGTACACCGTGCGTTTCGGCATCGGCGTACTGCTGGGCTTTTACCTGGACGAGGGCTTTGACCCATCGCAGCTCGAGCTCGCGGCCGGGTGCTGCTGTGGGGAGTACTACGTGGACATGATGGTCGCCTGGTATTTCGCTACGGCGCTGGCGAAGCAGCGTGAGAGCGCGCTGCCGTACATAGAAAACCGACGGCTCAGCCGCTGGGTACACAACAAGGCGATACAGAAGTCCGTGGAGTCGCGGCGTATAGCGCCGGAGCTCAAGGAATACCTGAAGTCGCTCAGATGGAAATGAATGCGCCGGGGCACCTCCCCGGCGTTTTCCGTGACATTAACTCTGCAAACGGAGATGAACGCATGAGCAGGGAACGCTATGTGGTCTTTGACACTGAGACTCCCAATTCATACAACAACCGCATGTGCCAGATAGGCGTGAGCGTGATAGAAGACGGGCGTATACTCGGCAGTTTCACGCGGCTCGTGAACCCCGAGTGCGACTACGCCGCCTTCAACGTGCTGCTCCACGGCATCACTCCCGAGGCCACAAACGGCGAGCCCTGTTTCGCCGAGCTCTGGGAGCAGGAGCTTGCAGGCGTCTTTGACGAGGGCGTGCTGGTGGCGCACAACGCGCCCTTCGACATGGCCGTGCTGGCCAAGTGCCTGAGGGCCTACGGCATAACCTGGCGCGCCCGCGCCCAATACATAGACACGGTGCGCATGGCGCGTGCGGCCTTCCCCGAACTCTCCAACCACAAGCTCGACACGCTCTCTTACGCCCTGGGCATAGACCTCGCCCACCACGACGCTGGCAGCGACGCGCTCGCCTGCGCCAAGATCTTCCTCGCCTGCCGCGAGCGTGGAGTGAGCCCGGGGCGCTTTACCCATGAATACGACCTGCTTACGGTCTCTACGGTGAAGGGGGGCACGGCGCGTGTCTGAAGTTATCGTGCTCCAACCCGGCGAGATTGACGAGGGCACCCTGGTCCCCCTCTGGTGCCGGGCACAGTGCCGCGTACTCTATCCCCAGCTCGGCATAGGCGAAGCCGATGCGGCCATTCTCTCGCACCTGCGCGCGGACTTCTCGGCGGCCAGGCAGAGCGAACCGCTCCTGTACGCGCTCAGGCAAGCCGCGCTCACCGGCATCGCGCGGGAATTTCTAAGCGAACACCCCGACGGCACGCTCATAGACCTCGGCTGCGGCCTGGACGCCTCGCTGCGGCTCGTTGACAACGGACGCTGCCGCATGGTATACGCCGACACGCCGGAGGTAATTGCGCTCCGCGCCCGGCTCATCCCCCCGCTCGGGCGTGAAACCTATCTCGCCGCCGACGCGCTGGATGTGGGTTCGCTCGCGGGCATAGACGCGCCCGGCGGCATTCTGGTGTTGATGGCGGGCCTTGTCTGCCATCTGCCGGAGGACGCGGTGAGCTCTCTCCTGTCCGGACTGGCCGGGCTCTTCCCCGGCGGCGAAGCGGCCTTCGACGGGCTTGGCGGTGCGGCGCGGCTCTTCTCCTCGGGCATGGGCGTAAAGTCCTACCTGCCCGGCGCGACGGCGCTCTCGGGCCTGCGAGGCATGAGAGCGGTCCGGGCCCTGAAGTCACTGCCGGCAAACTTCAGCACGCTGCCGCGCGGCAAGCGGTTCAAACTGCGTCTGCTCCTGGGCACAGGGGTACTGAAACTCTACAGTTGCCGGTTTGATGCATAACCCGCCGCAGCGGCGCATAGGCTTCTACGAGGTGATGAGCGTGGTGTGCCTGTTCTCCGAGCTGCGCAACAAGGAGGTCATAGACCTCAAAAGCGGCGCGCGGCTTGGCTATGTCTGCGATGCGGAATTTGACTCGTCGTGCGGGACGATCTGCGCGCTTATAGTGCCGGGTGCCGGACGGGCCGGGGGGCTGCTGGGCCGCGACGACGACTACGTCATACCCTGGAACTGCATTTCCCGCCTCGGCGACGATATCATCCTCGTCGAACTGCCCGAGGCTCCCAACCGCAGGCGGCGGGATAAGCGCCCGCTGCTGTACTAGGATTATATTAAAAAGGGACGGAGTATCCGTCCCTTTTTTGCGTTATACCGCCGCGGTTATGTTGTTGCGCCGCACGAGCAGCATTGAGAAGATGTAGAAGGCCACTGCCAGCACCACGAAGAAGCCGTTGAGATTCCAGGGCGTCTCTACGATGAAGCGGGCGAAACGGGCTACGATCTCGCCGACACTATAGAAAGCAGCTCCGGCGTTGATGAGCAGTATGACTGCCGCGCCCATGCCGATGGACACTACCCACTTGCCGATTTTGTTCAGCCGCCAGTACATCAGCGACATGAAGCAGCCGATGGCCGCAAAGGCCATGCTGAAGACAAAAGTCATAACAGCGCTCATGAGCATGGTCTCCACCGTGGAGGGAGAGAAGTTACCCAGGTACATCATTGAGTAGAAGTCTATGAGAACCACTCCGGTGTCCAATGTGTTCCAGACCGTGTAGAAAATAATCGTCGTCAGACTCAGGCACAGCGACGTCACGGCCATGCAGCTTATGTTAGCCAGGAAGCTGGTGCGGCGGCTTGCGCCGTTCTGGATACCTATGCGCATATCCTCGCGCACAGTGACAATTCCAAGCACCAGCATGAAGATTACGTACGGCATGGTGAAATTCATCGTCGAAGTTGTCTCTGTGTAGCCGTCCTCAGTCGTGGTATATGCACCGAAAGTCGTAACGCCAAACTGTGTCAGCAGCGTGAGCGCTATCATGACAATGACAATCACCAGCATGCTCCACATGCAGTCGCGCAGCCTGTATTTAAAAGTCGGTAGGAACCTCATTGTACACCCTCCTGTTCATTCATAAGGCTGATGAAATAGTCCTGCAAATCCATGTTTGCAAACTCGAGCCCTGCAATGTCCGTGTTCTCCGGCTGGCCGTCTACGCAGGCGGTCTTGAGCCCGCCGAGGCTGTTCACCGTAAGCACGTGGCGGCCACGGACATATTCGTCCACCAGCGCCGCCGGGCCGCTGACCTGATAGGCCGCGCCGGTCAGCTCGTCGGTGTCGCAGTCGCGCAGGACCCTGCCGTTTTTGATGATAACGGCGTGGCTGATGAGGCTCGCGGCCTCCTGGATGAGGTGTGTGGAGAGTATCACGGTCTGCTCGCCCTCGGCGCACTTCTCCATCAGCAGGCGGTAGAACAGGTCGCGGTGCTGGGCGTCGAGGCCCAAAACCGGCTCGTCGAAGATGACGTAGGGGCAGTTCACTGCGAGCGCCAGTGTGAGACGGAATATGCTGGAGTAGCCGGTGGAGAGGGCCTTGACTTTTTTCCTGGTGGGCAGCTCGAATTTGTTCGCCACGCTCATGGCGTAGTCCATGTCGAAGCTGGGGTAAAAGCTCTTCGTGAGCTTGAGCGCGCCATCAACCTTCATGCTGTCCGGGAAGAGGTTCGCCTCTGCCATCATGTACACCTTGCCGAGCGCGCGATCATTGCCCGGCGCCCTCTCGCCATCTATCAGTATCTCGCCCTCGTCGGCCCAGATACGGTTGGTAATGAGATTCATCATTGTGGTCTTGCCCGCCCCGTTGGCGCCGAGCAGGCCGTATACTATGCCGCCTCCGAACTTGACGGAGACATTGTCAAGCGCCGTGGTCGCGCCGTAACGCTTTGTGACGCCGTGCAGTTCTATTGCCATGGTTTTTACTCCTTTTCCTCATCGTTGTACGCCCGTTCAGTGAGGGCGTTTAGCTCGGTGAGCGTCAATCCCAGTTGCGATGCTTCGCGCACTACGGGACGCAGCCGCCCGGTGTAGAAGCTCTCCCGCCGCTTGTCAAGCAGCGCGTCGCGCGCGCCCGTGGCCACGAACATGCCGACGCCTCGCTTCTTATAAACCAGGCCCTCGTCAACCAGGAGATTGATGCCCTTGAGCGCCGTGGCAGGGTTTATCTTCAGCGCAGCGGAGAACTCGGTGATGGAGGGTATCTGCCCCTCCTCCGGGTATGCGCCGGAGATTATCCCCTCCTCCAGCATCTCCGCAAGCTGAAGAAAGATGGGACGGTCTGATCCAAAGCCCGCCATGTGCTCACCTCCTGTTTGTTGATTGGTTAGTTACTTGAGTAATTAACCGTGGCACTAATATACCTCGGGTCTGTGGGTTTGTCAAGGGGGAATTTTATTTTCCCAGCGGGGGATGTTGGTGGCACGTCGCCTGACGTGGGAGGCAACCGTGGGCGGTTGCGGCCATCCTGGGGCGCTTTCTTTTGCTCTTGCCAAAAGAAAGCGCCCCAGACCCCGAAAGGAAAATCCGCTTTGGTGCGGACTTGTACGTAAGGGTGCGTGTTAGCTCGGGACCCCGCTGACTTTCGGTCGGTCGTCCCTAAACTTTCATTTAGTTCCACCATCGCCGACCGCAGTTTCGCTTCGCGGCCGCTGACGGGTTAACACTGGACGTTGCCCAGTGTGGGTGCGGTGGACTATCACAGCCGTTAAGACCGGCGTTGCCCAGGGTTTCTGCGCCTCTTGCCGCAAACATTGTTGCACTCGTGTGCTGGTGGGAGGTGAGGGCTAGGTTACCCGGGGTGTGTGCCTCGTTTGCCGCACACCTTTGCTTCGCTGGCGTGCTGGGGGTTGCTGATAGTTACGTTTCGCACACGCCCGTAGGGGACGGCGTCATCGACGTCACGGCTCCCCTTTTAAGGGGAGCTGTCAGCGTAGCTGACTGAGGGGTCGTAGCCCCTACCAGCAGGCTATGCGTCGTATTCTACGCCGCCGCACCGCACCCGGGCACATTGCATGGATACAGCGGCTGTGCTATAATACCCCAAACTGGAGGTGAGGCGGTGAAACGCAGAATGATAGTCATTATCGTCATACTGCTGCTTTTTGCGGCGCTGCTTATATGGACGCTCTGGGCCAACCGCGCGCTGGTACTGACGGAGATAGAGGTGAGTTCGCCGGAGCTCGACAGTGCCTTTGACGGCTTCAAAATCGCGCACGTGTCCGACCTTCACAACGCCGAATTTGGCGACGCCAATGCGGAGCTTCTGGAGCTCATAGCCGGTGCAGAACCGGATATCATAGCCGTCACCGGCGACCTCATAGATTCGCGCCACACCGATGTCGATGCTGCGGTGCGTTTCATTGCCGGGGCTAGCAAAATAGCGCCGGTCTACTATGTTACCGGCAACCACGAGTCGCGCCTGGACTTTGACGCCATCGAGCCGCTGCTCACCGAGGCGGGAGCCGTTGTGCTGCGCAACGAGGCCGTATACATTGAGCGCGGCGGCTCGCGCCTCGAGCTGGCCGGGATAGACGACCCGGCTTTTATACGCACGGGTGAGAGCGCGTCTGTGCGTGCTGAGGCTGAACTTGAGGGCCTTTTGGACAGCGATTGCTACACCGTGCTGCTCGCACACAGGCCGGAGCTCATAGAGACCTACGCCGGAGCCGGAGCCGAACTCACGCTCTCCGGCCATGCACACGGCGGGCAGGTACGACTGCCGCTCATAGGCGCGCTCTATGCCCCGGGCCAGGGCTTCTTCCCTGATTACACCGCAGGGCTGTACACCGTGGACGGGGCTGCGCTAGTAGTCTCCCGCGGGCTGGGCAACAGCCTCATACCACTGCGCTTTAACAACCGCCCCGAGCTCGTGCTCGTGACGCTCCGCAGCGGCGATTGACCGCAAAAAGAGCCGTCTCGCGTTTTGCGGACGGCTTTTTGCTTTTGAGCGTGGGTTTTGCGCTCTTTGTGCGTATTATATTTAGGAAAGTCAGGCCGGTAACCAATCAGGGGGGTGAGGGTGTGCATGCCAGCGAGGTCACAGAACTCATAATGTCCCGCGACGAGCGCGGTATTGACGAGCTGCTTCGTCACTTCGGCCCGCTCATGCGCTATGTCATCGCGCCCATACTCTCCGACGAGGCAGACCGGGAAGAGTGTCTTTCAGAGTGCTGCATGCGTGTTTGGAACAACATCAAAGCTTACAGCCCCTCCAAAGGCAGCCTGAGCGCCTGGCTCACGGCGATAGCGCGCAACTGTGCGCTCGACCGTGCCCGCCGCAGCAAGCCCGTCCATGAGTCCCTTGACGGGCTCAACACAGATTTGCCGGCCTGCGAGCCCACGCCTGAGGAGGCGCTGCTGCAACAGGAGCGGCGCGAAGCGCTTGAGAAGGCCATAGACGCGCTGAAACCGGCCGAGCGGGCGTTATTTTATCGCAAATACTACTACATGCAATCCACGGCGCAGATGGCCGGCGAGCTCGGAATGAGCGAACGCGCCATTGAAGGCAGATTGCGCCGCCTGCGCATAAAGCTCCGGCGCGCTCTGGGAGGTGACGGCGATGAATGATAAGCAGTTTGACGCGCTCATCGAAAGCGCAGTGCCTGACACGCCGCCGCATGAGGTTGTGGACACTGTAACCCCCTGGCGGCACGCCATGTGCATGGTACTCTGGGGCGTCGGCCTCAGCGCCGTCACCCTGAACTTTCTGGGCCTTGGTTACATCCTCCCCGCCATTGGCTACCTGCTGCGGCTGTGCGGCTTCCGCACGCTCAGGCGCGAAAACCGCTTCTTCGCGGGCTGTTATGTCATCACCGCGCTCCAATGTGCCTTCTTCGCCGCCAGCATGGTTCTGACCTGCACCATCTATGCAAGCAGCGAGGCGGTGCTTGAAATCACGCAGCCCCTGGGCGTAGTCTCGGCCATCATGCAGCTTATCCTGCCGCTGCTGCTTTGGGGCGCAATATGCAACGTACAGCGCAAGTGTTCGCTCACGGCGCACGCTCCGGCGGCTTTGTGGCTCTTCGCCTGGTACGTGCTGCTGTTCGTGCTGGCTGTGTTCGGCGCAAGCCTCGGCCTCATAGGCGGCGCAGCGCTGATAGCCGTCTTTGTGCTGATTATCCGCAGCCTGTACAAACTCTACAACGGGCTGGACGAGGCCGGTTACGCCGTCAAGGCCGCGCCGGGCTTCATCTCCAACCGCACATTGGCAATAATCGTCACGGCGCTCACGCTGCTCATGATGCTCTGCGGGTATCTCTTCTTTTCCAAGTACCCGATGGACTGGCAGCCGGTTGAGCCTGCTGGCAATGAGTCCGTTCGTGAAGAGCTGCTCGAGCTCGGCTTCCCCGAAAATGTGCTCAATGACCTCAGCGCGGAAGACCTTGCCGCGTGCTCCGGCGCCGTGCGCGTCGTCTCACAGAGCGAGGACATGCCCGTGAACGACGGCCGCAAAGTGGATAGGGGCAACGTCATTCATACGGTCTACGACGTAAAGGAGCTGCACGTAACAGGCGTAGCCGTCGAGCTACCCAATGGGCGCTGGATGATCTTCCACCACTTCCTCTGGACAGTCAACCCCGGCTTTTACGGCACCGAGAGCATGCAGCTCTGGCCGACCTATGTCGATAACGACGGCTGGGCCAGCGCCGGAGACCCCAGCGGCCGCGTGCTCTGTGACATGGACGGCCAAAGCTTCGCCGCCGGTTATTACTTCCTCGGGAACCAGACTTTCACCTCCAACGACATCTTCTTCGGCTCCCGGCTCAGCACCGACGTCTTCGCCGCATTCTCCATGCCCAACAGGGCCGAAAACTGTCGCGGGTATGTGGCGTATCCCATAGACACGCTCGACGAAGGCTGGCTTTTGAATAGCTGGATGAACTACACCCACCAGTCAAACCGCTTCCAGTTCCCCGTCGTGACAGCGATGGACGCGCGCATGCGAAACAGCTGGAACAGGGCTGGAGCCTTCCTGACCGTGCAGAGTGCGCTGCAATTTACACCTTACGAGGACATGTGGTAAACGCCGCAGGAAATTGAACATCATATCAAAATGCGACCAGGCGGGACCTTGAAAATCAAAGGTCCCGCCTGGTTTTGCGCATGCGCAGTTAAACCGCGCGGCGTTTTTCAGTTCAAAAAGTCCCTGAGCTTCTTGCTCCTGCTCGGGTGCCTCAGCTTGCGCAGCGCCTTGGCCTCTATCTGACGGATGCGCTCACGGGTGACGTTGAACTCCTTGCCGACCTCTTCCAGCGTGCGCGTGCGCCCGTCGAGTATGCCGAAGCGCAGTTCAAGCACCTTCTTCTCGCGCGGGGTCAGCGTGTCGAGCACGGTCATGAGCTGCTCCTTGAGCAGGGAGAAGCTGGCCGCTTCGCTCGGCTCGCTCGCGTCCTCGTCGGGGATGAAGTCGCCGAGGTGGCTGTCCTCCTCCTCGCCTATCGGGGTCTCGAGGCTGACGGGCTCCTGAGCTATCTTGAGTATGTCGCGCACCTTGTCCACGCTCATGCCCATCTCTTCGGCGATCTCCTCTGGAGTGGGGTCGTGGCCGAGCTCCTGCAGTAGCTGGCGGGAGACGCGGATAACCTTGTTTATCGTCTCGACCATGTGCACGGGTATGCGTATCGTCCTGGCCTGGTCGGCTATGGCGCGGGTTATGGCCTGACGTATCCACCAGGTGGCGTAAGTAGAGAACTTGTAGCCCTTGGTGTAGTCGAATTTGTCCACGGCCTTTATGAGGCCAAGGTTGCCCTCCTGTATCAAATCCAGGAAGAGCATGCCGCGGCCAACATAGCGCTTGGCTATGGAGACGACGAGACGGAGGTTGGCTTCGGCCATGCGGCGCTTGGCCTCTTCGTCGCCGTCGGCCATGCGCTTGGCCAGCTCCTGCTCCTCATCCATCGTGAGCAGAGGCACCTTGCCTATCTCCTTGAGGTACATGCGCACGGGGTCGTCCGTGGAGAAGGTGTCGGCCAGCGCGTCGGTGTCGGCGGCTATCTCCTCCTCGGTGACTTCCTCTATCTCCTGCAGTTCTTCCAGGGCGGGCAGGGCGTCGTCGTCCAGCGGCGGGAGCATGTCCTCCCCGGCTGTGTCTATGCCCAGGTCCTCGAGCTTGTCATAGAACTTGTCGAGCTCGTCGGGGTCCATCTTGAGGTCGTCGAGCGTGTCCATGAGCTCCTTGCTGGTGAGTTTTCCGGCCTTCTTGCCCTTTTCTATGAGGGCGTTGAGTTTTTCCGCTTTGAGTTTCGCCGCAGCCTCGGGGTCCTCCGGCATCTCCGGAGCGGCGTTTTTTGCGGACTTGTCGGCCTTCTCGGCAGACTTTCTGTGCGCGCGCGGCTTCGCCTCCGGCTGTGCGGGCAGCTTGATGTCCTCGAGCGTCTTGTCCTTGCCTTTTTCCTTTACCTGCGACATTGTTTATCCTCCGTAACCCTTTGTTTTCTTGAGCTGCTCAGCCACGCTGCGCAGGTCTTCATCCTCCCGCGGGCGGCTCGAGCCGTTGATTTTGCCTATGTAATCATCAAGCGCCCTCTCCGCGTTGGACAACGAGACTGGCTCCTGTATGATGCTTGTGAAAATGCTCATCTCATCCCCGCTTAGCTTTGAGCTCAGTTCGGCCGCGCCGGTTTCCAATCCGGCCCGGTTGAGCTCCAGCATGGCAGAGTAGATGTGCCCCAGCTCCGGCGATGAAAAATCCTCCGGCGCCGGTATACCCTCGTGCCGGAAAAACTCCGGCGACTGGTACAGCAGATTTATAAGTCCCATCTCGGCCCTGGCCGATGCGGGGTTTTCGAAGCGTATCTTGCTCCCGACCGGCTGCATATTCCGCTCCGGGCGGGTGTTTTCGCGCTCAAAGGCTCGCTTCTCACGCCGTACGCGGCGGGATGACACCTGCTTGATGGCGTCGCGCACCGCCTCCACCCTGACCGAGCACTGTGAGGCCACGCGCATTGCATACACCTCACGCGAGACGGGGTCTGGCATTTTTGAGAGCACCTCGGCGGCGTTCTGGAGATACGCGACCTTGCCCGCGTCGCTCTCCAAGTCCAGCCCGCGCGCCGCGCTCTCAAGCTGGTATTCCACCCCGCTGGAGCTGTCCTCAATGAGCGCCCGGAAGGCCTCCGCACCCCGGACCTTTATGAACTCGTCCGGGTCCTTACCCTCGGGCACCGTCACGACGCGCACGCCGAGCCCGACTTTCTCCAGCAGCGGTATCGCCCTCTGCGCGGCCTTCACGCCCGCCGAGTCGGCGTCGTAGCAGATGACCACCTGTTTCGTCACGCGCGAGAGCAGATTCGCCTGCTCGCTCGTGAGCGAGGTGCCCAGCGAGGCCACCGCGCTGTCAAAGCCGGCCTGATGCAGCGACACTACGTCTATATTGCCCTCGACGAGGATAATGTACCCGCTTTTCGACTTTTTAGCCAGATTAAGGCCAAATAGGTTGTGGCTTTTGCTAAAAACTGGCGTATCAGTGCTGTTCATGTACTTGGGCTCGCCCTCGCCGAGCACACGTCCCGAAAAAGCCACCACATTTCCGCGCATGTCTATGACCGGGAACATAAGCCGGCCGCGGAAGGCGTCGTAGATGCCGCCGCGCTTGCCGTGTTTGGCGAGGCCCGCGTCCGTGAGGTCCCGCTCTGAATAGCCGCGGGACTTCATCTCGTTTGAAAGGCACTCCCACTCATCCGGGGCGTAGCCGAGGCCGAAGTTGGTCGCAATGCGCTTTGAGATGCGCCGCTTTTGCATGTACTCTATGGCCGCGGCTCCCGCCGGAGTCGAGAGCTGTTCGTAGAAGAAGCGCGCTGCCTCGCGGTTGAGCTTCAAAAGCCGCTCACGCCGGCCCCGGTTGGGGTCGTAGCTGTCCTCCGGTATCTGCATATTGGCCCGCCGGGCCAGGAACTCGACCGCCTCGGGGAAACTCAGGCGCTCGATATCCATGATGAAGTTTATAACGCCGCCGCCCTTGCCGCAGCCGAAGCAGTGGTAAATCTGCTTGCTGGGCGAGACGGAGAAGCTGGGCGTCTTTTCGCTGTGGAAGGGGCACAGCCCGAACAGATTCTGCCCTGAGCGCTTCGTGAGCGCGACGTACTCGCCCACTACTTCCTCTATGGGGTTGCGCTCGGAGAGCTCCTGAAGAAATTCCTCGGAAAACGGCACGCTCTCACCTCCGCTCAGCGCACCTGCCAGGAACGCGGAATGAAGAGGTTCATGTACACGTCCACGACGTATTTGTCTGTCATGCCGGAAACGTAGTCAGTGACGGCCCGCTCCAACCCGTCTGCCTCCGCTATGCGCTGATAGTCCTCCGGCAGAGCCTTGGGGCGCTCAACATAGTACTTCCAGATGCCCAGAAGTATGTCTCCGACTTTGCTCTCCTCGCCCTTGGCGACGGGATTCTTGTAGACTTCGGAGTACATGAAGTCGGTGAATACCTGCACGGCGTCCGTTATCTCCTCAGACATCATTATGACGTCTAGGTCCGCGCTGGTCTCAATGACGTCCGTGACGATGGAGTTTATGCGCTCGCTGTTGCGCTCGCCCAGGCGCTCGCGCACTATGGCCGGGACGTCCCCGGGCACGAGTATGCCCGCTCGCTCGGCGTCGTCGAGGTCGTGGTTTATGTAGGCGATGCGGTCCGAGATGCGCACCACATCGGCTTCAAGGCTGCCGCGCGGCTTGCCCGTGGTGTGGTTGAGGATGCCGGTCCTGGTCTCTTCGCAGAGGTTGAGGCCGCGGCCGTCCTTCTCCAGCCTGTCCACTACGCGAAGGCTCTGCTCATAGTGGCGAAAACCGCCGGGGAATATCTCGTTGAGGGCCCTCTCGCCCGCGTGACCGAAGGGCGTATGCCCCAGGTCATGGCCCAGCGCTATGGCCTCGGTGAGATCCTCGTTGAGCCGCAGGGCGCGCGAGATGGTCCGGGCTATGCGCGCGACTTCAAGCGTGTGGGTCAGGCGGGTGCGGTAGTGGTCGCCCTCCGGCTGCAGAAAGACCTGCGTCTTGTGCTTCAATCGCCGGAAAGCTTTGCAGTGAGTGATGCGGTCCACATCCCGCTGGAAACAGGTGCGCAGCTCGCACTCAGCCTCGGGCTCAAGCCGCCCCTTGCTGTCTGCGGCACGCACGCCGCGCTCACAGACGAGGGTCAGTTCGTCGCGTTCTCTTCTCTCACGCGGGCAGGACATATCCGCACACCTCCTTGCAAAATACTAATACGCCGCCGGGCGCCGAAAACCCTTCGTCATAGGAAAAAATTATTTTTCTTTTATTCAAAGTTCGAGCTCGAACATCAGGAACTCGGTCCAGCCCGTGTCCTCATAGAACATGTTTTTGGCCGCGATAAACTCAAAGCCCGCGCGCCGGTATATGCGCTCGGCGCTCCTGTTGCCGGAGAGTACGTCGAGCCTCACGCACTTGGCCCCCTGCTCCCGCGCGAGGGCGATGCACTCGTCCACCACCCTGCCGGCCACTCCACGGCCCTGTATCGCCGGGTCCACTCCCAGTGCATGCAGCACTACCACCTCGTCGCCCTGAGCGTCCACCCTCCAGGGCAGGCCGGCATAGCCCTCGTTGCGGTCGTGGTTTACTATGACGCTCGCCGCGACGGTATCGCCGTCCTCGAGTAAATAAAGCTGGCCCTTACTCAAAGCACCCCTGAGCTCATCGTCGGAGGGATAGATACCCCGCCGCCAGCCCGGGTCGCCCTCTTTGCCCTCCATGACGTCTATGAGCGCCCAGTAAAAATCGCGTATACGTTCAAATTCCTCGCTTTTTGCCCGTCTGAATGTCATGTCTGCCTCCGTCTATATTCTCTGCGGCCTGTAAACCTTGCCGAGTATCTCCAACTGCGCCCTGCCTGCCGTTATATTTGTCAGCATAGAGCTCGCCGTTCCTGCGGCACCTTCCGGCAACAGGGCGGCAATGGCGACTCCGGCGCCGAAGTTTGCGTCTATATCCGTGCCTCCGCACTCCTCGAGGCACCTGCGCACACGCTCATACTGAGCATACGTGCACTCGAGCCCGACGCGCGTCCACTCGGCCATGCGCGCTCTGCCCGCGGCCTCGAGCGCCATGCTCGCGGCCTTGGAATAGGCCCGCACCAACCCGCCTGAACCCAGCAGAGTGCCCCCGAAATAGCGTGTCACCACGCAAACCACGTCGCATACCTCGGCAGAGCGGAAGACGTTGAGTGTGGGCTGCCCGGAGGTGCCGCCCGGCTCGCCGTCATCCGACCAGCGCATCTGCCCGTCGGCCAGGACATAGGCCCAGACGTTGTGCGTGGCGTCGGCGTACTTGCTGCGCACGGACTCGATAAAGGCCATGGCTTCGCTCACGCTCTCCACATGCTGCACCTGGCCTATGAAGCGCGACTTTTTGTCTACGTATTCTGCTTCGCCGTAACCGGCGGGAATGATATAATCCGGCATAAACCTACCTCAAGACATAACTATTCAATTTATTATTATATCAAACCATGTCAGTTTTTGCAAGCCCTGGTTCTGTAAACGCGGCATGGAACAACCCCCACGGTTTCCCGTCATATTTGACAAGTTGCGGCGCGGGTGTTGATATGAAAAGGTCGGCTACTACTCCTTGCGGACCCCCGACGGCAAAGCGTGAATGGCCATGCGGCCGTGTTTGAAATAAACGCAGCGCGCATCTGGGAAAAGTTTCAGCCTTCACAGGCGCGTGTGCTCAGTGTACAATAATATGCGGCGCGGATTTTGGTGAATTCGCCGGTTTCTCGCCGAAGCGCCTCAGATGATGCAACTTTGATGCATTTGTGTTATACTGTAGCGGGTGGAGGTGTTTGGGATGAACAGGATACTGGTCGTCGAGGACGAGAAGTCCATCAACGACCTCATAGAGATGAACCTGACCGAAGCCGGATACTCTTGCGAATGCGCCTATGACGGCATGCAGGCAGCGGACATACTGGAGCGCGAGAGCTTCGATCTGGTGCTGCTTGACATCATGCTGCCCAAGGTCAACGGCTATGAACTGCTGGACTTTATAAAGCCCATGAACATACCCGTTATCTTCATAACTGCCAAGGGCTCTATGGAGGACAAGGTGCGCGGCCTGCGCCTGGGCGCGGACGACTACCTGGTCAAGCCCTTCGAAATAGTCGAGCTGCTCGCACGTGTCGAGGCCGTACTGCGGCGCGCGGGCAAAACTCAGTACGAGATAGAGCTGGGTGACCTGACCATAGACACGCGCTCACACACGGTGTCACGCGGCAACCGGCCCATATCGCTCACTGCAAAAGAGTTTGAACTGCTGCTGCTCTTTATCCAGAACCGCAATGTCGCGCTCTTCCGTGAAACTATATACGAACGCATTTGGGGCGGCGAGTACATGGGCGACAGCCGCACCGTGGACCTGCACGTACAGCGGCTCAGGAAAAAGCTGCACTGGGAAGACAAGATAAAGACAATCTACAAGGTGGGATACAGGCTTGAAATCTAGCCGCGGCTCTGCATCCGGGGTTTTTCTAACGGCGGTGAGCGTAATTGCAATCATAATATGCCTCGGCGGCTGCCTGCTCGCTGCACGCAGCGCCGAGTTCTCTTACGGCCTGTACGCCGCGGCCCTGCTCATATTCAGCCTGGGCGGCGGCAGTATTGTCGCGCTCGCCGCGGCGCGCTCAGGCCGCGCCATCGAGCGCGAAAACGAGCGCATCAAGAAAGAAAACGCCAAGCTCACGGACGACATGCGCAATCTCTCCGAGGCCGCCGAACGGCGTGAGGAGTTCATCGCCTCCTTCGCGCACGAGCTCAAGACCCCGCTCACGGCCATCATCGGCTACGCGGACATGCTCCGCTCCCGTGAGATGACGCCGAAGAACCGCTTCACGGCGGCCGGCTACATATTCTCCGAGGGCAAGCGTTTAGAGAGCCTTTCGCTCAAGCTCATGGAGCTCATCGTCTCCGGCAAACAGGGCATAGAGCGGCGTCGCTTTGACGCGCCGTACTTCATACGCGAAGTGGCCGCCGTCACCGTGCCCAGCCTCGCCACCGACGGGATGACGCTTGACATGCGCTGGGAGCCCGGTGAGGTCTGGGTCGAGCCCGACCTCTTCAAAACGCTCATGATAAACCTCATAGACAACGCGAGAAAGGCCTCGCGCCGCGGCCAGACGGTTGAGTTCTTCGGCAAGCACGTGGACGGGGGCTACGCCTTCTATGTGCGCGACCACGGGCGCGGCATGAAGAAAGAGGACCTCGGGCGCATCACCGAGCCCTTCTACATGATAGACAAATCCCGTTCCCGCGCCCAGAACGGCGCGGGTCTGGGCCTCGCGCTCTGCCAGCGCATAGCCGAACTGCACGGTACAGAGCTCGAATTTGAAAGCGAGCCCGGCCAGGGCACGACAGTGCGTGTGCTGCTAAAGAGTGAAGGCGGTGAGAACACGTGACAAAGTTTAAACCTATCCTGCCCTGGATTGTCACAGCGCTGCTGCTGGCCGTATGCCTGCTGCTGCCGCTGCTTTTTCGCGGCGACGGGCACGAAGCGGGCAATGTCACGCCCGCGCCCGGCATGTCTGCCAGTGAGCGGGCTGACCTGTACTACCGCTACACCCAGGAGGACGGCCTGCACCTCGCCCAGCTGGACGGCGAGAGCATCAACAACGCCGACCTCATAGAGTGTACCAGACTGGCAAACACCGTTTCAAGCATACTGGTCATGGACGAGGGCACCACTCGCGCGGACGGACCGTCGGGCACAAACTTTTACACCCTCACCGACGGCGCGGGTACAATACGTATAATGGAGTACTATCACGAGTGGACGGGCGACTGGCACAATTGGTTCACTATCCACATCGACATAGACACACGCGAAATATACTACCTGTACTACAGCGCCAATGTACAGCAGAACGGTGAGCAGTACGCCGGGCTGGCGCAGTCACATCTGGAAAGCGCCGGGCAAAATACACTCACAACCCTCGGTTTCACCGACGCCACGCTGGAAGATACGGGCGAAAGCGACGGCAGCACGCAGTGGGAGCTGTCACTGACCGATGCAAGCGGCGACATTTACCGCTACGTTGTCATATGCAACATTTACGAGGACGCAGCGCCAAGCCTGCTGATTGACCTCAGACTTACACTCAAGGAGATTGCGGCCGCCTAAGAACATGGAAATGAACCGTTGGAAACAGATAGGTACAATTGTTTTAATAGTGATACTCACTTTCGAGTTGGCCTGGCTGGGAGAAAACCCGTGGGTTCTGACGCCAAAGGGCGCACTTGTCGAAAACAGCGCGCCGCCGCTGCCGACACTTCCCGAAGAAACGCCCGCGCCGTCGCCCACGCCCTCTCCCACGCCGTACATTCCCGTCTACGACGAGGACGAACTGTGGAAGCTCGCCATTGCAAGCATATACTACCCGCTTGAGAGTGAGTACGAAGTTGAAACCTCCATCGTCGAAGGCTATTTCTTCGACGCCCGCGCCGCCGGCGCCCTACAGGACATGCTCGACGCCGCCCGGGCCGACGGTGTGAGCCTCTATATAACCAGCGCCTGGCGCAGCCGGGCTTATCAGGCCGAACTTTACGAAAACCGCGTCTACAGGTTCCAGCTTGAGGGCTACAGCCGCGAGGAAGCAGAGATAATCGGCGCCACAGTCGTTGCCCGCCCCGGCACCAGCGAGCACGAGCTTGGCCTATCGACCGACCTGCTGACGGGAGAATATCAGGTGCTAGACTCCGGCTTTGCCGAAACCGAGGCCTACGCCTGGCTCCAGGAACACTGCACCGAATTTGGATTCATAGAACGCTACCCGCAGGGTAAGGGCGAGCTCACGGGCATCATCTGGGAGCCCTGGCACTACCGCTACGTGGGCCAGGAGGTCGCGCAGTACATAAGCGAAAATGGCCTGTGCCTGGAAGAGTATCTGGCCCAGGTGGGTCTCCTGCCGGAGTAAATGCAGCCACGGGGAGGTGAGTGTTTGAAGCGCGGGCTTGATGCGGCTCCATGCAAGGCTTGAGCGGATAGCTTGTGTGGAGCAAAATTTAAAACTGTCCCAATAGCCTTGCATGTCGGATGTTATAAACATGCAAAGGAGTATTGAGATGAAATACGAAATTATAGACCTGGAAAACTGGCCGCGCGGCGGCCTGTTCAAATACTATACTGACGAGCTGCGCGTTGTGATGAGCCTGACCGTGGACATCGACGTTACGCGCCTCGTGGAGTTTGTGAGGCAGCGCCGCCTGAAGTTCTACCCGGCCATGATCTGGCTGGTCTCGAAGGCGGTAAACTCCCGCGACGAGTTCAAATACGGCTGGGACAAAAACGGCCGCCTGATAAAATACGACTTCGTCTCCCCCAGTTACGCTGTTTTTCACCCCGAGGACGGGGCCTTCACGAAACTCGTCACGGAGTATTCCGACGACCTGTTTGAATTTCTCGCCCGCTTCGCGCGGGATCAGGAGGCCAGCCGCAACCTGCGTGCCGTTGTGGACAACCAACCGGAGAATCACTTTGACGTGTCCTGCCTGCCGTGGGTGCGCTACCGGCACGCCGACCTGCACGTGTTTGACGAGGGCAAATTCCTCGCCCCAGTGGTGACCTGGGGCAAGTACACCGAAGAGTCAGGCCGTCTGACAATGCCATTGAGTATGAATATCCACCACGCCGTCGCCGACGGCTTTCACCTGTCCAGGTTCTTTACCGACGTTCAAAACCTGCTGGATTCCATCTATTAAAAAGTGAGGCGGCTTTCATGCCGCCTCACTTGCTTTTTCTGACTATTTGAGTTATCTGCTCAGGAAGGAGTAATCTCCGGATTTCACTTTAGCTGCAAGGGCGGTAATAAACTCAACGTTCTTCGGATGAGTTGAAAGCTTGGCTCCCATCAACTGCTCCACCGCCCCCGGGCTGTACCTCCATGCCGCCTTTGCCACTGTACGTATGTTTCTCTCCACCGTCATCCAGTTGACGCCATATCTTTTGCCCACTTCCGCATATACCAGTTTTGTTATAAGCGTCAGCCTGTCAGGCACCTCAACGCACAGTTCAACCGCCTGCGCCGTTTGAAAATAGCCGGAATATTTGGGCGTAATGCCGAGATAATGCAACAGTCCGAAAACCGCAGTCCCTGAGCTTTCCGGCGTCAGAAGTGCAGCCACGCTGATTCCCATATAGTTTGCCGTCTTTCGCAGCGTACTGAGCCTGGGATCCGTACAGCACCGCTCCAAGTTGCTCAGTTCTTCCACGCTTATGCCTATCTCTTCGGCAGCCTCAAACTGACTGTGATGAACTGCTTCACGATACATTTTAAGCCGTTTGGCCACCGTTACTGCTTCCTCATATGGCATTGAGAGTCCCCTTTGCCATTAGTATGCAGAAACAGTCGAAATTTGCCACGGATTATAATGCGTATAATTCTATTGTCCCTGTATTACTTGATATTTTATGAATTTATAGTGGCAGCAAAATGCCCATATTGTCCGGAATTTGCTCTTTGCGCAACGCTGCACCTTACAGGTTCGCGCCCGCCTGCGACAATTTTCGACACTTTTCTGCGCCACACCCGCTGCTTTGGCAATTACAAGTACTCACAGTATTATACGTAATGAACCCGTCCATTCATTTCATACAAATATTGAAACTCTCACATTTTATATACGTGCATCAAAGTATTATAAAAAGCCAAAGCGCATTGTGGCACATTCACAATGCCCCTTGGCTTTTTGACCGTTCTGCGAGGTTATTCAAACTTCATAGGAAAGTGTTCTGGTGTCCCGCCCATCCGCATTTTCTGCAAATATTGTCACACTAACTCTATAGCTGGAATTACCATCAGCATCAAAAGTATGTGTATACAAATATATCCTCGAATTGA
The DNA here is from genome assembly GCA_930990965.1 of uncultured Clostridia bacterium. Classification (GTDB taxonomy): domain Bacteria; phylum Bacillota; class Clostridia; order Oscillospirales; family Oscillospiraceae; genus Scatomorpha; species Scatomorpha merdigallinarum. Next base: position 24,100 of record CAKNRQ010000010.1, read on the forward strand.
CATACATATTTGCGTCATCTTCTCGCAGTTCTTCTCTCATGACCCAAAACGAACCAACCTTTTCAAAAACTCGGATGACTTCGCAGCCAGTTTTTGTAACGCCTATAGTGCCTGAAACAGAAACTGTTACATTTAACTCTTCAGATAATAGATTAACATCTACACCATATCTATGCAACTGTTCACTTGCTCGTGTTGTCGAAGCATATATAGGCAAAGTTATGATAATGCAAACAGCAAGGCAGACCGCCAGGATTTTAGTAATTTTCATCTTGTGCGCCCCCAAATGATTCTTCAAATATCTGTTTAAGTTCATTCATACCCAAATCTGTCATTATACTAAACTCTGTATTTCCTACACGCCAAGTCGATACGGTAACGCCCATATTTTCGTAAAAGTAAATAGTCTCACCATTAAGCATTATTTCTTCTACGTCTTTATTGTCTTTTTCAAAAAATGAGTACGGATTTTCATCCCATCTATATTCGGCTTCAAAAGAAATATAGTTATAGCTATTACTGTATAGTCTGGTATAGTACAATGTTCCAGATTTATCATCCGTTATAACACTAGGACTGCCAGCCTCAAAATCCTCGCCAACCGATGGAAGCCAACTTTCTATATGTGCAAGAATTTCTTCAACATCGTAGTTTCCAACTGTCTCCGTCGGCTCCAAGTCTCTATCCCCGAATCCGAGTACATCTTCTGTCCATCTGGCAATAGAGCCAAACACGTCTATTCCGGCTGCCTGCGCAACAATCATGCATGAAAACAGGCTTGCTGCGACGATTGCCACTATCAGGCCGATACGGAATATGCGCTTCACTTTGCGCTTCGGCCTGCTGCCGCAGCCCTCATTGTTTTCTGCGCCGAAATGTTCCGCTCCAACCTTCTCCTTGAAAGACTGCCACGACTCCTCTGTAGACGGGTGTTCCGGCATCGGTGATTTTTGGTCCAATGCATCCAGACAGGCGGTAATGAGATCGTCGTCAAAATTATCCTCTGTCATATCCTCATTGATTTGTTCAAGCAGTTGTAGAAGCTCAGCAGTGGTCATCTTGTCCATCTGCCCGCGGGTTATATTGTGTTGTTTCTCATTACCGGTGCCATTAGAAGGATAGTCCATGACAACCTCCTTTCTTCCCAACTATCCTATATTCTATATGTAATCAGGAAAACGGTTTGTTTCAAATATTCTTAAAAATTTTTGTCCCAGTACCTGCGGCACTCTCTGACCGCCCGCATCAGCCTCAGCCGGCAGGCATTTTGGGTCACGCCCAGGCGCTCGGACATCTCCACATAGTCAAGCTGTTCTTCAAATCTCCATATAAGAATCTGCCTCTCGGCCTCCGTAAGCTCTTTGGGAAGCACAGTTTCCAGCGGGTCCCTTATCGGTTCTGCCTCTAAAGAAAAGAAATCATCTAGCGAAAGCTCGGAAGATGATTCTTTTCGGCGCCAATAATTCAAAATCTGATACTTTAGGGTGACCATCAGCCATTTGTCCGGCTTCGGGTGAGTTAGCAGCTCTGCTTCGTGCAGTATCGCCAGCACAAAGGCCTCCTGTACCAGTTCCTCAGCCTTCTCTTCACTTCCTACAAGACGATATGCGAAGCGAAACAGTTTATCCTGATTTGCGTAATACAGCTCTTCTATAAATTGCCTCGCCTCAGCTGTCATGTCCTTCACCGTCCCGTTCTTCGTTTTTGCTTTAACTCGCTGTATTCTTTTATGGAAGTGCTTATGTCTATCAGGAGCTCAAATTCATCCTGTTCCATGTTTGATACCGTATCAAGCAGCTTTCTCATGAGGACTGAATCCCTGGCTTCGGGCAGGGATTCCTCAAGCAATGTGTTGACGTCGGTGTGCAAGGCATTGGCAATATCGACAATAACTTCAAGACTGGCTTTGGTTCGCCCTGTTTCGATGTGTGATATGTGCTGTTCAGTTATGTGTATAATGTCAGCTACCTGCTTTTGAGTCAAGCCACACTCCTTGCGATAATGTTTGACGTTAACGCCAAGCTTTTTGTAATCAAGTCCCATTATAGCAGATTCATCCTCAAAATAAATAATTAATTCCACGCAAGAATTGTATTGTGAATATAGTATATCTGCTTTTAGATTAAATTAAATGTATTAAAAATATAGTTTTCGCCTTTTTAGTTGTATATTTAGTTCAATTTACTAATTTTTCGTTTTTTTGTTAGCGGAAAGCTCTTCGCTGAACTTAGCACAATTACCTTCTTTTTTGAGAACTGCCTAAATCAAAGCAGAAGTGCATTTAATTGGAGTCAGGCAGCGCGGTCGGGGTGTTCTGGTGCTGTCAAGCAAAAACGGGCGTGAACGACGAATTGCGTTCACGCCCGTTTTTTCGGTCAATTACGGCTTATGCAGTTGTCTGTGACGTATGAATTTACCCCACATACCGGTACAGGCGTCCATTGTCTGGCTGTCCCGGCGGGGGTATAATACCTGGGAGTGTAAACGCACGCTGCGGCTGTGCAGCGTTTTGGCCTTTTGTGGAAAGGAGCTGCTTATGAAAACTGGCATTGTGGATGTCGGAGGCGGGCTGCGCGGCATATATGCCGCAGGAGTGCTGGACTATTGCATGGATAAGGGCATACACTTCGACCTCGGTATCGGCGTCTCGGCCGGCAGCGCCAATCTCTCCTCTTATGCAGCCGGGCAGCGCGGACGCAACTACCGATTCTACACGGACTACTCCTTCCGGCGCGAGTACATGGGCATGCAGGACTTCCTTAAATCCGGCTCCTACATAAATATGGACTACTTATACGGCACTCTCAGCAACTCCGACGGCGAGGACCCGCTTGACTATCCGGCCTTCCGGGACAACTCCATGGAGCTCTACGTCGTAGCCGCCGACGCCGAGACCGGCAAAGTGCGCTACTTTGACAAGAGCGATATCACTCAGGACAACTACGACGTGCTCAAGGCCTCGTCCTCCATACCCTTCGTCTGTAAACCCTACCCCGTGCAGGGCCGGTTCTACTACGACGGCGCCCTGGGCGATCCGGTTCCGGTGGTCAAGGCCTTCGAACTCGGCTGCGACCGCGTGGTTGTGCTGCTCACCAAGCCCGAGGGTGTACCCCGCTCGCCGGTCAAGGACGAGAAGCTGACCGCCGGCATACAACGCAAATACCCCGCCGCAGCCCACGCGCTCAGGCAGCGCGCGTCCATGTATAACGCCGGAGTGTACCTGGCGCAGCGCTACGCCATAGAGGGCCGGGCGCTCATCGTCTCGCCCGACGACACCTGCGGCGTGGATACGCTCACCCGCGACAAGGCCGCCCTGGACCTCCTCTACCAAAAGGGCCTCCACGACGGCGAAAAGGTAGAGCGCTTCCTGAACGGTTGAGTGCGCACGTCAGCGCCTGCGTGCCGGTCGAACAAATATTATTTGCTTTTAGCAAACAATATAATTGACAAAAGCAAATAAATGCACTGTCATGTTCACAGAAAGCTTTGAGGAGGTTTTTTCTGTGATTCAGAGAACGCAAAATCAGGTCAGGGTCATCAGAAACTTTAACAGATACTATACGAACGTTCTGGGGCTGCTCGATCAGCATATTCTGGAGAGCGATTTGTCTTTATCTGAGGTACGGGTGTTGTACGAGATAGAAAAGACGCCGAACTGCACATTCAAAATGCTGTCCGGCATACTTTGCATTGACGCCGGGTATTTGAGCCGCATACTCAAGAAGCTGGAAAATATGAGCTTGATAGAGAAAAAGCCCTCGTCCGAGGACGGGCGGGCCATTGAGCTTTTGCTGACCGGCAGTGGGAAAGACAAGATTAGTACGCTAAACCGGCTTTCAGACGAGCAAATAGCCAATATGATCAGGCCGCTGACGGATTCGGAAAAAGAAGAGCTTGTAAAAGACATGACCTCTGTTGAAACTATTCTGACCGGCGGCAGCGAAGTCAAAGCCTCGGACATCACCATTCGCACTGAAATCAAGCCCGGAGACGCCGGGTATATTACTTACATGCACGGGAAAATCTACAGGGAAGAGTACAACTACATGTCCTCTTTTGAGGCGTATGTGGCAGAATCGTTTTATCAGTTTCTGCTGCACTACAACCCTCAGCAGGACCGTCTCTGGTGCGCAGAGCACAACGGGAAAATTGTAGGCTGCATCGGAATAGTCGGGCACGGGGAAAGGGCGCAGCTGCGCTGGTTTTTAACCGACCATCTTTACAGAGGGATCGGGCTGGGCAAAAAGCTTTTGACCTGCGCTCTTGAATTTGCCAAAGAGAAAGGATATAAAAGCATCTATCTGGATACCACCAGCGACTTGACAAAGGCCATCAGTTTATATGAGAGAGCGGGCTTCAGAAAAGTCAGCGAAAAGCCCAACAATTCGTGGAAAGAGGGTCTTGTTGAGCTGGAACTTGCCATGGACTTGGCAGCTCCGGCCAGCGAGGTGGACAGTTAATGTGCGCAACACGCTAAGAAACAGCGCCCGGAAGCAGAGCTTCCGGGCGCTGTTTCACCATTACGCCGTCTTTATACGGCTTATAAAGCTTTCCTCAGCGATCCATCAATTCGTCCGTCAGACGCAGGATTTCAGGCGCCAGTTTCTTGCGGCGCTTTTTAGTTATGCGCTTATAGACGGCCGGCGCCGCCGCCACGCATACTATGCCCACGACGCCTATGACTATGCCCGGCACAAACAGCGTGTCTGCCCAAACCATCGTGCAGCACATGCCCACGCCCAGCAGCAGCGCGCCCGCTATGCCGAGGCACCACGCGGTGATGATACCCGGCTTTGAAGCGCTCGCGTCCAGGCGGCGCAGCTTTTCCATCTTGTCCTCTTTTTCAGTGGGCTCCGCGTACTTCTTGCGTATTTTTTCCACTTCGGCGCTCTGTTTCGCCGAGTAGCTGTAGTTGAACTTTTCTTCAGACATTTTCTCTGCCTCCTTCCTCCGGGCGCAAAGCGCGGGTGGAGTGAATTATCATATATACTCCCATGCCAAAGAGCAGCGCGAACACTGCGCAGCCGGAGAGAATTATCATGATTGATTTGAAGTTTTCCTCTTCCTGCGTGCCGAACTGCTCGAGCATGGCGACCTCAAGCGCGAGCATACTCACGAGTGCGCTTGCGAGGCTCATAACCCTCGCCGCGCTCATAACGGGGCTTCTATACTTGCGGTACTTTATGACGTTTATAACCGCCATTGTAATAGCGTAAAAGGCGTACGCCGCCATCGCAAATATAAGCGTGCCCGCGTAGGTGAACCCGCCCTCGGAGTTCATCACCAGCAGCACCATGCCTACCAGCACGACGCCGAGCGGGACGAGCAGTATACCGCAGAGCCGGTAACGCCTCCACTCCCCCACGGCAGACTCGCCGAAGCCATGCCTGTGCGCATATCTGATAAGCAGGAAACGTATAACCGCGAGCAAGCAGTAGTAGGCCGAGAGCGTTACGTACCACCAGGAGTGATACATCGCGCCGTAGAGCGCATTGAGCAGCGTGTAGAGCAGGTTTATGCCCAGCGCGCCGAAGAGCGAGACGCTCACTTTGAAAGGTATATCTGCCATATAGCGGCCGACATACCTGTTGCCCTGCATCCAGGCTTTGAGCCTTCGCGCAAATGGGACCACGTTCACGCAGAGCAGGGCCAGTGCGTAGGCCGAAAAGACATAGGCGGCATATACGAGGGGATGCCCCTCCGGCGCCACTGCAAAGGCCCAGACCAGCGCCGCCGTCGCCGCGATTACACACAGTGCTACGGTGGCCGCGCCGTGGCAGAAGACGCGCCTTATTATGCGTTTAAACTTCTCCATCGGCTTCCCTCCGCAGCCTGACAGTGAAGGTGCTGCCCACACCAGGTTGGCTTGTCACGTTTATCTCGGCGCCGGTCAGGTCTATCACCCGCTTTACGAGCGCAAGGCCAAGGCCGTTGCCCTGTGTGGCGCGGGAGCTGTCGCCCTGATAGAACTTTTCAAAGATGTGGCGCCCGACCTCAGGCGACATGCCGCAGCCTGTGTCGGAGACACACACCACGGCCCATTCTGCATCGGCTGTGAGCGTGATGGACACTTTGCCGCCCTCGTCGGTGAACTTGATTGCGTTGGAGAAGAGGTTGTTCCATACCAGGCTCAACAGTTCCCTGTCGGCGGTCGCGCACACGTCCTCGGCAAGCTCTATCTCCATGTCGAGGTTTTTTGCCTCCCAGGCTTCTTCAAAGCCGAGCAGGCACTCGCTGAGCTGCTCGCCCAGGTCGTAGCGCTCCCCGGCGGGGAAAATCTTCTGGTTCTCCAGCTTGTTGAGCTTCAGGATGTTGGTTATCAGGCTGGCCAGCCTTCTCGAGGCGTCTGTAACCGCTTTAGCGTATTCGATGCGCTTCTCTTCGGAAAGACCTGGCTTCTGGAGCATGGTGCCGTAGTTCTGTATGACGGCCAGCGGAGTCTTGAGCTCGTGCGAGACGTTGGCGATGAAGTCCGTGCGAAGGGTCTCAGTGCCTGAAAGCTCTTCGGCAAGGGCGTTGAAGCAGCGCGCTATCTCGTCAAAGCCGTCGATGCCGTACATCTCCGGCACACGGGTTGAGAAGTCGCCAGAGGCCATCTGTTCCGCAGCCTTAACTATCCTGCGCACAGGCCGCGTAACAAAGAAATAGCGGCGCAATGCGTCTATTACCGTGAGCAAGGCCGACAGCAGCAGAATGTTCACAGCCGTAGCCTTGGCCGCATCGCTTACATACTCCTCGGTGAACTCTATGCCCGTAGCTCTCGTGACCGTGTTCAAAAACAGCATCATGCTGCAGCTGATAACGAAGGTCACGATGGCGAAAAACAGGAGATAACGCCGCAGCAGGTATAGCCAGCGCACCTGTTTCATTTCAGCACCGCCTTATATCCCAGGCCGTGTACCGTCACTATCTCAAAGTCCTCACATCCGGCGAACTTGCTGCGGAGCTTGGTGATATACACGTCCACGGTGCGCAGTCCGGAGGTGGTGTCGCCGTCCCAGAACTCGTCCATGAGCTGGCTGCGGGTGAATGTCTTTTTGGGGTAGCTCAGGAGCTTGTAGACTATGTTGAACTCCCGCACCGTGAGCGGCACTTCCTCGCCGTCTACGTAGGCCGTGTGCTCGTCCGCGTCGAGTATGAGCGAGCCTATTTCAATGCGCCGCGCATGGGCTATCTTCGAGCGCCGCAGCAGGGCCTCTATTCTCAGCAGCAGCTCGTCGAGGTCCACGGGCTTCACCATGTAGTCGTCTATGCCCGCCCTGAATCCGCGCTGCTTGCTGGCAAAGTCGTCGCGCGCAGTCATGAACAGTATGGGGATGTCCTCGTCGAGCTCGCGCACTGTCTTGGCGAACTCGAAGCCGTCCGTGCCCGGCATCATGATGTCCGATATAATGAGGTCGAACACCTCACCGCCGTACATGGCGTCATACGCCTCGTCCGCGCCAAGGCAGCCCAGCGCGTCGTATCCGTTCTGCCCGAGATACGTGCAGACCGTCTTGTTCAATTCCCTGTCGTCCTCAACAACCAGCAGCTTGAACATGCGCAAGCCTCCCTTTCCTCTGTACGCGTATATTAAAACACGCTTGTGTTAAAGAAATGTTTACTCTCTGCCCTGACAGGGATATTTTATAGAGCCGCCCGGCGTTTTGTCAACGCCGGGCAGCTCTGCTCTCACTTTTTTGCTTGGCCGGCCAGGCGCTCCTTGGCCTGCTCAACGGTTTCGCCCTCGCGGGCGAAGAGCTTCTCCACAAACTTGTCGCTGACCTTGTTGAAGCCCTCGACAGCGCCGTTCTCTATCTTCTTATAGCCTCCGACCACGCCGTTCTCTATGGCCTTATAGCCCTTGACTACGCCGGTTTCTATGTTCTTATAGCCTTTGACCGCGCCTTCGGCTATCTTCTCGTTGGTCTTTTCAAACTCAGACATTGTTATTCCTCCTCAAAATCACTTAAGTCCCTTGATGGCCGGGATGAGGCACAGCAGAGCTATGATGCCCACGATGCCCACCACGATACCGGCGACCATCATGTCCCAGATCATGGTCATGCACATGCCTACGCCAAGGATTATGGCGCCCGCGACGCCGAGCAGCGTTATGGCGATTGCACGGCCGTTGAAGACGATGGCGGGCTTGCCGCTCATCTTGCGGCGCACCATGACCATCACGAGCAGGATAACGGCGCCGACAGCTCCGACGACTACGCCGGGCGTGAAGGCGTTCCACTCGGGCAGCAGGGCCATGCACATGCCTAGAGCGAAGAGGATGCCGCCCACCGTGCTGAGTATCAGCGTTACAAAGTCTTTCTTTTTCATAATCAAAACCTCCGGTACTTTGTTTTCTCTTTACGTGTGAAAGCATAGTCCGGAGGTTTTGAAGAATTGCTATTGAATTGTTTGCGTTTTGTTAAATAATGCCCGTCACAAAAATCTCGATGCCTATGACTATAAGTATCACGCCGCCCAGTATCTGCGCTTTGTTTGAAAGGCGGGTGCCGAACTTCTGGCCGATGAGCACGCCGGCCGTGCAGATAACAAAGGTCACAACGGCTATGATGAGCGCGGCAGCCACGGCCATGAGCGCGCCGTACTCGGCGATGGTGAAGCCTACAGAGAGCGCATCAATGCTCGTTGCAATGCCCTGGACCATGAGCGCGCCAATCCCTAACCCAGCGTCCTCCGACTCACAGCCGCCGCGGTTGCGAATGCCCTCTATCAGCATCTTGCCGCCTATAAAGCACAGCAGCACGAGAGCTATCCAGGGTATCAATTTCTCAAAGGCCTGGAAATACTGTACGACCGTGTGTATACATACCCAACCTATAAGCGGCATAGCACACTGGAAAACGGCAAACACGCCGGCTATCAGCAGCGCCCTGCTCCGCTTCATACATGGACAGTTCATGCCGTTGGCCAGCGACACTGAAAAGGCATCCATAGCCAGCCCCGCGCCCAGCATGACGCTGTTGAACACAAACCCTAAGCTCCATTCCATCTCTCTTTTGCCTCCAAGCGTACTCGTATAACAAAAACACCGGGCGCGCCTGTCGGCTGCACCCGGTTAAAATCGAGGAAAAGGCCACATGTACAGCAACAGACGTACATGAGTCTCGCAATTTAAAACAAGCCAGACCAATAGGCCAGTATGTTGACTTGCTACACAAGCGTGCTTGCTACTCCCTCATTGGGTATTTTGTTCGTCCTATTAAAACATTTTTCGTCCGAAATGTCAATATCCATGTGGCGTCACGCGCTCATGGCTTTATAGTTCTCTCCCCAGCTCTGCATGGCGTCCAATATCGGCTTGAGGCTCATGCCCAGTTCGGTCAGGCTGTACTCCACGCGCGGCGGCACCTCGGCGTACACCTCGCGGTGCACCAGGCCTTTGTTCTCCATATCCCTGAGCTGAGCTGTCAGCACCTTCTGAGACACACTTCCAATGGACTTCTTTAGTTCACCGAAACGTTTGGTCCCCGGCATCAGGTCACGCAGTATGAGCACTTTCCACTTGTCGCCGATGAGCGTCAGCGTTGTTTCCACCGGGCAGGCCGGCAAATTCTCAGGTACGGACATAGCTATTCCTCCTTCAATAGTTTCCTCCAGGTAACTATAGCACATTATTGTGCTTACTTTACATTTCTTCTCTACGCCCATAAAATAACATCAGAACGAGGCCATGTCAAGGGCCAATGGAGGCATGTGCGATGAACAAAGCCCAATTCACTGTGGACAAGAGCAAGTGCGTAAGTTGCGGCCGGTGCGTCAATGTGTGCCCCGGCGGGGTGCTGAGCATGGAGGACGGCGCGCCGGACATAGCGGAGTTTGAGGACTTCGGCTGGAACGGCTGCTGGAAGTGCGAGCACTGCCTCGCCGTGTGTCCCACGGGCGCGGTTTCCATATTCGGCAAGCGCGCGGAAGACTGCCTCCCGCCGCCGGAAAACGCCGCCGCCGTGCTCGACGCACTGATAGCGAACCGCCGCTCCTGCCGGAGATACCGACAGAAAAACGTGGAGAGGGCCGTCATGGACGGCATGCTCGCCCAACTTGCGAATGCGCCTAACGGCGGCAACAAGCAGCAGGTTGAGTTCACGCTGCTGGACAACCTGAGTGATACCGAGCGTTTCCGGCGCATCGCCTACCGGCGCATGGATGAGCTGGCCGCCCAGGACGTTTATCCCCGGGGCTTCGACGCGCCGTCCTATGGCGACATGAAGCGCTGGGAGGCCACAGTCCGGCCCGACATGCTCTTTTGCGGAGCGCCTCACCTGCTGATCCCGCACGCTCCGCTCGGTTCCGGCGAGCCGGTGCAGGACGTACTCATCGCCGCGGCCTACTTTGAATTGCTGTGCGCCTCGCGCGGCCTGGGCGCGGTAATTATGACCTTCCCGCTCGGCGCGCTGGCGAACATGCCGGAGGTGAAGGCGCTGCTGAAAATACCAGAAAACCACTACGCCGGTGTGATAATAGGCTTCGGCTACCCCGAGATTAAATACGCCAGAGGCGCGTGCAGGACGCTTGGCGCGGAGAGAATACACCGCGTACACATAGAGGAGGAAGTAAAATGAACGCTCAGAAATGTCTTGAAATGCTCCGTGAGATAAAGGACTGCGCTTTCGCAACCATCGACGAAACCGGCGCGCCGCAGGTGCGTATAATTGACGTGATGCTCGTGGAGGACGGCGCACTCTACTTCTGCACCTCGCGCGGCAAGGACTTTCACAGCCAGCTCGTGCGCGACGGCCGCGTAGCGGTGACGGGGCTCAACCGGAACTGGCAGATGGTACGCCTCACCGGCACCGCGCACAGGCTGCGCGAGCGCAAGGCTTGGATAGACCGCATCTTTGAGGCCAACCCCTCCATGAACAGCGTCTACCCCGGCGAGAGCCGCTATATCCTCGACCCCTTCTGCATCTGCGAGGGCGAACTTGAGTTCTTCGACCTTGGCAAGGAACCCATCTGCCGCGAGAGTTTCGCGCTGGGCGCCTGGCATGCGACGCCGAAGGGCTTCGTGATAAGCGACGCTTGCGTGAGCTGCGGACTGTGTGCGGAGCGCTGCCCGCAGAAGTGCATCAGCGAGGGCGCGCCGTATACGATAGCGCAGGAGCACTGCCTGCACTGCGGGCTATGCCGTGAGACCTGCCCCTTCGGGGCCGTCATACGAAAGGAGGAGGCCAAATGATAGCCGACATTTTTGAGCTGCTTGTTTCACGCTGGGACTTCTTTGCGGGGCTGCTGCTTGAACACCTGCAAATCTCGCTGACCGCCATAGTCATAGCCATCGTCATAGGCGGCGTGGCCGGAGTGCTGATAAGCGAGTTCACCCGCGCGTCGAAGCCCACGCTGGCGGTGATAAACTTCCTGTACACTATACCGTCCATCTCCATGCTGGGCTTTTTGATACCCTTCTCCGGCGTGGGCAATGCGACCGCCATCATCGCGCTGACGGTGTATGCGCTGCTGCCGATGGTGCGCAACACTTATACTGGCATGACGAACCTCAATCCCGCCATACTCGAGGCCGCGCGCGGCATGGGCTCCACACGGCTACAGATACTCTACAAGGTAAAGCTGCCGCTGGCCATGCCGGTCATAATGAGCGGCATACGCAGCATGGTGACCATGACCATCGCCCTGGCAGGCATAGCTAGCTTCATCGGCGCCGGCGGCCTCGGCGTAGCCATCTACCGCGGCATCACCACGAACAACGCCGCCATGACCATGGCCGGCAGCCTGCTCATAGCCGTGCTGGCACTGGTGCTGGACTTTGTGCTGGGCTTTGCGGAGAAGCGCATGAACAAGCGCAGCGAGAAGGCCAGGCGCACAAACAGGGCGGTCGGGGCCGTCGCCGCGCTGGCCTGCCTGGCCCTGATCGCTGTCTCTCTCTTCCGCGGCAGCGCGGCAGACACGATAAACATCGCCACAAAGCCCATGACCGAGCAGTACATACTCGGCGAAGCCCTGGACATTCTCATCGAGCAGGACACGGACCTGAACGTCGAGCTCACGCAGGGCGTGGGCGGCGGCACATCGAACATCCAGCCCGCCATGGAGAGCGGCGAGTTCGACATCTACCCCGAGTACACCGGCACGGCCTGGAACATGGTGCTCATGGAGAGCGGCGTCTACGACGAGAGCATGTTCGGCGAGCTGCAAGAGCGCTACGAGACGGACTACGGCATGAGCTGGCTGGGCATGTACGGCTTCAACAACACCTACGGCCTCGTAGTGCGCACTGAAATCGCCGAGCAGTACGGCATTGAGACCTACTCTGACCTCGCCAAAGTGGACGATCAGCTCACCTTCGGCGCGGAGTACGACTTCTTCGAGCGTGAGGACGGCTATGTCGCGCTGTGCGAAACCTATGGTCTCAGTTTCGGTGCGACGATGGACATGGACATTGGCCTCAAGTACCAGGCCCTGAACCAGGGCGAGATCGACGTCATGGTCATCTTCACCACCGACGGGCAGCTCTCGACTGCGGACGCGGTCGTGCTCGAGGACGACAAGGGCTTCTTCCCCAGCTACCTCTGCGGCAACGTCGTGCGCAACGAGGTGCTTGAAGAGCACCCCGAGCTGGAAGAGATATTTGCAAAGCTGACGGACACCATCACCGACGCGGACATGGCCGCTATGAACTACGCCGTCGAGACCGAAGGCGCGGAGCCGCGCGACGTGGCCATGGACTTTCTGCGTGAGCATGGGCTTTTAAACGAGGAGGCATAAGCATGAGCACCGCTATAGAATTTCGCAACATCTGCAAGAGCTACGGGGAAAAGGTCGTGCTCGACGACTTCAATCTCTGCATAGAAAAGGGCGAGTTTGTGACCATCATCGGCTCGTCCGGCTGCGGCAAGACCACGGCGCTCAAGCTGGTCAACGGCCTGCTCACGCCCGACGCCGGTGAGATACTCATAGGCGGCGAGGACATATCCGGCATGGACCAGGTCCAACTGCGCCGCAACATCGGCTACGCCATCCAGGGCAGCGTGCTCTTTCCGCATATGACCGTGGAGCAGAACATAGCTTACGTGCCGAACCTGCTCAACCGCCATGACAAGAAGCGCACGCGCGAGGCCGTGGACAAATGGATGCGCATTGTCGGCCTGGACGAAGAGCTCAAGCGCCGCTATCCCGACGAGCTCTCCGGTGGACAGCAGCAGCGCGTGGGCATCGCCCGCGCCCTCGCCGCCTCGCCCGAGCTGCTGCTGATGGATGAGCCCTTCGGCGCGGTGGACGAGATAACCCGCGCCCAGCTCCAGACCGAGCTCCGGCGCATCTGGGAGCAGACGGGCATCACCGTGCTCTTCGTCACACACGATATCTCCGAGGCGCTCAAGCTCGGCAGCCACGTACTTGTCATGGACGCGGGCAGGATAGAACAGTACGCCACGCCTGCGGAGCTGCTGCGCTCGCCCGCCACGGACTTCGTGCACCGCCTCGTAGAGCGCGAGCGCAGGGCCTGCCGCCTGCCCGACGGGCAGCTCGCAGACTGCGAGTGGTCTGGCGCAGGCGCGGCGCGGCAATAGAACGGCGGTGAACCATATGACCCAGGACGAGAGACTTGAATACCTGATACGATACCTGCTCGCGGAAAGGCGCGAGTACGAAGGCACGGTCATACCCGAAAGTACGGACGAGCGCCGCAGGCTGCTGCGCGCGCTGATGAACGTGCGCGCGCCGTCAGCGATAGATGTGGACTTCCTGGCCGTGCAGGACGAGTATTTGCAAGCGCGGCTCACAGAGCGCGGCGTGCAGCGCGCGGAAGAGCTGACGTCTGTGGAACCCTGCATCTACCTCTGGCAAGGCGATATCACGACTCTGGCCGCCGATGCCATAGTTAACGCAGCGAACTCCGGCATGACCGGCTGCTACGTCCCCTGCCACGGCTGCATAGACAACGCCATCCACACCTACGCGGGCGTGCAGCTCCGGCTCGAGTGCGCGCGGATAATGGCAGCGCAGGGCCACGAGGAGCCAACAGGCAGGGCGAAGATAACGCGGGGCTATAACCTACCGGCAAAGTACGTATTGCACACCGTCGGGCCCATCGTATCCCGCGCTCCCACGCTGCGAGACTGTGAGCTCCTGGAGAGCTGCTACCGCTCCTGCCTCGAGCTCGCCGTGGCAAACGGCCTCAAGAGCGTGGCCTTCTGCTGCATTTCAACGGGCGAATTTCACTTCCCGAACGAGGCCGCGGCGCGCATTGCCGTCAAGACCGTGCGCGAGTTCATTCACAACGGACACAGCGATATGAAGGTGATTTTCAATGTTTTCAAGGATAAAGACCGCGATATCTACACAAATCTCCTCGGTTGAGCGGCTGGCGCACGAGCTGGAAAGTGCAGACGCCATAGTCGTGGGCGCGGGGGCCGGGCTTTCAACCTCGGCGGGCTACGAGTACGGCGGCGAGCGCTTCCGCGAGAATTTCGCCGACTTTGAGGCCAAATACGGCTTCCACGACATGTACTCCGGCGGCTTTTACCCCTTCCCGACTGAGGAGGAGCGCTGGGCCTACTGGAGCCGCTTCATAATGCTCAACCGCTACACTGATCTGCCGAAGGACACATATTCGAAGCTTCTGCGCCTGTTGGACAGCCGCGACTACTTCGTCCTCACGACGAACGTAGACCACTGTTTCCAGCGAGCGGGTTTCGACAAGCACCGGCTCTTCTACACCCAGGGCGACTACGGCCTCTGGCAGTGCTCAAAGCCCTGCTGCGACAAGACCTGGGACAACGAGGACGTTGTCCGGCGCATGTACGCCGAACAGCGGGATATGCGCGTACCCACGGAGCTCATGCCGCGCTGCCCGGTCTGCGGCAGGCCGATGAGCATGAACCTGCGCTCCGACGACACCTTTGTACAGGACGAGGGCTGGTACGCCGCCGCCGGGCGCTACAGCAATTTCCTGCGCCGCCACGAGGGACTGCATGTGCTCTACCTGGAACTCGGCGTGGGCATGAACACCCCGGTCATCATCAAGTACCCATTCTGGCGCATGACTTACGAGAACCCGAGGGCCACATACGCCTGCGTGAACTACGGCGAGGCCTACGCCCCGCGCGAGATAGCCAGGAGGTCCATCTGCATAGACGGCGACATAGACGCCGTGCTGGACAGGCTAAAGAGCGAATAAAAAGCCGCCGCGGGCTAATCTCGCGGCGGTCTTTACTTTTCCTCCATCGCCTTCACTATGTCGCCGAAGCGCTCCGTGACGGCATCGTAGTTTTCCCGCAGGTGCGGGTAGAGGCAGCGCGAACAGTCTTTGACCCCGCTGGGCAGATAGTCAAAGTCGCCGCCACAGTCCCGGCCGAGGGCATATAAGGGGCAATAGCAGAACAGGCAGTTGAAGTTATCCCGATCCGCGCCCTCGTGGCAGGGGAAGTACTCACAGTCCCGGTGGGAGAAATAGGTGTAGTTCCGGCTCATACTTTGGCCTCTCAGGGTTCGGGGCGCTCTATCTTTTTGACGTTGCGCTCGAACTTGCTCCTCGGCCCCATGACTTCGCGAGAACAGCCCAGACAGCGCAGACGGAAGTCGGCGCCGATGCGCAGCACCTCCCAGCGGTCGCTGCCGCAGGGGTGGGCCTTCTTCATGACCAGCGTGTCGCCCACGCGTATGTCCATCACTCTTCCCCCTTTATGAGTTGCCAGTAGCGTTTTGCAGCCTGCTCAGTCTTGTTATCGCCGTACTCGTAATAGTGCGTGCCCACCAGGGCGTCGGGCAGATACTGCTGCTCCACATAGTGGTGCGCGTAGTTGTGCGGGTACTTGTAACCTTGCTCGCGCTCGAAGCCGGTGCCGTCTGCGTGGACATTTTGCAGCTCGCGCGGCGGCGGGCCGTATTTCCCGGCGCGCACATCGCTCATGGCCGCGTCTATGCCCATGACCACGCTGTTGGACTTAGGCGCCGTGGCAAGCAGCAGCGCCGCCTCGGCCAGAGGCAGCTTGGCCTCCGGCAGCCCCAGTTGCAGCGCACTGTCACAGCAGGCCTTGACTATGCTCGCCGCCTGCGGGTAGGCGAGGCCTATGTCCTCGCTCGCAGAGCAGAGCAGGCGGCGTATGGCACCTATCAGGTCGCCCGCCTCGAGCAGCCGCGCCAGGTAGTGCAGCGCCGCGTCCGGGTCCGAGCCGCGCAGGGACTTCATAAGTGCGCTCACGGCGTCATAGTGCTCATCGCCCTCGCGGTCGTAGTGCATGGCGCTCTTGCCGGTTGCGGCCTCGGCGTCTGCTAGCGTGAGTTTCACTTTGCCGTCTATGCGCGGCGAGGCGTCGAATATGAGCTCCACGCCATTTATGGCCTTGCGCACGTCGCCGCCGCAGCTCACCGCGAGCTTCTCCACCACGCCCGGCTCGCACTCGCACTCCACGCCCTCGCGTGAGGCAACTTTATTTATCGCCCGCTCCACGGCCGGAGCTATCTCCTCAGGAGTGACGGATTTGAACTCGAACACAGTGCTCCGGGACAGGAGCGCGTTGTACACATAGAAGTACGGGTTCTCCGTCGTGGAGGCGATGAGCGTTATCCTCCCGTCCTCTATGAACTCCAGCAGGCTCTGCTGCTGCTTTTTATTGAAGTACTGTATCTCGTCGAGGTAGAGCAGCACGCCGCCCGGGGTGAGCAGGGTGTCGAGCTCGCCTATTATGCTCTTGATATCCGAAAGGCTGGCGTTTGTGGCGTTCAGGCGGCGCAGCGTGCGGTCCGTGCGCCGGGCTATTATGTTTGCCACGGTGGTCTTGCCCGTGCCTGACGGGCCGTAGAAGACCATATTGGGTATGTTGCCGGACTCAATTATCCGGCGCAGCAGGCCGTTCGGGCCCAGTATATGCTTTTGTCCGACGACTTCGTCCAGATCGCCGGGCCTTATCTCATCGGCAAGCGGCCTCACGGCTGCACCTCCATTGTTGAAAGTTGGCGCTATGCGTGGTAAAATGGCGAAAAAACTAAGTTGGTGATAACTTTGCGCACACACGAACAGGTGCTTGAAATAGTACGCGGCCTCGAGGAAGAATACCCCGCGGCCATGTGCACGCTCGACTACGGCAAAGACTACGAGTTGCTCTTCTCCGTGCGTCTGGCCGCACAGTGTACTGACGAGCGCGTCAACAAGATAACCCCCGCCCTCTTTGAGCGCTTCCCCACGCTGGAGGACTTCGCCCAGGCCGACATAGAAGAGGTGGAGCAGTATGTCAAGCCCTGCGGCTTCTATCACACGAAGGCGCGCGACATAGTCGAATGCGCCAAGATACTGCTGGTACGTTTTGGAGGCAAGGTGCCCGGGACCATGGAAGAGCTTCTCTCCCTGCCCGGCGTCGGGCGCAAGACGGCGAACCTCATCCTCGGCGACGTATTTCACGCCCCCGGGGCCGTGGTCGTCGACACGCACTGCATCCGGCTCTCAAACCGCATGGGCCTGGTGGACAACCTCAAAGACCCGGCCAAGATAGAGCCACTGCTGCGCGAGCAGCTTCCACCGGAGAAGAGCTCGGACTTCTGCCACAGGCTCGTGCTGCACGGCCGGGCGGTGTGCACCGCGCGCTCGCCCAGGTGTGAAAACTGCTGCGTCCGGCACGTGTGCCAGACGGGCTCCGGTCAATAAATATTGGAAATAGCTATGCCCACGACTTCGCCGCACACGCGCATATCTGCCCCGTCGCGCACGATGATCGGGGCATAGTCGCTGTTGGACGAAATCAGCATGACGCCGAGGCTGTTTACACGCAGGCGCTTGCAATAGGCCTGCCCGCCGTAGACAAAGATGCCTATCTTCCCCGAGTCCAGAGTCTCGCAGCCGTGCACCCACACTATACTGCCGTCGGGCACGTCGGGCTCCATGCTGTCGCCGGCTATGCGCACGGCGAAGTCGGCCCGGTCGGGCGCGTCGGAGGCGTCTATGAGCGAATAGCTCTCGCCGTCCAGGAACTGTCCCGTACCGGCGCTGGCGGCGAGGTCATAAAGCGGCAGTTTGCGAGAATCATTTTTTGAATAGAGCCCGCTCGCGGAGAGCACGCGCACGTACTCTGAGACCAGCTTGCGTCCGGCCTCGTTTAACCCGGCAGTCTCTCCCCTGCCGGTAAAAGTGCCCATGACGTCCGTCACGGAGTATATTTCACACAGTGCGAGGAACTGAGCGGCATTGGGCATGGTCATGTCCTTTTCCCATTTACTCACGGCCGCGTTCTGTATCTCAAAGCCGCGCTCGGCGAGCTTTTCGCACACGCGCGACTGAGTCAGGCCCGCCTCACGGCGAAGCTGATGAAGTGTCGCTCCGAGAGATTTCTTCACCGGCATCATCTCCTTATGCGATATATTATACCTTGTTTCACCGGTAATTGCAACCATATTATAAAGGAGGAACACACTGTGATACGCGATATTTTGCTGCTCGGCGACGATAAGCTCTACGAAGTGAGCGCTCCGGTGACAACCGGCGACCTCCCCCTCCTCAACGGCTGGGTGCGCGACCTGCACGACACGCTGCTAGACTACCGCGCGAAACACGGCGCCGGGCGGGCAGTGGCCGCGCCGCAGATCGGTATTCACAAGCGGCTTATCTACATGCTGCTCGACCGCCCGTATGTGCTGGTGAACCCGAGCCTCACCTTCCCGGACAGCGAAACCTACGAGCTGCTGGACGACTGCATGTCCTTCCCGGGCCTTATAGTGCGCGTGCGACGCCATCGCCGCTGCACTTTGGATTACACGGACGAGCACGGGCAAGCGCAGCGCCTCGAGCTGGAGGGGGATCTCTCCGAGCTGGTGCAGCACGAGTACGACCACCTTGACGGCATACTGGCCACCATGCGCGCCGTGGACAACAAGAGCTTTTACATGATGGAGCTCAAGCGTCAGTTCTAGCGCATGAACCGGCGGCTATACATGATAGGCGGCCCGATGGGCGTGGGCAAGAGCACCGTCTCACGTATACTGCGCGACCGTCTGGACAACAGTGTCCTCCTGGACGGCGACTGGTGCTGGGATATGCACCCCTTCCGCGTAACCGAAGCCACAAAGGCCATGGTGCTCGACAACATATGCTGCCTGCTCGGGAACTTTCTGGGCTGCCCGGAGCTGCAAAATGTGGTATTCTGCTGGGTGCTGCACGAACAGGCCGTCATAGACGGCATTCTAAGCCGGCTTGCGATAGATGACGTGGAGCTGCGCTGCATCTCGCTTGTATGCGACGAAGACGAGTTGCGCTCAAGGCTGCGCCGGGACGTGGAAGCCGGGCTCCGCGACGCTGGTGTCATAGAGAGGGCTCTTGAGCGCCTGCCGCTCTATGGCGGGCTCAGCACGACAAAGCTCGACGTCACCGGTTTGACCCCGGAGAAAACCGCCCAGCTCATACTCGAAATGCATTGACAGAGCTAATCCTCTCAGGTTATATTGGACACATGACCGCCGAATGTCCGGTGGTAGACAATACAATCTGGGAGGGTTTTTATATGCGTTACGAAATACGCGGAGGGGAATTCCCGGTAGTAATATGCAACCTGAACGACGGCGAGGCCATGATAACCGAGCGCGGGTCCATGGTCTGGCAAACGCCCAACATTGAGATGGAGACGCGCGGCGGCGGTGTGGGCAAGATGTTCGCGCGAGCTTTCTCCGGCGACAGCATGTTCCAGAACATCTACACCGCGAACGGTTCCGGTGTGATAGCTTTCGGCACCAGTTTCCCGGGCCGGATCCTGCCCATGGAGATAGGTCCGGGCCGGGAACTTATAATGCAAAAGCGCAGCTTTCTTGCCTCCACTCCTGATGTCAAATTGGACATTGTATTCAACAAGAAGCTCGGAGCCGGCCTGTTCGGCGGCGAGGGCTTTATCATGCAGCGTCTCTCCGGTCAGGGCCTGGCCTTTGTCGAGATAGACGGCGATGTCTTTGAAATGGAACTGGCCCCGGGCGAGCAGCTTATCGCAGACACGGGTAATGTAGCCGGCTTTGAGGCCAGCGTGCAGATGGACATACGTCAGGTGCCCGGACTCAAGAACAAGCTGCTCGGCGGCGAGGGCCTGTTTAACACACTGCTGACCGGGCCGGGGAAGATTTGGCTACAGACGATGCCTATCTCCGGAGTTGCGGCCGCGCTGAGGCCGTATTTCCCCAGCGGGAATAGTTGAGCCGGCCGCGGAGCGGCAGGTGGCGTGGGTGGCACGTCGCCGGACGTGGAGGGCAACCGCGGGCGGTTGCAGCCCTCCTGGGGCTTGCACCCAACCTTGCGGGCATCTTCCCTACACCAACCTAACCTCCTGCACACGCTCCGACCGTTGCTGCTGGTCTCGTCACGCACCCACCCGCAAGGGGCGGCGTCCTCGACGTCCCGCTTGTTGGATTTTACGCCGCCACCTTGCCAAGCCGCTTATGGCTCGACAACACACTCAAAAACTGCGCAAAAAGGACGGGCTGTGCCCGTCCTTTTTATGTCTTATCGCGCTCACAGCGTTGCGGCCATTACGGCCTTTATTGTGTGCAGGCGGTTCTCTGCTTCGTCGAACACCACTGACTGCGGGCCTTCAAACACTTCGTCGGTGACTTCCAGCGCGTCGAGGCCGTACTTCTCGCCTACCTCTTTGCCTATGGTTGTCTTGAGGTCGTGGAAGGCTGGCAGGCAGTGCATGAAAATTGCGCCGGGTTTGGCCAGGCTCATCGCCTTTGCGTTCACCTGATAGGGCAGCAGCGCGTTGATGCGCTCTTCCCAGGCGTCGGGGCTCTCGCCCATGGAGACCCAGATGTCGGTGTACACCGCGTCGGCGTCTTTGAGCGCCATCTCGGGCTCGGTCCAGAACTCGAGCACGGCGCCGGTTTCGGCGGCTATCTCCTGCGCTATGTCCTGAAGTTCCTCGCTCGGGAAAAACTCGACCGGAGCACAGGCGGCGAAGTTTACGCCAAGCTTGGCGCAGCCTATCATCAGACTGTTGCCCATATTGAAGCGCGCGTCGCCCATGTAGACCAACTTCTTGCCCTTCAACTCGCCCAGGTGCTCGCGCAGCGTGAGCATGTCGGCGAGTATCTGCGTGGGGTGGAACTCGTCCGTGAGCCCGTTCCAGACGGGGACGGAGGCGTACTCGGCCAACTCTTCGACTATCGCCTGGCCGAAGCCGCGGTACTCTATGCCGTCGAACATGCGCGAGAGCACGCGCGCGGTGTCGGCTATGGACTCCTTCTTGCCTATCTGCGAACCGCTCGGGTCGAGATATACGGCGTGCATACCCAGGTCGTGCGCCGCCACCTCAAAGGCGCAGCGTGTGCGGGTGCTGGTCTTTTCAAAGATAAGCGCTACGCTCTTGCCCTCGCAGAGCTTGTGCGGTATACCGGCCTTCTTTTTGGCCTTGAGCTCGGCGGCCAGGTCTATGAGGTACATTATCTCCTCGCCCGTGAAATCGAGGAGCTTGAGGAAATCGCGTCCTTTGAGGTCCATGTGTTTCTCCTTTCTCACTCCGCGCAGCAGCTCTTTATGACCGCGACGGCCTTTTTCACCAGCTCCATCGGGATGTTCAGTGCGGGGAGCAGGCGCAATTTGCCGTGTGCGGTTAGGACTAGCACGCCGTTTTCACGGCAGGCGGTGACGACGTCGCTGAGGGGTTTCGCGGTCTTTATGCCGAGCATCAGTCCCAGCCCGGCCACGCTCTCGACGCCGGGGGCGCCGGTGAGCTCCTTTACGATGTAGTCGCTCTTGGCCCTGACGTCCGCAAGCAGCGCGTCGTCTATGCGTGAGAGGACGTTGAGCGCTCCTGCGCAGATGGCGGGGTTGCCGCCGAAGGTGGAGCCGTGGCTGCCCGGCGTCATGGTGTTCTCGCACTTCTCGCCCATGAGGCACACGCCGATGGGCAGGCCACCGCCGAGACCCTTGGCCGTGGTCATGATGTCGGGCGTGATGCCGTACCGCTGCCAGGCATAGAGCGTGCCCGTGCGGCCGTTGCCGGTCTGGACCTCGTCCACGACCATGAGGATGTCCCTAGCCTTGCATATTTCGGCTATGCAATCGACAAAGTCCTGCTCAAGCGGCAGCACGCCGCCCTCGCCCTGCACCAGCTCGAACATGATAGCCGCTATGGCCTCGTCGCTCTCCACGATGGCCTTCAGGGCTCCACAGTCGTTGGCCGGGGCGTAGAGGAAGCCGGGAGTCAGGGGCTGGAAGTCCTTGTGGTACTCGTCCTGTCCCGTGGCTGCAAGCGTAGTGATGGTACGGCCGTGGAAGCTGTTGACGAGCGTGACTATCTTATAGCGCTTATCCGCGCCGTATTTATCTGCGGCGTATTTGCGGGCACATTTGATGGCGCACTCGTTGGCCTCGGCGCCGGAGTTGCCGAAGAAGGCCTTCTTCATGCCGGTTCGCGTGCAGAGCTGCTCCGCGAGCAGGGCGCCGGGCTCGGTATAGTACAGGTTTGAGCTGTGCTGTAGCTTGCCGAGCTGGGCCGTCACGGCGTTTATCCACTCATGGTCGGCGATGCCGAAGGCGTTGACGGCTATGCCGCTGCCCATGTCTATGTATTCCTTACCTTCTGTGTCCCAGACGACGCTGCCGCGGCCCTCTTTGAGCACTATCGGGAAGCGCGCATAGGTTCCGGCTATATATTTGCTGTCGAGTTCTTTTGTATTCATTGTTTCTCCCCCACCATCATGGTACCGCTGCCCTCGTCCGTGAGCATCTCAAGCAGGATAGAGTGCTCGACACGGCCGTCGAGTATAAATACTTTGTGTACGCCGCACAGGAGCGCTTCAATGCAGCTCTCCACCTTCGGGATCATGCCGCCCTTTATCACACCGCGGCGAAAGAGTTCGGTAGCGTCGTTTATGTCCGCGACGTGGACCAGGGAGTTTGCGTCGTTCGGGTCGAGCATGATACCCGGCACATCCGTCATGGAGATAAGGCACTCCGCTCCCATGGCACCGGAAATCTGCGCGGCCATGGTGTCGGCGTTTATGTTGTACACGTTGCCCTCGGCGTCACAGCCCACGCTGGAGATGACGGGGATGTAGCCACGCTCCAGGAGGTCGGTTATGGGCTGGGTATTCACGTGCGTTATCTGTCCGACGTAGCCGAGCTGTGCGTTGCGGGCTTTGGCCTCGACCATGCGCCCGTCTATGCCGCAGATGCCCATTGCCTTGCCGCCAGTGGCTTCGATTAGGTTCACGAGGCTCTTGCCGACCTTGCCGGCGAGCACCATCTGCACCACCTCGGCTGTAGCCTTGTCCGTGACGCGAAGGCCGTCAACGAACTGACTGTCCACACCCATCTTGTTGAGCACGTCGTTTATGTCCGGCCCGCCGCCGTGGACTAGCACCACGCGCACTCCGACGAGTTGCAGAAGAACTATGTCCTCCATAACCTTTGCCTTTAACAGTTCGTTTTCCATGGCGTGCCCGCCGTACTTGATTACGACCACGCGGTTCCAGTACTGCTGAATATACGGCAGCGCCTCTACCAGCACTTGCGCTCTGTTGAAGTTATCCATATTTTCCACCTCGAATTTTCAGAATCCCAGCACCGGCGAGCGCTCAGGTGCGGTAGTCGCCGTTTATCTTCACGTACTCGTAAGTCAAATCGCAGCCCCAGGCCTCGGCGCTCTGCGCCCCGTCGCCGAGCGTGACCAGGATATATATTTCCTTTGCGCTGAGCACGTTCTTGGCCTGCTCTTCGGAGAACTCCACGCCCGCGCCAAACTCGCACACATGCACTTCGCCGAACTCGCTCTTAAAGCTGACGCCCACCTTGGAAATATCCACATCCGCGCCGGAGTAGCCCACCGCACAGAGCACACGGCCCCAGTTGGCGTCCGCGCCGAACATGGCCGCCTTCAGCAATGCGGAGCCGACCACGGCCCTTGCAACCGTGCGCGCATCCTCGAGCGTCTTGGCGCCGGTGACGACGCAGTCGAGGAGCTTCGTCGCGCCTTCGCCGTCGCCGGCGATCTGGCGGCTGAGATAGACGGTTATAGCGTGCAGCGCCTCACAGAAGGCGTCGTAGTCATTGCCCTCGGAGCAGATTTCCGCATTGCCCGCGAGGCCGTTCGCCATAACGGCCACCATATCGTTGGTGGAAGTGTCGCCGTCCACTGTGACCATATTGAAGCTGCTTTTGACGTCTTCGGAGAGCGCCTTTGCGAGCAGTTCCGGAGAGATAGCGCAGTCGCTGGTTATAAAGCCGAGCATGGTGGCCATATTCGGGTGAATCATGCCGCTGCCCTTGGCCATGCCGCCCATGCGGCACTCGACGCCTCCGGCCATGAATTTCACGGCTATCTCCTTGGCGTGGGTGTCGGTGGTCATGATGGCCTCGGCAGCCGGGGCGCTGTCCGCGCCGAGCAAACGAACCAGTTCATGGATTCCGCGCTCGAAGGGCTCCATTGTCATGGCCTGGCCAATGACTCCGGTAGACGCCACGATCACGTCGGCTGCCGGTATGCCAAGCTCTGCGCCAAGCAGCTCGCTCGTGGTCTCCGCGATATACTCCCCGTTTGCGTTGCAGGTGTTGGCGTTGCCGCTGTTGCAGATTATGGCCTGCGCCTTGCCGTCGGCGAGGTGCTTTTTAGTCACGGTCAGCGGCGCGCCTTTGACCAGGTTTGTTGTGTACACCGCCGCGGCGCTCGCGCTCTTTTCGGAGCAGATGAGCGCCAGGTCGCGCTTTGTGCGGCTCTTTCTGACTCCGCAGTGGACTCCGGAGGCTTTATATCCCTTTGGCGCACAGACGCCGCCTTCAATATACTCAATCATGGTCCAAACTCCTTCTCATATTGATCTCTCTCGTTGTCCTCGCCGCGCGGGCAGGCTGCCCGCCTCAGAGAACCAGGCCCTTGGTTTCAGGGGCGCCTATCATCAGGTTCAGGCACTGAACGGCGGCGCCGGAGGCGCCTTTGCCCAGGTTGTCAAAGCGCGACATCAGCAGCATCCTCTCTGCGTTCCCGCAAACAGCAACTTCCATCGCGTCTGTGCCGGAGAGCGTATTGGAGGCGACGAAGCCCGCTTTGTCCATAGCGCCTACATACTTCACGACCGGACCTGTGAACTTGGCCGCATAGCAGGCGCGCACATCGTCAATCGTGTATCCGGCATTGAGCTGCGAGCCGAAGAGCGGGACCGTGACCAGCATGCCGCTGTAGAAGTCCGCTACGATGGGGCAGAACGCGGGATAGTTCTCGAGCCCTGAAATCCCGCTCATCTCCGGCAGGTGCTTATGCGTCTGTGTCAGGCCGTACTCGCGGGGCGAGTATAGTTCCGGGCTGCGTCCGGCAGATTCGTACTCAGCTATCATGCCCTTGCCGCCGCCGGAATAGCCGGTGAGCGAGTGACAGGTCAAAAGCGCATCTGCCGGGAGTATGCCCGACTCGATGAGCGGCTGCACAAGCACTATGAAGCCGCCGGCGTGGCAGCCCGGCGAGGCTACGCGCCTGCCGGAGACTATCGCCTCCCGGTGCGCCGCGCTGAGTTCCGGAAAACCATAGGCCCAGCCCGGAGCGACACGGTGCGCCGTCGAGGTGTCGACCACGCGCACAGCTGGGTTTTCTATAATGGCCACGCTCTCGCGGCTCGCCTCATCGGGCAGGCAGAGTACGGCTATGTCGCAGGAATTGAGCATCTCGCGGCGCTTTTCCGTATCTTTGCGCGCCTCGCCCTCGAGGACGCTCACGTCCAAATCCGCGCGCCCCTCGAGCCGGGAGCGTATACGCAGCCCGGCGGTACCGGCACTGCCGTCGATAAACACCTTAGTCATCCATAACACCTCTCAGGTACTCGAACTGGGCCTTCAAATTGGCCGGTGCCGCGCCGCCGGCGCTCACCCGCCTGGCCACGCAGTTTTTCAGCGAAATCGCGTCGTAGAGGCCATCGTCAAACACATCGGAGTAGACTTTGTACTCGCCGAGCGTCAAATCCTCCAGCGCCTTGCCGCTCTTCGCGCAGTCCGCGACGATCTGGCCCGTGAGCTTGTAGGCCGTGCGGAATGGCACGCCCTTCTTCGCCAGGTAATCGGCCAGGTCCGTGGCGTTGATGAAACCACCCTTGGCCGCAGCGAGCATGTTGTCCTCGTTGACCTTCATCGTGGCTATCATCGGCGCGTACACGGTCAGGCAGAGCTTCGCTGTGTCGAAGGCGTCAAAGACGGCCTCCTTGTCCTCCTGCATGTCCTTGTTGTACGCCAGCGGCAGGCCCTTGAGCATCACGAGCAGCGTCGTGAGGTCGCCATAGACCCGGCCGGTCTTGCCGCGCACCAGCTCGGCCATGTCGGAGTTTTTCTTCTGCGGCATGATACTCGAACCTGTTGTAAACTGATCGGAGAGCTCGATGAACTTGAACTCCCAGCTCGACCAAAGTATCAGCTCCTCGCTCAGCCGCGAGAGGTGCATCATTAATATCGAGAGGTCCGCGCACAGCTCCACGCAGTGGTCGCGGTCGGAGACGGCGTCCATGCTGTTGAGGCTGTAGCCGTCAAAGCCGAGCGCTTCAGCGGTCACGGAGCGGTCTATCGGGTGCGTGGTACCCGCGAGCGCCGCCACGCCGAGCGGAGAGAGGTTCATGCGTTTGGCCGCGTCGTTGAGGCGTGAAATGTCGCGCGCGAGCATCATGCCGTAAGCCAGCAGATGGTGCGCGAAGGTCACGGGCTGCGCGCGCTGCAAATGCGTATAGCCGGGCATTATAGTGTGCTGGTGCTGCTCCGCTACGTGGCAGAGGGCGCTTATGACGTCCTTTATCAGCGCCACCGCCTCCTTGCACTCGTCGCGCAGGTACATGCGCACGTCGAGCGCCACCTGGTCGTTGCGGCTGCGCGCGGTGTGGAGCTTCTTGCCCACGTCGCCAAGCCTTGAAGTGAGCTCGGCTTCGACGAAGCTGTGTATGTCCTCTGCGGCCGTGTCTATCTCCAGCGCGCCGCTCTCGAGGTCTGCGAGTATACCGCCGAGGCCCTCTATGAGCTGCGCGCCCTCGTCCGGCGTTATTATCCCGCACTTGGCCAGCATGCCCGCATGGGCGATACTTCCCTGTATGTCCTGCTTATACATGCGCTTGTCTATCCCAATGCTCGAGTTGAGCTCGTCGGCGTATTTGTCCAGCGCGCCCGCGCTGCGTCCTGCCCATAGCTTTTCCATGCCTTGCCTCTCCCTTGATGCTGTAATCGAAAATGGGGCGGGTAACCCCGCCCCGTATTGTGTTAATTAGTCGGCTGCTCTGCGCACGCTCCATGCGGGCGTGTACCTCGTGGAGCGCTACTTGGACAGCGGTTCAGCCTTTCTTGGCGTTCTTTGCGTCAACCTGGGCCTGGACCTTTATCGGCAGGCCGTAGAGGTTGATGAAGCCCTTGCTGTCGGCCTGGTTGTAGACGTGGTCCTCGCCGAAGGTTGCGATTTCCTCGCTGTAGAGGCTCCAGTCGCTCCAGGCGCCGGCCTTGATGATATTGCCCTTGTAGAGCTTGAGCTTCACCGTGCCGGTGACGTGCTCCTGCGTCTTGTCCACGAAGGCCGCCAGCGCCTCGCGCAGCGGGGTGTACCACTGTCCGTTGTAGACCAGCTCGCCGTAAGTGATGGCCAGCTCCTGCTTCTTGTGCAGGGTCATCTTGTCGAGGCAGAGCGTCTCGAGATACTCGTGCGCGGCGTAGAGGATGGTGCCGCCCGGGGTCTCGTACACGCCGCGGCACTTCATGCCGACGAGCCTGTTTTCAACGATGTCGAGCAGGCCGATGCCGTTGGCGCCGCCCAGCTCGTTGAGCTTGAGGATGATGTCCTTGGCGCTCATCTTCTCGCCGTCGAGCGCGACGGGCACGCCCGCCTCGAAGTCGAGGGTGATATAGGTCGGCGCGTCGGGCGCGTCCATGGGGGAGACGCCCATCTCCAGGAAGCCCTTCTTCTCGTAGGTCGGCTCGTTGCCCGCGTCCTCGAGGTCGAGGCCCTCGTGGCTCAGGTGCCAGAGGTTCTTGTCCTTGGAGTAGTTGGTCTCGCGGTTTATCTTCAGGGGCACGTTGTGCGCCTCGGCGTAGGCTATCTCCTCTTCCCTGGACTTGATGTCCCACTCACGCCAGGGGGCGATGATGGGCATATCCGGGACGAAGTGCTTGAGCGTCAGCTCGAACCTGACCTGGTCGTTGCCCTTGCCGGTGCAGCCGTGGCAGATGGCGTCCGCGCCCTCCTTGATGGCTATCTCAGCCAGGCGCTTGGCTATCGGGGGCCTGGCCAGGGAAGTGCCGAGCAGGTAGTCCTCGTACTTCGCGCCGGCCTTCATCGCGGGGATGATGAAGTCGTCCACGAATTCGTCGGTGATGTCCTCGACATAGAGCTTGCTCGCGCCGGTCTTGAGCGCCTTCTCCTCGAGGCCCTCGAGCTCGTCGGCCTGCCCGACGTTGCCGGAGACGGCGATAACTTCACAGTTGTTGTAATTTTCTTTCAGCCAGGGGATGATAATGGATGTATCCAGGCCGCCGGAATATGCGAGTACGACTTTCTTGATGTCCGATTTATTCATGATAAAGCCTCCAATATGCGTTGTGGTCTTTGGTTTATGCGCTGATTATAGCACGCAATGAATAAATATGCAATAGTCATTTTCAGTTTTGTGAGGCTTTACAATTTGCGGCTGCAAGCTGTCATGCCTCTGTGCGATATGACGGCTCTTCCCTCCTGGGCCGTGTATTTATGCAAATGTGATTGAATAGAGCGAATGTTAATCCGCGTTGCTCGCGTTTCCCTTTACACCGGATATAATGTCCGCAGGGGTAATGCGGATGCTTTCCGGCAACGTAAAAGGCTGAGAAAGGAGACCGGACTTGCCTGCGATATCATCGCTGGCCGTGTACACAGGTCTTAACATTTTCAAAGCGCTGTGGTAGAATGTAACTATCACTACCACGGAGGTGTCTGAATGGAATTCACCAAGCTCATAGCAGAGCGCTACTCGTGCAAGAAGTTTGACGGACGGCCCGTCGAAAAGGATCAGCTTGCCGCCATATTGGAGGCTGGACGGCTCGCACCCACGGCTAAGAATCTGCAGGAACAGAGAGTGTACGTCATGCAGTCCGAAGCCGCGCTTGCGAAAGTAGACGAGATAACTCCCTGCCGCTACGGGTCCAGCACAGTGCTTGTTGTGGCCTACGACAGCGCCAATGTATTCACCTATCCCGGCGGGAAGCACACCTCCGGCGTGGAGGATGCTGCCATAGTCGCCACGCACATGCTGCTCGCTGCGGCGAACGCCGGAGTGGATAGCTGCTGGCTCAACCGTTTTGACCCGGATGAGGCCGCCAGGATTCTCGGCCTGCCGGAAAACGAGCGCGTGCTGATGCTCATGGACCTAGGCTACGCCGCCGGGGGCGCCGGCCCCCTGCCCAATCACACGAGCCGCAAAGAGCTCTCCGAGACGGTTGTATACATGTGAACAAATACGGACAAGACGGCTGAAAGCTCATAACTTTACAGCTGGTACAAATGATAAAAGCACCCCGTAAAAGGGTGCTTTTATCATTTACCGGAACAGGCTTATGGTGAAAGTCGTGCCCTGGTCAGGCACGCTTTCGGCAGAGATACTCCAGCTGTGGCGTTCAATTATTGATTTAACGATGGAGAGGCCCAGCCCGCTGCCGTCGGTTCTGCGCGAGCGCTGTGGGTCTGTACGGTAAAAGGGTTCAAAAATCCGTGGGAGCGCCGAGGGCTCAATACCGTATCCACTGTCAGATATGACGATCTCGCCCCGTCTGCCGAGCGCGCAGGACGTTATGCGTATCTCTCCCCCCGGGCGGTTGTACTTTATGGCGTTTTCAATGAGGTTGTAAAAAGCGCGGTAAAGCAGTTCATAGTTCCCGCAAACCGCCGGCATGGCCGAGCAGTCAACGCTGGCCGAGACGTTCATCTCCCTCATCTTTGGCCCGGCCTCCCTGAGTATATCCGCAAACAGGTCCTCAAGCCGGATTTCACCGGTCTCGAACCCGGCCTGCCCGTCGCACAGGCGCAGCAGCCCCTCCAGGGTGCCCTGCATGCGCTTGGCGTTGGCCTCAATCGAGCTCAGGACATGCATGTATTCGGCAGGCGAGGGTGGAGACAGGCGGGATACCTGCACTGTGGCGATAATGGTCGCCAGTGGGTTCTTCAGTTCGTGGGCTGCGTTTTCGGCGAATAGCTTCTGCGCCGAAAACGAGCGCTCCAGGCGCTCCATCATGGTGTTGAACGAATGGTGCAGCAGCTCAGCCTCGCTGGAGGAACCGTCTGATTCCCGCAGGTGTATGTCCAGGTCGTTTTCCGTTATGGCAGCCACGGTCTGGCTGAACTCATGTATGGGCGAAAGGGCCCTGCGCGTTGTCAGATATACAAGTCCCGTGCCAAGCGCCGCGATGGCAAACATGGCCCCGATACCTGCAAGGTTGAACTGCTGCCGGGCCAGCGAGGTAATGGATTCCGTCGGTACCGAGTAGGTAATATCTCCCTCGGGGCCAGGCTCGGCTGTGCTGGAGACCGGCAGCGCCGTTGATACCTTGTCCGCAACTGCGACGAATTGCCGTCCCGCATGATATGCAGAGAAGAAGGTCAGCAGGGCCGCACAGAGAAACAGTATCAGGGCGGTGGTCAGAGTTACTTGAAAACACAGTGACTTCTTTTTCATGGCCTGTCCTCCACCATGTATCCCACGCCACGCACATTACTGATGATTTGCTCCTGACAGCCCGCTCTGCCAGCTTCCGCTTGATGGCGTGGATGTGGTATTTCAGCGAGTCGGGAAAGACGTCAGCGTTGCTGTCCCAGGCGTGTTCGATGAGCTGCGCTGTGCTCACAACCTGGTTCTTGTGCAGCATCATGTATTCCAGGATAGCGTACTCTTTTTTTGTCAGCGGCAGCTTGAAAGCCCCGTATGACGCACTCCTGGCCGCCATGTTTATTGTCAGGCCACGGCAGCTCATGGTGTTGGCGGTCTGTATGTAGGCGATGCGGCCGAGCGTGCGTATGCGGGCCTCCAGCTCCAGGAAGTCAAACGGCTTGGTCAGATAGTCGTTGGCCCCCATGTTCAGTCCCTTGACGCGGTCGTCCACTGCGCTGCGTGCCGACAGAATCATAATTTTTGTCCTGCAGTCCGACTGTCTAATCCGGCGCAATACTTCAAGGCCATCCAGGCCGGGAAGGCTCAGGTCTAGTACAATTACGTCGTACTCATAGGCGTTGTAGTATTCCAGAGCCTCATAGCCGTCAAAGACGGCGTCAACCGCATAGCTGCATTTGCGCAGGCCGCTGCATACCACGTCCGACAGCTCCCGCTCATCTTCTATGTACAGAATCCTCATTGGAATGTGCCTCACTTGGAATCGGCCGTGGGAACCCGGGGCTCCCACGGCCTTTGCATTGTAATATATGGCCTGTTCAGGCAGGCCGGCACGGAACCGTGCGTTTACTCGGCGCTGACCGCCTCGACAGAGGGTGTCAAAGAGCCCACGACAGCAGCGTTACCGACGTTGCCGGCTTCTTCCGCTGCGGCGTCGCCGGTCAGGGCAGGGGACGCCTCGGTGACGCAGGTTACATCCTCGCCGTTCACATTGGCAACGTAGTCGAAAAGCAGCGTTCCTTCACCGTCAAGCTCCATGGCGTCAGTGACCACGGCGGCTTTGGTGGACGCGGCCTCTTGTGCGTCTGCTCCGTCCTGGTCAAAGGCGGCCGAGGCAGAGAAGGCCAGAGTGGCTGCCGCAAGCGCAACAGCGGATACCGACGTAATCATTTTACCAGATATCTTGGACATAATAAAGCTCCTTTTAATTTGTGGTATTTGCTTACAGGGCTGCAGCCTGTGCGTTTAATATAGCAAATGCTTGGTTGAGAAATGGTTAGTTTTCGCGGATATTTAAAGCGCCGGCTCCCTACTCAATCACGCAAACTGCAAAGACGCCTCCCAGGATTGAACTGAACCAGTAAAAACGGACAATAGACAAAAGGCCCCCTGTGTAGGAAAA
>CAKNRQ010000011.1 GCA_930990965.1 uncultured Clostridia bacterium
AGGATTGCGGCATTACCTAATGCCACCCCCCCACGTCCGGCGACGTGGCACCAACGCCCGACATGCGCGTTAAATAAGTCCCATAACCCCCCGTCGCACTAAAGCGCTAAACAGTTATCGACCTTTTTTAACGCGCTTCTCGCCCGTCCAAACGCATAAACAAACGCCACGCCGCCCGGCTTCATCGGGCGGCGTAGTGTTTTTCACAGCCCCAGTGCGTTTATCAGCAGGAGCCAGGCGAGGCCGTAATAGGCCACAACGGCTATCAGGTCGTTTACGGTCGTGATGAGCGGGCCGGAGGCCACGGCGGGATCTATTTTCAACTTGTCAAAGGCTATCGGTATGACTGTCCCCGACACGCTGGAGAGCACTATGCTCACGCCCAGCGCTGTGCCGGTGCAGGCCGACACGGAGAACGCCAGCGCGGCGTCCTGGCCTTTGAAGGCCACCAGATAGAGCCCGATGAACACGAAGGAGAGCGCCCCGAGCAGTATGCCTTCGACCACACCCGTCTTCAGTTCACGGCGCATCAGCCGGGCCTTGTCCTGCGCGCTCACGTTCTCGTCCATCAGCACGCGAATGGTCACCGCGAGCGACTGCGTGCCCACGTTGCCCGCCATGTCCAGCACCAGGGACTGGAACGAGACTATCAGCGTCAGGTGCTCCACCACATGCTCGAAGGCGCCCACCACGCTCGACACGACGAGGCCCAGCCCCAGCAGTATGAGCAGCCACGGCATGCGCTTTCTCACGCTCTCACGCACGCTCTCGCGCATGTCGGCGCCGCCCGCCGTCACTTCGGCGCAGGCGCTGCTGCGCGCAACTACTTCCTCGTTTACGTAGACGATGTTCTTCCTGGTCATTGTCCTTCCTCCTTTGCAGGCGCGGCGCAAAGGCGGTTTGGGGGGCCAAAAAGGGCGCAAAAATGCCATTGCCCCTCCCCCGCCTGCGCGGGACACAGTCGGAAACGGCAATGGCCCTATCTATATCTGCTTGCGCCTAAGGGCGCGTCAAGACACGGGCAGCGGCCTGACCGCCCTGCCCACAGGGCCATTATGCGTTCGTTTACAGCTGCTGTCCATGTTTTCACCTCACTTAAAATTCTTGCGCTCTCGCGCCCAAATATGATACCACATCCGGCGTGGGAATTCAAGCTTTTTCGCCCGCCCGGGCTTTCACCCCCGGCGGCGGCCCCACATACAATGACCAGAGGCGGCAGACGCACCTGCCGCCCTTATTCTGCACTGCGGGGTCATTTCATGGTAGATTGGTTTATCGCGCTGCCGCACACTGTGCAGGCGCTCATCGCCACGCTCTTCACCTGGGGCGTAACGGCGCTCGGGGCGGCGGCGGTATTTTTGTTCCGCTCCCTCAACCGCAACGTGCTTGACGCCATGCTGGGCTTTGCCGCGGGCGTCATGACGGCGGCCAGCTTCTTCTCATTACTCTCACCGGCGCTGGAACTGGCCGGGACGCTGGGCATGAACGTGCCGTTCACGGTCCTGACAGGTTTTCTGGGCGGCGGCGTGCTGCTCTTCCTGGGCGACAGGCTCTGGAACCGGCTGGATAAGCGCGGCGGCTCGTCGCGCCGTGCGGTCATGCTCATGAGCAGCATAACGCTGCACAACATACCCGAGGGTCTCTCCGTCGGCGTGGCCTTCGGCTCATTGGCCTACGGCATCCCCGGCGCGACGGTGGGCGCGGCCTGCATGCTCGCGCTGGGCATAGGCCTGCAAAACCTGCCGGAGGGCCTGGCCGTGAGCGTACCGCTGCGCCGCGAGGGCGCGTCGAGGGGCAGGGCGTTCTTCATGGGCCAGCTCTCCGGAGCCGTGGAGCCCATAGCCGGTGTCGTGGGCGCGGCGCTGGTCATCGGGGTACAGCGGCTGCTGCCGTATATGCTCTCCTTTGCCGCGGGCGCCATGATATATGTGGTGGTCGAGGAGCTGATACCCGAGAGCCAGAGCAACGAGCGCAGTGACATCATGGCCATAGCCACGCTTGTGGGTTTTTCCGTCATGATGGCGCTCGACGTGGCGTTGGGATAAAGAAAGCCGGCCGGTGCTCACCGGCCGGTTTTTGCTATTGCAGCAGGCTCATGATGCCGTTTTCGGCTATCTGGCCGCGCAGGACCTCGAGCTCGCTGGCTATTATCTCATCCAGTACGCGCATGCCGAGCAGTTCGACGGGCGCCTTGTCGTCGGTGAGGATGTAGTCCCCGCCCTCGACGGTCTCCAGCCCCTCCTCCACGCGCTGCATGATGGCCGCGTACTCGCCGGGCACCTCGCTCCTGCGCTCTTCAAAGCGCGAGAGCGCGTCCGGGTCCGCAGTGGCGAAGAGCTCCATGTTGGTGCCGGAGCTCACGCGCACGGTGTAGACGTGCGGGAACACGCTGGCGATGGTGTCCATCAGGTATTCGTTCATGGAGCCCTCGCTCTCAGAGCGCATGGACATGTTCACAACCATGACGCCGCCGGGGTTTAAGTGCTCCAAAACCTCGGTGAAGAACTCCACACTGCTCATCTGGAAGGGTATCGTGATGTCCTGGTAGGCGTCAACCATGATGACGTCCCACTTCTCATCCGAGGCCGTGAGCCAGGCCCGGCCGTCGCCGACGATGGCGTTGACCTCTTCGGGCAGGTCGAAGTACTCGCGCGAGATGTTCACGATCTTCTCGTCTATCTCCACGCCCGTCACGTTGCAGCCCGGGAAGTATTCAAGGCACTGCTCGGCGAAGGTGCCCGTGCCGAGGCCCAGTATGAGCACGTCCTCCACGCTCTCGGCCATGAGCGGCGCGGCGAGGGCGTAGTCGTAGTACATGCCCGTCATGCCGCCGGATTTGACCTTGATGCTCTGCACACCGAAAGCTACGTTGGTCGAGAGTGCTATGGAGTCCTCGTCCTCGGTGACTTGCAGGTAGTTATATATGCTCTCGTCCTCGAGCTCTATGTCGTCGCCGCCCCAGAAGGCGAAGGAGTAGTTCATGGGCGTGAAGATGAGCGCCGTAATGATAACGGCGCAGACCGCGCTGCGGGCTATCCAGCGCTTCTGCGAAACAAAGAACGCGAGGGAAATAATGGCCAGTATGGCGGCGAAGATGAGGAAGGTCCGGGCCGTGCCCACGGCCGGAATGGTCACGAAGGTTGGCAGGAAGGTGCCGATGATGCTGCCTATCGTGTTGAGCGCTTCCAGCTCGCCGAGGGTCTTGCCGTTGTCGTCCAGGCTGTCGGTGGTGTATTTCATCAGCGAGGGCGAGACCGTGCCGAGCAGCATGAGCGGGAACACGAAGAGCACCAGGCAGGAACACAGAGAGGCCCAGACCAGGAAGTTGGAGTGGACGAAAAGCGCCAGCAGCCCGCTCACGCCCGCTATGACGTAGCGCCCGGCAAAGGGTATCAGCGCCGTCCAGATGGCGACCAGCAGCAGCCGCTTGAAGAGCCGCGCCGGCTCCGGGTGCTTGTCCGCGCTGCGCCCGCCCCAGACGTTGCCTATCGCCATGGCTATCATGATGGTGCCTATAATGACCGTCCAAACTATCTGCGAGCTTGAAAAGTAAGGCGCCAGAAGCCTGCTCGCGCCGAGCTCTATGGCCATGACGGACATGCCCGAGAAGAAGCTCGTCGCGTACAAAAACAGTTTGCGTCCAAGAATGGGCGCGTTGTTCTTTTCCATCCGTGGAGACCTCCTTTGTACCCACAGGGTATGATAGCACAGCGCGCCCAATTTGGGAATTGTATATTTATATAAATTTGCCTGCGTTTCTACTCAGCCGTCTCCTCGCTGCTCTCCCCGTCTTCTGCCGTGAAAGCTTCGAGCAGGCCGTCGATAACGCTGTTTACCGTATCAAGCGGGGCCAATATGCCGGTCTCGCCGTTGAGGGTAGTTATGCAGTCGGTGGAATTATACTCGTCAAAAGAGAGAGTCACGGTCTCATAGCCCTCGCGCTCCTGGTAGAAGGTGAAGCTCACCAGCTCTTCGCCGCTGCGCTCGGTGCCCGTGCCGTCGCCGGACATGGAGTTGAGGTCCTCCAGCAGCCCGGTCACGGTGTCGCTGTCGAGCTCGGTGCCGTCGGAGAGGGTGTAAGTAACCTCCTCGCTCTCGTTGCCTTCGTCGTCGTAGACCGTCTCGCGGCTTATGCTCACGCTGTAGGTTTCGCCGTCTATTGTCACGTCGAAGCCCGTCACATCGCTGAGTGTGAGCCGCACCGGCTCGGTGGGCAGCATGTCAACCTCGGGCGTGATGTCCAGCAGGTTGTCCAGGATGGTGGCGTCCACTATATAAACCATGTCGCTGCCGGCTATACGCGCATAGACGCCGCCGTCGCAGTAGTCGCCCAGCTCCAGCGTGAAGCTGGCCTCGTACTCGGTCTCCTCCCCGTCGTCGTCAGTCTCGGTGTAGACATACTGCACCGTGGCAACGGCCGCCGGAGTGTCCAGACCGTAGGACTCCAGGTCCTCGTCGGAGGCGTCATAGCACACGCACTCGTTCCAGCTCACGCCGGTGACGGAGCTCACGACGCCGCGCGCACCCACGCCGCCCAGGGCGGTGTAGCCCTCGTCCGTGACCAGGTACCACTCGTAGTAGTCGGTATAGTACGGCGCGTCCTCAGTTATGCTCTCAAGCGTGTAGCTCTGAGTCTCGCTCTCCACCGTTAGGCTCAGCGTGTCGGTCATGTTCGGCACGGCTTCGCACTCTATGAGGTCATAGAGCCCGTAGGAGAAGGGGTCAATCGCGGCCGCGTCCACTATATAGACGTTGCCGTCCCCCGTCGAGACATAGCGCTCGCCGCCCATGGCCGTCTCGTCGCCGAAGGTCAGGGTGGTCTCGCCTTCCAGCGTGAGCGTCACGGTCAGCACCGGTTCGTCGAGGCCGTACTGCGCCGTGTCGTCAGGAGCTTCTATCTCGGCCGTGGCCGTGAGCCCGGAGAGCGCGGCCAGCATGGAGTCCACGTAGTCCGTGTCGAGCGGGAAGGCGCTATCGAGGGCGTACTTCCACTCGCCGTCCTCGTTTTCCAGCTCCACGCTCTCGCCGTCGTAGCTGTAGCTGAACGCCGCGGCGTCCTCTGCCTCGAAGTTCAGAAGCTCTATCGTTTCATAGCTCTCCAAATCCTCGTCAGGCAGGAGGTAGGCCGCCGCAGCGGCCGCGCCTCCCACGACAACCAGGACCAGTAAAAGTATTACAAGACGTTTCGAGCGCTTCATGTGCGCCGCCTCCTCACGTAGATGTATATGCCCATCGCCAGCACAAAGACGGGTATGACGGCAATCAGCACCATGGACAGGGTGCTGGCCTGGGAGCTGGTCAGGGTGAGGTACTCATAGCTCATGCTCTTGGCGTGTATGGCCAGATCTTCCCCCTCGCCGCATATCCAGCTCACGCAGTTGAGGAAGAGGTCGGTGTTGCCGCCAGAAACCATGGCGTCGGTGTTCTCGTCCGTGATGTACGAGCTGGAAATCCAGACAATATTGCTCTCGGCGTCCTCCTGCGTCTCGGCAGTTATGGCCACAGCCAGGGCAAAGGGCCCGGAGATGTCGCCCTCCTCCTTGTCGTAGGTGTCCATGGAGTAGCCGGAGACCTTGGAGTAGGCATCGTCCGTAGTGGTGAGCAGCTCGGTGACAGTCACGCCCTCGGGCAGCTCGTCGCTCACCGTGAGCCCCTGCGCCACGGGCAGCAGGACATAGTACCCGGCCGTGGAGAGCGGGCTTGTAATCTCATGGCTGCCGTACTCGGGCAGCAGGTCCAGCGGGGTGCCGAAGGCATAGTTGCCCGCGTCGCCTTCGACGACTATGCCGTCCTCGGCCGTCACGCCGTAGGAAGCCATGAGCGCATCTATGTTGGGGCGCTCGTCCTCAGTGTGCTCAGGATCGGTCACCAGTATGAGCCCGCCGCCGGCGGCCAGGTAGGTCTCTATGGCTTCGAGCTCGCTCTCCGAGATGTCGCTCTCAGGCGCGAGGATAAGCAGGCAGTCAGCGTCCTCGGGCACAGTGCTCTCCTCTATCAGCAAGAGACTGTTCACTTCCACGTTGAGAGATTCTATGCTGCTTGAAAAGCTCGTTGAGAGCTCCGTCTCGCCGTGGCCCGTGAGCGTATACAGCACCGGCAAATCCTCGCTCACCACGTAGCTGATGGCGCTTGTGAGCTGGCTCTCGCCGTCGAAGTAGGCGTTATAATTGTAGTTCTCGTCGTAGCTGTAGCTGTAGATGCTGTCGTAGCCCACATATGTGTAGCGCTCTGCGCTCTCCACCACCAGGCTGTTGTTGTATATCGTGCCGGTTATGTACTGCTCCATGAAGGCCGGGTAGATGTCCGGGTCGCGCACTTCCACCGTGATGCGGCTGCTGAGCGCGGCGTAGCGGTCCAGGAGCGTACCGAGCGTCTCGTCCTCCTGTCCGGCCTGGACCACCCAGTATATGGTCACGTCTTCTTCCAAGTCGGCCAGCACGCCCTCCGTCTGTTCGCTTATCGTGAAGAGCTGGGCCGAACTCGTGTCGTACTGCGTCCAGCTCGCCGGCAGGGCGTTCACCAGCACGTTGAGCGCCACAGCTATGCCCAGCACTATCAGGCTGGCAATCACACTGTAGCCGCCGACGCGCAGCGCCTTCTTGCCGCTTATGCGCTCCCAGAACTCACGCAGCGCGGCCCTGAAACTCATGCGCTCCTGCTCCATCAGGCCCACCTCCTTTTCTCCATGCTCTGCACGGTCAGGAAGCAGAAAACTCCCGCGACCGTGGCGTAAAATACTATCGTGCCGAGGTCAAATACCCCGTCCATGAAGTCGTAATAGCGCTCAAAGAGTGAAAAAGCCGCCAGGTTCTCGGCCAGGTCTGCCAGGAAGAAGTTCACCAGCAGCACGGCGAAGCACACGCCCGCCGCCACTGCCTGGCTCTCGGTCAGGCTGGAGATGAACATACCGGCAGCCAGCAGCGCCGCGCCCAAAAACAGGAACGCGACAATGGAGCCATAGGCCGCAGGCAGATACACCTCTCCGAAGAAGCTCAGCACCAGCGGGTATAAGCATATTACCAGGACCGGCAGCACAAACACGGTGAGCAGCGCAAAATACTTGCCCATAACCACCTTTGTCATGCTGACTGGCAGGGAGTAGAGCAGGTTGTCAGTGTGCGCTCTCTTCTCGGCTGCAAACGTGCGCATGGTCAGTATGGGCACTATGACCAGGAACACGAACGGCATGTTGCCCATGGCGTATTCAAAGTTCGCGTAACCGGCGCTGAGGTTGTAAATCATGGTGAAGATACCGGCGAAGAGCAGCAAAAACGCCGCAAACACGGCACCCGTAAGGCCCGTGAAATAGCTGCGCACCTCGCGTATATATACGGCTTTCACTGCGCGTCACCTCCCTTCCCTGCCGCCGGCTTGTCGTAGGCGGTCAGCTCCAGGAACACTTCCTCCAGGTTGGCCCTGGCCTCATGCAGCTCCGTCAAGGCCACGCCCGCCCCGGCAAAGGCGAAGAATAT
This sequence comes from uncultured Clostridia bacterium, assembly GCA_930990965.1. GTDB lineage: Bacteria > Bacillota > Clostridia > Oscillospirales > Oscillospiraceae > Scatomorpha > Scatomorpha merdigallinarum. The sequence goes on from CAKNRQ010000011.1 coordinate 7,473, forward strand.
TTCCCTCGCCGCGTTGTCGTCCTTCACCGTGAGCTGGCCGCGCACGGTTCCGTTGTCCTGCTGTTTGAGCTCTGCCCGCTCTATTTCCGGCACCTGCTCCAGTATCGCCCCGGCCTGTTCCACCGTGGCCTCCGCGCGTATCTCTATGGCAGTGCCGCCCGTCAGCAGCCGCTCCAGCGCCTCCGGCGTGTCGCAGGCCACGAGCCTGCCGCGGGAGATAATGAGCACTGTCCCGCACACCGCCTGTACTTCGCTCAGGATATGGCTTGAGAGTATAACCGCGCGCCGTTCGCCCAGCTCGGCTATGAGCTCGCGTATCTCTATTATCTGCCTGGGGTCGAGGCCCACTGTGGGCTCGTCGAGTATGACCGCCTCGGGCGAGGCGAGCAGCGCCTGAGCGATGCCTATACGCTGCCGGTAGCCCTTCGACAGGTTGCGCATGAGCCTGTCGGCCACGTCGAGCGTGTTGGTCTCATGCAGCACCCGGGTTATGTCCCGGCGCAGCTCCTCGCCCGCGAGGCCCTTGGCCCTGGCGACGAAATCCAGATACTCTCTGGGTGTGCTGTCGAGATACAACGGCGGCAGCTCGGGCAGATATCCCAGGCGCCGCTTGGCCTCGTACTCGTCCTCAAATATGTCGTAGCCGCCTATGCTGACAGTGCCGCTCGTGGCCGCCAGACAGCCCGTCATGATGTTCATGGTCGTAGTCTTTCCCGCGCCGTTGGGGCCCAGCAGTCCGTATACGCCGACATCCGGCACTGTGAAGCTCAGATCTTCCACGGCCGTGTGTGCAGCGTAGCGCTTCGTGAGATGCGATACCTCTATCACAATATTACCCACCCTTTACGTTTCATTGCCGGTGAGCCGGCTTCGTAAAGTATAAACGGCGTGGTTAATGCGGAGCTCAAATTTGTGGTGAACAGGCTGTAAAATCGTGCCTGCCTCGCGGACATCATTTAACAATTTCTGAACTTTCACTTTACATGTTGCACTCTTCGCCGAAAAATGATAAGCTGTATATACACCAGAACAGCAGGCGCTGTACTCTTATTAAAGGAGCGTGACTAGCATGGTCAAAGTTATCGTGGGCCTGAAGGGCTCCGGAAAGACGAAGAAACTCGTCGAACTGGTCAGCAAGGCCGTCGAGGAGGAACAGGGCGACGTCATCTGCATTGAAAAGGACAGAAACCTCACTTTCGACATACCCTATCAGGCCCGCCTCATCTATGCCAGTGACTATCAAATCGGCACCTTTGAATTTATGAAAGGCTTCATAAGCGGCCTTCGCGCCGGGAACTATGACATCTCGCACATATTTATAGACAATTTCCACAAGCTTTTCAACAGTAATACCGAAGCCGAGACCGTGGACTTCCTCGACTGGCTTGCGAGCTTTGCCGAGAGCGAAGGCATCCGATTCACAATAACCATGACCGCCGACCTGGAAACCCTCGGCGAAGACATAAAGAAGTACGTAATGTAACTAAAAGCTGCTCCGGCCCGGGTTGACAGCCCGGGCCGTTTCCCTTGCGTGGTAATCTGGAATGAAGGAAACAATCAAGAACACATCGAAACCCTTTTCTATCATGCTCGTGCTCACGTGCGCCGCGGTCCTCACTGCGGGCGGCGCCGTACCTCTTGCAGACGCCGCCATCACCGCGGTAGTGCTCATCGCCTTCCTGGCGCTGAGATTCATCACGGGCAAGTACGTCCCCTGGCTCAACTGGATAGGTGAGGCGCTGTTTTGCGGCGTCGGTTTTTATGTCTCGGCTCAGGTGCTGTCCCTTGGCGAGTTCACCTGGACCAGCACTGCCGACGGCCCCCTCCACGAGCTCGGCGCTCTCTGGATATCGGCCCTCTACGCCGTGTTCTACGCGCTGGGCCACTCCCGCTTCGCCGTGTGCGCCACCGGAGCGCTCTCGCTCATCTTCGGCTGCGCCAACTACGCGCTGGAGCAGTTCAGGGGCCGGCCGTTCCTCTTAATAGACCTCAGCAGCATCGAGACCGCGCTGAACGTCTCGGGCAGCTACACGCTGGAACTGGACGCCGTATTCATCACCGGCGTCATTTACACTCTCGCCTTCGCGCTCCTCTCCTGGCGCATCTTCCCGGGCGCCAACATGGGGAGGCTCTCAAACGCCGTAGGCCGCGTGCTGCCCATCGCCACGGCGTGCGTGTACGTATACCTCTGCTTCTACAGCGGGCTCATGTACCGCAACGGCATCTACATGAACTGGAATGACAACGAGTTCCGCTCCAGCAGCGTCATGTACCTGCTCGCCACGGCCAGCACTCTGGACATAGCCGAACCCGAAGGCTACAGCGAAGAGGCCCTCGACGGCATCGTCCTGCACCTCATGGAGAACGCCGGAGAGGAAAACGCCTACTACGCCACCACGGACGACGGCTCGGACCCGGACATCATCGTCGTCATGAGCGAAAGCTTTTCCGATACACGCGAGCTCGGTGAGTTTGAAACCGACGAGGAGTTCTTCTCCTTCTTCGACGAACTTGAAAATGAGAGCATACACGGCCACGTCTACTCCTCCGTCATAGGCGGCAACACCGCCAACAGCGAGTATGAGTTTCTGACCGGCGACACCTGCGCCTTCCTGCCCACGGGCTCCGTGGCCTATCAGACCTACATAAACTACCCCGTAGGCACGCTGGTAAGCACACTCGAGGGCCACGGTTACAGCTCTGCCATGTTCCATCCGCACTGGTCAACCGGCTGGAACCGCGTGCAGGTCTACGGCCTCTTCGGCTTCGACCGCACCCTGTGGCGTGACAGCTTCGCCTCCACCTCCACGCTGCGCGGCTACACCACAGACCGCTGGGACTATGAAAAGCTCATAGAGCTCTATGAGGAACAGCGCGCAGCTCAAAGCGACGATGAAGGCGTCTTTATCTTCAACATCACCATGCAGAACCACGGCGGCTATACTAACAGCAGTTTTGAGAGTGATGTACACGTTGCAGGTTACGAGGGGCGCTTCCCCGTCACGGAGCAGTATCTCTCGCTTATCAAGCTCACCAACGAGGAGACCAAGTCGCTCATAGACTACTTCCGCGGCGTAGACCGCGAAGTGATAATCCTCTTCTTCGGCGACCATCAGCCAAAGCTGGAAAAGCAGTTCTATGACCTCGTCTACGGTCACGACACAACCAACCTCCAGCTCAGCGAGTTCCAGCGTCAGTACATAACGCCCTTCTACATCTGGTCCAACAAGGGCCTCGAGGCGCGGGACGAGGGCTACACCTCCATCAACTACCTCTCCCAGCTGCTGCTGGAGACCGCCGGACTGGAAAATACGCCCTACGGCTATTTCCTCTCCGACCTGCAGGAGGAGTGGCCCGTGATAAACGCCAACGGCGCCATGGACGCCGAGGGAAACTGGTACTACCTCAGCGACGAGGAATTCACCGGGGACCCGCAAATAGGCACATACAGGATTTTGCAGTACAACCGCCTCTTCGATCCCAGCGAGTACAGGGATGAGCTGTATCAGCTCACTCTCAGCTCCCGCTGACGGAGAACGCAGCGAGCTGCATTTCACGCCTCGCCGTATAGCAAAACCCCCGCCCGGATGGGCGGGGGTTTTACATATGCAGTACACGTCAATCAAGTTCTCGTCTTGCCTACAAAGAACACAGATATGAGGCCCGGGCCAGTGTGTGCTCCGATAATGGGCCCGATGTGAGTGTAGAAGATGTCCTTGAATCCGCACTCGCGCATGAGCGCTTCACCGAACTCGCGCGCCTTTTCGGGCGCATCGGCCTCGGAGATTATCAGCGTCTGATTCTGCGCATCAATCACTAGATCCTTTACATCCTGTATGAGCTTCTTGAAGCACTGCTTGTCGCCGCGCACTTTCTGCCATACTTCGAGGTGGCCCTCGTAGTCAAGGTGCAGTATGGGCACTATCTTCAGGGCCGTACCAAAGGCGGCAGCCGTTTTGCTCACGCGCCCACCTCGGTAGAGGTATGTGAGGTCGTTGGTAGTGAAGATGGAGTTGACCTCGTGGTGAATGCTCTCCAGGTCTGCGGCGTTGGCCTCAATGTCCATTCCCTTGTCGCGGTTCTCCACCGCGCGCAGCACCAGAAGGCCAAATCCCGCAGAGGCGTTTGCGCTGTCCACCACGCGGCAGGTCCAGCCGGGGAACTCCTCCATGAGCTGGGCGGCCGCACTGCGGGCGTTGTCGCAGCTGCCGGAAATGGCGGCTGCCAGGGAGATGTGCAGCACGTTGCGGCCCTCTTCAGCCAGGGGCCTCCAGAAATCCAGGAATTCACCGGGGTTTATCTGACTGGTTTTGGCCACGCCGCCGGCACGCATCAGGCGGTAAAATTCTTTAAAGCTCTCTTCGGTCATGCCGTCAACCATTGGCTGGCCATCCATTGTAAACGGCATCTTATACGGCAGCACGTCCAGTTCCATGCACTTTTCCAGGGACAGGTCGCAGCCGGAATCAGCAGTTATCTGATAGGTGTGATTACTCATGGTGCTTTGGCCTTTCTTAATTCTTCAGTTTATCATGAGGAATTATAACTCTGCCTTAACTTTTAATCAATAGTTAAAACTAACAAACACCTCTTACCTTCCGGTCAGGCTGCTCAACACGCTGGCGTGCGCCTCTCGTTCCGACTTGTCCGGCAGCGGCTCAAGGGTCACAGAGCCGTATTTGCGGGCCAGTGCGGCTGTCAGTATGCCGTCGCAGAGCTCCGGGTTTTTGGGCAGCACGGGGCCGTGGCTGTAGGTGCCAAAGACGTTCTTGTATCTGGCCCCCTCGGTGCCGTCCTCGCCGTTGTTGCCGTATCCCACGATAATCTGACCCAGCGGCTGCACGCCCGGGCCGAGTTTTGTGCGGCCGGAGTGGTTCTCAAATCCCACAACCGGGCCGAATTCAGTGTCAAAGGCGAAGTTGCCAATGAGCCTCTCCTTTGCGCCTGTGGTCACCAGGTCCAGAGCGCCCAGGAACTCAAAGCGCTCGCCCTCGTGCGTCTCATAGCTGTGGCCCATGAGCTGATAGCCGCCGCACACGCAGAGGAAAGCCTTGCCGTCCTCAACCGCGGCGCGCAGATCGGCGCCCTTGCCGGCACGCAAATCGTCGAGCAGCAGGGACTGTTCAAAGTCCTGGCCGCCGCCTATGAAAAACAGGTCGTACTTGCCCAGCGGCCTGCGCTCCCCCAGCGGCAGCTCAGTAACATTGCAGCCCACTCCGCGCCACTCAAGGCGTTTTTTCATAGTGAGCACGTTGCCCCGGTCGCCATAGAGATTGAGCACGTCCGGGTAGAGATGACATATATTAAGCTCCATTACTTCCAGAACTCTCCCTTCCCCACCCGCGCGGCCAGTTCGGCCCTGAGCGGTAGCATCGCTGTGTATGTGGGCATAACGCAGACTTCGCCCGTGCACCCGGCTATAGCGTCGGTGAGCTGCTTCACGTCGCGGATTATCTCCACCGAGTCCTCATCTGCCCCGGCGTACTTGAGTCTCAGGCGCATATCCTCGGCGCGCGTGCCGGAGACTATGACTCTCCCCTTGCGCTGCCCGGACTCAAAAAGCCGCTCAAAGCCCGCGTCCCAGATCCAGCTCACGTCCGTACCGTCAGCCGTGCCGTCGTTGAGACAGAACACCACGTCCGCATCCTCGGGCATGGTGGCGAAGTAGTCAATGGCCCTGTCGCAGCCCGCGGGGTTCTTCACGAGCACCATCGTCACACGGGCATGGCCCAGCTCGAAACGCTCCATGCGCCCGAAGCCGCTCTCTATATAGGCCAGGCTCTTGACAGCCCCCTCCGCACTCACGCCAAGCGACGTAGCCGCGGCCGTGGCAGCGGCGGCGTTATAGAGGTTATACGCAGCAGGCAGGCTGACCGCCGCAGTGTAGAACTCTCCGTCCACACGCATCTCGACCACGGAGCCGTCCGTGCTCAGCGAATCCACACCCGCAATGGCCACCTCCGGCTCCGTGCGCGAGTAGCCGCACTTAGGGCACTTGAAGCCGCCCAGGTGCGCGTATGTGTGGAAGTCGTACTCGTACTCGGCCCCGCACACTATGCAGCGCGGCGCGTCCGAGATCTCGCTGCCCTGTCCGAGCGGCGCGTCTATTCCGTAGAAACGCACCCTGTCCGGCGCATCCGGCGCCAGCGAAGCCACCAGCGAATCGTCCGCGTTCAGGCATACAACGGCCCTCTGCGCGCGCTCAAGGCCGATGCGTATGCTCTCAAGCGTGTGCGTTACTTCGCCATAGCGGTCAAGCTGGTCACGGAACACGTTCGTCACAACAACCACCGCCGGGTTTATTTCACCACATACGCGCTTGAAAGCGGCCTCGTCGCACTCAATAACCGCCGTGCGCTTGCGAGGCCGTCCGGTGATACGGGCATTGGCGCACAAGTCCGCAGCTATACCGCGCTCCAGGTTTGAGCCCGAACGGTTCGCCATGCAGTCAATCTTCGCGTCAGTGAGCATCTTTTCAATCATGCGGCAAGTCGTAGTCTTGCCATTAGTGCCCGTAACCATAACCGTACGTATGTTCCGCGAGAGCCGCGAGACTATGTCCGGACAAACCTTCAGCGCCAGAGTGCCCGGCAAAGCCGTACCTCCGCGCCCAATAATGCGCAGTCCCGCGCGGGCAAGTTTACATAATATTATCGCTAATACAAGTCTCATTGGTTAACTCCTATTCAGGAAAGTGCAGATAACCCGCAGTCATACTGCGGGCGTGTTTCTCGCCTGCGCGAGATGGGGATGCTGGCATGCTGTACACCTGCGTGTCCTTGGCAAGCTCGTCGCGTAGAATCCAACGGCGGTACGTCGAGGACGCCGCCCCCTACGGTTGTGTGCGTGTGTTTGGCCGTCAGCGATGGCCGGAGCGTGTGCAGATGGGCATGTTGGTATATGGCAGAAATCTTCGCGTTGGGCGCAAGCCCCAGGGGGTTGGGTGCATTGGTCGAACGTGGTGGCCGGTTGTTGTTTATAAGGTGAAAAGAGTAGTCACAAGAACCTACCCACCAGCACCCCCCAGCACGCCAGCGAAGCGAAGCGTGCGGCAAGAGCGGCACCCACCCCGGGCAACGTCCCGTGTTAACCCGTCAGCGGCCGCGAAGCGAAACCGCGGTCGGCGATGGTGTAACTAAATAGAAGTTTAGGGATGACCACCCTAACTACTATACCAACCCAATATACGGTGCTCCCTTACGTACAAGTCCGCACCAAAGCGGTTTTCTCTTTGGAGTCTGAGGGGTTTCTTTTTGACAAGACAAAAAGAAATCTCTCAGGATGGCAGCAACCGCCCGCGGTTGCCCACCCACGCCGGGCGACGTGCCACCCGTTTCTCGCTCACGCGAGCAGGACATCGAAGCCGCCGCGCCCGCAAATCACAGTTCCGCAGACTGCACCCCGGTTACCGCCGGATAATCTGCTCCCTGTCCGCACCGACGGAAACATAGCTTATCCTGCATCCAACCGCCTGCTCGCAGTACTCAACGTAGTCCCGCGCGGCTTTGGGCAGGTCCTCAAACCTGCGGCAGCCGGAGATATCCTCATCGAAGCCGGGCAGGTACTCGTAGACCGGCTTGGCCCTCTCCAGCGCGCCGCCGGAGGGGAAGTTGTCAGTGACGATCCCGTCTACATCGTAGTGCGTGCACACGGGTATGTCGCCGTAGCCGGAGAGCACATCGAGCTTCGTAAGCGCTATTTCCGTAGCGCCCTGGACACGCGCGCCGTAACGGCTGGCCACGACGTCGAAACCGCCGACGCGACGCGGACGTCCGGTCGCCGCTCCGTACTCGCCGCCCAGCTCGCGGAGCTTGTCTGCCCGCTCCCCAAAGAACTCGCAGGTGAATGGCCCCTCGCCCACGCAGGAGGAATAGGCCTTCATAATTCCGACCACGCGGTCGAGCTTGTGCGCCGGGACTCCGGCGCCGATGGGCGCGTAGGCCGCGAGAGTGGTGGAGGAGCTGGTGTAGGGGTAGATGCCGAAGTCTATGTCGCGCAGCGCGCCGAGCTGAGCTTCAAACATCACGTCCGCGCCGCGGTTTTCAATGGCGTCGTGCAGCCAGACGGTGGTGTCGGTGATGCGCCCGAGCAGCGGTTCGCCGTTCACCATGAGCCAGTCGTACATCTCATCGGCGTCGGCCTCGGTGCCGTAGCCGCGCAGGGTAATGTTCTTCCACTCGACTATGTCGCGCAGCCGCTCTTTCAGCCCCTGGGTGTGAAGCAGGTCGCCCATGCGCAGCGCTTTCTTCATGTACTTGTCCGCGTATACGGGCGCTATGCCGCGCCGCGTGGAGCCGAATTTCTTGTCGGCCAGGCGGTCCTCTTCGAGTCCGTCCATGAGCCGGTGGTAGGGCATGCAGATGGTGGCGCGGTCGGAGATAAGCAGGCCTTCGCTGCCGGGGACTACTCCCTGTTCGGCCAGGTGCTCCAGCTCGTGTTTCAAATGCTCTATGTCTATGACCATGCCCGGGCCCATGACGTTCGTCACGCCCTCGCGGAGTATGCCGCTGGGCAGAAGGTTCAAGATGAACTTGCCTCGCTCGTTCACAACGGTGTGTCCCGCGTTGTTGCCGCCCTGGTAGCGGCAGACAACATTGTAGTCCGAGCTGAGGAGGTCAACCATGCGGCCCTTGCCCTCATCGCCCCAGTTTATACCTGCTATGGCTGTCAGCATGTAACTTCTCCCTTTCCATCCTTGGTCAGCTCTGCGGCATTAGCGTCGAGCATGGGCCTGACACAGTTGTTGATATAGTCGCGGGCCTGCATGGGCGCCATACCCACGAACTTGCGTATGTCTAGCAGCTCGTCGAGCGCAGCGCGGTCGAGCTGGAAGCGTTCGTCAGCGAGGAGCTTTTCCTCCATGTCGTTGGCGCAGCCGGTCTCCTTCATGCGGCGGGCGGTCTCGACGCTGTACTCGCGTATGACCTCGTGCAGCTCCTGACGGTCGCCGCCGAGCTCCACGGCGCGCATGAGTATGTTCTCGGTGGCAAGGAAGGGCAGCTCCTCTTTCAAGTGCCGCTCCATCATACCGGGATATATGCTGCAGCCGCTCATGACGTTGATGACGAGGTTCAATATGGCGTCCGTAGCCAGGAAAGCCTCCGGTATCGAGATGCGGCGGTTCGCGCTGTCATCCAGCGTGCGCTCAAGCCACTGTACGCTGGAGGTGATGGCCGGGTTCAAAGCGTCTGCGAGGACGTAGCGTGCCAGCGAGCAGATGCGCTCGCAGCGCATGGGGTTGCGCTTGTAGGCCATAGCGCTCGAACCGACCTGCGAGGCCGTGAAGGGCTCGTCGAACTCCTTTTCGTGCGCCATCAGGCGCAGGTCCGTGGCCATCTTGCTCGCGCTCTGGGCGATGCCGCTGAGCACGCTGAGGAAAAAGTAGTCGAGCTTGCGGCTGTAGGTCTGGCCGCAGATGGGCAGCACGGTGTCAAAGCCCATGTCGGAGGCTATGCGCCTTTCAAGTTCCATCGCCTTCCCGGCGTCGCCGCCGAAGAGAGCGAGGAAGCTCGCGCCCGTGCCGGTAGCGCCCTTGCAGCCGTAGAAGGGAATGCGCTCGAGCTCGAAATCGAGCCGCTCGAGGTCGAACATGAGATCCTGCGCCCACATGCAGGCCCTCTTGCCCACCGTAGTCGGCTGCGCGGCCTGGTAGTGAGTGTAGGCGAGCACCGGCACGTCGGCGTTCTTTTCGGCGAAGCCGGCAATGGCCGCTATGGCGTTCACGAGCAACATGCGGATCTGACGCAGCGCCTCGCGGTAGGCTATGAGGTCGCCGTTGTCGTCCACATAGCAGCTTGTGGCGCCGAGGTGGATAATGCCCTTCGCCGTCGGGCAGTGGTCGCCCCAGGCGCGGATGTGGGCCATGACGTCGTGACGGAGTTCACGTTCATACTTCGCGGCGGCGTCGTAGTCTATGATTTCAAGGTTTGCGCGCAGTTCCTCCACCTGTTCGGCGGTGACGGCAAGGCCCAGGGCGTGCTCGTTCTCTGCTAAGGCGAGCCAAAGCCGGTGCCAGGTCAGGAACTTATAGTCGGGCGAGAAGATGTACTGCATGCGCTCGGAGGCATAGCGCGAGCACAGCGGGCTTTCGTATCTGTCTTTTTTCATGTCGTCACTCCACTGTAACAGATTTGGCGAGGTTGCGCGGTTTGTCTATGGCACAGCCGTTTTCACGGGCTATGTGGTAGGCGAAGAGTTGCAGGGGCACTATCTCGGGCAGGGCGGCGAAGAGCTGCTCTCCCCGCGGCGAATAGAGCACGTCGTCGGCCTCGGCGAAGATGCGCCGGTTGCCCTCCGGGGCGACACCGAGCACGCGCGCTCCGCGGGCCTTGACCTCCTGTATGTTGCTGACCATCTTGTCAAAGAGGGCGTCCTGGCAGCACAGCGCGACAACCAGCCGCTTCTCGTCTATAAGCGCTATCGTGCCGTGCTTGAGCTCGCCGGCGGCGTAGGCCTCGGAGTGGATGTAGCTTATCTCCTTGAGCTTGAGCGAACCCTCCATGGCCGCGGCGTAGTCGATGTTGCGGCCGATGAAGAACAGGCTCTCGTGCCCGTGCCAGCGCTCGGCCAGGTAGCGGACGTGTACGTTCAGGTCTATGGCCCTCTGTACCAGGCTGGGCAGGGCGCGTATGCCCTCTACCAACTCAGTGTAGCGCTGTGCGTCTATTTTCCCCAGCAGCTCAGCGGCCCAAACCGCGAAGAGGTAGAGCGCCGCGAGCTGGGTGGTGTAGCCCTTGGTCGTGGCGACGGCGATCTCGGGTCCCGCGTGGGTGTAGATGACGTGGTCGGCGATGCGCGCTATGGTGCTGCCAACGACGTTGACTATCGCCAGGGACATGGCCCCGCGCTCCATGCACTCGCGCATGGCGGCGATGGTGTCGGCCGTCTCGCCGGATTGGCTCACCACGATGAGGAGCGTGTGCTCGTCAATGATGGGGTTGCGGTATCTGAGCTCGCTGGCGAGCTCAACCTCGACGGGCACGCGGCACAGCTCTTCTATAACGTACTTGCCCACCACTCCCGCGTGGTAGGCGCTGCCGCAGGCGGTGATGACTATCTTGTTGAAAGCCGCAAGCTGCTCCCGGTCGAGCTGGAAGTCCTCGAAAACTATCCTCCCGTCGCGGATACGGGGCTCGACCGTGCTCTTCACGGCGCGGGGCTGCTCCATGATCTCCTTCATCATGAAGTGCTCATAGCCGCCCTTCTCGGCGGCCTCTATGTCCCACACCACGTGGCTGACGGTCTTGCTTATCTCGCGGCCAGTGCGGTCGTAGACGGTGACCTTCTCCGGCGTGAGCTCGGCGAACTCGCCGTCCTCCATGTACACCACGTTCTTGGTGTGGCTCACGAGCGCGGTGACGTCGCTGGCGAAGAAGTTCTCGCCGACGCCCAGGCCCAGTATCAGCGGCCCGGCCTCTTTCACGCAGAAGAGCGTGCCGGGCGCATCGGCACAGAGCACGCCGAGGACGTAGCTGCCCTCGAGACGCCCGGCCGTGCGCATGACGGTGCGCTTGAAGTCGCCGTCGTAGTACTTCTCCAGCAGGTGCGCCACCACTTCGGTGTCGGTCTCGCTGCGGAAGACGTAGCCCTCGTTTTCCAGCTCGCTCCTGAGCGCGGCGAAGTTCTCTATAATGCCGTTGTGTACCACGGCGAAGAGCCCGTGCTCGCTCAGGTGCGGGTGTGCGTTCGTGTCCGTGGGCGCTCCGTGAGTGGCCCAGCGGGTGTGGGCTATGCCGCTCGTGCCGCTCAGGGCCGAACCCTGAGCCGTGCGCGCTGCCAGGTTATCCACCGAGCCGCTGGCTTTCACCATCTCAATACGCTGCCCGTCGTGTACCGCAATGCCCGCGCTGTCGTAGCCGCGGTACTCAAGCCGCCTGAGCCCGTCGAGCAGCACGCCCGCCGCCTGTGACGAACCGGTGAACCCTACTATTCCGCACATAAGCGCTCCTTTCTACTCATTGCCCTCCCGGCCCTGCGCCGCGCACAGGAAACCCAGGAAGAGCGGATGCGGCCGGTTGGGCCGGCTCTTGAACTCCGGATGGTACTGCACCCCCACATAGAAGGGGTGCCCCACAACTTCCACCGCCTCGGCCAGGCGCCCGTCGGGCGAGGCGCCGGAGACTTCCAGCCCGGCTGCTATGAGCGCGTCGCGGAAGTCGTTGTTTAGCTCATAGCGGTGGCGGTGACGCTCGCTTATCTCCTTCGCGCCGTAGCACTCTGCGAGTTTTGTGCCGGGCTTCACCACGCAGGGCCACGCGCCCAGGCGCAGCGTGCCGCCCTTGTCTATCTCGTCGCTCTGGCCGGGCATGAAGTCTATGACCTTGTGGCTGCTCGCGGCGTCAAACTCGCCGGAGTTGGCGTCGGCCCAGCCGAGCACGTTGCGGGCAAACTCTATGACGGCTATCTGCATGCCCAGGCACAGCCCCAGATATGGCACGCCATTCTCGCGCGCGTACTTGGCGGCGAGTATCTTGCCCTCTATGCCGCGCGCGCCGAAGCCGCCCGGCACGATGATGCCGTCCACGTAGCGGAAGACGTCGCCCACATTTTCCTCTGTGACGGTCTCAGAATCCACCCACTGTATTTCAAGCTGGCGGCCGAGCTCGTAGCTCGCGTGGTTTAGCGCCTCCGTGACGGACAGGTAGGCGTCGTGGAGCTGGACGTATTTGCCGACGAGGGCTATGCGTATGGGCTCCGCGCGGCGCTTTATGCGCTCGACCAGGTCCTCCCACTCGCGCAAATCCGGCTCGCGGGTACTGAGACCCAGTTCACGGCAGACGACGTTGTCCAGGCCCTGACGCGCCAGCATGAGCGGTGCTTCGTAGAGCGTGGGCAGGGTGACGTTCTCGATGACGCAGTCCGGCTTCACGTTGCAGAAGCCGGCTATCTTGCTGAAAACGCCCGGTTCCTCAATCGGCTCGTCGCAGCGCAGTACTATTATATTCGGGGAGATGCCGAGGCCCTGCAGCTCTTTTACCGAGTGCTGAGTGGGCTTGCTCTTGTGCTCGCCGCTGGCCTTCAGGTAGGGCACCAGCGTGACGTGGATGAAGATTGCGCCCTGCGGCCCGGCCTCGAGCGCCACCTGGCGTATGGCCTCCAGGAAGGGCTGGCTCTCTATATCACCGACCGTGCCGCCTATCTCGGTTATGACTACGTCGGCGCCCGTCTTGTTCCCAAGTGAGTAGATAAACTCCTTTATTTCATTCGTGATGTGCGGGATTATCTGCACAGTCGAGCCCAGATACTCCCCGCGCCGCTCCTTGTTGAGCACGTTCCAGTAGACGCGGCCGGTAGTGAGGTTTGAAAAGCGGTTGAGGTCCTCGTCGATGAAGCGCTCGTAGTGCCCGAGGTCCAGATCGGTCTCTGCCCCGTCCTCCGTGACGTACACCTCGCCGTGCTGGTACGGGCTCATTGTGCCCGGGTCCACGTTTATGTACGGGTCAAGCTTCTGCGCGGCGACTTTCAGGCCGCGGGCCTTGAGCAGCCGGCCCAGAGAAGCCGCAGTTATACCCTTACCCAGACCGGAGACGACGCCCCCTGTGACAAATATGTATTTCGGCATTGTCATTATCCCCTTTTCAAACTCCTATACCAAGCTTTTCAACTCGACTAGCGAGCCGTTCGGCAGTTTGAGCCGTATGTAGCTCTCGTTCACCGTCAGCCCGTCCTCGCGCGCTATGATGCCGCGCATCACGGCGCTGTGACACACGCAGAGCGCGCCCCGGCCGGGCGCCCGGCGCAGCCTCTCCACAAAGGGCCAGGCCCGTGACAGCATCCCGGCGTAGCTCTCGCCGTTGGGCGGCGCGTAGCGCTCGCGGTCCTCGGCGTAGAGCGCGAACTGTTTGGGCCAGCGCTCGCCTATCTCCTCCCAGGTGCAGCCCTCCCAGTCGCCGAAGGACAGCTCGGTGAGCTCCGGCGCGGTAATCACATTGACGCCCAGCGTTTTCCCTATTATTTCAGCCGTCTCGCGCGCACGCGAAAGCGGGCTTGAGTATATCGCGCCGACACGCTCCCGGCGCACGCGCTCCGCGAGAGAGCGGGCTTGCTCCCTGCCGCGGGCATTTAGCGGGACATCGCTTGCCCCCTGTATTTTTGCCGCCGCGTTCCAATCCGTCTGGCCGTGGCGGGCCAACAGCACGCGCATGGGCGTCCCTCCCTCTCCATCAGTTTTCGCGTATGACGTCATAGCCTTCCCACAGACCGCAAGGCATAAGTCTGCCGCGCCTGCGCCGCAAACGGCATTACATTAAAGTCCAAATTCCGGCGCGTACTCCACCGTTCCGGAGACTGACGGAGCCTCCGAGTCCAGCTTGATGGCCATGAAGTTTTCGTCGTTCACCTCGAACGGCGCCGCTATGCCATAGCTGGACGCCGGCACATAGCCCGAGCGGGGGTAATATTTCTCGCTCCCCAGCACGACGCTGTACTCATAGCCGAGTTCGCGCGCTATCTCGTGGGCGCGGGCTATCAGGGCCGTACCCACACCGGTCCGCTGATACTCCGGCAGCACGGCCAGGGGCGCGAGCGCGAGCAGCTTCGCTCCGTCCAGCTTCAGCTTGGTGAACAGGATGTAGCCCACTATCTGACCGTCCTGTTCAGCCACCAGCGAGAGCTCGGGTATGAAACTCTCGCCCTCCCTCAGCGCGTTTACAAGGTCGTGCTCGTTGCCGTCGCTGTGCTCTGCCGAGGCAAAGGCAGCTTTGACGAGCTCGTATACAGTCTCTCGGTCGGCTTCGCATTCACGCCGTATATTTATCATCTGCTTACTCCCATTCGATAGTCGCAGGCGGTTTGCTGGTGACGTCGTAGACTACGCGGTTGATGCCGCGCACCTCGTTTACTATGCGCGTCGAGACGCGGTCGAGCACTTCCCAGGGCAGGTGGAAAAAGTCTGCCGTCATGAAGTCGCTTGTCTCTACGGCGCGCAGCGCGAGGGTGTGATCATAGGTGCGGCCGTCGCCCATGACGCCGACGGAGCGCGTATTGGTGAGCACGGCGAAGTACTGGTCGGGCAGCTTATCGAGGCCGGCGTTGGCCAGCTCCTCGCGGAAAATGGCGTCAGCTTCACGCAGGGAATAGAGCTTATCTTCCGTCACGTCGCCTATTATGCGTATCGCAAGGCCGGGGCCCGGGAAGGGCTGGCGCATGACGAGCTCTTCAGGCAGGCCGAGTTCGCGGCCGAGCGCTCTCACCTCGTCCTTGAAGAGCATGCGCAGCGGCTCTATAATCTCGCGGAAATCCACGTAATCGGGCAGGCCGCCCACGTTGTGGTGGCTCTTTATCACCGCCGCATCGCCCGCGCCGGACTCTATGACGTCGGGGTAGATGGTACCCTGGGCCAAATAGTCCACGGCGCCAATCTTCTTGGCTTCAGCCTCAAAGACGCGGATGAACTCCTCGCCTATTATGCGGCGCTTGCGCTCGGGTTCAGTTACGCCGGCGAGCTTGATGAGGAAGCGCTCGCGCGCGTCTACGCGCACGAAGTTGAGCGCACGGTGGGAGAAGACCTCTTCCACCTGCTCGGCCTCGTTCTTGCGCAGCAGGCCGTGGTCCACGAAAACCGCCGTGAGCTTGTCGCCTATGGCCTCGCTCAAAAGCGCCGCCGCGACTGAGCTGTCCACGCCGCCGGAGAGAGCGAGCAGGACGCGGCCCGAGCCCACCTTTTCACGTATTGAGGCAATGGCCTCGTCTTTGTAGTTGCCCATAGACCAGCTACCGGAGGCCTTGCAGGCTATGTACAGGAAGTTGCGGATCATGTCGGTGCCGTGCTCGGTGTGGTTCACCTCGGGGTGGAACTGCACACCGAAGAAGCCGCGGCTCTCGTCGGCTATCGCGGCGTTGGGGCAGACGGCGGTGTGGGCGGTATTTTTGAAGCCTTCCGGTACGCGCTCCATGTAGTCGCCGTGGCTCATCCAGGTCACGCCCTCGGCACTCAGTCCCGCAAACAGGGCACAGCCGGTGTCAAAGAAGGTGTCGGTGCGACCGTACTCGCGCGCGGTGTCCTCCTCGGCGGGTATGACGCTGCCGCCCAGGTACTGCGCCATGAGCTGGCAGCCGTAGCAGATACCCAGCACCGGCACGCCCAGCTCAAAGATGGCGGGGTCTGCCTTCGGCGCATCCTCGGCGTAGACGCTGCCAGGGCCTCCGGTGAGGACGAGCCCTATGGGCGCTATCTCGCGCAGCTCGCTTATAGGAGTGGTGTATGGCTTGACCTCGCAGTACACTCCGCACTCGCGTACACGGCGGGCAATCAGTTGGTTGTACTGTCCCCCGAAGTCAAGTACGATGACCGTTTCCTGTCGCATTCTTGTCTGTACCTCTCTTTTCCTCGTATTTTTCGTGGTATTCAATGATTTCACGCGCGACCTGGCGTTTCTTTACGCATCTGTCCATCGCCGAGTGAACTATGAAGCGGTGTGCTTCTGCCTCGGTCATGCCGCGCATTTTTATCAGGATAAGCTTGGCGCGATTCATAAGACGGATCTCCTCGACAAGCTTCCTCACATCCTCGTACGTGTACACGCCCAGCCCTCCTTATAATGCTGCTATTTGTGCCGGAAACGCAAAAAAAGGCGTCCCCGATGCCGAAAGAGGGCACTTCGGCCCTTTGGGTATCGTTGAACGCCATTGCTCAGACAAGCACTTAGCTCTCTTATTAACGGAGATATTATATGCTTATGCAGTAGGGTTGTCAAGTCGTGATTATGCCCAATTTGAGAACAAATTACGCCTTGCACTTGCGCTGTTGCTGTGTTATTCTGCTTACGCGGGAACCGGCGCGCACCCGCAGCTGAAAGGAGGCCGACATGGACATCAGTAAAGTCACGGTCAGGCAGCTTCTGGCCGACCCGAGGGCCTGTGAGCTCATAAACTCCGTAAGCCCCGATATACTCCGTCATCCCATGCTCAAGCTGGTAAAGGGCAAGACTGTCAAGGCTGTCTTTGACATGGTCCCGGACGGCAAAGTCCCGGCCGGGGAGAAGCAAAAACTTATGGACATGCTGTCTGCACTGTAAGCAGAAGGGGGCCGAATGGCCCCCTCTTTTATTTCGCATTGAAGACATACTTGTCCAGCCTGTCGAAAGCCTCCTGTACGCGGGAGAGCGGCAGAGCCAGGTTCATGCGGATGTGGCAGGGCCCGTGGAAGGCACGTCCGTCCTGCCACGCCACACCGACGTCCCAGCCGGCTTTGATAAGCGCACCTATGTCCATGCCGTGTTCCTCACACCACCCGCTGCAGTCCAGGAAGAGCATGTACGTGCCCTGCGGCTTTGAGACGGAGACGCCCTTGAAGCGCTTCTCTATAAAATCGCAGGCGTAGTCCACATTGCCGCCGAGGACTTCTACGAGCTCGTCCGTCCACTCGTAGCCTTCGGGCTTGTACGCGCCAATCAGTGCGTGCATGCTCAGCACGTTCGCATCGTTGTAGTGCGAAAGGCTGGATTCCTTCAGCACGCGGTCGCGCAGGCGTTTGTTGTAGATGATGTGGTAACTGCCCACGAGTCCGGCGAGGTTGAAGGTCTTGCTCGGGGCATACACGGCAACGGTGCGGTTGCGCGCATCCTCGCTCACGGACTGGGTGGGGACGTGCTTGTACCCGGGCAGGATGATGTCCGACCAGATCTCGTCCGAAACGACGTAGACGTCGTACTTCTCGCAGAGCGCCATGAAGCGCTCCACCTCCCCGCGCTCCCAAACACGGCCTGTGGGGTTGTGCGGAGAGCAGAACACGGCGGCGTGGATGTTGTTCTCGACTATGCGCCGCTCCATGTCTTCAAAGTCCATGCGCCAGACGCCGTTCTCGTCCTTGACGAGCGGGCTGAGCACCATGTGGTAGCCGTTATTGGTGAGCGCGCCCGTGAAGCCTACATAGGTCGGCGAGTGCAGCAGGACATTATCTCCCTTGGAGCAGAAGGTGTTCAGCGCGCTGACTACACAGCCGAGGACGCCGTTTTCATAGCCGATGTGCTCCTTTTTGAGCCCGGTGACACCGTTTCGCGTCTCCTGCCAGTGGATGATGGAGTCGTAGTACTCGTCCGTCATCTCGAAGTAGCCGTAGAGCGGGTGCTTTGCACGCTCTATGAGCGCCTCGGGTATGGTCGGCACGGTGGGAAAGTTCATGTCCGCGACCCACATGGGAATGGCGTCGAAGCCCTCACGCGGCGCGTCCGGCTCCGTGCCCCAGTGGTAGCCGCCGATGCCGTCCACGGCGATGGCGTCTTTGCCGCGGCGGTCGATTATGGATGTAAAGTCATATTTCATGCTGACACCGGCTTTCCTTTTAATCTGTACATATTATAGCACCGCCCGCCCCGCTTGGCCAGTATTGCTTTCGCACATGCCGCATGCTATACTGGCTTCAGGAAGCTAAAAAGCGCTCGATTGGGGTGATTACTGTTGAAAAAGGCCCTGGTTTTTGTACTGACAGCGCTGCTCGCCCTCACTCTCGCCGCCTGCGGCGAAGACAGAAGCGGCACGGCAGTGCACACCCCGTCCATAAACGGCACAACATATACGGTTGACACCAAAAACTGCACGATTTCGGACGGAGTGTATACTTATTCCTACGAATATATAGACTATTCTGACGGATACAGCATATCCGTCAGCTATCCCGACGGCTCCTCCTGGTACATGGAGGAACGCGGCGGCATCACACAAAGCGGCCATAGCAACGGCTACGGGCCGGGTGCATACCTCCCCGGTGAGCGCATAAGCGCCCTGGTGCGTGACTCGCTGGAAGATACAGCGCCTGTACAAAGGCCCGGCGGCGCTCGGATTTTTCTTGCCGTCGTGCTGCTCTGCTCCGGTGCGCTGGGGCTCTTCTCGCCCAAGACCGCGTGGCTGCTCGAGTGGGGCTGGCGCTTCAAGGGCTCCGAACCCTCCGGCGCGGTACTCTTTGTGAACCGTGTTGCCGGCGTGGTGTGTATAGTCGCCGGATTTCTAGTCCTGTTCTAATACAAAAAGGGACCCCTGTAGGGGTCCCTTTTTCACCCGTTGGGGTGGCTTTCTTCCCAGAGCTTGCCGGCTTTGACGGCCCAGGCCTCTGCCTTGCCTACGCACTTGGCGGTGAGGTCGTCAACGTCCTCCGGGGCCTCGACGTCCGTACTCTTCGCGCCTGACTCGTGTACCATGCCGGCCAGGGCGCCGGGGTTATCCAGCAGCGGACAGGGCCTCAGATGGTTGCAGTTGAAGGGCTGGTTTTTGTGATAAGCCATGAAGAGCGGGGATTTATAGGCCTCGAGCAGCGTCTTCTCGCGGATGTTGCTGTCCGAGTAGTGTATGAAGGCGCAGGGCTCGATGTCGCCAGCGGCGTTGATGTGGCAGTAGCTCCTGCCGCCCGCGATGCAGCCGCCGACGAATTCGCCGTCGTTCCAGAAGTCCATCGTGAAGAGCGGCTTGGTGTGCCTGAACTCGCGCACCTTGCGGTACATGTATGCGCGCTGCTCCGCTGTCACCATCAGCTCCGGCACGGCGTTCTTGCCTATGGGCATGTAGGTGAAAAGCCAGGCAAACTTGGCGCCCTTGGCTATCATGTCGTCGAAGTAAGCCTCGCTGCCTATCACGTCGTAGTTCTTGCTGGTGTAGCAGCAGCTTATGCCGAAGGGCAGCTTATTGCGCTTGAGGATCTCCATCGCGCGCACGACGGCGGCGTAAGTGCCGTGGCCGCGGCGGTCGTCAGTGGCCTCTTCAAAGCCCTCGACGCTGATGGCGGGCACAAAGTTCTTCACACGCAGCATCTCCTGCGCGAAGTCCTCGTCTATCAGCGTGCCGTTCGTGAAGGCCGAGAACACGCAGTCGTTGTGCTCTTCGCACAGCCTGATGATGTCCTTTTTGCGCACCATAGGCTCGCCGCCGGTGAAGAGGAACATGTAGGTGCCCATCTCGTTTGCCTGGTTGACGATGTTGTCCATTTCCTCGTAAGTGAGGTTCAGCTTGTTGCCGTACTCGGCAGCCCAGCAGCCGGTACAGTGCAGGTTGCACGCGCTGGTTGGGTCCATGAGTATGGCCCAGGGCACCGAGCAGCCGTGCTCGGTTTTAACCTTCTCCTGGCGGGCCATGCCGATGAGCGCGCTGTTAACGATGAAGTTCTCGAAGATCTTCATGCGCACGCCCTCGTCTATGTCGTCCCAGAGGGACTGTATGAACTTTTTCCAGTTCGGATCATCCAAGACGGCCTTGACGCCGTTTATCTGGTTTTGCAGCACGCCCGAAGTGTCAAAGCGTGTTGCCCAGTCTATGAGCTTAGGCAGGCACTCCTCCGGCGGCTGGTGGAGGAGCTTGAGAGCCTGTTTGACGGCCGCAGCCTTGGCGTTCTCTGAAAATGTCCTGTTTGCCATAATATCTGTCCTTTCCGTAGAACTATATTTTACTAGATTATACGCTCCGCAATTCAGCGATACAACGGACAATTCCCGCATTTTGCGACATTTCTCGCGGCTGTATTTAATATATATCGGGTGTTTGTTGGACAGATATTGTACTTTTGTTTACTTTGTGTTAATTACTGCTCTGGCCATC
Source organism: uncultured Clostridia bacterium (assembly GCA_930990965.1). Taxonomy (GTDB): domain Bacteria; phylum Bacillota; class Clostridia; order Oscillospirales; family Oscillospiraceae; genus Scatomorpha; species Scatomorpha merdigallinarum. Next base: position 27,993 of record CAKNRQ010000011.1, read on the forward strand.
AGGCCGGCGGCCACAGCCACCGTTATGAGCTCGCTCACAGGCAATGCTATCAGTGCGCCTGTGAGGCCCAGGAACTCCGGGAGTACGAGCAGCAGCGCCCCGGAGAGCACAACTGAACGCAGCACGGATACAATGAGGGCCGGCCTCCCCCGGCGCACGGACTGCAGGTAATAGGTGGACGTTATGTTGATGCCCATGAAGAGGAATACGGGGAAATAGAGCCGTGTAACCTGGGGCGCGGCGTCAAGCACTTCGGGCGTCGCGGCTATGAAGAGCGCCGTTATCTCGCGCGGGAACAGCTCGCCTATGAGGGTGAACACCACGCCCAGCGTCCCGGCAGTAATCAGGCCCAGGCGCAAAAACGTGCGCACGCGCTCCTGCTTCCCTGCGCCGTAATTGGATGCCACGAGCGGCTGCATAGCCTGTCCCACGCCGCAGAAGAGTGCTTGAAAAAGGCTCGATATAGTGCTGACCACACCGTAGACGGAGAGCGCCGCAAGCGAGCCGAAACGGTTTATCTGGGCGTTCATAAGCACAACCAGGACGACGTTCCCCAGCTCCAGCACACTCGAACCGAAGCCCAGCGAGAGTATCTTACGCGCTGCCAGCGCCGGGCTGAACGGCTTCACAAGGCGCAGGGTACAGCGCTTGCGAAAGAAGTGAGTGCACATTATGGCCGTCTGCAGCAGCGTACCGCTCACCGTGGCAATGGCCGCTCCGGACATACCCATGTCCATTGGGAAGCACAAGAACCAGTCTCCGAAAACGTTCAGCACGCCGCCCGAGACCACCGCCGCCATTGCGAGCCCGGGGGCGCCGTCGTTTCGAATGAACGCGCCGAGGAAAATGGGCGCTATGAAAAATGGGAAGAAACGGATAATCCAGATGGCGTAATCCATGACGTATGGCATGGTCTCGTCGTTGGCTCCGAAGAAGCGCAGCACGGGCTCATTCCAGATGAGGAAGGCCATCCAGGCCAGCGCCGTTATGCCCAGCATGAGCAGCAGTGACATTGTGAAATAGGCGTTGCCCTTTTCCGTCTCGCCGCGGGCTTTCGCGTTGGTCATGAGTATGCTGCCGCCTATGCCGCAAAGTATGGCCAGGAAGGTTGTCATGCCGTAGATGGGGTTTATGGCGGCCATGGCCGCGCCGCCCATCGGCCCCACGCTCTGGCCCACGGCCAGTGTGTCCACAAAGGAATAGATGCTCACGACCAAGGCGCTGCCCAGTGAGGCGCTCAGATACTTGCGGTACAGAGCCCCGGTGCGTCCCGTCAGGAAGTCCATTTCTATCTACCTCCGAAACAAATTGAAGCCGTAAAAAAGCGCCGGGTAAGACCGCTTCCCGCATGAGCCTCATCCGGTGGGCGGTACGCCAGACCCCACCTCCGGCTCATGCGTTCGTCGATATCTTATCCGGCGCGCAAATTACGATTTTGCCCACCACTGATGAACTTTTAGAATATATCACACCTACGCTGCAAAGTCAATCTGCCGCTTTGCCGCAGCGGCGCACCACCGTCTGGTAACCCAGGAACATGAGCGCGAGGAATACAAGCAGGTAGGCGGGCAGAAGCGCGACGTCTATGTGGTTGGCTATAAGGCCGAACAGGGGCGGCATGGCCGTGGTGCCCACATAGGCGCTGGCCATCTCGAGACCTATCATGGCCTGCGAGCGCGCCGCGCCGAAATGCGCAGGCGTGGAGTGGATTATGGACGGATATATCGGCGCACAGCCGAGGCCAACCAGTATGAGCCCCGCCATGGCCGTGTACTCGCTCACAGGCAGGAACAGCAGCGCTATCCCTATCAGCAGCACGCTCTGGCCCAGACGTATCATGCCCGTGTCGTCGAGGCGCATGGTTATAAAGCCCGACGCTGCCCGGCCGGCCGTCATGCCAAAGTAAAAGAAACTGGCCCAGCTTGCCGCCATGACCTCGTCGAGCCCCCAGTGCAGGGTAAGATAGCTGCTGGCCCAGAGCCCGGCCGTGGTCTCCACGGCTGAATAGCAGAAGAAGGCAAGCAGCAGCGCCTTGGCGCCAGGCATTTTCAGCAGCTCCGTCATCTTCACGCGCTCAGCGCCGCCCTCTTCGGCATTGCCGCCCGACGGGACCGCACGCTTCCACAATGGCAGGCTGATGATGAGCAGCGCGGTCAGGGCTATTTGCAGATAGGCTATATACCTGTATCCCGCGCCCCAGCCCTCGCCGTTTGATAGGGCGAAGCCCATGATGTACGGTCCCACTGAGGCCCCGATTCCCCAAAAGCAGTGCAGCCAGCTCATGTGCCGGCTCTTGTAGTGCAGCGCGACGAAATTGTTGAGCGCGGCGTCCACGCTGCCCGCGCCGAGCCCGTAAGGCACAGCCCAGGCGCATAGCTGCCAGAAGGAGCTGCTTATCGAGAATCCGAAGAGCGCGCAGGCCGTCACGCCCACGCTTATGGCTGTCACCTTCCCCGTGCCGAGAGCGCGGTTGAGCCTGTCGCCCAGCAGGCTGGACACCACCGTCCCGGCCGCAATTATCATGGATATCACCCCGGCGTACGACACGGGCACGCCAAACTGCGGGTATATAGTGGGCCAGGCCGCGCCCAGCAGCGCGTCTGGCAGGCCCAGGCTTATGAAAGCGAGATAGATTATGGCCAGCAACAGCGAATACATACGTTGTACCTCCACAGAGACATGACTGAGATATAATAGCCCTGTCTCCGGCTTTGTGCAAGTACTTTTTCCGCACATGAATAAGGCCCCGCCTTATGGCGGGGCCCTGTCATATTACACTTTGAAGTTGACGCTGGTATCGCCCTGCAGATCAGAGCCGAACTCGTAGTCCTTACCGGGGAGCACGGCGTTGAGCACTATACCCACAATGGCCGCCGTGGCCAGGCCGGAGAAGCTCACGTCGCCTGCAATGTGAATGCTGCCGGCCTCGGAGTAAGTTATACCGATGGCCAGCACGAGTATGAGAGCGGCAATTATGACGTTGCGGCTCTTGGTGAAGTCTACTCGGTTTTCAACTACGTTGCGCACGCCGACAGCGCTTATCATGCCGTAAAGCACCAGCGACACGCCGCCGATGGTGGCCGTGGGCATGGCGTGTACCAGCTCTGCAAACTTCGGGCAGAAGCTGACCACTATGGCCAGCACGGCAGCTATACGGATGACGCGCGGGTCGTATACGCGGCTGAGGGCCAGCACGCCGGTGTTCTCGCCGTAAGTGGTGTTGGCCGGGGCGCCGAAGAGCGCGGCCAGGCTGGTGGCCAAGCCGTCGCCGAGCAGGGTGCGGTGCAGGCCCGGGTCCTCGATATAGTTGCGCTCGCAGGTGGAGGAGATGGCGCACATGTCGCCAATATGTTCTACCACCGTGGCGAGGGAAATTGGCACTATCGTAATGGCCGCAGTCAACAGCAGGCTGGAGTCAAACTCCCCGTCGAAAATGCCGAACACGGTCTCGTCCCAGACTATTGGCATACCTATCCACGGCGCCTCACGCACCGCCGTAAAGTCCACCTGCCCGGCGATGGCGCCGACTACATAGCTGGCTATGACACCGATGAGTATGGGTATAATTTTTATCATACCCTTGCCCCATATGTTGCACACTATGACCACCGCTATGGCTACCATGGCCACAGGCCAGCTTGCCTGACAGTTGTTGACCGCGCTAGAAGAGAGCGAAAGGCCTATTGATATTATGATCGGGCCCGTAACTATCGGCGGGAAGTAACGCATTACGCGCCTGACGCCGAAGGCTTTGAAGGCCGCAGCCAGCACCAGATACACGAGGCCCGCGCACACCACACCGAAGCAGGCATAGGGAAGTAGCTCCGTATTAGGCACCGTGAGGTTCCCCGCCTCATCCGGCAGCATGGGCGCTATGGCGGCATAGCCACCTATAAACGCGAAGCTGGATCCCAGGAAAGCCGGTACTTTCCCCTTCGCCAGCAGGTGGAATAGCAGCGTACCCAGGCCCGCGAAGAGCAGAGTCACGCTTACGGAGAGTCCCGTCAGCGTCGGCACGAGCACCGTCGCGCCGAACATGGCAAACATGTGCTGCACACCGAGCACAAACATCCGCGGCGCGCCTAGCGTCCTGGCGTCGTAGATGGGCTCTGAGCCGATATTCTTTTTGTTCATGTCCTTTCCTCTCTTTTTCCTTTGTGCCGTGTTCAACCTGTATTTTCACAGCCTGACCTATTATATATAGTCCGTATACGGATTGCAAGGTATGGGAGCGCTATTTGTTAAAAGATAATTCACAAGAGTTCATTTTTTGCTCATAAAATTCTAATGACTCGTTAATTATTTCCCTGTATTATAAGCACCGTAGACGGCGAGAGCCGTCGGCACACCTCTTTTTCCCCTCTCTTTTTTATCGCCCATGACTTTTCCCCCCACAGTCACGGGCAGAATCCGGGGGGCGACTTCCCCGGTCCCCCCCGGCCCCCCCTAAGTGAAAAACCGCCCGAGGCTATCCCCCTTGCCCCGGGCGGTTTGATTTTTTATTTTTTCTTTTGTTTTTAACGTTACTTTAATATTCGAGCGGTATATTCATGTCACATTAAGATTCAAAGGAGCCTTAGACATGAACGAACGCAAGGTTTTTAACATCAATATCAGCCCCGATAACGCCTGCAGCCTGGCCCTGCACGAAGCGCAGCTCACCACTGCACAGTTTACCTCAGTGCTCATTGAAGGCGGCTATTGGGTAGTGGAGTTCACGGACGGCGCCCAGGACTACGTTTGCTATGTGGACGCTGAGGACGGTTCCGTGCCGGGTTTCAGCTTCACCCCCTCGCAGGACATCGACCTCTCCGTTGAACACAATGGCAGTGTGCGGGTCGAGGGAGCCGCATGAGCGCACTGCTGACGCTGTCATTTCTGTTCTTCATGGGCTCGGTGTCCGGATGGGTCATCGAGCTCATTTTCAGGAGATTTTTCTCCTCCGCAAACCCTGAGCGGCGCTGGATAAACCCCGGGGTCTGTATCGGACCGTATATCCCGCTCTACGGTATCGGGCTCTGCGTGCTCTATCTCATAGTCTCACTGGAATCGCACTTTACACTTGGGAGCGTGTTTTGGACGCGGGCACTGCTCTTCACGGCAGGCGCCATTTCCATGACTGTCATAGAGTACGTGGTCGGCCTGATGAGCCTCAAAGTACTGCACGTGCGGCTATGGGACTACCGCTCCCAGCCAGGCAACATACAGGGGCTTATCTGTCCCAAGTTTTCTCTCTGTTGGGCCGTACTCGTGGCGGTTTACTACTTCGCCATCCACCCCTACATACTGGACAGCATCGAATGGCTTTCGCGCAACCTGGCTTTCTCCTTTGTAATAGGTTTTTTCTATGGGGTGTTTATAATAGATCTTGTGCACTCGGCCGGACTGGTGGCAAAACTGCGCAACTACGCCCGTGAGAACGACGTAGTCGTGCGCTACGAGGCCCTGAAGTCGCACATACTCGCCGAGGCTCAGAAGGCGCACGAAAAAGTCAGCTTCATCAACCCCTTCAAATCCAGCCGCGACCTGGCAGAGCATTTGCGCGAGATGCGTGAGGATTTCGAAGAGCGAGCGAAGAAGCGTGGCTGAACCCGCAAAAAGCGCGTGGAGGATTCCACGCGCTTTTTCTTTTATTGTGCCGGTTCCGGCGACGCAGAAACCTGGGGTGCCGGGGAATCAGACGTAGCCGGCGACGGTGAAGCCGAGGGCTCCGAGGTTGGCGCATCCGGGGCCGTACTCTCTACAAGCGCGGCATAACTGAGCGAGCCGTTGCATTCGGGATACTCCTGGTTATCCCACCAGTAGCTGCCCCACATCTGGCTGTCATTGATGAGGAAGGTGCTGCCGAAGCCAAGCGCAGCCGTGCGCGACGGGTCAACGTGGTAGCTCTCAGAGTCCACCGTTATGATGCACCAGTAGTGCTCGTCGCGGTCCAGGCGTCCCGCCACAACCACGCACTCGATACCGGCGGCGTCACACAGGGCCTTGTACGCCACGGCCATGCCCTCGCTGTCGGACTGCCCGGCCATGAGCGCCGACCAGAGCGTACCCGGCGCAGACCCGGAGTAATCGCAGTCGCCTATGAGCGCCGTGAGGCACTGCAGGGCCCGGTAGGCTTCGGACTCGCTTGTGACAGAGGTCAGAAGCCGCTCTATCTCAGAGACTATGACGTTACGGCGCGAGCCGAGGACGCTCTCAGAGGCCCCGTAGCTGAGCGAAATCTCCACAATGCGCTGCATACCGCCGCCGGTGTATACATTCACCTCGGCCACCGGCCGCTCCACGCAGGCGAGTGGATTGGAGAAATAGGCTTCGTCCACGTATTCGAGCACTGCCGCCTCATCCACCGTCGAAGCCCCGACCATGGCGACCAGGCTGGTATCCACATCTGCAAGCGTCTGGCAGATTGCCTCATAGAGCCCGCTGTCGGTGTTTACGCTCACGATGGAGTCCAGCTCTTCGGCTGTGCGCTTATAGTAGACGAAGATTTCGGCCTCGTAATATGCGACTATGCGGTCCAGGTCATAGCTTATGTAGTCCACCGCGTAGGCGCCGAGGGCGGTCTCGGCACTCACTTCCCGGCAGGCCGCTGCCAGGTCCTCGGCTATGTCGCCCTCGTAGCTCGCTGTGAAATGCAGCAGCAGGCTCTCTCCGTGCTCTGAGACAAGGTTGTTGACGGCCAAAGTGAGCTGCATGTAATTGCTTATCTCCGATACACCGTCATACGGCGTCACGGCCGAAGCCGGTTCGTATTCGCTGCTGGAGAAGTACTCGCGGTCAAAAATAGAGGCGCAACCGGTGAGCGAGAGCGCAATGGCCAGTACTACTGTTATCACTGCTGCCTTCTTCACCGGGTACACCTCCTTCCTTTACATGCCCAGGTCCTCGTCTATGAGGATAAGTTCGCTCTTCTCCATGCCCATCATCCTGTACATCAGGATGCTCATACCGCAGCAGACACGCTGGGGCGAGCGGCAGTCATAGCACTTGAGCTCCTTGCTCTTGACGCAGGGCGTATCTACGTTGAAGCTGCGCGCCCTGAGCGGGGCGGCGACGTTGCGGGCACGGTATATGGCGTCCTCAAGCGTGGGCTGGACCTTGTTTTTTCCGGCGACTATGTATAGGCGCTTGTGGCCGTAGAGGGTAGAGGCCACGCGGTTGCCCTTGCCGTCTATGTTCACTATCTCGCCCGTCTCGGCTATGGCGTTCGCGCCCGAGATGTAGACGTCCGTGTTCATGGCCCGCACACGCGCGGCGTCCTGGTCATCCTCCTTCCAGTGCCAGACAACGTCGGGACACTTGCCCGTGAGCTTGTCATAGAGGCCTATGGCGTCAACTGTGCCGCTGCCGCCTATGCCCACGCTCACGCCCTCGAGTTCGCCCGCCAGGTAGTTCGCAGCTTCTTCGCCCGTGGCGAAGTGCTTAAAACTCCAGCCGCGCCCTTCGACGCTCCGTTTCAGCTTTTCAACATCCATGTTTACTCTCTCCTCTCAGTCGTCGTTGATATTACCGAAACCATTGCCAAACACGTCCTTGGCGTCTGTGACGATGAAAAACGCATTGGGGTCAATGGCCGTTACTATCTTGCGCAATTCAGTTATCTGGCGCTTTTTAATCACGCACATGAGCACGGAGCGCTGCTGTCCCGTGTAACCGCCCTTGCCGTCCAGCATAGTCACACCGCGGTGCATGGTACTAGTTATAGCCTGCTCGAGCTCTTCGCTCTTGTGCTCGCTTATGAGATAACAGACCTTGCTCGTGCTCAGGCCGTATAGTACCGTATCTATGGCGCGGGACACCACAAACTGCGCTATGATCGTGTACATCACGGCGTCAAGCCGCTTGAAGATGAGGCCGTATGTGGCAAAGATGGCGAAGTTGAGCAGCATGACCATGGTGCCGAAGTTGATGTCCTGGTACTTGCGCCGCAGCACCTTGGCCACTATGTCTATGCCGCCGGTAGTGGCGCCGGTCCGGTACACCAGTCCGAGGCCCATGCCGTTGAAAGCTGCGCCTATTGTGGCGGCCAGGAATATGTTCTCCGTCGCCTGCGTGTGCAGCAGCGCAAAGCTGTCTACAAACACGTATATGAGCACGGTACCGGCGAGGCTCATAAGCATGAAACGCACGCCGAAGTGCCTCCAGGCGAAGGCAAAGAGCGGGATATTTATAATCATGCTGACCACACCGACGGGCCACTCCGTGAGGTAGTTCACTATGGTGGCCATACCTGTGACGCCGCCGGGTATAATACCGTTTGGATAGAAGAAAAAGCTGTAGCCCACAGCGTAGCAGGCGGCTCCGAGAATTATGAGCCCCCACTCGCGGATGGTATCCTTTGCGCTGCGCTTTGGCATTGAAAGTCCCTCCAGTGCCTGATACTGAGAATTGCTTCCGTATTAAAGCAGTGTCATCTGTTCTTCGCCGCGGTCCTCTTCCTTGAGCAAGGCTCCAGCGGCGGGCAGGCTGCGCACGCGGTATCGCGCGAGGTTCTTTATGCCCGTCTCGGAGAGCGGCCGCACGTCTGAGAGCTTGTATCGCGGCTTGAGTGTCATGACGCCCACGCCCTGAGTAGAACGGCTGGTCTTGGGCGAGAGCAGGGCCGTGTTGAAGATGAGCGCCCTGCCTTCGGTGGAGAAGGCCGCGCACTCCACGTCGTCCCTCAACACAAGTACCTTCACAAGCGGGCTCTTGTCGGAGTAGGCGTTTACCAGCTTCTTGCGGTTTGTTTTGGTCTCATAGACGCTTATTGGTATGCGCGCCACCTTGCCGTTTTCGAAGCACAGCAGCACATCGGACGAGTAGTCCCCGGCGTATAGCACGGCAGACACGCTCTCTCCGGAGTCCATGCCCAGTTTGCTGGCCAAGTACGTGCCCAGCTGGCTGGCCTTCGTGTCCTCGAAGTCAGAGAGCTTGGCTTTATAGACCTGCTGCTTATCCGTAAAGACGAGTATCTCTCCCCTGTTTGTTCCCTCAAATTCGCTCGCGGGCCCGTCGCCCTCCTTGTACTTCTGCTCGGAGGACATGCGCAGGGACTGCGGCGTTATCTTCTTGAGGTAGCCCTCGCGGGAGACGAAGACGGTCACGGGGTAGTCGGCCACGCCGTCGTCCTCGGGCTCGTCGGGCAGCTCGTCAGCGTAGACGATGCCCGTCTTCCTGGGAGAGGGGTACTTCTTTATTATGCGTTTGAGTTCCTCAACTATTATACCCTGTACTCTGCGGCGTGAGCCAAGCGTGGCCTCGAGGTCCGCTATATCCTCCTCGAGCTGCTCGGTTTCGCTGGTGCGCTTGAGGATATACTCGCGGTTTATGTTGCGCAGCCTTATCTCGGCCACATACTCGGCCTGCACCTGGTCGATGCCAAAGCCCTCCATAAGGTTCGGCACCACGTCGCTCTCGTGCTCCGTGTTGCGGATGATGGCGATGGCCTTGTCTATGTCGAGCAGTATCTTCGCAAGGCCCTTCAGCAGGTGCAGCTTCTCGCGTTTCTTGGCGAGGTCGAAGTGTATACGCCTCTTTACGCACTCGGTGCGCCAGGCCACCCACTCGCCGAGGATCTCACCCACGCCCATCACCTTCGGCGTACCCGCTATGAGTATATTGAAGTTGCAGGCGAAGGAGTCCATGAGCGGAGTGAGCTTGAAGAGCTTGGCCATGAGTTTTTCCGGGTCTGCACCGCGCTTTAGGTCTATGGCCAGCTTGAGGCCGCCCAGGTCGGTCTCGTCGCGCATGTCGTTTATCTCTTTGACCTTGCCGGCCTTGACCAGCTCGGCCACCTTGTCCATAATGCTCTCGACCGTCGCGGTATAGGGTATCTCGTATATCTCGATGACGTTCGACTTGGGATCGTAGCGCCAGCGGGAACGAACCTTGAAGCTGCCGCGCCCCGTGCGGTAAATTTCGCGCATGGCGTCGGTGTCCATTACAATCTCGCCGCCGGTCGGGAAATCCGGCGCCGGCAGCGTGGCCATGAGGTCGCATTCAGGGTCGCGGATGTAGTTTATCGCCGTCTCGCAGACTTCCGTGAGGTTGAAGCCGCAAATCTGGCTGGCCATGCCGACGGCTATGCCGGTGTTTGCGCTCACGAGTACGTTCGGGAAGGCCGTAGGCAGCAGGCCGGGCTCCTTCATGGTGCCGTCGTAGTTGTCCACGAAGTCCACGGTGTCCTTGTCTATGTCGGCGAATATCTCCGCGCAGATAGGCGCGAGCTTGGCCTCGGTATAACGCGAGGCGGCGTAGCTCATGTCGCGCGAATACACCTTGCCGAAGTTGCCCTTGCTGTCCACAAAGGGCATGTTGAGCGCCTCGCAGCCTCTGGCCAGGCGCACCATCGTCTCGTATATGGCCGCGTCGCCATGCGGGTTGAGGCGCATGGTCTGGCCGACGATATTCGCGCTCTTGGTCCTTGCGCCCGTCAGCAGGCCCATCTTGTACATGGTATAGAGCAGCTTGCGGTGGCTGGGCTTGAAGCCGTCTATCTCAGGTATGGCGCGGGAGACGATGACGCTCATGGCGTAAGGCATGTAGTTTGTCTCCAACGTCTGAGTGATGGGCTGTTCCAGCACCTCCGCGCGTAGGCCCATCACATTCTGCGCAGCGGCTCTGTTGTGGCTTTTTTCGCTCTGTTTTTTGCTTCCTCGCGCCATTTATTTTCTGCCGCCTTTACCTTTTTTCTTCTTGCCCGTCACCAGGTCGCGGTGGCACTTGGGGCAGACTTTGTGCTTGAAAAATCCACGCAGAAGCGACGCCCCGCACCAGGGGCAGTGCCCCCATTTGAGCAGCACGGCCAGCGAAAACAGCAGGAAGAGCACGGCGCCGACTATGGCGTAGCTATTCACCGTGGGGTTGTCGGCGCCAGCGAACAGGCCCAGCAGGCAGGCTATTATGCTCATGGTAAAGCCTACCGTTACAACTTTACGTACAGTTTGCAGGTTCATCTGTTTTCCTCCTCAGGATATGTCTGCCAGATCGAGATACTGGCTGCCGAATTCAGATATGTGCTTTTTACGCCCCGCCAGGTCGTCGCCCAGCAGCAGGTCGAACATCTGCGCCGTGCGCTCCACGTCCTCGGGCACCACTCTTATGAGCCGCCGTGTCTCCGGGTTCATGGTTGTGAGCCACATCATGTCCGGGTCGTTTTCGCCCAGGCCCTTGGAGCGGTTAATAGCGGCCTTGGCAGAGCCTATCTCCTCCATTATCTGCGCCTTCTCACGCTCGGAGTAGGCAAACCAGGTCTTGCCGCCTGACTCTATCTCATAGAGCGGGCTCTCCGCGATATACACATAGCCCTCACGTATCAGCGTCGGCGCGAGACGGTAGAGCATCGTGAGAATCAGCGTGCGTATCTGGAAGCCATCCACGTCCGCGTCAGTACAAATTATAATCTTGCTCCAACGCAGGTTATCCAGCTCGAAGGCCGGCAGCTCCTTGACGTGGCGGTTTATCTCCACGCCGCAGCCGAGCACTTTCACGAGGTCGGTTATGACGTCGCTCTTGAAGATGCGGGCGTAATCGGCCTTGAGACAGTTCAGAATCTTGCCCCGCACGGGCATGATGCCCTGGAACTCGGCGTCACGGCTGAGTTTGCAGGCGCCGAGTGCGCTGTCGCCCTCAACGATGTAGATCTCGCGCTTTGACACGTCCCTGCTGCGGCAGTCAACGAATTTCTGCACCCGGTTTGAGATATCCATACTGCCGGTGAGCTTTTTCTTTATGTTCAGCCTTGCGCTCTCGGCCTGCTCACGCGAACGCTTGTTTATCAGCACCTGGTCGGCCACGCGGTCGGCCTCGGCCTTGTGCTCGATGAAGTACACCTCAAGCTGCTCGCGGAAGAACTCCGTCATGGCCTCCTGGATGAAGCGGTTTGTGATCGCCTTCTTGGTCTGGTTTTCGTAGCTGGTCTGCGTGGAGAAGCAGTTCGTCACCAGCACGAGGCAATCGGCCACGTCCTGGAAGGTTATCTTGCTCTCGTTCTTCTGGTACTTGCCCGTCTTTTTTATGTAGGCGTCCACCGCCGAGACGAAGGCGCTGCGCGTGGCTTTCTCCGGCGCGCCGCCGTGCTCGAGCCAGGAGCTGTTGTGGTAGTACTCGATGAGGTTGACCTTGACCGAGAAACAGAACGCCGCCGAGAGCTTCACTTTGTACTCGGGCTTGTCCGCGCGGTCGCGGCCACGGCGCTCGGCCTCTATAAAGTGCGGGCTGGAGAGTGAGTCCTCCCCTGCTATCTCCCGCACATAGTCGAGTATACCGTGCTCATAAAAGAACTCCTCGGTCTCGAACTTGCCCTCGGCCACTTCGTTTTTGAGCCTGAAGGTAACACCCGCGTTCACGACCGCCTGGCGGCGCAGCGTGTCGCGGTAGTAGTCGAGCGGTATGTCTATGTCCGTGAAGACCTCGAGGTCCGGCCTCCAACGTATGTCCGTTCCCGTCTTTTTACGGTCGGCCGGCTCTATCGTCATCTCGCCGTCTATGCGCCCGCGCTTGAAGTGCAGGGTGTATTTCTTCCCATCGCGCCGGACCACAACGTCCATGTACTCGCTCGCATACTGCGTGGCGCAGGAGCCGAGCCCGTTCAGGCCCAGGGAGTACTCGTAGTCGCCACCGTCGTTATTTTTGTACTTGCCTCCGGCGTAGAGCTCGCAGAAGACCAGCTCCCAGTTCCAACGCTGCTCCACCGGGTTCCAGTCCACCGGGCAGCCGCGCCCGAAGTCCTCGCACTCTATGCTCTTGTCGAGATAGCGTGTAAGTGTTATAATATTGCCGTTTCCGTCGCGCGCTTCGTCTATAGCGTTGGAAAGGATCTCAAATACTGCGTGCTCGCAGCCCTCCAGGCCGTCCGAGCCGAATATAACTGCCGGGCGCTTGCGCACCCTGTCTTCTCCCTTGAGCTGGGAGATGCTTTCGTTCCCGTACTGAGCGGGGGTTCGTTTTGCCATATACCGATGTTCCCTCACATATCACAAGATGTTGGCCAGCATTATTACTAGTATACTATATCTTAATTCCCCGTGTTTTTCAAGTCAAACAAAAAAGCGGGGAGACTTGCGTCTCCCCGCCGCACCGCGTTTTTTCCGCGCTCACACGCGGTCTACCGGCACTTGACCAGCAAGTCAGCTTTTAAACGCGGGCTTCATCACCTGGATGGGCCCTCTGCGTTTACGGCGTCTCTTTTTCAGAGAGGCCATTCGCCATCGGACGCTTTTCGCATCTGGCACCGGCCTTGGGCTTCTGTCTCTTGCCCCGTCGTGCGTCTTTGCTGTGTCCGAGTCTAGTATGTGCCGGCATTCTGGGATTATGGCAGGATAATTTCGCCAATTTTTGTGAGAAAAGCGTGTTTAAAACGCACGACGGATGAATACAATACGGACAAGGAGTGTGATATTACCTTGTCCAAACGCAAACAGAAGAAACAGCGCATGGCCGACTACGGCAAAGCCCTCGCGGAGCTGGGCGAAGTGCGCTCACAGCTAGACGAAACCTACAGCCGCTTTAACGCCGTCTCGGACGAGGCCGCCCTTGACGCATGCATCTACGAGATAAGCGCCCTGAAAAGCCGCTACAACTGCGCCGTGCGCGCCATCAAGTCATTCTACCTGTAGGAGGTAAGTGTCCCCATGCCCATAGCGATCCCCGAATCCGTCGCAACCGCCATAGTCATAGTCGTATGCGTGCTGCTCTTCTGGCTGCTGCTGACTATACTGCGGCTGCCGCTGCGGCTCATTTTCAAGCTGCTCCTGAATATGGTAAGCGGCCTCGTGCTGCTCTTCGTTTTCAACTTCATAGGCGGCCTGCTGGACTTCAGCGCCCTCGGAATAAACGCCGTCAACTGTCTGGTGGCCGGCGTCCTCGGCATCCCCGGCGTAATACTGCTGGTGTTGGTACAAAATTTCATTTAAGTTTACATAATACAATCCGCATCCCTGTCAGAGCGCGGACGAAAAAATTGCCCCCGGCATGTTACCGTGCCGGGGGCTGTTGCTGGGGAAGAGAAGCGCATAAGCGAAAGTATATCTTAGTCCATCATGGTCCTATACTCAGCCGCGTGCCTTGTGGCCAGCACTGTGGCGATGGCGCATACAACGCCGAGAACGGCGAAGCCTATCCAGGCACCGGTGTAAGACCCGGTAGCGTCAAACACACTGGCTGCGGCAACCGAGCCGGTGGCGACGCCTATGTTTGCGAATACGTTAACTATACCGAAAATCTGTGAGTAATTGCGGCGGCCGACTATCAGCGCAGTCAGGTAAGGCGGGGTGACCGTGGTCATGGAGCCAAGCATGCCAAAGACAAGTCCGAAGCCCCAGGCCATGGCAGAGTTGTCAGACATGACGGCCAGTATTACGGTGAAGATGACAAGCAGCATATTATATATGGTGCCGAACTTGACGCCTTTCTTGTCGTAGATACGGCCGAGCAGCAGTTTGCCCACTATCTGGATAGCCATAACGGCGCTGAATACGTTCGCGGCGAAAGCTGCCGAATGTCCATGCTCCTGCTGCAGGCAGATAGCGAAGTTCCTCTGGATGCCCATGTTGATGAAACCGATGAGGAACGCCGCAATGGACAGGAGCCAGAACGAGCCAGTCTTGTAGAACTTCTTCGCGGAAATACCCGTGTCCACGGTCGGAGCCGCGGTTGCAGGCGCCGCACTTTCGGAACCATACGGGCGCAGACCCACATCCTGGGGACGCTCCTTGACCACGAACAGCGATATGGGCAGCAGCAGAGCCGCACAGATAGCCGCTATTATGTAGTGCGTCATGCGCCAGTCGTATGTGGCAATGAGGGCCCTGGCAACCTGCGTGAAGATCATGCCGCCAACCACGCTTCCGGTGAAAGCGATGCCGCTCATGGTGCCCTTGGTCTCGATGGAGAACCAGTTATTTACAAGGATGCCTGCGGGGACGGTAGCAGTGCCACCCATACCCAGTCCATATATTGCGGAACTAATACAGAACTGCCACATCTCCGTGCAGGCACCCCTGAGAGCAAAACCTCCGGTCATCATTATGGCGAATATCGTCATAACGCGCCTTATGCCATACTTGCTCATAGTCTTACCTATGAACATGCCGCATATCATCGTGCCAAACGTTGCCACCATGTTTATTGTCTGCACCTGAGCGCTGGAATAGCCCAAAGCCTCAATCATTGCGGGGCTTATAACAGTGGAGCTATTCGTAGTGCCGCCGGTTGAGGCAGCAAGCATTATAAAGCAACAGATGACTATTACCCAGTGGTACGAAAACTTCCTTTCTTTCATGTTCTTATTCTCTCTCCTTGTCTCCCTAGGGGGGCGGCCCGAGGGCCGCCCGTTTTTTACATGGATAGCATGTCTTTAAAGCTCTCGCAGTTTTTGACCAGGCCCAAATCCTTGGCACAGTCAAACAGGCTTTCGCCTATAGAGTCACTTATCTCCACACCGTTTACACGGGTCTCGGCGAACTTGCGGTATTCAATTTCACCGGGCATAAAGATCTCCTCAAATCCAACGGCCTTGCGGCTGCCCTTTATCATGCGGATGTATCTGTCCATTGATGCTGTAAATTCCTCGATTGGCATGAACTTGGACGGATCGATAAGGATCATGCTAAAGCCGGTGTTTTCCTTTTCCAGCTTACTGGCGAGACCCATGTCTGTGCCGTAAGCTGCCCGGCCGAGAACGGAGCTGAATACATCCACCATGACCGCCAGCCCGTATCCCTTGTGCGCAGCGATGGGCAGCACGGTGTATGCTTTGGCAGGGTCGTTTGTGGGCCGTCCGTCTATGTCGTTGGCCCAACCGTCAGGGATTGACTTGTTCTGCTTGAGCATGGCAACTATCTTGCTGAAAGCTACGCCGGAGGTGGATATGTCGAGAACCACTGGGTACTCCTCACCTGCCGGCGCGGAGATAACAATTGGGTTTGTGCCGATAATCTTGTCTGAACCGCCATACGGTGCCATACATGCATACGTGTTTGCACACAGCAGGCAGATCAGTTTGTCTTCGGCTGCGCGCCAGCCGTAATATGCCCCACAGCCTATGTTCGCGCTGTGATTTCCTGTTGCGATGGCTATGCCGTACTCACGTGCCTTGGGCACGAGCGCGTCATACACCCTGTTCACGGCCAGTACGCCTGAACCGTTGTCACAGTCGAAGGCCATTACGGCGCCGGTGTCGGTAATCTTACGTATGGCCGGGCGGGGGTTTAAGCTGCCGATTGAAAGCTGTGACAGGTACGCTGTGAGCCTGGATAGGCCGTGCGAGTAGACGCCGGTGAAGTCGGAGTGCGTTACTACTCTGGCCACCGTTTCCGCGTCGGATTCAGGCAGGCCGGAGGCAGACAGCAGTTTGGTTGTCAGTCTGAGTTCTTCTTCGTAGCTTAAAAGCATGGCGCGGCCTCCCGTTTACTTGCTCTGAGATGCTGCGGCCATTCCCCTCTTAAGAGCCTCGGCGTTCATCGCGCGAACCGCGTCGGACTTGCTGGCGAACTTCTTATCAAGACTGTGCTGGAATTCTTCCTGTGTGACAATGCCCGTCAGGGCAATGAGCGCTCCGATTATAATTACGTTGGCGACCTTGCTGGAGCCGACCTCGAGAGCCAGGGCATCAGCGGGAATACCTATCTTGGTAATGTCATCGCGCTCTATGGGCATGGTAAGCAGTGTGCTGTCGTACAGCAGGACTCCACCGGGCTCGAGTTCATTTATGAACTTCTCATAGCCCATGTTGTTCATAGCCACGAGCACGCCGCCGCTGCCGGCCATGGGAGACACTATCTCGTCCTTGTCGATGATGACGATGCACTTGGCGCTGCCGCCGCGCTGCTCAGCGCCGTAGCTGGGCAGATAAACGGCATGGCGCCCGCTTTCAACGGCGCTCTGCGCGAGCATGATGCCCATGCTCATGACGCCCTGACCGCCGGAACCGGTGAAGATAATTGCGTTTTTCATAAGTTACACTCCCTCCTCGACATCTCTGAACACACCAAGCGGGAACGCGGGAATCGTGTTCTCTTCCATAAACTTGAGTGTGTCGAGCGGAGCCATACCCCAGTTCGTCGGGCAGTTCGTAAGCAGCTCGACAAAGCTGAAAGCCTTGCCGTCCAGCTGATACTCGAACGCCTTCTTGATGCACTCCTTGGCCTTGCGGATGTTGGCCGGATTGTTCAGAGCGCAGCGCACGATGTAGCTCGGCGCCTGCAGGGTATTGAGTATCTCGCACATGTGCGTGGGGTAGCCGTCTACTGCCGCATTACGGCCGCGAGGAGAAGTGGTAGACTTCTGCCCTATAAGGGTAGTAGGCGCCATCTGTCCACCGGTCATGCCGTAAGTGGAGTTGTTGGCGAATATAACGGTGAAGTGCTCGCCGCGGTTGGCAGCGCACATGATCTCAGCGAGGCCGATACTGGCGAGGTCGCCGTCGCCCTGGTAGACGAACATGAAGGTATCGGGCTGAGTGCGCTTGAGGCCCGTAGCAACGGCGGGGGCACGGCCGTGCGCACAGCTTACCATATCCAGGTCCAGCTGACGCAGGTTCATGGTAGAGCAGCCGACTGCCACCACTGCTATTGTCTTATCTGTAATTCCGAGTTCATCCAGGCACTGGCCAATCAGCTTAGCCGACATGGAGTGCATGCAGCCCGGGCAGTACTTGTTGCCCGGCTTCAGGCACGTAGGTCTCAAAATCTCCCTGCTCATTTATTCAGCCCTCCTATAAGCGCCCTGATAGCTGCGGTAGTCTCCTCGTTCTTGAGGGTTACACCGCCGGAGTGGGCATATTTAAGTATTGGCGCACGACCCATCACCTGCAGGGCAATGTCGTCCTCCATCTGGCACGGAATTGCCATTTCGACGTCAATGATGGCCTTCACGCGGTTGTAATCCAAATTGTCAAGCGCCTTCTTCGGGAACGGGTAGAGCGTTATCGGACGGATGAGACCCAGCTTTATGCCCTCTTTCCTCAGCTCATTGATTGCATACTTGCAGACGCGGGCGCTCATACCGTAGGCAAAGCACACATACTCTGCGTCGTCAACCACGAACTCTTCCCAGCGGGCGTCTTCCTCTGCCCAGCGCTGGTACATCTTCTCGGATGCAATATTCTGCTTTTCGAGCATTACCTCGCCAGGGATGGAGGAAACCATCCTGCGTGCGCGGGGAGCATCGGTGAAGTTGCCGACGGCCCAATCCGGGCGCTCGGGCAGCTCCTTCATCGGCGGGAGCTCGACTTCTTCCATGACAGAGCCCAGGCAGCCGTCATATACCACGAAAACGGGGTTGCGGTCGCGCTCGGCAAGCTCGAAGGCGTCGTATACCAGATCAACGGCTTCCTGCACAGTGTGCGGAGCCTCAACTATGTACTTAAAGCCGCCGTGGCCAAGGGCCTTGGTGACCTGCAGGTAATCCTGCTGTGCCGGCTGGATGCTGCCCAGGCCGGGGCCGCCACGGGTGACGCTTACAATGACCGCCGGAAGATGAGAT
This sequence comes from uncultured Clostridia bacterium, assembly GCA_930990965.1. Taxonomy (GTDB): domain Bacteria; phylum Bacillota; class Clostridia; order Oscillospirales; family Oscillospiraceae; genus Scatomorpha; species Scatomorpha merdigallinarum. Next base: position 46,458 of record CAKNRQ010000011.1, read on the forward strand.
CCAGCCAGGTAGCTCATGCCCTCTGCCTTCAGGCTGATGCCGAGTCCGGAGGAGCCGGTCATGGCCCGCACGCCGGACGAGGCCGCGCCGTAAACCATATTGATGGATGCGACTTCACTCTCGCCCTGTACGAACACGCCGCCAACTTCAGGCAGACGTCCGGACAGATACTCGGGTATCTCGCTCTGCGGGGTTATGGGGTAGCCCGCGAAGAAGCGGCAACCACCACGCACCGCAGCTTCGGCTACGGCTTCGTTGCCCTTCATCAATACCTTAGCCATTGTTCTCCTCCTCTCTCAGCTCCAGCGCTGCGTCCGGACATACCGTAGCGCAGATGCCGCAGGATATGCACTTTTCCTCGTCCACGACGGGATAAAACACACCCAGCCCGTTGCGCTCTTTTCCAAACGCTATCGCCTCTTTCGGGCAGAAGTGTACGCAATAGCCACAGCTTTTGCAGTACTGGCTGAGCACTTTTATTTTCAGTGCCATAAGCTTTTCCTCCTTATGTTTTAAAAACTGTATTTCCTGCGTTCAGCCCTCGTACTGCTTGTCGTAGTTGGCCTCCATGCAGAGCACAAGGCCGCTGATGAAGTCGTTGCCCGGGGTAGGAACGCCATACTTTTTGCCGTAATCGCTTATAGCACCGTTAAGTGTAGTTATCTCGGTCTGGCGCTTGAACATGAGCATATCCTGCGCCATGGACGGGAAGTAATCGCCGATGCCGGTATTTGCAGACTTCATAACGCCTTCCATCCAGGCGTTGACGTCCATCTGTACTCCGCAGGCAGCGGCGACATTGCAGCACTCAGTGGCTACCTGAAGCGCGAGCCTGTGGCCGTTGGGGTCAAACAGGACGTCCTTCGCCTTCAGCCTGGTTATGGCGCAGAGCGAATTCAGGACGCAGTTAGAAACGATCTTACGCCACAGAGGCGGGCGCACGTCGTCCCAGAACTTGGCCGGGCAGCCGCCGTTGGTGAAGCACTCTTCAAGGTACTTGCCCACCTTTTCGGTCAGCGGATTGTTCTCAACCGCGCCGAAGTTCATCTGTATCTCCCTTGCGCCGGGAGAAGATATGCACTTGCCGGGGCCGTCAAGGGCGGTGCCCAGCGAGCCGGAGCCGTAAATTACGCGGCTCGGTCCTACCGCGGCGACCAGCTTGTCATCGTTGCCCAGGCCGTTTATGAGGCTTACCAGAACAGTGTTCTCTCCAATGCAGGGCTTCGCAGTCTCAACTGCCTGGACCAGCTGCGTGGCCTTGGTCATGAAGATGACTATGTCCATAGTGCCAATGTCATTGGCGTTATAGGCCGTCTTGAAACCCGTCAGCTGATACTCATGGTCCGGATAAATCACAAAAGTCAGTCCATCCTTTGCGATTTTGTCCATGTGCTCCTTGTACGGGTCCACAAGCGTCAGGTCTGCCCCGCCCCTGCGAAGATAACCGGCAAACACACTGCCGGCCGCTCCTGAGCCTATCATGGCGATTTTCATTGCTTTTCCTCCCATTCACTAGTGATCTTTGCCGGCTGCTGCCAGCTCAACTCTGATTGCAGATTACCATATCATTGTAAGAAATGTCTAATAGAAGTCAATTCTGTCCCTCGGAATGCACGAAATTACACAAACAGAATAGATTAAAGCTAATATTTCAACAAATCAAATCGACCGTGATATCTTTTGCACACGCCACTCATGCAATAAGCATAAAAAAAGCGATATTTCCTCAGGATTTCGAGGAAATATCGCCAATAAGACAGCCTGGTTGTAAATTACTAACAGCCTCTGTTTTGCAGACACGAATTTGCGCACATGTCTATGTGTTTATCCATAGCGGTCCGTGCGAGCTCCGGGAACCCCAGCTTTATCGCGTGGTATATCGACACGTGTTGATTCCCTATTTGCAGCAGTCTCTCCGTGTTTTGCCCGAGGGTGTTAAAACGGAAGGTGCGAATAGACATGTACTCTACCATTTTTTCAATGGCGCCGTACATACTTATCAGGAATTCGTTCTCCGTGGCGTTGATAAGCAGCTTATGGAATCTTATATCCAGTCGTGAGCCGGTGAGCTTGTCCTTATTTACAGTCCCCTCCACGACGGCCCTCATCATGCGCTGGAACTCTTCGGCCAGGCTGCCCAGTTTGTCCAGGTCCACACGCCAATTCTGCTCCGCACAAAGGTAGGCCGCCGCGCCTTCTATCGACTTGCGCGCAACGAACAGGTTCTTCACGGAGGCGTTTGAAATATCAAACACGTAGTAGTTTGAATACTTGCCGTCGCCTTTCTGCTCCACTCTCACCAGCCCTTTGGTACACAGCTGGTCAATGGCTTCGCGGACGGGAGTGGCGCTCACTTCGAGCTCTCCGGCTATCTTCGCCACATTCAGACGCTCGCCCGGGCTCAGCTCTGAGCTGAGTATGGCCTCTTCAAGTATACGGAAGACTATATTGCTCAGCTTTTCAAACGGATTTTTCTCCAGCACCTCGCGCACGGAATCAGCGCTTATTCGTTTCTGACGCAAGGTGTATGCACCTCCTTATCTGCGCCTCCAGGTCGCGGGGGCAAATAGTATGAGCATCGGGAATATTTCCAGACGGCCGGCAAGCATTGCAAAGCTCAGGAGCACCTTGGACAAATCCGAGAAAATGTCGAAGTTACCCATCGGCCCTGCAGGGCCCAGGCCCGGTCCGACATTTGACATACAGCTTATGACCGAAGCCAGCGTCGTCTCAAGGTCGTAACCGTCAAGCGATACTACGGCTGTTATTACAAAGGTCAGCAGGAAATACAGGCCTATAAAGACAAGGGTGTTGTGCAAAGTGGCGGCCGGCAGTGTTCTGCCATTTACACGCACATTTGAAGTGCGCCTGGGGCTGAGCTGGCGTCCGATTTCCTGCACCCACGCCTTGAAGAAAATAATCACGCGGGACACCTTCAGTCCACCGCCAGTGCTGCCTGCCGACGCTCCTATTATCATCACAAGCACAAGTATGCTCTTTGAGAAAGCCGGCCACAGCGTGAAATCCGCGGTTGCAAAGCCTGTCGTTGTCATCAGCGAGGACACCTGGAAGAAAGAATATCTCAGCGCGTTCCAGAACCCGCCATACTCGTCTATGATGTCCAAAGCAATAAGTACGCTTGCGCCTATGGCAATGCCAAAGTATCCGAGGAACTCCGAATCTGTCAGCGCATCTTTAAACTTGCGCATGAGCAGCAGGAAATAGATAGAGAAGTTCACGCCGAACAGCATCATGAAGATACTGGTCACAATATCTATGTAGGCGCTGTTGTAGTATCCGATGGACAGGGCCTTCACAGAGAAGCCGCCGGTACCGGCAGTGGCCATAGCGTGGTTTATGGAATCGAAGAACGGCATTCCTCCCGCGCAGAGCAGGACAATCAGAATGATGGTGAGCACGATGTACATGAGATATGTGATCGCGCTGGAAGTGCGGATGCGGGGCACAAGTTTGCCAAAGCTCGTCCCCGGCACCTCGGCGCGCATAATATACATGCTCCGCTCTTCGCTCATGGGCAGCACAGCCATGATAAACACCAGCACGCCCATGCCGCCTATCCAGTGCGAGAAGCTGCGCCAGAGCAGCAGTCCCTTACTCATCTCCTCTACATTGTGCAGTATGGAAGAGCCGGTTGTCGTAAATCCGGAAACAATTTCAAAGAATGCGTCAACGTAGCTGGTTATCTCCCCGGCGAAGATAAACGGCAGCGCGCCCACCGCACTCATTAGCACCCAGGCCAGTGCCACGCTGATGAAACCCTCTCGTGCATAGAAATCACCGGTTTTAAGCTTGGGCAGATTCAGCAGCACCGCCAGCGCCGCAGCTATAGCGGCAGTGTATACGTAGCAGAGTATGCTTTCCCCATACCACAGCGCCGTGATAATGCTGGGTATCATCAGCAGGGCTTCGAGGCCCATTACGCGTCCAAGTATCCTGGATATTATCGGATAATTCATCGTCAGTCCCCAAGGTCCACAAATATGTCCTCAAACCCGTTCATGCCGAACTTTGTCGTTACGGCTATAACGGTGTCGTGCTTTTCAAGCGTGTCGTTGCCGCCGGGTATAACACACTGGCTGTTGCGTATAATGGCCGCGATAAGCGTATCGCGCCTTATATTGAGTTTGCGTATGGGCACGCCGAGATTCGGGGCGTCGCCATTGATAGAGAACTCTATGACCTCTGCCTTGCCATAGGCTATGTCATGTAAAGACTCTATACCAACGGTGTCAATGGAACGCTGCATGCCGCGCACAAAGCTGACGACTATCTCTGCCGCGCTGTTTTTGGGCAGCACGAAGCTGTCCAGCTTGGCGTCAGCAGCCATAAGACGGAAGGTGTCCTCATTGACCTTGGTCACCACCTTGCCCACACCCACGCGGCGGGCAAACATGCTGGTAATGATGTTGTTCTGGTCGCTGCCGGTGAGCGTGACAAAGGCATCCGTAGAGCGAACGCCCTCTTCCTCAAGGACGCTCGGATCCGCGCCGTCGCCCAGCAGGACCTCGGCTTTGGGCAATATCTCCTTTATACTCTCGCAATTATCCGGGTTGCGCTCGAGTATCTTGACACGAATTCCCGAGCCTATTAGGTAAGTTCCGAGATAGAGCGATATCCTGCCGCCGCCTACGAGCATGACGTTGCGCACATTGCGCTTATACGCACCTATGCTCTTGAAGAAGGCGCTGATTGCATTCGGCGCACCGACTACGTGTATGACGTCGCCGGTCCTGAGCACGAAATCGCCTTTGGGTATGAGTACCTGGTCGCCGCGTTCAACGACGGCAATGAGTATGCCTATATTGCCGAACTTGCTGTGCATATGGTCCAGGCGCAGCCCGCAAAGAGGCGAGGCCTCATCCACGACATGTTCCACCATTTCGGCGCGGCCTTTGGCAAAAGAATCAACTTTTACCGCCGAGGGGAAGCGCAGTATGCGCGAAATCTCGGCCGCGGCTGCCTGCTCCGGGTTAAGCACAAGCGACAGCCCCAGTTCATCTTTGAGAAAGACCATCTGCCGGAAGTACTCCATCGTGCGCACACGCGCAACCGTGTTCTTGACCCCGAGCTTTTTGCCCGTAAGGCAGCAGAGCATGTTCACGGCATCGTCGTCAGTAACGGCAATGAGCAGGTCTGCCTCGGCTACACCCGCCTCTTCTAGCACGGAGTAGTCCGCGCCGTTGCCCAGCAGGGTCATAGCGTCCATGGTGTTGGCAATGCGTTCAAGGCATTCCTCGTCGTTGTCCACTACGGTGATGTCGTGTCCCTCGTCGGCAAGGCGCAGGGCAATCTCTCCACCCATGCGGCCCGCGCCTACTAGCACAATATTCATCGTCAATACGTCTCCACTATCATATTTTTATATTTCCGGAAACACCGGAGCAAACAGGGCCCCTGCCCTATTATGCCTTCTTTCTGCGTTTGCGCCTGCGCGAACGCGAGCGCGGCTGAGCCGCCTTTGCCGCATAGTATTCCTGCATGGCCTCATCGGCTTTATAGGCCAGGCATGCAGCGCTGTAGCTGCCGTCTGCCTGGTGCTTAAAGCGTATCCTCAGCAGCAGCTTGCCGTCAGCCGGGCATTCGGCCAGATTCATATACCTGTGATCGCCCTGATTGACCCACTTCACAAAACTGAGCTCCCCGCCGCAAATGGGGCATTTGGGCTCAGACAGGGCTCTGTCAGCAAAGGCATCGCCCTTCGAGGCGTAGCCTTCGTGAGAGGCGTGGGCAATCGGTTCCGGTCCGTCCTGGCGGGGCTTGGCCTGCCTTGGCGTGCGCCTGGCCAGGATTTCAGGCGCAGATGCATACTGTTCAAGCCCGGAAACCATATCCAGCTTGGAGCAAACAAGCGCGGTATTATAGGCATCACCCAGCGCGTCGTGGGCCACCCGCGTCTGCTCTATCTCAAAGTGCTCCATGGCCGTACCAAGGCTTTTCTGGTTCTTGTCGCCGCCGGTCTGGAGGTTATAGATGAGCTGGAGGTTAATCCAGCCGTCTATCCAGTCCCAATCCAGGTCGTGGATTATGATGTTCTGCTCCATTATCCCCTGGTCGTCGTAACCCCAAGTGATAAAAGTCACACCGTCGCCGCACCACTCCCTGAAGCGCTCAAGCGCCTCGGGGAAGGGTGCGCCGTGGCTGAGCCGTTCCTTGTCAAAACCGGTGAGCTTTTTGACTTTATAGTGCATGCGTTTAAAGTACACTGGCTTTACATCTATCTGGAACTCTTCGCCCGGCGTCATGTCTTCATTCAGTTTCACAGCACCTATCTGAATTATTTCTCCCCGCAGGTGAATAGGCAATTTATTAAAAACGGAAGACTTGGAGCTCATCGCCTGGTTCCACTCCAAATCAACCACTACATAACTCATTGGTTAACCGTCCCCTTTGTTCACACATTCGTCATAGATTATAGCACAATCCCAATTGTATGGCAATTCCTCCTACGTGAAATGAGGCAAAAATAAGTCCGCCCGGGGTTCCGGACGGATAACATATCTGGGTATGTTCCCGGATATGTCACCACTGAACGTCCCCTCTGTCACCTTTAAATCCAGCAAAGGTGCGGAGAACGTCTGGTTCACAATCCGGTTTTGAAAAATGTACATGTCCTCTGCCGTACAAATTACAGGGCTCCGCTTTACGGCCATATATACGGCCGCCGAGCTCTTCGCGCTCCAAAAAGGCATAATGCAATCCGGCAGCGGCAGGGTGAAAAGACAGTTCGGACACGAGACCGAAAGCGGGCGCAAAATACACCTTGTAGGCCGGTTCCACCCCCTGCTTCACTCTCTTCTCCCCCTCATCTATAAATACTGCGCAGCTTCACAGCCATCAAATTATGCCCATGATACCAAATAAACGCACGGATTACAATGTACATAATATACTAATAGAGATAGCACTAATTAGCCATTATGTACAGGAAAGCATTCGTTTGAAATCTTATGGGCTCTGTGATAGAATATGATGACTCACCGGGACTGGAGGTATCACCTTGAACATAGTCGTACTCTGCGGCGGGCTTTCGCCCGAGCGAAACGTCTCCGTATCCAGTGCGCGCCGGATTACCCAGGCGCTTAAAAATCTCGGCCACCGCGCCGTGCTGATAGACATGTACTTCGGCCTTGAAGGCTGTAGTCTTCCGCTTGATGACGTATTCGACCTGCCTCTTCCTGCCGGCGAGGACGGAGTAGACGAATCCGAGCCCGACCTGACCGCTGTCAGCGAGGCCAGGGTCCTGCGCTCCAAGAGCCTCTTCGGCGAGCGTGTGCTCGAGCTCTGCGCGGCCGCCGATTTGGTGTTCATGGCGCTGCACGGGCGCTGCGGCGAGGACGGGCGCGTACAGGCGGCCTTCGACCTGCTGGGAATACGCTACACCGGCAGCGGCTATCTGGGCAGCACGCTGGCAATGGATAAGCGCCTGACGAAGATAATGGCCGAGCGCATCGGCATAAAGACGCCTGACTGGATGTTCTGCCCGCCCGGCGGCCCCTGCCCGGCAGAGGACTTCCCGCTCCCCTGCGTGGTAAAGCCTGTGGACTCGGGTTCGAGCATAGGTGTAAACATGGTTGAAACCCGCCGAGAACTCGACCTCGCTCTCGAGGACGCAGGCACGCGGGGCGAGAGCGTAATCGTGGAAAAACGCATATACGGTCGCGAAATACAGGTCTCCATCCTGGGCGGCGCAGCCCTGCCCAGCATAGAGATACGCCCGCGCTGCGGTTTCTACGACTACCACAACAAGTACCAGCCCGGCGCGGCTGATGAGATAACCCCCGCGCCCATACCTCCTGAGGCCGAATACCGCCTGGCCCGGGCCGCAACGGCGATTTACAGCGCGTTGGGCCTGCGTGCGCTGGCCAGGGCAGACTTCATAATGGACGGGGACGGCAACTTCTGGTTCCTTGAAATAAACACTCTGCCCGGCATGACGCCCACCAGCCTGGCCCCGCAGGAGGCCGCGGCGGCTGGCTTGAGCTACGAGCAGCTCTGCCAGCGGATAGTTGAGCTGGCCTTTGCAGAAGAGGAGGCAACGGTATGACCGGACTTACTGTAGGAAAAATAGCGGAGATAACTCAGGGAAATCTCTTCGGCGGCGGCGAAGACCGGGCCGTCACGGGCGCCGTAATAGACAGCCGTAAGGCGGCGCCGGGTTTCATGTTCTGCGCCCTGCCCGGCGAGCGCGTTGACGGCCACGACTACATAGCCACGGCGCTTGCCGCCGGCGCGAGCTGCGCCCTGGCGGCACGGGTGCCCGAAGGCGTCACTGGCAGCGTCATAGTAGTGCCGGATGTGCAGCGGGCCATGGCCCTGCTTGCCGCACATTGCCGCGCCCAGTTTACCGGTCCCGTGGTCGGCATAGTCGGCAGCAGCGGCAAGACCACGACCAAAGAGATGTGCGCCTGTGTGCTCGCCGAGCATTACAACACCCTGCGCACGGAGGGAAACCTGAACAACGAGCTGGGCGTACCGCTCACCCTGTTCCGCATTGACAGCGGCACTCAGGCCGCCGTTGTGGAGCTCGGCATAAGTGACTTCGGCGAGATGCACCGTTTGGGAGCCATGGCCCGGCCCGATATAGCCGTCTACACCCTGATAGGCCGCTCGCACTTAAACGCTCTGCACGACCTCGACGGCGTGCTGAAGGCCAAGACCGAACTGCTCGACGAGATGAGCCCTGACGCACTCGTCATAGTCAACGGCGACGACGCCAAGCTGGCCACACTAACTTCCCGGCAGCGTCTCATAAAATACGGGATTGGCGAAAGCAACGACGTGCGCGCCGAAAATGTACGCCTGGCCGACGGTGTGAGCTTTGACGTCGTGCGCGGCGAGCGCCGCTTCACCGTGAGCGTGAACGCATTTGGCCGCCAGCTCATCAGCGCCGCCCTGGCTGCGGCCTGTGTGGGCATGGAGCTGGGTCTGACGGACGTTCAGATTGCCGCAGGCGTAGCCAAATACGCCCCTGTGGGACGCCGCACCAGTGTAATCCGCACCGGCAGCATCACCATCATCGACGACTGCTACAACTCCAACCCCGACAGCGCAAACCTGGCCATCGACTCGGCCTCCGACCTGGGCGGCCGCCTGGTCTGCATACTGGGCGACATGTTAAACCTCGGCCCCGAAAGTGCCGCTATGCACCGCGAGGTTGGCGAGCGCGCCAGCTCTCACGGCGCCCTGCTGCTCACGGCCGGTGAGGAGAGCCGCGTCATGGGCGGCACGCATTTCGACACCCGCGACGAGCTGATAGCTGCCTTGCCCGAGCACATACGTCCCGGCGACACCATACTTGTCAAGGCCAGCCACGCCATGGGTTTTGAAGCCGTCACAGACGCTCTAAAGGAGCTGTTCAAGTAAATCCAATACCTCTCAGCGCAGGAGCCACCTTAATAAAAAATGAACGGCCCCAGAATATACGGACAGCACAAAAAGAGCCCTGGTGTAGGAGCTAAAGAGTTTTAGAGGGAGAGGCGTTGCGC
>CAKNRQ010000012.1 GCA_930990965.1 uncultured Clostridia bacterium
TCTTTTCACCACCACCATTCATTTTTGGGGTTGACTTTTAATAGTTAATCTTTCGTTGGCTTTATCGTTCACAAGCGTCTCAATAGCGGCTTCGAGGCTATACAACAGTGAATCTATAGCTTCGAGATTCTCAATGAGCTTATATATGTTCTTTTCTTTCATATTGACTTTGCCCCTTTCGTCGTTTATTCTAGGGGTGACGGGTTTTCATGTCCCCCGTCGCCCCTTTTATGGCGTCGTTATTCGTTCGCGGCTCCATATCCAGCGCCCGTGTCGGCATACGCGGGCGCTTTTTTCATGCCACGCAAAAGCGCTTTGTAATACTCTCACGGCTGAATCTCGCGGCCACGTCCGGGAGGGCGGTTCTAAGGGCGCTCACGTCGAGTTTAACGGATTTGACAGTTTTCCACGTGAGTTTGTATTCTCCCGCTCTCAGCTCCGTCTCCGTGTCCATAGCGGCCTTTAAAGCGTCCTTAATGGCGTCGGCCTCGGCCTGAGCTTCGTCAATCAGCGCTTGCAGCTCTCGCAGCTCGCGGCACTTCGCGGCAATGTCGTTTGTACTCATTGTGTTTACCTCCTGTAAATCTAGGGTTTGAGCTTTGGCGGCGGGAGGCTCATTTCACTTTACGTGCGCCTCATTGGGTCGTCTTACCGTATCCTTTCCCGCTCTTGCGTGGTGTTCTTGCTGTTACCCGTCCACCTTCGCCTTAGCTCTTTTTCCCTTGCTGTGATTGTATTATACTATATCGCATTCAATATATCAATAGGCAGGGTAAACAATATTGCATTCGATACATTGTTAATCTTGTATATTGCATTCAATAGACTTTTGGAGTATAATATAGCTACACTGGAAAGATGGGCGCAAATATTTGAGCGTCCCTAATGGAGGTTAAGCTATGGCAGTAAGCAAAGCTCAGCAAAAGGCTGTTAGCAAGTATATGAAAGAGAACTATGATGTCTATCAAATCAGGATGCCAAAAGGCAAGAAAGACGTAATTAAAGCCCATGCAGAGACGCGAGGCGAAAGCGTGAACGCCTTTATAGGTAGGGCAATAGATGAGACAATGGAGCGCGACAACGGCGCTGTAAGCGGCTCAACGGCTCAGACAGGCGGCAATACCTTATTCACGCCGAAAGCGCTTACACAGGCGCACAGTGCCGCCGAGGCAGCGCGTGAGCCGGTGGAGACGTTCATAGAGCGCGCCATAGAGACGCAGGCAAAGCGCGATGAGCTGTTACGGGGGTTGCAGAATGGGAACAGATAAATATTGCTGTCCTTTCGTATTGTATCGTGTTTATTTGTTCATTATTGTCTGATATAATGAATTAGCAATGTGTGAAGGAGGCCATACACATGAGTAACCGCGATTATGCTAAAAGCCTTATAGACCAAATACCGGAGAGCAAGATGCTTTACGTCGTTACTTATCTACAGGGCGCTGCTTTACCTGATGAAACGCCAAATGCGGAAACACTGGAAGCCTTCGATGAACTGGATAACGGCGGCGGTCACATCTTTACCGGTACAACAGAACAGCTCTTTTCGGAGCTTATGGAGGGCTAAATGCTTGATGTAAAATACTCCACGAAGTTTAAGCGCGACTTCAAGCGCTGTGTAAAGCGGCGGTATCCGATGGAGCTGTTGCAGAGGGTGATTGATACACTCCGTATACCGGCAGCTTTACCGGTTCAGAACGTAGACCACAACCTGAGCGGCAATTATGCCGGTTATAGGGAGTGTCACATTGAGCCTGATTGGCTGCTTGTTTACCGCTATGATGGCGGTAAGCTGCTGCTATACAGGACGGGAACACATGGAGACTTGTTCGACTAGTAACAGAGGCCGGGAAAATGTATCCCGGCCTACTGTTTTGGGCGCATTAAAATAGCGCCTTGACAATACAAGCGCATAGCTATAAAATGAACTAAATACAGCTTCAACAAAGTAATCGGTTCTCCACACTTGATTACTGGAAATACCCGCCCATAATCGGGCGGGTATTTTCCTTCGTGTACGAATTTACCGGACACGGATTTACCGGGCGCGGTTTTTTCGGACATGGTAGAGGCCATTTGGGGCGGCATTTGAGTTCAACAAAAATTCAACTAAAATTCAACTACACCGCAAAAAGAGGCCAAACAATATTAAACGCTATTGGACACACAATCCCGAAAAACCTAGTAAAATCAAGGCGTTATGCGACTTTATCAAATGGTATTAAACGGTATTTATTGAACTCATAACCCGAAGGTCAGTGGGTTCAAATCCCCTCCCCGCAACCACGTCGCCGCAAGCTGTTTATCGCCTGCGGCGACGTTTTGCTTTGAATAAATACCATCGTTCAATCGTGTCGGCGATGGGGATGAACCTCGTTTGACTCTGTTTTCTGCGGTAACCACTGGGTCTTGCCGAGTCCTGAGAGCACTCACTCATACCTGCTTATAAAATCGCAACTGCGTTTATCGGGTTGCGATTTTGTCTTTATTAGTACAACATACCCGGAGCTGGCTGCACCATTTGGCACAGCTGCACATGGCGTTGTTATGAGCTCTTGACGGGGGGTGGTCATTCGTGATATTCTGCTGATGTAATTTGGACATATTCAGACGCGTTGCGCAAAATTTGCAATATATTGCGTCAAAATTGTGCTTTATCAGATAGCTGAAATATCCTGTAAGGGGGATGGGGCGCTTGCTCAAGGTTGCGCTTTGTGACGACGATGAGTCGGAACTGTCGGGCCTCTGCCAGATAGTGCGCGAGTATATGGCCGTGAGAGGCGAGACCGGGGGGCGCCTGGACGCTTTCTGCGACGGAGCCAGCCTTATAGACGCTGCCCGCCAGATTGACGGCTACGACATTTATCTCATGGACATACTCATGCCGGGATTTGATGGAATACAGACGGCCCGTGAACTGCGAGGCCTGTTCCGGCGCGGCGAGATAATCTACCTCAGCAACGCCAACGACTACGCCGCAGACAGCTACAGCGTGGGCGCGTTTTACTATTTGCTGAAGCCTGTGCAGCGGGAAGCGCTGTTTGATGTGCTCGACAGAGCCGTAAACAAGCTGAGCCGGAGCAGACACGCGGTTATGATGGTTAATACGCGCGAGGGCGTTCGCCGCGTGCTCTTGGACGACATACTGTACGCCGAACGCTCGGGACGCATAATGCGCCTGCACTGCTCGGACGGAGTGGTGGACTCGTTGACTCTGCGCTGTTCTTTCCGCGATGCGGCAATGCCGCTTTTGGAGGACAGGCGCTTTTACATGTGCGGGGCCAGCTACGTGCTGAATCTGTGCCGTGTGGCTGCGGTAGAGGGACAAAACGCCACCCTGGACAACGGAGAGAAGGTAGTTTTGCCGCGTCTGAGCGCCGCGGACTTCAAGGCAGCCTGGGGCAAATACTGGCTCGAGGGGGATGCGGAGCCTTGATTGACGTCTGGAATATAGCGGTGATTACACTCGCCGGAGCTACTTTCAATTACGTGCTCACGGACAGCCGCCTCCCGGCGCTGCACAGCCTTATCCTGTACTATGGGGTGATAGCGGCAGGACTGGGTATTGAGGCGGCGCTGGTGTCGGCCTTCGGGGTTGAGAGGGCCATGACGGTGTACACACTTATGCTGCATGTGCCGGCCTTCCTGCTGAGCCTGTATCTGGGCCGCGTGCGCGGTTGGCAGCTCGTATTCCAGGTGATGAGTTGTGTGTATTTTTCCCAGCTTACAATGCAGCTTGGCGCCATAGCCCTCGCGCTGACCGGTTTGCGTCCGGTTCAGTTTGCCGTATATATGACGGCGTCTGTTGCGATTATAGCTGCGGAGCTGAAGTGGTTTAAGCCGGTGTTCACGCAGATGTTTACCCAGATTCAAAAGGGATGGTGGCTGCCCTGCCTGGTGCTGATAGTCTACTACACAATAGGGGCTTATGTATTGGCAAACGACGAGTGGACGAACCTGGTTATACGCCCGTCGCTGGCGCTGCTCATGCTGGGCTTTTACGGGCTCATAATACTGCTGCTCACAACTTTGCAGCGTCAGATGGCGGCGCAGTATCGTGTGGATATGCTGGCCATGCAGACGCAGGCGCTGCGTTCACGTATGGAGGCCGTGAGGGCGGCTGAGGACGCCATTCGGGTGGAACGCCATGATCTGCGGCACAGGCTGCAAACGGCCCGCGAGCTTGTGCTGCAGGACAGCCGGCAGAAGGCGCTGGAGCTGCTTGATGACGCGGAGAGCAGGCTAAATGAGATAAAGCCTGTGCGCTGGTGCCCGCCTCCGGTGCTCGACGCGGTGTTCTCCAGCTATTTCGACCAGGCCGAACGCTGTGGCATAGAGGTGAAGGCCGGTATAGCCCTGAACGGTGAGCTGCCGGTGGACGAGGCCGAGTTTGCGATAGTCATGGCGAATGTCCTGGACAACGCCATACAGGCCTGTATGCAGCTGTCGGAGCCGGAGCGAGAGATAAACTGCAAGGTGATAGCGCATCCCTCGTTGATGGTTGAGGTGCAGAATCCGGTGAAAGAGCCTGTGGCTTTTGACGGCATGGGCAGACCGGTGTCTGGGCGTGAGGGACACGGAGTGGGCACGCAGTCTGTGGCGGCTTTTTGCAAGCGCTACGGCGCCATATGCCGCTATGAGTGCACACAAGGCCGGTTCACGTTTCGTCTGGTGATATAAAGCAAAAAAGCCGCCCCGAAGGACGGCTTTTTGCGTGCGCGTTATTTATTGAGTTCGTCGACAACCTTCGCCACAATCTCCGCGCAGTGCTCAACACCGAGACGGCCGGTGTCCATAGACAGGTCGTAGTTATCGGCGGCGCCCCAGACGCGGCCGGTGTAGTGCCGGTAGTACGTGCGGCGCTTGTCGTCTTTCTCTTTGAGCCGCTTGGCGGGCTTATCTGTGGTCTCGCCGTAGAGCCGGACTATGCGGTCGGCACGGAACGCAGTGTCGGCGTGGAAAAAGACATTTAGCACGTCGTCGCGGTCGCGCAGTATGTAGTCGGAGCAGCGGCCCACTATCACGCAGTTGCCTTGCTGCGCGAGGTCGCGGATGACGTTGTTCTGCACGATGTAGAGCTGATCCGATACGGGCAGCGTGCCGGGATTGCGGCCGCTCTCAGCGCTCATGGCCCAATTGAAGAGAAAAGAGTTGGTCGAGCAGGCGTACTCGCCGCTGTCGAGGATGTAGCTCTCCGCAAGCCCGCTCTCGGCGGCTATTTTCTTTACGAGTTCCTTGTCGTAATACTTCCAACCGAGCTTTTCAGCTATCAGCTTGGCGACGCTCCTGCCGCCGGAGCCGAATTGACGGCTTACAGTTATAATTCTAATACTCATCCTTAACCCCCCTTTAAATATTGTATAACAGTTCCTCGGCCGCCTGGCGGCCCCTGTTGACGCTATTATACCACACTTCGGCGCGATTTGGAACAAAAAAGCGCGCGCGGGATGAAATTTGCCTTTGCTCAAACTCGAAAATTGTGATATAATGCCTATAGAGACAGACCGGGGCGTTCGCGCCTCGGGTAATTTTTGTAGACGGGGGAGCATTAAAATTGTATTCGGTTGGAGATCAGATAGTCTATGGCGGCACGGGTGTCTGTGAGGTTGAGGCGGTCGAGGAGAAAACTGTGTCCGGGCAGGTCCGGCAGTACTACAGGCTGAGGCCTCTATACCAGAGCGGGACAATATCCGTGCCGGTGGACGGGAAGGTCTTCATGCGGCCGGTTATCTCAAAAGAAGAGGCCGAGGCGCTCATTGACGCCATGCCGGCCATGCCCGCGCAGAACTTCCACGAGCGCAATTTCACCCAGTTGGCCGCGCACTACCAGCAGCTGCTCTGTTCGCACGACTGCGCGGACATAGCCGGGCTCGTGGTGAGCATACACGCCAAAAAGCGCACGGCCGAGAACGAGGGCCGCCGTTTCGGCCAGATAGACGCCAAGTTCATGAAACGCGCGGAGACGCTGCTCTTCGGCGAGTTCTCAGCCGCCCTGGGCATCCCCTACGACGAAGTGGGGCCGTACATAGCTGGTAAGCTTGGCACAGAGATGTGAGCGCAACGCCCAGTGCATATGCACTGGGCGATATTTACAGCCAAAAGCAACTATATTCTGACAATATACACAAAAATTACATTTAGGGTTGACGTCTAAGTTTACATCGCTGGCGAATACATATCGGGTATTGTAGATTTGAGGTGAGAGGCGTGTCCCAAGAGTCCCTGGCAATAGAACGGCGGCATGGTTTTCTGAGCGCAACAGGGCTCAAGCTTATAGCTCTTGCGGCCATGACAATAGACCACATTGCGGTGTATTGCTTCGAGTTTGAGCTTGTCTTGTAGTTCCGCGAACAGCTTCGCCTTGTAGGCCGTATCGCCGCGCCGCTGTTTTTGTTCTGTGTTGTTGAAAGCGTGCGGCACACTAAGAGCAGGAAAAAAATAGCTTCTGCGGCTCTACATTGCTGCCGTCGTTACGGGGACAGCCAATCTGCTGGCCGGTGAACTGCTCCATTGCGGCTTTGGCGGCATACTGCACAGCCTGGTCTGGGCAGTGGTTTTTATCCTCCTGACTGACGGCGCTGTGGAGAAATTCCGCAGCCGTGAGTATGGCAATGCCCTTTTAAATATCGTGATACTTTTGGGTATTGTGGCCTTGACCGATGTTTTGGCCGCCCTTCCGAAGCTGTCCGAACCGCCGCTCTCTGCGGTTAGATATGTTCTCTTCAGCACTCTGACAGGTGCGGAATACTCGCTGGTGTTTGTCCTCACCGGCGTGCTTATGTATTTCGCGCCCGGAAAAGTGGCGCAGGGGGCAATTATCGTGCTTTTGGGCGTCGTAAGCTTGTTCGCTTCGCCGGGCTGGCCACCTGTTCTCGAGTTTATAGGGGCGGGTCAGTGGACCATTATGTTCGCGGCTCCGTTCATCTGGCTCTATAACGGGCAGCGGGGCGCAAATCTCAAATACTTCTTTTACCTGTACTACCCGCTGCACCAATACGCCCTTGCCGCAATCGCGGTCTTGGGCAGATAGCGTTTAAGGACGTAAAAGGTTCAAGTTTATAGCTTGTAATGGCTATGCGTTTTTCAGCGGAGGTATAAATAAAGCCGGAGCCACAAGGCTCCGGCTTGAACTTTTCTTACGCCCTTGTGCGCACGGCCTCGAAGTCGGCCTGGACTTCACGGCTGGGCTCTTTGGTGAGCAGGCTCACTACTACGATGCAGATGCTGGAGATGATGAAGGCGGGCAGCAGCTCGTAGACGTCCCAGATGCCGCCGAGCGGACGCACCAGCAGGTTCCACACGAAGACCATGACGCCGCCGGAGACCATACCGGCAATCGCGCCCGCGCGGTTTATGCGCTTCCAGAACAGGCTGAAGAGCATCAGTGGGCCGAAGGTCGCGCCGAAGCCGGCCCAGGCGAAGGACACTATGGTGAAAATGACGCTGTCCTCGTCGAGGGCTATCACAATGGCAATTGCGCAGATGAGAAGCAGCGCGAGACGGCTCATCCACATCACGTGCTTGTCGGTTGCGTCCTTCTTCAGCAGGCCCTGGTAGATGTTCTTGGCAAAGGCGCTGGCCGCTATCAGCAGGTAGCTGTCCGAGGAGCTTATTGTCGCGGCGAGGATGCCCGCCATGACGAGGCCCGCGATGATAGGCGGCAGCAGGCTAGTGGAGAGTAGGATAAATACGTTTTCCGCGTCGGAGGCCGTGGTCAGGCTGGTCGGGAAGAGCTGGCGGCCCATGACGCCGATGAACACGGCGACAGTCAGGCTTATCAGCACCCAGACGGTGGCTATGCGGCGGGAACGAGTGAGCTCGCGCTCCTCACGGATGGCCATGAAGCGCAGCAGCACCTGAGGCATGCCGAAATAGCCGAGGCCCCAGGCCAGGCCGGAGAGAATGGTAATGAAGCTGTAGCCCGCGCGCTCGCCGAATTGCGGCACGCCGTCCACAATTACCTGTACGCCGTTGGCATCGGTGACGGGCGTGGCCATACCGAAGAACTCCAGGAAGCCCGGTATCTGTTTGGCGTTGGTTATGACGTCGTCCACGCCGCCTGCGGATATGCAGCCGACCGTGACCACGACAACCAGGGCCACGATCATGACGACCGCCTGCATGAAGTCCGAGGCGCTCTCGGCCAGGAAGCCGCCGATTATGGTGTACACCAGCACGAACACCGCGCCCACTATCATCATCGGCACGTAGTCGAAGCCGAAGAGCGTGGAGAAGAGCTTGCCGCAGGTCACGAGGCAGCTCGAAGCGTAGACCGTGAAGAATATCAGTATGAAGAGCGCCGCAATGGTCATGATAACCTTGCCGCCCTCGTGGAAGCGGTTGGAGAAAAACTCCGGCAGCGTTATCGCCCTGACGCGCTCGCTGTAACGGCGCAGACGTTTGGAAGTTATGAGCCAGTTTATGTAGGTGCCGACCGCGAGGCCAATAGCCGTCCAGGACGCATCCGCAACGCCGCACCAATAGGCCACACCGGGCAGGCCCATAAGCAGCCAGCCGCTCATGTCGCTGGCCTCTGCGCTCATAGCAGTTACCCACGGACCCAGCGTGCGCCCACCGAGGAAGTAATCCTCAGAGCTCTTGTTGGCCCTGCGTGCGAAGGCAAAGCCTATAGCAATGACCGCCAGCATGTAGCAGATCATCGTTATCATAATCTGTAGAGTGTCGTTCATATTCCCCCACCTAACATGAAAAACTTTAATGCTTACATAAGCATTTTTAATATTACTCAGCAATGATAACATATCTTAAAGTATAAATCAAGCTGAATTGTAAAAGCGGGCGGGGAAAAAGCGGCAGTCTTGACGTCCTGTGTGCCAGATGCAGGCCGCAAGTTCTATATACAAAAGAGGCGGGTCATATCTGACCCGCCTCCTGAATCTTGCTTATATTACGCTCACTCTTTGGTGTACGACTCCATAACCATCCCCAGGCCGTCCAACAGGCCGGCCAGCTGATAGTTCTGGAACACGCTCTCGGCCACGGCGCCTTCGGTGTAGGCCCAGGCTATGGCGTTCTGCTCTTCCCCTGCTACGGGCGGTATTGCCGGGTTGGCGCCGGCTTCCAGCAGAATTTTGGCAGCGGAAAGTATGTTGTCGTCGTTGGAGGAATGTATCAGGTTCATCAGGCACATGGCGCCGTAGCGGCCCTCGTCGCGGGCGACGTCAAAGCCGTGCTTGAGGAAGAACTCGACTATATCCGGCAGCGTGGAGCTGTCCATTCCAGGCTCGGCAGCGTAATTGAGAATCACCGCAGAGAGCGGGTTCTCGCCGGAGTTGGCTGCGGTGGCGTTTACATCCGCGCCCTCGCCCAGTATGGCCTCAATGGCCGCCATGTCCGGAGGGCAGCGTTTGCA
This sequence comes from uncultured Clostridia bacterium, assembly GCA_930990965.1. GTDB lineage: Bacteria > Bacillota > Clostridia > Oscillospirales > Oscillospiraceae > Scatomorpha > Scatomorpha merdigallinarum. The sequence continues at coordinate 9,374 of CAKNRQ010000012.1, forward strand.
CGCCTCGACAAGTCTGTTTTCCAGTTCGCTGAAACCATAATCGGTGCTCATAATAGGTCTCCTTTCGAATGTCAAGGCCCCGGGAGAGGGCCGTCAAATATATGCTATAAGAAGTCCGGCCGCAATGGCCGCAGTCTCGAAAAAGCAAATCATCGGCATCCCGACCGTGAATGCAAGTTTCTGCGTCTTGTGCCGGAAGGCCTTCATGCCCAGCATAATCCCCGGCGAGCCGCCGAGCACTGCCACGAGGAAGAGGGTGGCTTCCGGTATACGCCACTTGCCGCGCTCGGCGCGGCGCTTGTCCGAGCGCATGAGCAGGAAGGCGTCCAGGTTGATGAGTATGAGGTAAATTGCCAGAATAGTGAACAGAAATTCCAATTATCAAACCCTTCCTGCGCTCAAGCGCCTTTAAATTTGTTATTTCCCGCCGCGCCGTCCGGACTTCCCGAAAGGGGCGGCTTTTTTCGCGCCGGAGCCGCTCTTGCTGCGGTTCTTGGCTGTCGTGCCATTGGGTTTCGGGCGCTCGGGTTTTATCAGGCAGCGGCGTTCGTAGCCGATGAGGTCCTCACGGTGGGCCTCGTGCAGCGCCTCGGCGACCAGGCGGCGGTTGGCCGGGACGGTATACTGCAGCAGCGCGCGCTGCATGGCTTTCTCGTGGCCCGAGCGGGGCACGTACACCTCGCTCATGTCGCGCGGGTCTATGCCGGTGTAGTACATGCAGGTGGATATGGTGCCCGGCGTGGGGTAGAAATCCTGCACCTGTTCGGGGCGCCGGCCCGTGCGGTTGAGGAACTCGGCCAGCTCCACGGCGCATTCGAGCGTGCTGCCGGGGTGAGAGCTCATGAGGTAGGGCACTACGTACTGTTCCTTGTCGTAGCGGCGGTTTAACTTTTTGTACTCGCCCATGAAGCGCTCGTATACGTCTATGTGCGGCTTGCCCATGTAGTCCAGCACGGAGTCTATGCAGTGCTCCGGCGCGACCTTGAGCTGGCCGGAGATGTGATAGCGCACGAGCTCGGAGAAGAAGGCGCCGCTCTTGTCGCAGAGCATGTAGTCGTATCTGATGCCGCTGCGGACAAAGACCTTCTTGACGCCCGGTATCTTCCTGAGCTTACGCAGCAGCGTCAGGTAGTCGCTGTGGTCGGCGTCCAGGTTGGGGCAGGGCTTGGGCGCGAGGCAGCTGCGGTTGGGGCACATGCCGCTCTTGAGCTGTTTGGCGCAGCTCGGGTGACGGAAGTTCGCGCTCGGCCCGCCGACGTCGGAGACATAGCCCTTCCAGAGCGGGTGATGCGTCATGGCCTCGACCTCTCGTATTACGCTCTCGTGGCTGCGCGAAGTCACCATACGGCCCTGGTGGAAGGCCAGGGCGCAGAAGTTGCAGCCGCCGAAGCAGCCGCGGTTGTGTATGACGGAAAAGCGCACCTCGTCTATGGCCGGTACGCCGCCCAGCTCGTCGTACATCGGGTGCACCTCGCGCGTGTACGGCAGCTCGGCCACCCGGTCAAGCTCCGGCGTGGGCAGGGGCATGGCCGGCGGGTTCACGACCAGATAGCGCTCGCCGTGCTTCTGCGCCATGACCTTGCCGCGCACGGGGTCGTGCTCGGCGTACTCTATGCGCGTGGCCTCGGCATAAGCGCGCTTGTCCTCGCACACGGCTTCGTAGCCCGGCAGCATCACCGCGCCCTCGGGCGGCGCTGAGGCTATGTAGGCCGTGCCGCGTATATCGTGCATTTCGCGTATGTCCTCGCCCTGAGCGAGGCGGCGGGCGATCTCGATGGTGGCGTACTCGCCCATGCCGTAGACCAGCAGGTCGGCCTTGGCGTCGAAGATGACGCTGCGGCGCACCTTGTCCTGCCAGTAGTCGTAGTGGGCAAAGCGCCGCAGGCTGGCCTCCAGCGAGCCAATTACGATGGGCAGGCCGGGGAAGGCCTCGCGCGCCCTGTTGGCGTATACGGTCACAGCCCTGTCGGGGCGCAGCCCGGTCTTTTTTCCCGGGGAGTAGAAGTCCTCATGGCGGCGGTGGCGGCTCGCGGTGTAGTGCGCGACCATGCTGTCTAGGTTGCCGGCGCCTATCATGACGCCGAGGCGGGGCCGGCCCATGGCCGCGAAAGTGTCCGCGCTGTGCCAGTCGGGCTGGCAGAGCACGGCCACGCGGAAGCCCTCGGCTTCCAGCACGCGCGAGATGACCGCGGTGCCGAAGCTCGGGTGGTCAATGTAGGCGTCGCCGCCCACCACCAGGAAGTCATAACCGTCCCAGCCGCGCGAGCGCATATCTTCGGCCGAGACGGGCAGAAAGTCAGATCTGTTCATATCAGTTCTCCGTAGTACCAGCCGGACACGCCGTTGTGTTTCACCAGGTAGCCCCGGCTTGTCTCCTCGACTACGCTCACCTCGTCCCCGGCTTCGAGAGGCAAGACGTAGTCCGTGCAGTCGTTGCAGCGCACCACGCCGCTCTTGCCGTAGAGGTACTTGGTGAGTATCTCCATACGGTAGCCGGTCCTCACGTGCTTGATGAGCGAGAACTCCTCGCCGCGCGAGAGTATCTCCACACGGTTGTCGCCCCAGCGTATATAGTAGCTCTGCGCGCTGCCGGGCTGCGCGGTCTTTACGCGACGCACCGGGAAGCGGTCGTAGGAGACGAAGGTGAAGTCCTCGCTGCCGTTATACGGGATGACGAGGGCGTTGAGCTGCCCGTCGTCTTTCAGCACACAGCCGCCGTCGATGCTGATGATGTGGCTCTCGCGGTCGATGATGGGATTGGCCTGGGTAATGTTCTCGCCGTAGAGCTGCACCGGCCAGTGCCCGGCTATGACCCAGTTGTCGAATTTGAGGCCCTGGCTCATGAAGTCGTCGTTTTTCATGCAGGCCCAGGCCCCCCATTGCTCGCGCGGGCCTTTGGGCAGGCCGCCGTGTACGAAGATGTAGCGCCCGGCGTCTATCACCTGCGGCATGGCCGCTATGAACTCGAACTCGTGCGGGAAGGCCGCGCCGAGCACGCGCGCGAAGTCGTCCATGTCCAGTTCCGGCGTTATGGGGTAGCCGACGCGCTCGCACATCTGCGCGAGCAGGCCGGGACCCTGCCCGCGGCCGTTGGTGAGCAGGTAGTCCTTGACGTACCAGTCTATGCAGGGCTTCGTGTGGTCGTCCGCGTCAAACCAGTAGTCGCAGTTGCCCATTACGAAGTAGCAGCGCTGACGCCTGGAAAAGTCCATCAGGAAGTGCAGAGTGTCCAGGCTCTGCGGCCCCTTTTCCATCACATCCCCGCAGAAGATCACGGTGTCCTCAGCCGTGAGCGCGAGCTTATCTAAAAGCCCGCGCAGATATTCGAGGTTGCCGTGTACGTCGGAAATGGCTATTATGCGCCCGGTTGCGGGCAGCTCTATGCGCTCTATGTGAGCCAAGGTGATCATTGCTTCACATCGTCCGTTCCATGAGAATTTGGTCGCTGGCTACGCCCTGGTCTATGCGCAGATCACGGAAGCCGTAGTGGTGGTAAAAACCGATAGCGTGTTCGTTGGTCACGGCCACGTGCAGCCTGATGGCCGTGCGCTTCTTTTGGAAGAAATAGGCCTCGGCCATGCCGATGAGCTGTACGCCCAGGCCCAGGCCGCGGTAATCCGGTTTCAGGTACAGGAGGCTCACCCAGCCGCAGTTGTCCTCCTTGCCGCGCTTGGGGTCGAGCTCGAGCACGCCGATGGGCTCGTCACCCGAGAGCACGGTGAGCAGGCTTTCCGGGTCTTTGGCCGCGTGCGAGCGGGCGCTGGCCAGGTATACGCTGCTCATGAAGCCCGCGTCGCTGCCGTGGGCCACGCACCAGGAGTCGCGGTAGCAGCGGATGTAAAAGTCGCCCTCGCGCTTGTCGCGCGGGTTGAGCGGGGCAAAACGCAGGCTGCTCGGGTCCTCGCGTTTGGTGTTGCGCCACCACTGCTGGCGGGCAAAGGTGGAGAGCTCGCCCAGGTGGGAGTTGTCGTTGTAGTACTCCACCTCGAATTTCCCCGCGTCGTAGTGCAGCAGGGATACGGAGGTGTTGTCGCCGTGGTGCATCGTGCCCGCCTCGGAGAAGGGCATGCCCATGATGTACATGAGGAAAATCTTGATGCACATGCCGTGGGCGACTATGCCGACGGTCTTTCCGTCGTTTTCGCGCGCTATGTTCTCTATGGCCCGCGCCATGCGCCGGGCGCACTCGTCAAAGCTCTCGCAGCCGGGCACGTACCAGAGCTCGGGGTTGTTGTTGAAGTTGTACATCTGTTCGGGCCATTTATAGGACAGGTTGCCCCAGCTATCGCCCTCCCAGATGCCCATGTGTATTTCGCGCAGCTCGCGTGTGGTGCGGAGCTTCAGGTCCCTGCCGCGCAGCAGCGCGCCGGCCGTCTCCATGGCCCTGTCCAGGTCGCTCGAGTACACGGCGTCTATATTCACGCCCTCGAAGCGCTGAGCGAGAGCGTCTATCTGCTTTTTGCCGAGCGGCGTTATCTTGCCGTTCCAATGACCCTGCGCGCGCCGGAAGAGATTGCCTTCCGCTTCGGCGTGGCGTATGAGATATATCGTTGTCATGTGCTCCCCATCCCGTCTTTTAGTTGACCGCCCGGCCGCGGTCGTTTATAATACCTACATAATAAAGGCGCACTGCGCGCCCATATTAAGCCACTTGCTATTTTACAATATTCAGACGAGCAAAGCAAGCGGCGCGGAGGTCAATGTGAAAGTTATACATTTGATAAGCGGCGGCGATACCGGCGGGGCCAAGACCCACGTCCACAGCCTGCTGCACGCTCTTTCCAAAAAAGCCGAAATAACGCTTGTGTGCTTCCGCGACGGCCCCTTCGCCGAGGAGGCGAAGGCCCTGGGCATAGATACGCGCGTATTTCCGGGCGGGTTCTTCTCCGCGCTCGGCGAGGCCGAGCAACTGATCCGCTCCGGCGGCTACGAGCTCATACATTCGCACGGCTCGCGCGGCAACCTTGCGGGGGCCCTGCTCGCGCGGCGCACCCACCTGCCCATCGTTAGCACCGTGCACAGCGACTACAAGCTTGACTACCTGGGCCGGCCCCTCGCGGCTATGACTTACGGGCTGCTCAACTCCTGGGCGCTCCGGCAGATAAAGTACCACATCGGCGTCTCGGACGCCATGCGCGACATGCTGATAGAGCGCGGCTTCCGGCACAACGACACCTTCGCCATCTATAACGGCGTGGACTTCGAGCGCGAGATACCCGCGGCCGACCGCGAGGCATTCTATGCGCGCACAGGCGCAAAGATAGTTCCCGGAGACGTAGTCGTGGGCGCGGCAGCGCGCCTTGACCCCGTGAAGGACCTTGCGACGCTCCTGCGCGCCGTGGCTGAGGCCAGAAAGACCGCGCCCAACGTCAAGCTCATAATCGCGGGCGAGGGCGCGGAGAGGGCGCACCTCGAACAGCTCGCGTCTGAGCTGGGCATTGAAGACGCCTTCACGCTGTGCGGCTGGATTGACGACATGGACGAGTTCTACGGCTCCATAGACATTAACACCCTGACCAGCGTCTCGGAGGCCTTCCCATACGCCATAACCGAGGGCGCGGCCCATCGCCTGCCTACGGCCGCGACGCGCGTGGGCGGCATACCCAAGCTCATTGAGGACGGCAAAAACGGATACCTCGTGGACGTCGGGGACTACAAGGCCCTGGGCGAGCGCATAGCCGCGCTGGCTACGGACGCCTCCCTCCGTCAGAAACTGGGCGAGGCCCTCTTTGAGAAGGCCTCGAGAGAATACTCCATAGACGTCACCTGCGCCGAACAGATGGAGGTGTACAGGGAGATACTGGACCGCGAAGGAAACGGAGGCCGGGCGGGTGTGCTCATCTGCGGCGCATACGGCATGGGCAACGCCGGAGACGAGGCCATACTGGACGCGCTGGTCGCCGAGATGCGCGGCATTGACCCGCTGATGCCCATAACTGTGCTCACCCGCGAGCCCAAGAGCGCCAGCGAGCGGCTCGATGTCGAGACGGTGCACAGCTTCAACTTCCCGCGCTTCCTCGCCATCATGAAGCGCCGCAAGCTCTATATAAACGGCGGCGGCAGCCTTATCCAGGACGTCACGAGCCGCCGGAGCCTCTGGTACTATCTCTTCACCCTGCGCGCGGCCAAGCGCCGCGGCTGCCGCGTCATGATGTACGGCTGCGGCATCGGCCCCGTCAAGCGCGAAGGCGGTGTCAGGCGCGCCCAAAAGACGCTCAACGAGTGCGTGGACGTGATAACCCTGCGCGAGCCGGACAGCGTGGAGGAATTGGCCCGCTTCGGCGTAACGGAGCCGGAGATAATCCTGGCCGCCGATCCGGCGCTGACGCTGCTGCCGGCGGGCGAGGAGGAAGTGGCCGCCGCCCTGGCCGCCGCCGGAGCAGATCCCGCCGGCCACTACGCCGGTTTCGCGCTCAGGCTCTGGCCCGGCTTTGCATCCAAAGCCCCGGCTATCGCCGAATGCGCGCGCTACCTCTACGAAAAACACGGCCTCACGCCGCTGTTTATACCCATAAATCACAAGAGCGACTCCGAAGCCGCCGAAGCTGTGGCCAGGCTGCTCTCGGATACGCCATACACCATAATGCCTGGACCATTGCCCAGCTCTCTGGCTATAGGCATACTCGGCCGCGTTGAGGTCGCCGTGTCCATGCGCCTGCACGGGCTCATATTCGCCGCGGGGCAGGGCACGCCTGTCGTGGGCGTGAGCTATGACCCGAAGGTTTCGGCTTTCCTCAAGTGCGTGGACGGCGAGTGCGTCTCGCTCGAGGACGCCGACGGTGAAACCCTGTGCGGCATGGCCGGGCGCGCCCTCGCGCGCCGTGACGACCCGAGCGCCCTGGCCGCGAGCGTGAAGACGCTGCGCGAGCTCGAGGAGCGCAACCGTCTGGCCGCTGAACGCCTGCTGGGTAAGGAGCGGTCATGATTAGGGCCGCGGTTATCGTGTCCGGAGACGGACCGGAGATTCAAAATCTGCTCGACGGCAATTACTTTCACGAGGTGCCGGGCCTGGAGATAGCCGGAGTTGTGGCCACCAGCTCCGAATCGGGTGCGCTGCTGCGCGCCAAAAGCGCCAACGTGCCCGCCTATTGCGTGGACTCGGCCATTTTCCCGAACGCGGCCACCTTTACCCGCGCGCTCCTGACAAAGTTGCAGGACATAGACGCGCTGCTGGCCGTGCTTGTGGCAGTCTCGCCGGAGCCCGGCGAGAGCTTCTACCGCGAGTACTCGGGCCGCTGCGTCTGCCTGCGTCTGGAACGCGACGGCGGCTCGCTCTATGCCACGGCCATATTAGCTGACGCCGACGGCAGCGAGGCGCGCAGGCTGGGCAGCGTGAGCGTACCGCTTGTGCCAGGAGAGACCGCTGCCGGAGCCCGCCGCCGCCTCGCGCAAAACGGGGCCGGCGAGTTGCTGACCGGGGCGCTCAAGCGCTACATGAGGGAGTGCCACTGACCTCACGCCTCTTCGGCGAGTTTGCGGAGCGTGTCCTCATTTGAGAGTTTGCGCACTTCGGCCAGGAAGGGGAAGGGCGCGCAATCTTCCACGCCGTAAGTCAGGTTGAGCGTTTTTTCAAGCTCTATCCAGGTGGAGAGCGGGGCCTCGTTGTGTTGTATGACGGCCTCCAGGCGGTCGAGGGCCTTATAGAACTTGGCCTCGGGCGTCTGCCTCTCCTCCATCTCGGCGTAGAGTGTGTCGAGCTTGCCCTGCATATCGGGCAGCCTGGCCGTCAGGGAGTGGATGGCGTCGAGCTCCGTGCTCTCGTCGCGCTCGGTTTTGAGGAAACTAGGTATGTCGCCCGTGACGGCCTCGCCCCAGTCGTGGATGAGGCACATTTTGAGCACGCGGACCATGTCCAGCTCAGGGAACTCGTCCTCCAGCAGCAGCGCCATGCAGCACACGCGGAAGGTGTGCTCGGCCACGCTCTCGCGCCTTCCGGTGTGAGTCCAGCCGTGGCGGGTGTTGCACTTCATGTTCTCCAGGACGTGGAGAAAATCCATAAATTCAGCAGGTTTCACGTGATTTAACCCCCTTCGCGCAACATACTAACACGGCGCGGCGGGTTTTGCAACTTGAGAGGTGAGCACATGATAAGACTCCATAACGCCCGTATCATGCCCATGAGCTCGGATTGCTCCGTATTTGAGGGCGAGCTCTGGACGGACGGCGGCAAGATAAGCTACGTGGGCCCGGCCGTGAAGGAGGGCCTGCCCCAATTTGAGCGGGAAATCGACCTCGGCGGAGACCTGGTGATACCGGGTTTTAAGAACGCGCACGCCCACTCGGCGATGACCTTCCTGCGCTCTTTCGCAGACGACCTGCCGCTGCAGAGCTGGCTCTTCGACAAGGTCTTCCCGCTGGAGGACAGGCTGACTCCCGAGGCGGTCTACGCCTTCACGCGCTTGGCCGTGCTGGAGTACATCTCCGGCGGCATAACGGCCAGCTTCGACATGTACTTCCACCGCGACGCATACGCCCAGGCCAACATAGACAGCGGCTTCCGCACCGTGATATGCGGCGCGCTCTCGGCCGGGGACAAAATATCTATTGCGGCCGACGACTACAAGAAATACAACGCTATGGGCGAGCTGATAGGATACCTGCCCGGCGTACACGCCGAGTACACCGCCGACGAGGCGCTGCTGCGCGGCATGAGCGAGCTGGTACACGAGCTCAAAAGCCCATTCTGGACGCACAACAGCGAGACAAAGAGCGAGGTTGACGGCTGCATAGAGCGGCACGGCACAACCCCGACAAAGTATCTGGACTCGCTGGGGCTCTTCGACTACGGCGGCGGCGGTTACCACTGCGTGTGGTTCGACGAGAGCGACATGGACATCTTTGCAAAGCGCGGACTCTGGGCGGTCACCTGCCCGGCGTCCAACGCCAAACTGGCCAGCGGTACTGCCCCGCTGGGCCACTTCGCCAGCCGCGGCGTGAAGCTCGCCGTAGGCACGGACGGCCCTGCCTCGAACAACGCCCTCGACATGTTCCGCGAGATGTATCTGGCCTGCGTGCTGCAAAAGCTCGCGCTCTCCGACGCGGCGGCCTGCCCGGCCGAGAACATCCTGATGGCGGCCTGCTCCGGCGGCGCGAAGGCCATGGGCCTTGAAAACTGCGACAGCCTCGCTGTGGGCAAGGCGGCCGACCTCGCGGTTATAAACCTGCACCGGCCCAACATGAGGCCCATACACGACCTGGCCAAAAACCTCGTCTACGCCGGTACGCGCGACAACGTGCGCCTGACGATGATAGCCGGGCGCATACTCTACGAGAACGGCGAATTCTTCGTCGGCGACGACCCCGAGCACATCTACGCCGAGGCCGAGCGCTGTACTAAGGAGCTGATCGGCAATGACGCTTGAGGAGCGCATATCAGCGTGGATAGACGCGCATGAAGATGAATTGCTGCGCGACATCGCGCGGCTTGTGGCCGTGCCGAGCGTGAAAGGTGAGGCCGCGCCCGGCGCGCCATTCGGGACGGAGACCCGCCGCGCCCTGGACGGGGCGGTGGCGCTCTGCCGCGAGTACGGCTTTGAGACCGCCATCTACGGCGGCGCAATAGCCACGGCTGATTACAACTCGAAACCCGCCGCGCTCGACATACTCGGCCATCTCGACGTGGTGGCCCCGGGCGACGGCTGGGACAGCGACCCGTACACTCTCACGAGGCGTGGCGACGGCTGCGCCTACGGCCGGGGCGTGGACGACGACAAGGGACCCGTGGTCATGGCGCTCTACGCCATGCGCTGCCTGCGCGAGCTGGGGATAGAGCTGCGTAACGGCTGCCGCCTCATAATGGGCACTGACGAGGAGAGCGGCTCCGGCGACCTGCCTTACTACTACTCGGAGCACGCAAGCGCGCCGAACACCTTCACCCCCGACACGGGCTTCCCCGTATACAATACGGAAAAGGGCCGCTACCGGCCCGCCATACGCCGCACATGGCCTGCGTCCGCGGAGAGTCAGCCGCGGCTTGTGAGCGCGTCGGGCGGCATACGCATAAACGTTGTGCCGGGCGAGGCCGGAGCGCTCGTCGCCGGACTTGACGCCCCCGGCGTCATGCGCCTCGGCGCTGCAAAGGCCGATGAGTGCGGCGTTGAGCTCTTCTGCGAAGACACGCCGGAGGGCTGCCGCGTGCTGGTGCGCGGCAGGCAGTCCCACGCCGCCGAGCCCTGGGACGGTGTGAACGCCGTGACGGCGCTCTGGGCGGTTATAGCCAGCCTGCCGCTCTGCGGAGCGGAGTATGAGACGGTCTGCGCCCTGGCGCGGCTCTTCCCGCACGGAGATTGGCGCGGCGCGGGCTGCGGCATAGCTCAGGCTGACGGGCTCTCGGGCGAGCTCACCATATCCGCGAACCTCTTCGAGCTCGCAAACGGGGCTGCGCAAGTGCAGTTTGACTCCCGCGTGCCGCTGTGCGCAACGGAGGAGAATTGCCGCAGCGTATTTGAAAAGGAGCTCTCTGCTGCCGGTTTCAAAGTCGAGGGCGAGATGCACCCGGGACACCACACCAGCGGCGAGGGAGAGTTTGTGCGCACGCTGCTAGAGTGCTATGAGCACTACACCGGCGAGCGCGGCGAGTGCCTCTCCACCGGCGGCGGCACTTACGTGCATGACATACCCGGCGGCGTCGGCTTCGGGGCCTTTATGCCCGGCTTCGATACGCGCCTGCACGGGGCCAACGAACGTATTCGCGTCCGTGACGCGCTTACGGCCAGCAAGATTTTCGCGCTGGCGATAGTGAAGATATGCAATAAGGAGGACTAGACTATGGTAACTAGAAAAGCCGACCGCGAGGTCATCAAAAAAGAACACGTATTCGGTGGAGAGGGCTATATCACCAACGTAATAATCGAGCCGAGCGAGGTCATGTACGGCAAGAACCGCCTCTTCCAGCACAGCACTCTCACCAAGGGCAGCGAGGTCGCATATCACGAGCACCACGGCGACGGCGAGGTCTATTACATCCTCACCGGCGAGGGCGAGTTCAACGACAACGGCACCGTCACCACCGTGAAGGCCGGGGACGCATGCTGGACCGGCGACGGCGAGGGCCACAGCCTCAAGTGCATAAGCGACGAGCCGCTTGAGTTCATCGCGCTCGTAGTGTACAGCAAATGAGTGACGGACTCGGCTTCCACTTCCGGCAGGTCTACGAGCGGCTGAAGTTGGAGTTCTACCACGAGGTCTTTTGCGCCGGGCATGAGCGCGACGCCGCCCTCTCGGCCGTCGAGGCTTTCTCACTTGAGGTCATCGACCAGCTAGGGAAGCCGACTATAGGCGAGTTCGCAGAGTTTCTCAACATCTCGCGCTCCAACGCCACATATAAAGTCGCAAACCTTATACGGCTCGGATACCTGCGCAAAGAGCGCTCGGGGCCGGACCGGCGCGAGTCCTACCTTGTGCTGACGGACAAGTACTACGCCAACGCCGCGCTGATGGACGACTACGTCGCCGCGCTCGTTGAGCGCATACGCGCGCGTTTCACCCCGCAGGAGACAGCGGAGTTTTCTCGCATGCTGTCCATCATTGCCGGCGAGCTCATGCCGCTCGATGCCAATGACGGCAAGTAAAAAAGTACGGCCTGGAAGAGATTCCGGGCCGTTTTTCAAAATTTGAACGCCGCCGGTGTAACAAAACCCACGAAAGCACGTCATAGCAATATGAAGGGACTTTGAAGGGGAGGTACGGTTATGAAGAAACTTACAGCCATCGCGCTTGCACTCGTCATGTTGGTACTGGCGGCCTGCGGCGTGCAGCAGACGCCCGTAACGGCCACGGAGCTGCCGGGCGAGAGCGCGGAGCCAACATACTTGCCGCCCGAACCGTTTGCGGAGAGCGCTGCCAAGGAGGGCACGGACTACACCCTCGAGCGCTATGAGTTTACGGACGGGTACTATACATTCAATAACGGGGCGCTCTGGAAGAGCCTCGACGCCGTGCCCATGAACAGCGGCACGCATTGGGGCATATATGAACTCTCCGGCGGCGAGGCAAAGCAGCTCGAGCCGCGCACGTTCTCGGCCGATGTTGAGCTCTCCGGCGAGACTAAGCACGTGGAGTTCGAGTGGTGCGACTACCTCGGCCGCGTCAATATAAGCTACAGCGACCCAAGCCTCGAAGCCGAAATCTACTCCAACGACTTCTACGACTGCACGCCTGAGCGCATGCTTTTGGGGCTCTACGATTTTGCTGACGGCGGCAGCCTTTTCTATTACCCCGTGCTTGCAAATCTCGAGACGGGCGAGGTGAGCGATGTGCTCGCGGACAAGGCGCCGGAGCACATAGTGTCTGCTCAGCTTACGCCGGACGGGGACATGGTGCTCGGCTGCCAGGAGGACTTACAATCTCCCATAAGCTGGCACTATTTAGACCTCGAGACGGGTGAAATGGAGGACATAACCGACATAGTGCCAGCGTCGGACGGGCAGCTGGCGAGCATATACTGCACGCCGCTGGGCGGCGGCGTCCTCGCGTTTTATGCCGCCGGCGAGTATCCGGAGGGCACGTCGAACTATGTCGAGCTCGTCTACCGCACCAATATAAACGAGGGCACGCTCGCGCGAATTGGCAGAGAGGACGACATGGACACGGACGTGTACCGCGGGGAGAACTGCTCAAGGTATGTGCTCATGCTGCACAACACCGGCTTGAGAGTTGCGGACATTCTCACCGGCGAAGTCTCGCCCATCATGGCCTTGCCGGGGCACTTCACGGTCTGCTACAGCCCGGACGGCACCAGGGCCCTGCTCATGCTCTACGAGGGTACCACATACAGCGGCCTGAAGCTCGTGGACTTTGCCGCGCGCAGCGTGAGCGATATCGCCCCGCCGGAGGACTTCGCCCTCACGGATATGGAGAGCCATGCCGCGCCGAGGGTCTGCTGGCTGACGGATGAGAGCTTCGCTCTGGATAACGGCGGCTATTGGGATTTGAAGGCCTGGGTCTACACCCTCGCCGGTGACGGCGATGTGAGCGTGGACCCCGCCGACTACGGTATAAGCGAGGCCGAGCTGAGCGGCGCGCCTCTGCCTGATTTCTACGCCATGCCCATCGAGGCGCTGGGAGCCTATTATCTCAACAGCGACGGAGGCCCCAGCGAGGGCGCGCAGGAGGCGCTCTACCGCCGCTTTGTCTACGACAGCGAGGGAGTGTTGAGTTATCTCGCCGCGCTGGGAGGCATGCCCTCGCCGCACTTCCCTGGCGAGAGCGCGGCCGGGCAGATATGCCGTGCCATAGCCAGCTTCAGCGCCTGGGTGGAGGACAGCGAGCTCTTTGGCGGTATGCTTGAGAACCTGGCCAGGGAGTATCCGGACGGAGCATACGGCGAGCTCATAGACAGCATAGCCGCATACCGTGAGGACGCGCTGGCTATGGCAGAGGGAACTTCGACTCAATCCACTTGACCGCGCAAAGACGCTTCTGCTATGATATATATGTGATATTGCCGCGCGTTTTCAAGGCGCTCGGCAATACAGTTATATCTGTTGGAAGAAAGAGGTGCGGGAATTGAGGAAGAAGTTAGCCGCTCTTTTGTTGTGTATGTGTATGGTGCTGAGCATTGTGCCTGCGGCTGCTGCGGCAGACGGGGGCTGGAGCGTGGAGAGCGCCACCTGGCAGGACGAGAATAGCGTAATGCTCATCTGGGACGGATATGACGGAGGCGCGAGCTACAACATCTACCGTTCCGACAGCGCTGACGGGAGATATGAGCTCATCGGCACGAGCTCGGTTACCTCCTACTTAGATGGAACGGCCGAGTGGCCGGAGGCCATGTACTACACCGTGGAGCCCGTTGCGGCAGACGGCACGGCGCTCATTCGCAGCGCCCCGATCCAGGCGGGTACGAACGAGCGGCATGTCAGCCGCGTCTCGGTGATAATGTACCACAACTTCATAACCGAGGCCGACGAGGCCGAGGGCGTGGAGTTTGAGGAGTACTCCCTGCGTCCTGAGGATTTCGAGGCAGATTTGCAGTACCTGAGAGATAACGGCTACACCACGATAACCTCCGACGACGTCATAGACTACATAAACGGCGTCAAGCCCCTGCCTGCGAAGGCTGTCATTATCTCCATCGACGACGGCACTGAGGGCGTGTATAAAAACGCCTGGCCGCTGCTGCGCGAATACCGCGCGAAGGCCGACTTCAACCTTATAGGCGCGAACGTAGACGCGGCCTGGGAGACCGTGAACGAGGGCGGTACGCGCGTGGGGCAGAGCGCCCCCTATTGCGTGTGGGAAGAGCTGGTAGACATGGAGGAGAGCGGCGAGATAAACCTGTGCAGCCACACTTACGGCCTGCATGTCTACAATAACGACGGCCGCACCGGCGCTAACATGAAGGACGGCGAAACTCCGGAGGAGTACGCTACCGTGATCGCCGAGGACTACGCCCTGAGCGTGAGCTGCATCGGCGGCTGGACCGGGACCGACCCCACGACGATGGCCTATCCATACTCCCGCCGCAGTGACACAACCGACGCGCTGATCCTGGCCAACACCGGCTACGAGATACTCATGGGCGGCGAGGGCGCCCGCGGCACGGCGGCCAACTACTTCGTGGATGGCGCCGACCCCGAGAGCCAGAAGCGCATCATGTCCCGTCCCTGCCGCATGGAGGGCAGCCCGATTTCCACCTACCTCGACGCCATTGACGCCACAGACGCCGCGGCCGGGGTGAACACCGGCGAGGACACGTTGAATCTCAGTGCCCAGCGCTGCGCCGAAATAGCGCGCTGGTACAGTCCCTACTCCGACGTCGCAGGCAGTGCCTGGTACGCCGGGGCGGTGTACTACGCATATGTCAACGGCCTGCTGCTCGGAACCTCCTACACGCAGTTTGACCCGAACGGCTCCCTCAGCCGCGATATGACCGCCACGGTCCTCTCCCGCCTGGCGGGGGAGAACGAGGTCAATATTGCCGGGCTTGAAGGCGGGGAGGCCATAACCCGCGCGGAACTGGCCGGGGCCCTCTACGAGCTCGCCAAAGAGCTGGGCTATGACACCGCGGCCCGCAGCGCAACCGGGTTTGCCGACATGGACGCCGTGCCCGAAAAATTCGTTGACGCCGTGCTCTGGGCCGAGGCCAAGGGCATATTTGAGGGCGGGGAGGATGGTCGCCTGAGGCCGATGTCCGAGCTCACCCGAGCTGAGTTTGCCACGGTGCTCATGCGTTGGTGCACGCTCTACGCCTGAGTTTCATAACTGCGCTCCGGCCCTGAGGGGCCGGAGCTTTTTTATAGCCATATGCTGCGTGGAGTGCTATACTTGAGAAAAAGCCTTCGGAGGGAAATATGGACAAGACTTATGAAAAACTGCTGAGGTCAGGCATAGACCTCGCTCCGCTCGGCGTGGAGCAGGGCGAGAACGAGACCTACTTCTGCACGCCGCGTGGGGCCAGCTTTATAGGCTGGGAGGGCGTGGACGGCATACACTACTGCTTCGTGCGAGGCTATGGGCCCGTGGTGTTCGCCGTGAGCCCCATGAACTCGGAGCCGGACTATGTCCACGCCGTGGCGAGGGACTTTGCGGACTTCCTGCGCCTGCTGCTTGCCTGCGGCCATGGCTCGGCCATAGAGCAGTGCTGGAACTGGGACCGGCAGCAGTTTGACGCCTTCCTCGCCGAAAATCCGGCCACGGATGAGGCCTGCGCCGTAATGGACCAGATACGCGAAAAACTCGCGCTCGAGCCGATGGACGACCCCTGGGGCTATATACACGAGCTGCAGGCGGGCTTCGACTACGGCAGGATAAAATACTCCGACCCCGAAGCCATACCCTCATCTGAGCCCGGCGAGACTAAGGAGTGGGTGGTGCGCTACGGCTTTGGCCGCGAAAAGCCCGGAATTGAGATACCGGTCAACGCCCGCTTCAACTGGGCCGGGCGCGATGTGCGCATACCGGCGGTGTATTCCTTTGCAAAGGGGCTTGTTGTTGACGTGGCGATGGCGACGGACACGCAGACCATGCGGGATTTCCTGGCCAAGTGGGCGCCCGGCGGCCGGGCACGTTACAGCGACTTCAACAAGCTTGACCGCATGCGCATAAAGCATGAGAACCCGACAAGCTTTCTCTTTAAAGTGACGGCCATTGTGAACGGACGCGAGCTGCACTGCGAGTCGGCGAGCGGCAGCGGATGGGCGCCCATAGAGGGCTGGGAGGACAAGGGCGCCCGCGACTGGGTGGAGCATTACGGCCTCGAAGAGGACCGCTGCTGGCAGTTTTCGCGCATACGCTTCCCCTGGAAGCGCCGCATGGAGGTGAAAACCCTCTCGGCCAGGCTCTCGGCAGAGACGGCGAAGATACCCGGCGAGCCCTTCACCGTCTCCGGGGCGGGTGAGACCGTAGCGCTCACAAACCCCGAGACGGGTAAGCGCTATGAGCTGACGGTCACGGAATACGTCCCGCTGACGCTCGACACAGAGAACATGGACGAGAAGTGGGAGTACCCGACGCGCTACATGTCCGTGGAGTACACGCTCGCGCCGGACGCGAAGGAGCAGGAGGTATATCTCGCCGACGTATCCGAGGGCGACAAACCGCGCCGCAGGCAGACCCCCGACGGATTTTATCCGACTGCGACTGTGGCCATCTTTGCAATGATGCGCTCCGACGCGGAGGGGTGTCACTCGAGCGCGTCATCTTTCTATTTTGAGCCGCCGGAGAGCGTGACGTGGGCGCCGGTATTCCGCTTGCAGCCCTGGGACGATTTTGAGATACGGCTGATATGAAACACAAGGCCCCGCCGGCAATGACTTGACCGGCGGGGCCTCTAGGAAAATGGAGGTTTATTTTTTCTTGTTGGCGTTTATCTTGAACATGACGTCCAGATTGCTGATAATGATGTCGGCGGCCTCTTCCAGCGGGTGCATGGATGTGTCCACACTGATGTCGAAATGCGAGGCGTCGCGCCAGTCCGAACCGGTGTAGCGCTTGTAGTAGTCGGCGCGTTTCTTGTCGGTGGTCAGAACATGGCGGCGCACTTCAGCTTCGCTCTTCTGCGGCAGAATGAACATCTGCTGCTTTATCCTCGCCTCAAGCGGGGCGTGGACAAAGACGCGCAGGACGTTGTGCCTGTCACGCAGCAGGTAGTCGGCGCAGCGCCCGACAATCACGCAGTTTTCGTTGCTGGCGAGCTCCTTGATTATCTCTGCCTGGAAGGTGAATAGGTTCAGATCGCTGGTGAACTCGTCGCTGTCTGGCGGCAGGAGCTTGCCAGTGTAGACTTTGCTCGCGGCGTTGAAGATTTTGCGGCGGTGTACGTCCTCGTCTGCGGCGCCGAAGAGCTCTTCGGAGATGCCGCTGCGGTCAGAGGCCAGGCGAAGGAGCTTGTAGTCGTAGAAGGCTATGCCCAGCCTGTCGGCAACAATTTTGCCGACCTTGTTGCCCTGCGAGCCGTGCTCGCGCGCGATGGTGATAACGTAGTTGTCTGCCATCTTTCTCCCCCTTTTGATATCAGGCGCCCAGGTAGGCGCGGCGAACTTTGTCGTCGTGGAGCAGGTCCTGGGCCTTGCCGGACATGGAGATGAGTCCGGTCTCAAGCACGTAGGCCCTGTCGGAGATGGACAGGGCCATCTTCGCGTTCTGCTCCACGAGCAATATGGTTATGCCGTCGGAGTGCAGGGTCTTTATCATGGAGAAAATTTCTTTGACCAGGATGGGCGAGAGACCCATGCTGGGCTCGTCGAGCAGCAGCATCTTGGGCTCGGTCATAAGCGCGCGGCCCATGGCCAGCATCTGCTGTTCGCCGCCGGAGAGCGTGCCGGCGAGCTGCCGCGAGCGCTCGGCCAGGCGCGGGAAGTGAGCATACACGCGCTCGAGCTGCCGCTTGATTTTCGCCTTGTCCCTGACTATGTAGGCGCCCATCGCAAGGTTCTCCTCAACGGTCATTCGCGCAAATACGTGTCTGCCCTCCGGCACGTGGGCAAGGCCGATTTCTATTATCTTGTTAGGTGCAATCTTGCGCAGATCGGTGCCGTCGAGCGTGATACTTCCGCTCTCGGCCGGGACGAGGCCGCTTATGGTGTGCAGCGTGGTGGTCTTGCCGGCGCCGTTGGCGCCGATAAGGCTGACGAGCTCGCCGTCGTTGACTTCGAGCGAAATGCCCTTTATGGCGCGGACAGCGCCGTAGGAGACATGGAGGTCCTCAATTTTAAGCAAGGTTCTCACCGTCCTCTCCGTCGTCGTTCTCACCGAGGTACGCCGTTATGACGCGCGGGTTGTTGGCTATCTCTTCCGGGCCGCCCTCGGCTATGGTCTGGCCGTAGTCGAGGACCGTGATGCGCTCGCAGAGCTTCATGACCAGGCTCATGTCGTGCTCTATGAGCAGTATGGCTATGCCGAAGCGCTCGCGCACTATGCTGATGCACTCCACAAGCTCGGCGGTCTCAGTGGGGTTCATGCCGGCTGCGGGTTCGTCCAGCAGCAGGACTTTCATGTCCGTGGCCAGGGCGCGGGCTATCTCGAGCTTGCGCTGCGCGCCGTAGGGCAGGCTGCTGGCAGATTGATTGGCAAACTCCTTGAGGTTAAAGATATCGAGCAGCTCCAGCGCCCTCTCCTCCATGGCCGCCTCGGCCTTCCAATAGGCCGGGGTGCGGAAGAGGGCCGCGCCCATGCGGTACTTGATGTCTTTGGCAAAGGCCGCCTTGACGTTGTCAATGACGCTCATCTGTTTGAAGAGTCGTATGTTCTGGAAGGTGCGGGCAATGCCGGCGGCCACGAACTGGTGGGTCTTTTTGCCGTTGAGCACCTCGCCGTTGAGCAGTACGCTGCCCTCAGTGGGCACGTATACGCCGGTCAGCAGGTTGAAAACCGTGGTTTTGCCTGCGCCGTTGGGGCCGATAAGCCCGGCCAGCTCTCCCTTGTAGAGCTTGATATTGAAATCCTGCACGGCCTTCAGGCCGCCGAAGGATATTCCCAGGCCCCTCGTCTCGAGGACAGGGGTGTCTTCGCGTTTGACTTCACTCATTGAGCCGCAGCCTCCTTTCCCTCGGGCTTGGCTTTCTTTTTGCCGCCCAGGCCCTTTATCCAGCGCACAAATTCTCCCGGCGTGCGCAGCAGCGAGAATTCATAGGTGCCGAAGATGCCCTTGGGACGGAACATGATGATTATAACGAGCACAATGGCGTAGACCAGCATCGGGTAAGTAAAGACGCCCTGGATGAATCCGGGCAGGCTGCTGACCCAGGAGCCGTTGGCTATCTGGTAGTTGAGTACAAACATGATAACCGCACTGACGATGCTGCCGGTGAGGCTGCCCATGCCCCCGAGGACGACCATGACGACGACGAAGGTAGAGTTTAGTATGGAGCCGTTCGTGAAGGAGAAACTCGCCGTAGAGAGAGTGGAGTTCGAGCAGGCGTAGAGTGCGCCGGCAATGCCCGCGAAGAAGGCAGAAAAGGCGAATGTCAGCACTTTGTAATAGCCGGTGTTGATGCCGGCGGCACTGGCGGCAATCTCGTCGTCGCGTATGGCGCGCACCGCGCG
Source organism: uncultured Clostridia bacterium (assembly GCA_930990965.1). GTDB lineage: Bacteria > Bacillota > Clostridia > Oscillospirales > Oscillospiraceae > Scatomorpha > Scatomorpha merdigallinarum. The sequence continues at coordinate 28,859 of CAKNRQ010000012.1, forward strand.
GCCGTACTTGGAACGGATGAACATGAACATCAGAGCCACGCAGATTATCGTGACAGCCAGGGCAACCCAAAGATATGTCACTTTGGCCGTGGTGCCGAAGCCGAGGCCGTTCTGATAGAGCGAGGAACTGGCCACGCCTTCTGCCAGGCCGTTCTGGCCGGCGAAGGGAAGATTGTTGATGACATTGACGATGATGAGGCCGAAGCCCAGCGTTATGATGGCCAGATAGTCGCCCTTGAGGCGCAGTGCCGGAATACCAACCAGCACGCCGAACATGGCAGCGAGAACGCCTGCGCAGATGACGCACAAAAACAGAATCAGAACGAACACAATGCCGCTCTTTTCGTCGTAGACGCCCGCGCGCTGGAAGGCGAGGCTTATTAGCGCGGCGGTGTAGGCGCCTATCGCCATGAAACCACAGTGCCCCAGCGAGAGCTGGCCCATGAATCCCAGCACGAGGTTTAGGCTGGCGGCCAGGATGATGAGATAGCAGCACTGCCAGATGCTGGGCGTCAGTATTAGCTTGAAGTTGCTAACTTCGGAGAATACGTTGGCCAGTACCACGCACAGTATATATACGGCGACGAGAACGGCGGTGTTGACCAAGTAGCCGCGGCGAATTGTCTTTTTCATACTTTCTCACCCACGTTCTTTCCGAGTATTCCGGCGGGCTTTATCAGCAGCACGATGATGAGGATGAGGAACACAAAGGTGTCCGTCAGGCTGGAACTGATATAGGCCGTGGAGAAACTCTCGACAAGGCCGATCACGAGACCGCCGAGCATGGCGCCGGGCACAATGCCGATGCCGCCCACGACGGCCGCGACGAAGGCCTTCAGGCCCAGCAGTGAGCCGATGGTCGTGTAGACGCTCGGATACTGCGCTATGTACATGAGCGCGGCCACGGCGGCAAGGCCGGAGCCAATCGCAAAAGTGGTGAGGACGGTTTTGTTGACGCTTATACCCATGAGTATGGCGGCGCTCTTGTCCTCGGATACGCAGCGCATGGCGCGGCCCATCTTGGTCTTCTGCGTGAAGACATAGAGCAGCAGCATGACGACGGCGCTGACGGCGATGGTGTAGATAGTCGTATAGTCGAGCGTCACGCCCGCTACACGAAAGCCGCCGCTTTCAAAGAAAGTGCCCGCGACCATCGGGTTCGGGCCTATGGCCGGGATGGCCTGGGCCAGATTTTCGAGGAAGAGGCTCATCGCTATGGCCGTTATCAGAGCGGTCATATTGGTGCCCTTCTTGCGAACGGGCCGGTAGGCGATGAGCTCCACGCCCACGCCTACAAGCGCGCAGACGAGGATGGCGATAATCACGGCCATCCAGGCGGGCATGCCCGCGGCCGTCATCAGCGGCACGGTGAAGATAAGCGTGTAGCCGCCGACCATGATGAAGTCGCCGTGCGCGAAGTTTATAAGCCTTATGATGCCGTACACCATTGTGTAGCCCAGGGCAATAAGGGCGTAAACGCTCCCGAGCCTCAGGCCCACGAACAGGGTCTGCAGGAATTCACCCATATGATCTCAACCTTTCGTCGGAGTTGAATAAGTTTGGGGAGACGTCATCAGGCATGACGTCTCCCCGGGATAGGGATGGGAGCGTTATTCAGGCTATTTCATCAGAGGAGATGGTGGTCACCAGCTCGGTGCCCAGGCCATCAAGCCCGCCGACGGATTCGTCGTATGCAAAGCTGATTACCGCTGCGCCCTTGATCGGCGTGCCGGACTCGTCTAGGGTGAAGGTGCCGGTGACGCCCTCGTATGTAACTGAGGTGTCGGACAGCGCGTCGCGCACGGCGCTGGCCTCATCGGTGCCGGCGGTTTCAATCGCGGTCTGGAGCATCATCATGCAGTCGCTGGCGAGAGCGGCGAAGCACAGCGGGGTGGTGCCATAGAGCTCGCTGTAGGCGGTGACGTAGTCCTGGACGGCCGCGCTGGTGTCGCTCGGGTCGTAGTGGTTGGTGTAGATAACGTCGTTGAACGCACTGTAATCGGCGCCCTCGGAGACGTAGTCGAGCGCTCCGTCATAGCCGTCGGCGCCCATTATGATCCCATCGTATCCGGCGGCGCGGGCCTGGGTGACCAGGAACGGGCCTACCGCGTTGTAGTAGTATATCGCGTAGACCAGATCGACGTCGGCGCTAGCCATCGCGGTGAACTGGTTGGTGAAGTCCTGAGCGTCCATTGTGGCGGTGCTCTGCTGCTCAACGACCTCTATTCCGCGCTCCTGGCAGGCAGAGATGAACGCGTTGACCAGGCCGGAGGAGTATGGGTCAGCACTGCAGGCAATGGTGCCGACTCTTGTTATACCGGCCTGCTCGACATAGGCCGCGGCGATACTGCCCTGTAGCGTGTCCTTGAAGCAGGCACGGAAGACGTAGTCATCCTCGGTGGTAATGTCGTCGGCGGTGGCGCTCGGGGTAATCAGCACGACGCCTTCCTCGTTGGCGAGGTTCGTCAGCGCGCTGGTCGCGCCGGATGTGGCAGAGCCGATTATCAGCGTGACGCCCTGAGAGATAAGGTTGTTAAAGGCGTTCTGGGCCTCGGTAGCGTCGCCGCGGTCGTCCGTGGCAATGAGCTCAACCTGCCTGCCGAGGATGCCGCCGGCCTCGTTTATCTCGTCGATGGTCATCTGCAGGCCCTCGAGCATCGAGGTGCCGTAGGCCGCGTTGGAGCCGGTCTGCGGACCGATCATGCCAATCTTGATGGTGTCACCGGAAGCCTCTCCAGAGTCTCCACCGGAAGTCTCGGCGTCGGAGTCGGTCTCACTGCCGCAGGCGGCGAGGACGAACACCATGCACAGCGCAAGAAGCAGCGCCAGCAATTTCTTTTTCATGATTTTTCCTCCTTCTGCTTTTCGTTGCGCCCTCCCTTATCCGTCAGGAGAGCGCACGAGCGGCGGTTCCCACTCGCCGCTATATTCCCCGGCTCCCATTCCGGGGCTAAAAAACAGCCTTCCACAGCTGCTTTTTACAGAGATAGGCTAACCAGCAAGGTGCACTTCCATTTATTACCTTGAATTGGTTGCAAAAAAAGCGCAAAGACAGCGTATAATTTGCTTATATCTTAGCAGTACGCCTTTGCACTGTAAGGTCATTATAGTGCTTTAATCCGTTACTGTCAACTGTTTTAAATGCCTAAAGATTACGCTCTTTTGCACAAGCCATATACTTCAAATTACACAAATTGCACAATTTCACCTGTGATACAGCTCTGATACAACTCGGATGATATTCGGATACAAGCGCGCGTTACACTTCTTTTCGACGCTGAAAAGCGCCGCGAAGGAGGTATAAACATGCACACAAAAGCTAAACGCACCGGACATGCCGGAGAGGTTATAGTTGTGGCCGCCCTGGCCCTGGCCGTTGCCATGATACTGCTGCTCACTACACCGATTTCTCCTGCGGCTGCCGAGACCGGAGCGCCTGACACGGACGACCGCTTTTTCACGGATTTGGCGAACCGGATTGTACCCGGTATGAATCTGGGTGAGTGCGGCCCGGAGCAGGCGGGCGAGCTGCAGGCTTTGGCAGACAGCAGGCCGGAGGAGGCCGGACGGCTGAATTTTATGGCCGCACATGTGGAGATATACTCCGAGGAAGCAGTGCGCACGGCGCTGAAAAACCCGGAAAAGTTGGACTTTATTTTGATGCTGCCTTTTCAGACCCCGGATGACAGCGGATTGGATGCGCGGATAGACCTGACGGAAGGCATACCGTACATATCGCAGTTTGACAGCCGATGGGCTTATCACGCATATGGCAGCGGGGTGATAGGAATGACGGGCTGCGGCCCGACATGTCTGGCGATGGCTGTGGCCGGGTTGACCGGGAACGCGGACGCAAACCCGGCCCGCATAGCGGACTTCGCCGAGGCCAACGGATACTACGCCGCAGGTACCGGGACCATGTGGTCGCTGTTCACTGAGGGCGCAGCAGCCTTTGGGCTCGTGGGCAGCGAACTGCCGCTTGATGAGAACGTCATTCGCGCGGCTATAGACGGTGGTGTGGTAGTTGCCAGTATGCTCCCAGGTGATTTTACGGACACTGGGCACTTTATCGTAATATATGCCTATGACGGGCAGAACTTTCATGTGCATGATCCGAACAGCGCGGAACTCAGTTCGCGGACCTGGAGCTACAGTGACCTGGCCGGGCAGATAGCGAATTTGTGGTCGCTGCGCGCCGCTTGAGAAACACGCCGGTTCCGGCTTTGTTGTGTTAATTTTCAGGCTGTGGTATACTGAAATGCAATAAAGCGCCGAATTGGGAGCGGAACGGAGGAAACGCAGATGAAAGTGGGAATTATACGCTGCCAGCAAACGGAGGATTATTGCCCGGGAACAGCGGATTTTCGCATGATTCGAGAGAAGCAAGGAGCTTTTGAGGGAATTGAAGAAGACATTGAAATCGTCGGATTTATCAACTGCGGTGGATGCCCGGCTAAGAAGGCGGTTTTGAGGGCGAGAGAATTGGTTAAACGCGGCGCGGATACGATTGCTTTTGCAAGCTGCATTCAGAAAGGCACTCCGATTGGTTATCCCTGCCCATTTGCCAGAAAAATGAAAGAGTTAATTGCAAATGACCTGGGAAAGAGTGTGCAGTTCCTGGACTATACACATTAAGGCCGGCCGATAAGAAAAGGGCATGACCGCTTGGTGCGCGTCATGCCCCGTTTTTATGCTTTGCCAGTTACTTCGCCGCAGTCAAACCGCGTCTGCAGAACTGAAATGCGATATTGGATTCTGCTTTGCCGGCCGCTTCACTGGGTCAGGTCCTCGGAAGTGATGGTGGACACCAGCCTCTGACCGATGCTCTCAATCTCGTCGGTATCGGGGTCATCTTCAACCTCGGGGTCGTAGTAGTACTCAATTACGACGCCGCCCTTGGTGGGAGTTCCGGACTCGTCGAGAGAAAAGCTGCCGGTTACGCAGTCATAGACCGCGCTCGTATCAGAAAGCTGGTCGCGCACACTGGCGGCGTCGGCACTGCCACAAGTGTCGGCGGCCTGGGCGATCATGTACATGCAATCGTAAGTCAGAGCGGAGAAGGAGATGGGAGTGGAGCCGAACATTTCTTCGAAGGCTGCGACGAAAGTCTGCACAGCTTCATTCGGGTCCGAGGGGTCATAGTGGTTGGTCCAGTACACGTCGTTGAAGGCGCTGTAGTCAACGCCGGAGGATATGTAGCCCAGCGAGCCGTCGTATCCGTCGCCACCCATAATGGCGCCCTCATACCCGGCGGTACGGGCCTGGGTTATCAGGAAGGGACCGACTGCGTCATAGTAGTAGATGGCGTAGACGAGCTCGGCGCCGGCGCTGGCCATGGTGGCGAACTGGTTGGTGAAGTCCTGGGCGCTCATGGAAGCCGTGCTCTCGGTGGCCACCACTTCGATGCCGCGCGATTCACAGGCCGCCTTAAAGGCGTCCACAAGACCCTGAGAGTAGGTGTCGGCCGAGCAGGCTATGGTGCCGACTTTGGTGTAGCCCTGCTGTTCGACGAAGGCGGCGGCAATGTCGCCCTGCAGGCTGTCGCGGAAGCAGGCTCTGAAAACATAGTCGTCCTCAGTCGTGATGCTGTCGGCCGTGGCGCTGGGAGTTATAAGTACAACACCCTCCTCTTTGGCCGCCTGGGTTATGGCGCTGGTACAGCCGGAGGTAGCCGCACCGATTATGATGCCTATGCCCTGGGATACGAGAGTGTTAAAGGCCAGAAGGCATTCGGAGGCGTCGCCACGGTCATCCGCAACCACAATCTCGACCTCCATGCCGAGAATGCCGCCGGCGGCATTTATCTCTTCCACCGCGAGTTCAAGTCCCTGCTGCATCGCCGTACCGTATGTGGCGAGCGAGCCGGTCATGGGCCCTATAAGACCTATGGTCAGCGTGCCGTCGAATGCGCCGGTACCGGAGTCGGATGAAGTGGTTTCTGAAACGGAAGAGTCGCTCGCAGACGGTTCACTTGGCGGCGAACTGTCCGTGCTTGAGCCACAGGCTGCCAGGGCGAAGACAATGCAAAGTGACAGCAGCAGTGATAGCAATTTCTTCATGATTTTTCCTCCTTTATTTGCGGTTTTTGCCCCATATCCGAGGGACGGAAAATCCCGCGGCGCTTCCCAAACGCCGCAGCCGCCCGGCCCCATTGCCGGGGTGTAATAAGCGGTATATGGCCGCGTATTACTTAAAATGAAGCTAAATATATAATAATATTATAGTATAATTTTCCTGCAAACGAGTATAAAAAACGCAAGGGCGTACTGAAAAAACTCTTTCAGTACGCCCTTGCACTGTAACTGTATTATAGCGCACACCAGGGCGCTTCGTCAACGTTTTAAATTCCTAAAGATTTGCCTTGTTGCACAAACAAGTTGGTGGAAATTGAACAAGATGGACAAAGAATTTGAAATGCACAGAGGGGGTAAATTTGGGCGCTTAAAGAGGGTAAATTGCCCCGCGTTACATATATGTCGCACATGTGTAATTATCGGTCGTCGGATGTATTGACATGTTGATGTTCCGGTGATATATTGAGCATGCATAAGCAAATTTCGCTGTGGTGCGGCCAGCCTGCAAAGGCAAGGACAGGGCGCAGCGGCGACTTCTGAGGCAGACATGAAAACTATCGCATCCTTTTTTAAGCGTCAGCCGCCTGGCCGGCTGATAACTATGGGCTTCGCGGCAGTTATACTCGTAGGCTCTGTTTTGCTCATACTCCCAATCTCCGTGCGGCCCGGGGTAGAAGTGGCGTACATTGACGCCCTGTTCACATCCACCAGCGCGGTGTGCGTGACCGGGCTCATCGCCGTAGACGCCTATGATCACTTCACGGTGTTCGGGCAGGCGGTGCTGGCTGCGCTCATACAGATAGGCGGTCTGGGCGTGAGCTCTGTCGGCGTAGGATTGGTGCTCGCGGCAGGCAAGCGCGTGAGTTTCAGGGGCCGGCTGCTGGTGAAAGAGGCGCTCAACGTTGACTCTTTCCAGGGCATGGTCAAACTTGTCAAGTGGGTGCTGTTCGTTACGCTGTGCTTTGAAGGCGCCGGCGCCGTGCTGAGCTTTATTTCATTTTCACAGGATTACCCCCTGGGCCGCGCCATATGGACAAGCATATTCCACTCTGTGGCTGCGTTCAACAATTCCGGTTTTGACATACTGGGCGGGTTGCAGAACCTCATACCATATCGGGACGATGTCCTGCTCAACCTGACTACAAGCGCGCTTATCATCTTTGGCGGCATGGGCTTCCTTGTCATACTCGACTTCGTGCGGGTCCGTTCCTTCCGGAAGCTGAACCTGCACTCCAAAGTTGTCCTCACCACTACGGCGGCGCTTCTGGTCATAGGTACGCTGCTTCTTAAGGCGACCGAGGACATGACCTGGCTTGGCGCGTTTTTCCACAGCGTGTCTGCCCGTACCGCCGGATTCTCTACATACCCGATGGGCGAACTGACAAACGCCGGACTTTTCGTGCTCATTGTGCTCATGTTCATCGGCGCCTCGCCCGGATCAACCGGCGGCGGCATAAAGACCACGACCTTCTTTGCGCTCATGCAGGAAGTGAAGGCGGTATTTACAAAGCGCAGGCCGGACGCTTTCCACCGCACGCTGCCGGAGGACACGCTCTCCAAAGCGGCCGTTGTGTCGCTGCTGAGCATGCTCGTGGTGTGTGCAGGGACATTCTTGCTCTGCGTCCTGGAGCCGGAGCTCTCGTTTGTACAGCTCCTGTTCGAAGAGGTCTCAGCTTTCGGCACCGTCGGCCTCTCCACTGGCATCACGCCCGGGCTCTCCGTAGCTGCCAAGCTGGTGCTGATATTGACCATGTTCGTCGGGCGCCTCGGCGCTTTCACGCTCGTCTCAATCTGGATAAACCGCGACGAGCCTAACATCCGCTATACTGAAGAATCCATTACGATAGGGTAGGTTGCTATGAAAAAGAAGAATTCTGACGCCTCCTTCGGCGTAATCGGCTTGGGCCGCTTCGGTTCGGCGCTGGTTCAGACACTCTCGGAGGCCGGCAAAGAGGTAATCGCCATAGACAAGGACGAACGGCGAGTCAAGGCTGTGCGCAAGTACACGGACTTTGCCTTCGTCGTGGACAATCTGGAGCAGGATACGCTTGAGTCCACCGGTATACAGAACTGTGGTGCGGTGACAATCTGCATTGGCGAGGCCATAGACGTGAGCATACTCACGACTATGCTCGTAATCAAGATGGGTATTCCGAGCGTCATTGCCAAGGCCAACAGCCGGGCGCATGGCGACGTGCTAAAGCAGCTCGGCGCAGTTGTTGTGTATCCCGAAGCGGACATGGCAGTGCGCATCGGCAAGCGTCTCATTTCCAGCAGCCTCATAGACTACATCTCCCTGGACGACAACGTGGAAGTCCGGCGCATAGCCGTGAGTGGATCCATGGCCGGCCGCAGTATTCAGGAGCTGAACGTCCGCGGCGTTTACGGCATAAATATTATTGCAATCGAGCGAGAGCATCAGACGGATGTCGAATTCTCTCCGCAGTACGTTTTCAATGAGGGAGACATAGTCGCGGTGATAGGGAAAGCGGATAAAATAGACCGCTTTGAACGCGAAATACAGAACTGAGTGGCCGTAAATCCGCGCCTTCCCGTGAGGCTATGCAGCGCTGCTCAGGTTGACAGTTAGCAGTGTGCGTTGCAAGCGCCACATAAACTGGCAGAGATTTTTGTGAATTATGCCCTATTTACAAATCCCGTTTTCGGGTGTTAGACTGAAAAAGCCGAAACCGATGACCGAGAAGAGTACCTCGGGCACGAAGCCTTCAGAGAGCGGCGCATATGGTGAGAGCGCTGCGGTGGACGCCTTTGGGAATGGACTCGGGAGGGGAGCGAAACTAACTCCCGGGATGGCGCCCGTTACAGCGCCGGACGTGTGATGGCACGTCATGAGTGGGCTACAAGCCAATTTGGGTGGCACCGCAGGTATTTGTTTATTCCTGTCCCAACGACCGTAAGGTCGTTGGGACAGTTTTTTATTCTCAGAAACCAGCCGCAAGGCGGTTTAAATAATTCAGGAGGTTGTCATCATGACCGAGACCAAGATCCCTTACAAAATTTATCTTGAAGAAAGCGAGATGCCCCGGACGTGGTACAACGTCCGCGCCGATATGAAGATAAAACCGGCTCCCCTGCTCAACCCCGGCACAGGCAAGCCCTGCACTGCTGAACAGCTGGGCGCCGTGTTCTGTGACGAGCTTGTAAAGCAGGAGCTCGACGACACCACGCGCGAGTTTGAGATACCCGAGGAGATACTCGGCTTTTACCGCATGTACCGTCCGAGCCCGCTGGTGAGGGCCTACCGGCTGGAGGAGAAGCTGGACACCCCGGCGAAGATATACTACAAGTTCGAGGGCAATAACACCTCGGGCTCGCACAAGCTAAACAGCGCCATAGCCCAGGCATATTACGCCAAGCAGCAGGGCCTCAAGGGCGTCACCACCGAGACCGGCGCCGGTCAGTGGGGCACCGCGCTCTCCATGGCCTGCGCGTACCTCGGACTCGACTGCAAGGTCTATATGGTCAAGTGCTCCTATGAGCAGAAGCCATTCCGGCGCGAGGTCATGCGCACTTATGGCGCGAGCGTGACGCCGAGCCCCTCAATGACTACCGAGGTCGGCCGCAGGATACTTGCCGAGGATCCCGACACCACAGGCTCCCTCGGCTGCGCCATCAGCGAGGCCGTTGAAGACGCCACCACTCACGAGGGCTACCGCTATGTGCTCGGCAGCGTGCTCAACCAGGTTCTGCTGCACCAGAGCGTTATCGGCGTCGAGACTAAGATAGCCATGGACAAATACGGCATCGTACCCGATATAATCATCGGCTGCGCCGGCGGCGGCAGCAACCTGGGCGGCCTGATAAGCCCCTTCATGGGTGAGATGCTGCGCGGCGAGCGCGAGTACGAGTTTATCGCCGTAGAGCCCGCGAGCTGCCCGAGCCTCACCCGCGGCGTGTTCGCCTATGACTTCTGTGACACGGGCAAGGTTTGCCCGCTGGCCAAGATGTACACCCTCGGCAGCGGCTTTATCCCCTCTGCCAACCACGCCGGCGGGCTCAGATATCACGGCATGAGCCCGGTCCTGAGCGAGCTCTATCACGAGGGGCTCATAAAGGCGCGCAGTGTGGAGCAGACGAAGGTGTTCGAGGCGGCTGAGTTCTTCGCCCGCACTGAGGGCATACTCCCAGCGCCCGAGAGCAGCCACGCCATCCGGGCTGCGATTGACGAGGCCGTCAAGTGCCGTGAGACGGGCGAAGACAAGACAATACTCTTCGGCCTCACCGGAACAGGCTATTTCGATATGGTCGCTTACGAGAAGTTTAACGACGGAACTATGGACGACTATATCCCCAGCGACGCCGAGCTCGAGGCGAGCTTCGCCCAGCTTCCGCGTTTCTGAGCATAAAAAACCGCCCCGCTGCAAAGCGGGGCGGTTCCATGTGGTTTCAGATATTCAGCTCGGCACTTGCAAGTATATTGCGGCAGGCAAAAATGCCTATCAGCGCCACAAGCACGTTTACAAGCGAGAGTATGAGCAAGGCGCACCACTCCGGCAGCACCATTGAAGCGAATATCGCCGCAGCTATGCCGGGAGCGGCCATAATGATGAGTACGATGAAGTAGAAGAGGAAGATGAGCGCCTTGACCGTCACGCTGCCAAACACGCGCTCCGTCACGAGGTTGCCGGCCGTGAAGAGGTAGGCGTAAGTGAAGTAGGCCACTGCGGCAGCAAGCACGCTGGCGACCGGGGCATCGACGTAAAATATCATGGGTACGAAGCTCAGCACCGCGCTCACTAAATAGCCAGTCGCGCTCTCGCGCATGCACCAGAGCAACTTTTTCGTCGGCGGTTCCGGTACCAGGTAGACATATGGTTTCGTCATCTCCTTCAGGAGACGGCCTATGGCCACGTAGAAGAACATCATGTACGCCGCGAAGGCCAGAGGTGCCACTATGCCCGAGTCTCGCATGAAGAAGGCGAAAGCGAGGTTCACAAGCACAAAGACTATCTCCATGCCGCTGAGCAGCCACTTGCGGCTGCGCCGGTTTTCTATGCGGTGCTTATACCAGAACGCGCTGGCGCCCCAGCCGCCGCCGAGGCCAGTCTGCCCGACGTTGACCTTTTTGGGTGCGTTCTCGCTGACGCGGCCCTCTTTGGCCGCGGACTGCGTGGCAAAAGTGGTCTCGGTGCTCTGAAGGACGTCCTCGTAGAAGTCCTGGTCGGCCTTGGCCATGAGTATGACAAGCGCGGCGGTGAACACGGCCCAAACAGCGGTGAGCGTTAGCGCGGTGGTGTAGTTGCCGAGAATGGCCTCGTAGCAGGCGCCGCCAAGCCAGCCTGCGACGGGGAAGAGCCGTCCCACGGGGTCCACGGCGGCGGTGCAGATTGCATCGAGTACGTTGGCAGAATTGAGCGCTTTATAGCCTATGTATGCCACCCATGCGGCGCAGACAGCCACATAGACAACACGCAGCGCCTTTCTCACGCCGGGACGGCCCGAACTGAACGCATATATCACCATCGCCGTTATCTGCGCCGTGAACACGGTGAGGGAATAACCGGCCATGACGAATACCATTTCCAGCAACCCGACGCCGTATGAGCCGTGCATCCAGCCGTACTGGAACAGAATGACGGCAGCCATGATTAGCGCGGTGGCCATCTGGTTGAACATGCCGTGGAACAGCACGCGCACGCTCTTGAAGGGGCCGACAAAGAGGAAATTTACGTCCGGCATCTTGAAGATGCTCATGCCGGTCGAAAAACCGGAGTTGGCCGTCATCAGGAACATCAGCGCGAAATAGCCGACAATTATGGCGCCGAGCTGGGCGTTGGGAGCACCCGCCTCGCCCTCTTCCATATTTCCGGCGAAAACGACAAGGCCGAGCAGTGCCACAACTATTATGGCGTATATCAGCTTTGCCGGGGAACGTACCAGGCCCCTGATACGGTTCTTGAACTGGGTGAGGGTCAGATAGGTGAGCGCGCTCATGCCTTCTCACCGCCCTCCGTGATAGAGAAGAAGAGGTCTTCGAGGTCCTTGCCTTCGGTTTCGCCGGCGCGGCAGGTGGCGGCGAACTCGCCGTTCATCATGATGTGCGCCACGTCCCAGTAGTCCTCCACGGAGTCTATCATGTGCGTGGAGATGAGCACGGCGCGGCCATCCGCGCGCAGCTCGCGGAACATGTTCTTGAGCTCCTTTATCGCGTGCGGGTCCAGGCCGACCAGCGGCTCATCAAAAATGAGCAGTTCAGGTTTGTGCACCATTGCGCAGGCGATGGACAATTTCTGCTGCATGCCTTTGGAGAGCTCGCGGCCAAGTTTGTCGCGCTTGTCAGCCAGCTCCAGGCGCTCCAGCAGTTCCTCGCCGTAACCGTCGTCCTCCATGCGCCAGGCCCGGCGCACAAACTCCAGATGTTCGGCTACAGTCAAAAGTTCATACACCGCCGGCATCTCGGGTATGTAGCCCAGGCGCCGCTTGGCCTCCACGCTCTTATTCGGTTCGCCGCCAATGTATATCTCGCCCTGGAAGCGCAGCAGACCGGCTATGCACTTTATTATGGTGCTCTTTCCCGCGCCGTTGGGCCCGAGCAGCACCGTGGTCTCGCCGGCGTTGACGGTGAAGCTGATATCGCGGTTGGCGACAGTCTTGCCGTAGCGCTTCGTGACGTGCTCTATTTTCAAAACTTCGTTGGACATAGCAACCTCCAGTGCCCTGTTTTTCACTCGCCCCATTATACATGCCGTATGTATATCTGACAAGTGAATCTAAGTTAAATATAATTTCCGGCTTTGACATTTAGTGAATGTCAAAACACATCTTAGCATAGCATCTAATTCTACCGATGACAAGCACTAAATGTCAAAGTGGTGAAGCTATGTATAAGAACAGGTCGCCGCGCGGCGGCAACAACCTCTGCGGCGCACGGGTGCGTGCTCTGCGCCTGGAGCTGCCGGGGCGCGTCTCGCAGCGGACGCTGGCCGAGAGGCTGCAAATAGAGGGACTGGACCTCGACAAGAACGCCGTACAGCGCATAGAGAGCGGCGAGCGCTTTGTGACGGACATAGAGCTCAAGGCGATAGCCAGGGTCTTCGGCGTGAGCACGGATGAACTGCTGAGAGACGAGTGAGAGTTTATATGAAGTTTTTCAACGCTTTTTAAACTGCACATACGGCAAAAGGCCGCCCGTGAGGGCGGCCTTTTGCTGCGTTTTATGCGGATTACATGGCAGCCGCAATCTGGGCGGCTACCTTGGCGTTGTTGAGGGCGAGCTGGATATTGCTCGCGAGGCTCTCGCCGCCGGTCAGGTCCTTGACTTTGGCCAGCAGGAAGGGGGTGATGTCTTTGCCGTGGACGCCGGCTTCGTCGGCGGCCTTGAGCGCGACCTGGATTACACCTTCCATCTCGTCGAAGTCGAGGCCGTACTCCTCGGGAATGGGGTTGGCGATGAGGACGCCACCCTTGAGGCCCATGTCCCACTTGGCGTTGAGGATGGCTGCGGCCTCTTCGGGGCCGGAGACGGCGTAGTCGAGCTTGTGGCCGCTCTTGCGGCAGTAGAAGGCGGGGAATTCGTCGGTGCCCATGCCGAGGACGGGCACGCCCATGGTCTCGAGGTACTCAAGGGTGCGGCCGATGTCCAGGATCTGCTTGGCGCCGGCGCAGACGACGGCGACGGAGGTGTGGGCGAGCTCCTGCAGGTCGGCAGAGATGTCCATAGTCACCTCGCCGCCGCGGTGTACGCCGCCGATGCCGCCCGTGGCAAAGACGTGGATGCCCGCCATCTCGGCCATAAGCATAGTGGTGGCGACGGTGGTAGCGCCGGTGTGGCCGTTGGCTATGTACACGGGGACGTCGCGGCGGGAGACCTTGCCGACGTTTTTGGCCTCGCACATGACCTTGAGGTCGTCTTCGCTCAGGCCGACCTTCAGCTTGCCGCCTATGATGGCCATGGTTGCGGGAGTGGCGCCGTTGTCGCGGATTATCTGCTCTACCTTGGCGGCGAAGTCCAGGTTCTCCGGATAGGGCATGCCGTGGCTGAGTATGGTGCTCTCGAGGGCGACGACGGGCTTGCCGGCGTCGAGGGCTGCCTTGATTTCAGGCTGGATATCCAGGTACTTTTCGAGATTCACTTGAAATGCACTCCTTAATAATTTTATCCTTTATGGCTGGTATTCCTGTATTGCAAGGCGCAGGTTCTCCGCGCTCATGTCCGGATTTATGGTCATATCGCTTTCCACGGCGAGCAGCCCGGCGGCCAGGGCGCAGTCCACGGCGCGCAGCGCTTCGTATTCATGTACGAAGCCGTACACCAGCCCGGCCAGGAAGGCGTCACCCGCGCCGGTGGCGTTGCGCATTTCACTTACCGGACGCAGAGCACGGTAGAAGCGGTTGCCCTTTGCGTCGGCAAAATAACACCCTCGTTCACCGAGAGAGACGGCGACACATTTCGTGCCTCGCTCAAGCAAAATATCGACGGCCGCTTCGATGGCGCTGTCAGAATCGGTGTCCATCCCGGCAAGTATGGCGAGCTCCATGCGGTTGGGTTTCAGGCCGTAAAAACGTCCGGCCAGCGGCACCACGCGGTGCGCATACGCCGTGCTTACCGGGTCCAGAAATACGGGCACGTCTCCGGCGTCGTCGAGGATGCGTTCAAGCGTAATCTGGGGCAGGCAGGGATCACAGACCACAGCCGCCGCGCCCCTGATGAGGTCGAGTTTGGAGTCCACTACTTCGGGAGTGATATGTTCCAACACGCTCATGTCAGACATGGCAACCAGCATGTCAGCCCTCTCGTCGAGGATAGATACGTAGCTGCTGGAGGACACTCCGGGGAGAGTCAGGCACTCGGACATATCCAGCCCGGCTGACATGCTGTCGTGCCGCACAAGTTCGCCAAACAAATCATCGCCCAGCGCGGATACCATTTTTGCGCCTACACCCAGCCGAGCCAGGTTTTCCATGACGTTGCGGGTAACCCCTCCGGCGCTCGTGCGCAGGTGGCCAGGATTTGAGTCGCGCATGACTATAGCCGCCCGGGACATGCCGTGCACATCTACATTGGCGGCGCCTATACCGAGTACATACATGCTCTTTCCCTCCTCGGAAAAGCTAATTATAATATTATTGTATCTGTTTGTCAATAGCGGGCGGCGGGAAGCATAAAACACATAAAAAGGCCCCCGGGAAGCCGGGGGCCTGTCCGCATAATGCGGCGGTTATTTGGGGAATTACTTCTTGACAGCGACGCCGTCAGCCTGGAACTTGGCAATCTCCTCAGCGGAGTAGCCGAGCTCGGAGAGGATGTCGGGGGTGTCTTCGCCAATGTCCATCAGGCCGCGCCAGACCTGGCAGGGCTCGTTGGTGAGCTTCGGGAAGATGTTGGAGCCCTTTATCTTGTCGCCGTGGGTGTTCTCCCACTCGATGAAGACTTCGCGGGCCTTGTAGTGAGGATCCTCAACGGCCATGGAGAGGTCGAATATACGGTTGCAGGGGATACCGTTGTCGTTGAAGATGGTCTCAACCTCGAGAGCGGTGTGCTCGTCGCAGAACTTCTGCAGAGCGTTCTCGATGATGTCGCCGCCCGGGGTGCCCATGAAGGCGTAGACGGAGCCCTTGGGTATTTCGTCGCTGTAGTCGAGGCCGAACAGATGCAGGGCATTGCGGAGAACGCCGATGCCGAGGATGAGGGTGTAAATGTCCACGCCGTCCTTGCAGGTGTAAGCGCCGTAGCCAGCGCAGGCGGTGGAGTGGCAGCCTTCACGCTGAGGCAGCTTGCCGGTGTTGAGGTAGGTGCCGACAGCAGCGCCCTGGATGGAGATCATGCACTCATACTGAGCGGAGTCAATGACCTCGCCCTTGCCGGTCTTCTCACGGCGGTAGAGAGCGGCCATTGCAGCGTAAGCGGTCTGCAGGCTGGTGACGTAGTCAGCGGTGTTCGGGAAGGCGGGGACGGGCTTCCTGTCGGGGTAGCCGTTCTGGACCATGTAGCAGCCATAAGCCTGGGCGATCGGGTCATAAGACGCCTTGGGCCAATACCTGGGATCGCCGTACTGGCCGAAGCCGGAGATGTGGCAGATGATGAGGCGCGGGTTGACCTCGTGCATAACCTCGTCGGTGATGCCCCACTTGGCCATCTGTCCACCGCGGTAGCTGTCTATGAATATATCAGCGGTCTTCAGCAGCTTGAAGAAGATTTTGCGGCCCTCTTCGCTCGGAGTGTCGAGGCAGAGGGAACGCATGTTGCGGCGCTCAATTTCAGCGCCCCAGCGGCTGGGACGGAAGATGTCGAGGCCCTTCGGGTTCTCAATCCAAATGACGTCAGCGCCGAACTCGGCCATGCGGCAAGCGCAGTAGGGGCCGGCGATGGACTGGGTGGCATGGACTACACGGACACCCTGCAGGGGGCCAAAAGAGGGTATGTTGTTAGTGAGCATGCTTAGTTTCCTCCTCTGAAATTATTAATTTATTCTTTTTTATAAGCGGTACAGATGAACGTGTGCTACACAACACACACTCTGTTATAGTGCATCTCGCGTGCCAAACTATGAGCCTGACAAAAAACGTGTTAATTTTTTGGTAAAGTTGCACTGATGGTCAAACCAGAATCTAACATAAAAGGCCGCCGGTCCCGCTTTATAAGCGGGCCGACGGCCATGTGCGGGGCGCGCCGCGGGTCTGCGGCGACACGGCGCGCCCAACTATATGTTACTTACTTACTTCTTGACGGCAACGCCCTCAGCCTGGAACTTGGCAATCTCTTCTTCGGAGTAGCCGAGCTCGGTGAGGATGTCGTGAGTGTCCTCGCCGATGTCCATCAGGCCACGCCAGACCTTGCCCGGATTCTCCTTGAGCTTCGGGAAGACGTTGGGTCCCTTGATGGTATCGCCGTGGGTGTTCTGCCACTCGATGAACACGTTGCGGGCCTTGTAGTGAGGATGATCAACGACATCGCTGTAATCGAAGATGCGGTTGCAGGGCAGGCCGGCGGCGGCGAAGCCTTCCTCGACCTCGGCGGCGGTGCGCTCGTCGCAGTACTTCTGCATGGCAGCCTCAAACTTGGCGCCGCCAGGGCCATCCAGAGGAATACCAGCGGAGCCGGCGGGGATATCGTCGTCAAACTCCAGGCCGAAGAGCTTCATGGCGTTGCGGACGACGCCTACGCCGGCGCAGAGAGTGTAGATGGCCTTGCCGTCCTTGCAGACGTAGGCGCCGTAGCCGGCGTTGGCCGGGGAGTGGTTGCCCTCGCGCTTGGGCAGGACGCCGGTGTTCAGGTAGGTGCCGAGCTGCGGGCCCTGGACAGAGAGGAGGACCTCGAACTGAGCGGAGTCAATGACCTCGCCCTTGCCGGTGATGGTGCGGCGATACAGAGCGGCCATGGCGGCATAGGCGGTGAACATGGCGGTGTAGTAGTCACCGGGGTACGGAACGGCAGGGATAGGAGGCCTGTCGGGGAAGCCGTTCAGGCTCATGTAGCAGCTGAAAGCCTGGGCTATCGGGTCAAAGGACGGCTTGGGCCAGAAAGCCGGGTCGCCATCCTGGCCGTAGCCGGAGACGTGGCAGATGATCAGGCGGGGGTTGGCTTCCTGCATAACCTCGTCGGTGATGCCCCACTTGCGCATCTGGCCGCCGCGGTAGCTATCTATGAATATATCAGCAGTCTTGATAAGGTTCAGGAAAATCTTGCGGCCCTCTTCGCTCGGAGTGTCGAGGCAGATGGAGCGCATGTTGCGGCGCTCAAGCTCGGCGCACCAGCGGCCGGGACGCATGACGTCCATGCCCTTCGGATTCTCTATCCAAATGACGTCGGCGCCGAAGTCAGCCATACGGGTGGCGGTGTAGGGGCCGGCGATGGACTGGGTAGCGTGGACTACGCGGACACCCTGAAGGGGACCAAATGCGGGAATGTCTTTCGTATACATGCTTGATTTCCTCCTTAATAAGTTTGATTAACCTATTGCAGACCGGTTAATAATTTGTCATCAGCAGTACAGAACGCTTAAATCACACACGCACACAACTGGATTATAAACCACGATATGAGGAAAATACTACCCCCAAAATAAAGTTTGTTAATTATTTATTAATTTGCAACCTGCTTTTTGTACATTTTTTTCAGAAGGCGATGAGCGGCCTTGTCGGAAACAGCCAACAGCCCCTGCAAGCGCCGCTTGTAGATGTGGACATAAAATTAACGTTACACTTTGTAAGAAAAAACGAAAATCGTCAAAAAATTATTTTTTGGCACGCGGAATGCAGTTGTAATAGGGCAGTACAGATTACCGACGGCAGCACACCCGCCGATAATACCGCAGCACACACAGCATGGCCTACAACAGAATAGGGAAAGGATATTTAAAAGAAAGGACGCAAATTCTATGGCTACTGGTAAGTCGGGCTCTGTTAAGAAAGTGTTGTTCATTCTGGCAACCATTCTTATGATAGCCTTCTTCTTCATTGACCCGTTCCCGGGCCTTGAGCCGGCCGGCATGCGCTTCCTCGGCATATTCATCTGGTGGATAGTGCTTCTGGTTACGGAGCTGATGCCCAACTATCTCGCCTGCCTGGCGGCTCTGGTCTTGTCCATCGCCGTGGGCAGCGCCACGTTCGAGCAGGCCTTTGGCTCCTTCGCTTCCACTACCAGCGTACTGCTGATAGGCGCCTTCGGCCTGGCTACTGCGCTGACCAACAGCGGACTGCTTGTGCGCCTGGCACTGCTGGTCATGAAGCTCTTCCCCGGAACCTATAAGGGACAGATCTTCGCCGTTTCGCTCGCCAGCATCATCATCGCGCCGACCATCCCCTCCACGACCGCCAAGAGCGCGGTCCTCATCCCCATCATCAACAACATAAGCGATGAGATGGGCTATGAGCCGCAGAGCAAGGGTGCCACCGGCCTCATAAGCTGCTGCAACACCGTCACCAACTGCTGCGGCCCGATGTTCATGACCGGCGGCATAGTTGCTACCCTGATGCTCTCCATGTACACCGGCACCATCGGCTGGGGCGATTACTTCCTCTTTGCGCTGGTTTGGGGCGTCATCGTGTTTGTCGGCACCGTCGCTTTCCACCTCTTCTACTACAATCCTGAAAAGGGCGTTCCCAAGGATCAGGTCAAGGTCCTCGGCAAGGACGTAATCCAGTCCCGTATCAACGCTCTGGGCAAGATGAGCCGCAACGAGATAGTTGCCCTCATCGTACTGATTGCCGCCGTTGCCCTCTGGATTACCGAAGGCGTCCACGGCATTCCGACTGCGGTCGTCGCTGTCGGCGTCTGGGTTGTGCTTTGCGCCTTTGGCATGTTCTCCACCGCCGACTTCAACAGCGGCAAGATGATGTGGAGCGTTTGGGCGATGGTCGCCGCCGTCCTCGGCGTTGTCGAC
Organism: uncultured Clostridia bacterium; assembly: GCA_930990965.1. GTDB lineage: Bacteria > Bacillota > Clostridia > Oscillospirales > Oscillospiraceae > Scatomorpha > Scatomorpha merdigallinarum. The sequence goes on from CAKNRQ010000012.1 coordinate 48,276, forward strand.
CTGATGAGCGACACCGGCCTGTCTGCCTGGATAGGCGACCTGGTTGCTCCCGCTGTGGAAGTCTTCGCCAGCTCCCCGGCTCTTGTCGTTATTGCCTGCTCCGTGCTCAGCACGCTGCTGATGATGGCTCTGGTCAACTATCTGGTCTTCGCGGCCCTCGCTATTGCCCTGCTCGCCGCTGTGCCTATGGACCCGCTGTGCATACTCTTCCCGATTTGCATGTCCGGCATGGTCTTCATCCTTCCCCCGCAGAACGTCCCGATGCTCGCCGCCGAGGGCCTGTCTGCCGGCAGGATGCTGTTTAAGGATACCCGCCCGGCCGCTTACGCCTACGTCGTATGCTGCCTGGTAGGCTGCATTGCCTCCATCCCCTGGTGGAGCATGCTCGGCTACATCTATTGATACATACTGCTCGCCTGTCCGGATTTAATCTCTGGACAGGCGGGTTTCTTTTATGCGGACCGCGCAGCGGGGTTCATGTTAAACTGCCACAAATTTAACGTCACGATTTGTGAGAAAAAACGAAAATCGTCAAAAATTTATTTTTTGGCACGGTGAATGCAGTTATAATATGGCGGTACAGATTTAAGGCGGCAATGCCGCCGCGCGTGTTATACGGCATGACTTCCCAAAGAGAAAAGGTAAAAAGTATACTAAATACTGAAAGGAATTCGTACTGTTATGGCTAATGGAAAAAGCGGCTCTGCGAAGATGGTGCTGGTAATACTGGCGTCCATCCTCATGATAGCTTTCTTCTTCATTGACCCGTTCCCTGGTCTGGAGCCCGTGGGAATGCGCTTCCTCGGCATATTCATCTGGTGGATAGTGCTCATGGTTACAGAGCCTATTCCCACTTATCTCTCCTGCCTGGCAGGCCTGGTTGTGGCTATTGCAGCCGGCTGCGCCACCTTTGACGAGGCTTTTGCCTCCTTCGCTTCCAGCACCGCGATACTGCTGATAGGCGCATTTGGCCTGGCTACCGGCCTCACCAACAGCGGACTGCTCAACAGGCTGGCTCTGTTGGTTATGAAGCTTTTCCCCGGAACATACAAGGGCCAGGTACTCGCCGTCTCCATTGCGAGCCTGGTCATTGCGCCGACCATTCCTTCCACTACCGCGAAGAGCGCGGTGCTCGTGCCGGTCGTCAACAGCATTTGTGACGAGCTCGGATATGAGCCTCACAGCAAGGGTGCAGTTGGACTTATAAGCGTTTGCAACACCGTTACCAACTGCTGCGGCCCGATGTTCATGACCGGCGGCATAGTTGCGGCAGTCATGCTTTCGCTGTACACAGGCTCCATCAACTGGGGCAGTTACTTCCTCTTTGCACTTGTCTGGGGTGTCATCGTGTTTGTCGGCACGGTACTGTTCCATCTGTTCTACTACAACCCCGACAAGGGCGTACCCAAGGATCAGATCAAGGTTCTCGGCAAAGACGTTATCCAGCAGCGCCTCAATGCTCTGGGCAAGATGAGCCGCAACGAGATAGTGGCGCTCCTCGTCCTGCTCGTGAGCATCGCCCTCTGGATTACCGAATCCACGCACGGCATTCCGACTGCTGTTGTCGCGGTGGGCGCCTGGGTTGTGCTTTGTGCGTTCAACCTGTTTTCCACTGCCGACTTCAACAGCGGCAAGATGATGTGGACCGTCTGGGCTCTGGTTGCCGCCGTCCTCGGCTTCGTCGATTTGATGAGCAGCACCGGCCTCTCCACCTGGATAGGCGACCTGGTTGCTCCCGCGATCGAGGTTGTCGCCGGCTCCCCGGCGCTCGTGGTCATCGGCTGCGCGGTGCTCTCTGCTCTGCTGATGATGGCCCTGGTCAACTACCTCATCTTTGCAGCCCTGGCCCTGGCCCTGCTCGCTGCTGTGCCTATGGACCCGCTGTGCATACTCTTCCCGATTTGCATGTGCGGCATGATCTTCATCCTCCCGCCCCAGAACGTCTGCGTCCTCGCCGTCGAGGGCCTGGCCGGCGGCAGGATTTCCTTTAAGGATCTCAGACCTGCTGCGGTGGCGTACATCGTTACCTGCATAATCGGCTGTGCCGCGTCTATTCCCTGGTGGAGCATACTCGGCTACATATACTAAGCGCCTGAAGGTGCGTTCAACTTTGTAATTCACTTGCCCATCCGGGCCTGAGGCCTGGGGGCAGGCGATAAATAAATCTATTGGAGGTTTAATCATGGATTGGAAAATTACCGAAGAGCAACAGCTTCTGCTTGAGAGCTGCGATCAGTTCATCGCCCAGATGAAGGAAAAGGGCTACGATGAGGAATACTTCCGCGATTGCGACCACAAGATGCGTTACCCCATCGAGTACATGGCCGAGCTCATGCAGAGCGGCATCGGCACCCTCGCCATCCCCGAGGAGCACGGCGGCGGCGGCGTTGACGCTGTCACCCTGATGCTCGTTGCCGAGCACATGGGCCGCCAGGGCTATGACTCCGGCGCCGCCACTGCTCTGAGCATCTCCGACATGCTCGAGTTCGGCTCCCCCGAGCAGGTTGCCTTCGTTTCTCAGAAGGTCAAGGAAGGCAAGGGCGGCTTCTCCCTCGGCATCACCGAGCCGGGCGCCGGTTCCGACAACAACGCCATGATCACCACCGCCACCGACAACGCTGACGGCACCGTCACCATCAACGGCACCAAGAGCTTCGTCACCAACGGCGACAACGCCGACTACCTGCTGGTCGTTGCCCGCGACGCCGAGCCCGTTGACCCGAAGCTGTGGGCCTCCATGTGGTTCGTTCCTGTCAACGCCAAGGGCGTGTCCACCTCCCCGATGAATAAGATCGGCTGGAAGGACAAGGGCAACATGTGCGAAGTCCACTTCGACAACGTCGTCGTTGACAAGAGCGCCCTCGTCGGCAAGCGCGGCCAGGGCTTCCTGCAGCTGATGAAGAACTTCGAGATGGAGCGTCTCGTTGTCTGCGTCGGCGCTCTGGGCGTTGCTGAGCACGCTATGGATTTCGCCGCTGCTTACACCAGCCAGCGCGTGGCCTTCGGCAAGAACATCGGCTCCTTCCAGCTCATCCAGGAGATGCTCTGCGAGAACGAGATCGAGATCATGAACATGCGCAACATGGTCCTGCAGGTTGCCTCCATGTTCGACAACAAGGAGAGCATCCGTATCGAGGTCAACCTCTGCAAGTACTACGTTGCCCGCGCTGCCTGCAAGGTTGTTGACAACTGCCTGCAGATCATGGGCGGCATCGGCTACATCGACGATTGCCCGATTTCCAAGGACTACCGCGACGTCCGTGCCTATCGTATAGGCGCCGGCACCGACCAGATCATGATCCACATCGCTGGCCGTCTGCTCGTCAAGAAGTACGCCCAGAAGTAAGTTTCAAAACCGCACAAAAAACACCGCCCATTTTTGGGCGGTGTTTTTAGAAAAAGTTCGTTGACTTTTTGACGACTATTAGGTAAAATTAAACATAGCGAGCATGCGGTTAAGCTGCATTCGTTTGCCACAATGTACAGTAATTTGCCCGTTTTTGACGGGAAGATTAAATAATTGTTTGGAGGTCTAATCATGGATTGGAAAATTACCGAAGAGCAACAGCTTCTGCTTGAGAGCTGCGATCAGTTCATCGCTCAGATGAAGGAAAAGGGCTATGACGCCGAGTACTTCCGCGATTGCGACCACAAGATGCGTTACCCTGTCGAGTACATGGCCGAGCTCATGCAGAGCGGCATCGGCACCCTGGGTATCCCCGAGGAGCACGGCGGCGGCGGTGTTGACGCTGTTACCCTGATGCTCGTTGCCGAGCACATGGGCCGTCAGGGCTATGACTCCGGTGCTTCCACCGCTCTGAGCATCACCGACATGCTCGAGTTCGGTTCCCCCGAGCAGGTTGCCTTTGTCTCCAACAATATCAAGACCGGTAAGGGCGGCTTCTCCCTCGGCATCACTGAGCCGGGCGCTGGCTCCGACAACAACGCCATGACCACCACCGCCACCGAGAACGCCGATGGCACCATCACCATCAACGGCACCAAGAGCTTCATCACCAACGGCGATATCTCCGACTACCTGCTGGTCGTCGCCCGCGATGCCGAGCCCGTTGACCCGAAGCTGTGGGCCTCCATGTGGTTCGTTCCTGTCAACGCCAAGGGCGTTACTACTTCCCCGATGAAGAAGATCGGCTGGAAGGACAAGGGCAACATGTGCGAGGTTCACTTCGACAACGTCGTCGTTGACAAGAGCGCCCTCGTCGGCAAGCGCGGCCATGGCTTCATACAGCTGATGAAGAACTTCGAGATAGAGCGCCTCGTCTGCGCCGTCGGCGCCCTGGCTATTGCCGAGCACGCCATGGACTATGCCGCTGCTTACACCAGCCAGCGTGTGGCCTTCGGCAAGACCATCGGTTCCTTCCAGCTCATCCAGGAGATGCTCTGCGAGAACGAGATCGAGATCATGAACATGCGCAACATGGTCCTGCAGGTTGCCTCCATGTTCGACAACAAGGAGAGCATCCGTATCGAGGTCAACCTCTGCAAGTACTACGTTGCCCGCGCTGCCTGCAAGGTTGTTGACAACTGCCTGCAGATCATGGGCGGCATCGGCTACATCGACGATTGCCCGATTTCCAAGGACTACCGCGACGTCCGTGCCTATCGTATAGGCGCCGGCACCGACCAGATCATGATCCACATCGCTGGCCGTCTGCTCGTCAAGAAGTACGCCCAGAAGTAAGTTTCAAAACCGCACAAAAAACACCGCCCATTTTTGGGCGGTGTTTTTAGAAAAAGTTCGTTGACTTTTTGACGACTATTAGGTAAAATTAAACATAGCGAGCATGCGGTTAAGCTGCATTCGTTTGCCACAATGTACAGTAATTTGCCCGTTTTTGACGGGAAGATTAAATAATTGTTTGGAGGTCTAATCATGGATTGGAAAATTACCGAAGAGCAACAGCTTCTGCTTGAGAGCTGCGA
>CAKNRQ010000013.1 GCA_930990965.1 uncultured Clostridia bacterium
GCTTGCCCTCGCCGGTGACGTTGGCGAACTCCCAGGAGCCGTTCTGATAGAACACAGCCTGGCCGCCGACAAACTCGTTGGTGGCGTCGGTAGCGGTCTTCATGGTGAGCTCACTCGGGTCGCAGGTGGCGTTGTTTATGTAGAGGTCCCAAATGGCGCGGTAGTTGTCGAGGTAGGTGCCCTTGATGGCGTCGGTGGAGGTGATGCCGTCATCCTGGTACTCGAAGTATATCGGCAGGTTGGCCAGGTGGGTCTTGAAACGCCAGTCGGAGCTGCTCTCCATGCCGGCAGAGGTGAACGCGCTGAAGCCCAGCTCTGCGCTGCGGGCGGTGATGTCCTCGGCGACGGCCTTGAGGTCGTCAAAGCTCTGGATGTCGTCCACAGTATATCCGGCCTGCTCAAGCAGAGTGGTGTTGACAATGATGCCGTAGCTCTCAATGACGTAGGCAATACCGAGGGTGGCGTCGCCGTCCTTGAGGGCATAATCCTCGGTGGTCAGCTCGCCGAGAATGTCGCTGCCGGTGAGGTCGTAGCAGTAAGTCTTCCAGTTGTTGAGGCCGACGGGGCCATTGACCTGGAACATGGTCGGGGCGTCTTCCTTGGCCATCTCACTGGTGAGCTGGGTCTCATAGTTGCCGGAAGCAGCGGTGACAACCTTGACGGGAACGCCGGTCTGTTCGGTGTAGTACGCGGCGAGCTCCTGCCACTGAGCGTCCTGCTCGGGCTTGAAGTTCAGATAATAGACGCTGCCGCCTTCGGCGCTGGCGCTCGGCGCAGTGCTTGCCTCGGTGCCCGGTTCGGTGCTCGTAGTAGGAGCAGGCTCTTCGCCGCAGGCCGCGAGCGCGAATACCATCACGAGCGCGAGAAGCAGTGCAAGAAACTTCTTCATACTTTTACATCTCCTGTTTGAATTTTTTTATTTTTCACGGACGTGTCCGCAAAAACCGTTATTTTGCTTTGCACGCGGCGCAAAGCAAACAGCCATGGCTGTTTTATGCAGGATTTAAGTTAAGCCCAAACTTTCAGGCCGGCGGCGCGATTGAAGCTCCGGCCCGGAACTGGGTTTCAACCACTATGTGGCGGCTCTTGGTCCACCCGTTCATGACGTCGAGGAGTATCTTCACGCTCTCCTCACCCATGCGGGCCATCGGCTGGCACAGCGTTGTGAGCGTCGGCCTCGTATATTCTGAGAGCGACAGGCCGTCTATCGCTATCACCGAGCAGTCTCGCGGCACGCTCCTGCCGCAGTCGTCCAGCGCCTTGATGGCCGCGATGGCCATGGCGTCCGAGATGGAGAATATTGCGCTGAAATCGCTCCCCGACTCAACGAGCTCCATTGTTGCCCTGTAGCCATCCTCCATCGAGAAAGAACCGGAGCGCGCCACAAGCGCCCCGTCCGGTTCCACGCCGTGTTCACGCAGCGCTTTTAAATATCCGCGGTAACGCAGCTCGCTTATGGAGCGGTCATCCGTCTCGGCCACGAGACATGCTATGCGCTTATGCCCGAGCCGCAGCAGTTCATTCACTGCCCTTTCAGCGGCCAGCTCGTCCTCTATCGTCACGGAGGAATAGCTCTCCCGGTCCAGCGAGCCGAAGCTGTTGTTGTACGAGCAACATACAAAGGGCACGGTGATAAGCCCGAGCTCCTCCGGCGAATAGTCCCAACGTCCTCCAAGGAAAATCAGCCCGCGGAGCTTCTTTTCCCGCTCCATGATGGCGCCGCGCTCTATTTCATCAGCGTTTGCCGATATCTGCTGCATCACCAGCGTGTACCCTGCGGCGTCTATCTCGCGGCCAATTACCTTTATAATCTCAGAGTAGAAGGGATTGGACACTCCGCGCACGACCAGGCCTATGGCATCAGAGCTGGTTTTTACAAGGGAACGGGCAGAGTTGTTGGGCACGTAGTTGCTCTTGCGCACCGTTTCCAGCACCGCTTCCCTGACCGCCGGGCTCACATCCGGCCGCTCGTTGAGCACGCGGGAAACCGTGCTCACCGAAACTCCGCAGAGTCTCGCAATGTCTTTGATAGTCACGCGAAACCCCTCCCTCATGCGCGGCTTGAAAACGTTACCGGTAACGTTCCCGGCGTCTTGGTAATTAAACTTTAGCCGCTCTTGTTTGAAAAGTCAATCGAAACAATACTTAAAGCATTCGATTTGTTAAATATGTTCGATTTGATCCCCGGCAATTTAGTTAATTTTCCCTCTCACCTGTCCAACATGAACGGGCCGTCTGTGCAAATCAAAAAATTAGTCACGACTATTGACAAATCACACCCGATGTATTAAACTTCTTAGGTGGTTAGAGATATCTAACTTACTGCCGGGCTCCGGCCCGGGTTTGACAGGAGGAAGGCAAATGCTTCCGCTTTCGATGGCCGGCGAGGGGACAACCCAGACCATAGTAAAAATCACCGGGAAGGACGAGGTACGCCGGCACCTCGCCGAGTTGGGTCTTGTCGTGGGCGAAGAAGTTATGGTTGTAAATTCGCTCGCGGGGAACCTGATACTCCAGGTAAAGGAAAGCCGCATTGCCCTGGACAGGGCTCTGTGCACAAGAATCATGGTAAATGGTTAGGGGGTAGTCATGTGAAAACACTCAAGGACGCCAAAGTCGGCTCCACCGTAACGGTGGCCAGACTGAACGGCACGGGGGCTCTCAAGCGCCGCATCATGGACATGGGCGTCACAAAGGGCACTGATATCTATGTCCGCAAGGTTGCGCCTCTGGGCGACCCGATTGAAGTCACCATCCGCGGCTATGAGCTGAGCATCCGCAAAGCGGACGCGGAGATGATAGAACTCGCGTAAGCAAAACCAAAACCGGTGCAAGCCCCGCAGGAGGGGCGTTTTCAAGCCCAGCCAGATAGGCAAGGCTAACCTTTGCACCGTACAACGACCGGCTGAAATGCGCCACGGCGCCTTTACCGGAATTTTTGAGAGGAGTTTTACTTATGGAAGTGAAAATTGCCCTTGCCGGCAATCCTAACAGCGGTAAAACGACGATGTTCAACGCCCTGACCGGTTCCAACCAGCGTGTCGGCAACTGGCCCGGCGTCACCGTCGAGAAAAAAGAGGGCAGGCTCAAGAACAATACAGATGTCGTCATTCAGGACTTGCCCGGCATCTACTCACTGAGCCCATACACGCTGGAGGAAGTTGTCGCACGTAATTATCTCGTCACCGAGAAGCCCGACGCCATAATCAACATCGTTGACGGCACCAACATCGAGCGCAACCTCTACCTCACTACTCAGCTTTTGGAGCTGGGTATCCCCACCGTGGTCGCGGTGAACATGATAGACGTCGTGCGCAAGAATGGCGACGCCATCGATCTCGACAAGCTCTCCGGCGCCCTCGGCTGCCCGGTCATGGTCACCAGCGCGCTCAAGGGCGAGGGCAGCATGGACGTGGCAAAGCGCGCCGCCGAGTTAGCCTCGGCTCACCGCCCCGGCAACATCCCCAGCGTCTTCGAGGGCAGCGTGGAGCATGCCATTGCCCACATAGAAGAGAGCATAGAGGGCAAGGTGGACGCGAGCTTCCTGCGCTGGTACGCCATCAAGCTCTTTGAGCGCGACGAGAAGGTCATAGAGGAGCTCAAGCTCGACTCCGGGCTCATGAAGCACATTGAGCAGCATATTGAGGACTGCGAGCGCGAGATGGACGACGACAGCGAGAGCATCATCACCAACCAGCGTTATGCCTACATAGCCCGCGTCGTCAACTCCGCGGTGAGGAAGAAAAGCAAGGGTCTCAAGATGACGCCATCTGACCGCATTGACCGCGTTGTCACAAACCGTATAGCAGCACTCCCCATCTTTGTGCTCGTTATCGCCGCTGTGTACTACATAGCCATGGGCCCGCTCGGCACCTTCCTCACCGACTGGACCAACGACGTACTCGTCGCCGAGTGGGCGGTCGAGGGCGCCCGCGGCTGGCTGGAGGGCATGAACGTCGCCGACTGGGTCGTCGGCCTCGTCTGCGACGGTATCATCAACGGCGTCGGCGCCGTCATCGGCTTCGTACCGCAGATGCTGCTGCTCTTCCTGATGCTCTCCATTCTCGAGGACGTGGGCTATATGGCCCGTATCGCCTTCATCATGGACCGCATCTTCCGTCGCTTCGGCCTCTCCGGCAAGAGCTTCATCCCCATGCTCATCGGCTCCGGCTGCGGCGTCCCCGCCGTCATGGCCAGCCGCACCATAGAGAACGAGCGCGACAGGCGCATGACCATCATGACCACCTGCTTCATCCCCTGCGGGGCAAAGCTGCCCATTATCGGCATGATCGCCGGCGCGTTCTTTGACGACGGCTGGTGGGTAGCCACGAGCGCCTACTTCGTCGGCGTCGCGGCCATCATCATCTCCGGCATCATCCTCAAGAAGCTCAGGGCCTTCGCCGGCGAGGCGGCCCCCTTCGTCATGGAGCTGCCCGCCTACCACGCCCCGGCCGCCAGCAATGTCCTGCGCGCCACCTGGGAGCGCGGCTGGAGCTTCATCAAGCGCGCCGGCACCGTCATACTGCTCAGCTCCATCATCATCTGGTTCCTGCAGGCCTTCGGCTTTGAGAACGGCTCCTTCGGCATGGTCGAGGACAACAACAGTTCCATCCTCGCGGCCGTCGGCAGCGCCATTGCTTTCATCTTCATCCCTATCGGCTTCGGCACCTGGCAGGCGGCCGTTGGCGTCATCGGCGGCCTGGTTGCCAAGGAAAACTTCGTCACCATCCTTGCAATATGCTACGGCGTGGCCGAGGTCAGCGAAAACGGCGACGAGATTTGGGGCCTGCTCCAGACCAGCTACACCCCGATTGCGGGCTACAGTCTGATGGTTTTCAACCTGCTGTGCGCCCCCTGCTTCGCTGCCATGGGCGCTATAAAGCGCGAGATGAACAGCCCGAAGTGGACCTTCGCCGCCATTGGCTATATGTGCGGTTTCGCCTACTGCATGAGCCTCATCATATACCAGATTATCGGCCTCGTCGTCGGCCAGGTGGCTTTCAGCCTCTGGACCGTCGTAGCCCTGGCCGTTCTCGCCGGCATGATTTACCTGCTCGTGCGCAAGAACAAGTACGGCGAATACGGCGAGCGCCTCGAGGCGCAGAGGAAGGCGACTGTCAATGCTTGAATGGTTTGCCGCCAACTTCGCCACGATAGCAGTCCTGCTCGTAATTGCAGCCCTTGTAGTTCTCTCAACCCGGAAGATGATCCGGGACAAGAGGCGCGGTAAAGGCGGCTGCTCCTGCGGCGGCGACTGCGGGGCTTGCGGAGCCTGCCACGCCTGCCACGCACCACAAACCGTCAGTTCCAAGAAGTAATCATACCACCTTTCCCATTCACTCCAGCGTGAGGGCCCCGCCCAGGCGGGGTCCTCTTTTTGTGTCATGGTGAATTTGCACGGGCCGCGATTCACAGGGTACGCAGGCTGCCTCTCAATGCCAGGCTGCTCCTGGGCCAACACTCAGGCGCATGAGCGCCACACGTGGCCGTGAGTGCCCCATTTTTCGGCCGGGACAGCGCTACGTAGCACATGCCGCTGTCTGTGTGCGAATTTACTTCTGCACATACACCCCGCATGGTTGGTTTATTTCGGAACCGGCGTCTTTCTGCCCGCTTGAATTTGCCTGCATAAAACAATAGAGCCGGCCACAAGGCCGGCTCTATTGTTAAAGAGGAGTGAAAGTTGGAAGGTGTCGATATGATAACTCTGCATCTATGTGAACTCCCGAGGGAGATTAACCGAAAGGATAGGTGTTCTGAGACTGCTGCTGGTCTGCCGGGCGCTCACCGAGAGTTACGGTGAGGGTCACGGATTCGCCGGAGCGGTAGACTACCATCTCCACAGTCTCGCCCGCCGCGTGGAAAGTTAGCTCTTCGGCGAGGTCGGACCTGCTCTGTACGTCGTAGCCGTCAAGAGAAGTTATGATATCTCCTACGAGCACGCCGGCGTTGTCAGCCGCGCCGCCCTCTTCGACGGAGAGAACGTAGGCGCCCATCGGCATGTTGTAATACTGCTGGGCCATGGTGTCCACATCCTGAGCAGTTACGCCCAGGTAAGCCGGTTCGGCGTTCGGATCGACCTGATGGCCGCCGCTGATTACGTCGTTTGCGATACGCACGGCGTCGTCAATAGGCACGGCGAAGCCGATACCCTGAGCGCCCTCGTCGCTGGGCCTGGCGGTAACGATACCAACTACCTGGCCATAGGCGTTGTAGACGGGGCCGCCGGAGTTGCCTTCGTTGACGGCCGCAGTCATCTGGAACATGTTGGCAGTGCCCTCGTCGGTGGTGATAACGCGGTCCGTCGCGGAGACCATGCCGTCGCTCATGGAGTAATTGAGCTCGCCGAGCGGGTTACCAACGGCGTAGACTGTGTCGCCCACACGCAGCTCGTCGCTGCTGCCGAGAGTGGCAGGGAGAAAGCCGGAGGCATCTATCTTTATCACGGCGACGTCATTGTTGCGGTCGAAGCCCACAACTTCTGCCGTGTACTCTAGGGTGTCATAGCCGCTGTCTTCAGAGAACATGACGTTGATAGTGGAGCCGGTGGTATAGGCGTCTTCGATGACGTGGTAGTTTGTGAGGATGTAGCCGTCCTCACTTATCACGAATCCACTGCCACGCACGCTGCCCTGTACCGGCATACCCCAGAAGTTTGTGGTGGTGAGGTCGGTGTTGATACCTACAACCTGCTTGAGCGCGAGGTTGTAGTAAATGTCGGTGCTGCTCATCTCGCCGTCGTCGCTGTTGGAGACAGTGGAGCCGCTGGTGGCCGGGGCCGGTTCCTGAGTGAGCGACGTGGGAGGCGTTGCATCGTCGTTAAGGCTGTTGGCTATAACGCCGCCGAAGCCGCCGCCTACCAGGGCACACACCAGGCAGAGGGCCACAATAGCCGCCGCCGGCATTCCTCGGCGCTGCTTCTTGGGCTTCTCGGCCTTGCGCTGAGTCGAGGGGGAATAGAAGTTTGCCGCCGGACCGGTGTTCTCACTGGTGTAGTTGGCGTCGCGGTAACCCGGGTCGCGCTCGGTTTCCTTTGCTCTCTCGGAAGCGTCAAAGCTCTTGCCGGCGTCAGGCCTTACCATGCGGTAGCTTCCGTCTTCGGCTGATGGCTCTGCATCCGCGCCGGAGCCTGTGTTTTCACTTGTGGTTTCGTTTTCGTTGGTTTCAAAGTTGTTGTTTTCATCATATGGGTACATGGTCTTTTTACCTCCATGTTTTTTGTTTACGTCCGTAATAATAAACGTGACTTGTGAAGTTGTCATGAACAAAGGTAGAACAGTATTTTAAAAATTCTCCCATAAAAAATATACGGAACGCGCGTAAAGACGCCCGGCTCCCGCCGGGCGTCTTTTTACATTGATGTATTTTCAGGCCGTTTCTCCGCTTTCCGCGAGCGTTTTCAGCTCTATGCCGTGCTCCGTGAGCCACTCGTTCGTGCGCTCGGACCAGATGGTCGGCACGGTGTAGAAGGAATCCGACACCGGCAGGTTATACGACCGCTTCAGGTCTATTTCTATGCGGCAATCGTAAACGCTATTGTAGTAATCATCGTCCATGCGGTACCAGACTATGCCGATGGTACCATCACGCATGTCGGGCAGGATGCAATCGCGGTATAGCTCCATCGCCTCCTCCACCGTGAGCTGTACCAACTCCGGTTCTAGGGCGTCGGGTGAAAACACAACCCGTGCCTCCTCGACCGTGTTCACCGTCACCGGTATGGACAGGCTCTTGCGCGCTTCTATGCCCTCCCTGGAATTCATCAGCTCCTCGAGTATGTCGAGCGTATCGGCCGCACCGTTGTACGCCACGCGGTATTCCCTTGCCAGCTCGCCGCCGCCCCGCAGGGTATAGTCTATATTGAGGTGCGTCGCGGACGCGCTGCTGTAGGCCTCGTCGCTCTCATTTTCGCTCTTGGCCTCCACGGCGCTCTCGTGCGCCTCTATGGCCAGGGCTATACTGTCCTCTTCGTAGAAGTTCACCGTCACGCCTCCGGCCGAAACTCTTACGCTTTGAACCTCGCTGCTCTCCGGTACGCGATCTTCATAGCCCGTGACGTCGAGCTCACAGGTGAACACTATCGCCAGGCACAACAGGCTCACAACGCCCCAGCCTATATAGCGGCGCGGGCGGCCGAACACTCCGAAGCTCTTGTTCAGGAGCATATCCGCGCCAAAGCAGCCTACAAAGGCCCCGGCTGCCATGCAGATCGAGTATATTATCGCCTGTCCGGCGCCACCCTCGGGGCTTGTGCCAAAGGGGACCGTATAGAACAGGTTTCCGAGTATAAACGCCGCGGCCATGCCGCAGATGTACTTGAAAGCCGGCTTCACCGGTCCAATCGCCACAACGTCGCCCGCGCTCTCCATGTTGCGCCGTTTGTACAGCGCCATTGAGACCGGCAGCAGCGCGATACCCACGAGGCCGTAGGCAATCAGATACGGCCAGCCATTCAGAGCATAGACCTCATTTTCCCGGTACTCGACGGTCAGCTTCAGCATCATACAGACAAAGGGCGAAAAGAGGTCGGCAATACCCGCGCCATTGCTCACATAGCCGTAGCAGAACATGTCCGGCACGACGAGAGCCATGTTGCCCAGACTGCTCGCGACCACGCCGAGGACGATGAAAAGTATGGGCATGACCACCAGGTGCCCCGTGAGCTGCGCACAGAGCACGGCTATGCCGAAATAGCACAGCGTCATGAGCGTCACCGCCCCCAGCCACTGTCCCAGCGCAGCAATACCCGTGGCTCCGAACAGCGCCTCAACGGCCAGCGCCGCGGCAAAGGCCAGCAAATTGGCTCCCAGCAGCGGCAGCAGTCCCGCCGCGCACAGCGACACGAACAGGGCTTCACGCCTCACGGGCAGGGCGGCAAAGAAGCCGGCCGAACGCTCCGAGTACATGTGAGAGAACACGGCCATGGCCGCGCCGCAGGCCGCCAGCGGGCAGAGCCACGCCGCAGTTATTTCAACGCTCTGCAGTACAATCCGCGCGGCGTCTGAGGGTGCGCGCGCGAGCACGTCTATCAGGCTTGCCGGGAGCACCAGCATCCACACGAAGGCGTATATGGCCCAAATCGGCCAGAACCTCAGCACGCTCTTTATGAACACGCCTCTGTCAAAGAACGATGTCGCGCACTTCATGGCCCTCACCTCCCAGCTCGTATATGAATATCTCTTCCAGCGTCAGCGGCACGGCGTCCACAAAGATGGCCGCCTCGCGCTCGAGCCGTGCGGTCACTGCCTCGGGCGTGCCGCGGACAATTAGCGTTTTGAGCCTGCCCGGCCCGTCCACATGTAGCACTTCCAGCTCCGGCGGTATGGCCTTGCCCTCCGGCATGACCAGTTGTATCTTACAAATGTTCTCCTGCAGCTCCGCGAGCTGGCGCTCGAGGAGCATCTTGCCGGCGTTTATAAACCCAACATAATCACAGACGTCCTCGAGCTCACGCAGATTGTGAGAAGAGACTATGACGCCCGTGCCGTTCTCGGCTACGTCGCTCAATAACAGCGACCAGACCTGACGGCGCATCACGGGGTCGAGCCCGTCCACCGGCTCATCCAGCACCAGCAGCTCCGGGTGCAGAGACAGTGCCAGCCAGAAGGCCGCCTGCTTCTTCATGCCGCGGGAAAAGCGCCGCATGGGCTGCTTCCTGTCTATGGGGAAGGCTTCACCGAGCTTTTCAAAGCGGTCCAGGTCAAAGCTCGGATACTCGCTTTTGTAAAAGCGCATCATGTCGTTCACACTGGCCTGCGGGAAGTAGAAAACTTCGTCCGGTATAAAGGCCATGCGTGCTTTGACTCCAACGTTCTCAAACACCGGCTCGCCGTCTGCCAGCACGCTGCCGCTATCGGCGCGCAGTATGCCGGTTATGTGCCGGAGCGCCGTCGTCTTGCCCGCGCCGTTCGACCCCACGAGGCCGTACACCGCCCCGGCGGGCACATTCATGTTCAGTCCTGCAAGCGCGGCATGATTGCCAAAGCGCTTTACTACGTCGATAAGCTCAATTTTCATCGTGCTGCGCCGCCCTTTCATCTATTCTCGCTTTGAGCTCCCCGGCGCTCAGACCCAGGTATAAAAGCTCCTCCACGGCGTCGTCGAACGCACCGAGCAGTTCCCTGCCGCGTGCAGAATCCACCTCGCTGCGCGCGCGGGCAAAGCTCCCCTTGCCCGGCACGGACACTATGTAGCCCTCGTGCTCGAGCTCGCGGTACGCCCTTTGAATCGTGTTGGGGTTTATGACGAGCTGCGCCGCCAGCTCCCTTACGCTGGGCAGTTTCTCGTCAGGAGGCAGCGCGCCGGAGACTATGAGCCGCCTGAGCGCATCCTTCACCTGCTCATATATGGGACGGGAATCCCGAAAGTTTATAGATATCATCGCCTCACCCCACAACTGTACTAAGTCTATTAATACAGTCAGCATACACCTAAAGCGCCCATGCTGTCAAGTTTTTTTGGTGACAGAACAGGCGCAGGCGCAAAATGCCCGCCCGTAAATTGCGGGCGGGCCGAAGAGAGAGCCCCGGCTGTTAAAGCCGGATATGGAAAAGCTTCACGTGCCGTGTGTGGCGGCCTTTGCGGCGCTCTTGCGCGCTTCCAGCACATTGGGCAGGAGTATGCCGCAGAGTATAAGCGCCGCGCCTGTTACACCCAGCACGCCGAGCTCTTCATCCAGGAACACGACGCCGAGTATACTGGCGCTCAGGGGGTTGAGCGCGCAGAACATGGCCGAGCGCTCGGCGGTCGTCGCGCTCTGCGCCACGGGCTGGAGCGTGAAACCAAAGCCTGTGCAAACGACGGCCAGGCCGAGTATGATGCCCCAGTCCTGCACCCGCGCGGGGATTTGAATCGGGGCTTCAAATATGAATGCCGCCATGAGCGCGAGAACCGCAATAGTACAGACCTGGGCTATGCCCATGGCCAGCGTGTCGCCGCCCTTATGACTGAGCCGGTCGGTGAGGATGATAGCTCCGGCGTAGAGCAGCGCCGTGAGCATGCACAGCAGCTCCCCGGCTCCTATCCCCGCTCCCGGCCGAAGCGTAAGCAGTCCCACGCCGGTGAGCGACAACAGCGCACTGATGAGCGTCACTGCCCCCGGCAGCTTGCGCGCCGCCACCGCCAGCAGCAGAGGGACCAGGACAACCGAAGTGTTCTCCAAAAACGACGCCGTGCTGGTAGAGGTGTGCCGGAGTCCGAAGAGCTCGCTGGTGAGCACGGCAAAGAACGCCGCCCCAATCGCCGCGCCGCGCATCAGGTCGCCCTTCCCCGCCGCACGCAGCCTGCGCCAGAAGAGGGCAAGCAACAATATGCTGGCCGTTGAAAACCGCAGCGCCATGAGCGTAAACGGCCCCATGTCTGCCAATCCCAGCTTGCTGAGCAGCAGTGAAGTGCTGCGCGTTATAATAACGGCCGCCAGTAGTAACTCTCCTGTGCGCCGTGTAAGCTTCAGTTTCACAGTTGTGCCTCCGAATAAGTGTAAGCTGGTGCAAGCCGCAGAGGGACCGCATTCCCTTGACAAGAGTATACCCCTGCTCCTATACTTGAGTAAATCAAAACTTTATCACACTAAGCTTGATTATTAGTCAATAAATTGCGCAAGGAGGCCCAAGTTGTGGATACAGAAAAGTGCTATGCACTGCTGCGTTCAATAGAGCTCGGCAGCCTGTCCGCGGCCGCGCAGGAGCTGGGCTATACGGTGTCCGGCATGAGCCGGCTGGTGCTCTCCCTGGAGGATGAGCTGGGTTTCCGGCTCTTGAACCGCTCGCGCTCCGGCGTCGTGCCTACACGCGAGTGCGAGCTGCTGCTGCCCGCCATGCGCGAGCTGGCCCGTTGGGCTGAGAGCTGCCGCCAACTGGCAGGAGAGGTCAGGGGACTGGAGACAGGCCGTATCCGCGTCGGCATGTCGTATCCAGCGTATTATCCGGCGCTCGGCGAGGCCGTGTCCGGCTTTTCGCGCGAGCACCCCGGTGTGGAAATAGCGCTCTTCGAGGGCACAAGCAGCGTGCTTGCCGGGGCATTGGAGCGGCGCGAGGCCGATTTCTGCGTCATGAGCCGGAGGGAAACCGGCTGCGCCTGGACGCCGCTGACCACGGACAGCCTGGCCGTCTGGCTGCCTGCCAATCACCCGCTCGCCCACCTCGCGGCATATCCGGCCGCTGAACTGGAGCGGGAGACATATATAGATATATCGCCCGGCGAGGAAACGGACAATTCGCGTTTCCTCGCCGAGCGCGGCATAAACGTGCGCCGCCGCGCCTCCACCAGCGACGTCTACGGCGCTCTCTCGCTGGTTGGCGCAGGGCTGGGCGTGGCGCTTGTCAATACGCTCCTGGCCCGGGGCATAGACACCGGCCATCGAGCCGTGCTGCTGCCGCTCGACCCGCCGTATCTCGTCGAAATCGGCGCGGCATACCACCCGCCAGAGGAGCAAAGCCCCGCCGCCCGCCGCTTCACAGACTACGCCCTCGCGCGCCTCTCCGCGCTGTGATTACCCGGCGGTACCCTTCCAGTGCTTGAGCTCCGGCAGCAGTGCAGCAAAATAGGAGCGCGCCTGCTCCGGAGTCCAGTTTTCGCCGGACATGTGCGCGGAGAGGTAGTCCAGTAGCTGGTCCAGGCTCGAATAGGTAAACTCTCCCCCGGCGTAGCACCACTTGCAGTAGTCCTCGTTGAACTCGCCGTCCGGCTCACGGCTCAGTGTGGAGTCGTCCAGCGGCATGCCGCAGCACTGGCAGGCAAGCCGCCTCGGCGAGCCCAGCAGCGTATTTATCGAGACGTCAAAGAGCTTGGAGAGCAGCTTCAGCGTCTCTACATTCGGCACCGTCTGGCCGGTCTCCCAGCGCGAAACGGCCTGGCGGCTCACGTATAGCGCCGCGGCGAGCTCATCCTGAGACATGTCCCTTTGCGTCCGCAGGGAGTATATTACGTCCTTCGTTTCCATGCGTATCACCTCGTGCGTATACTATATCACGCCTATACACCAGAGCCAAGCAACTGCCCGTTGCCTGCGAAAAGCCGCCCCGGCCGTGACGGCCAGGGCGGCTTTCAGTCTATTATGCCTCCGGCTATGAGCATGTCGCCCGCGTAGAGTGCAGCGGCCTGGCCGGGGCAGGGCGCGCGCACGGGTTTGTCGAAGACTATGTCGAGCCCGCCATCGCTCCTGGCCCTGGCCGTGGCCGGGTTGAGCTCACGCGAATGCCGCACGCGCACGAGGCAGCGGAAGTCCCAGCGCGGCGGCTCTATGAGCCAGTTGGCCTCGCCCGTGCGTATGCGTTCGAGGTAGAGCCCGTCGCCGTCGGAGAGGACGACCTCGTTCGTCTCGGGCCGTATTTCGCTGACAAACACCCGCCTGCCCGCGGCGAAGCCCAGCCCGCGCCGCTGTCCGAGCGTGTAGCGGTGTACGCCGCCGTGCGTGCCGACGCGCTCGCCCTTATATATGAGCGCACCATCGCCCGGGGCGTGGCCACGGGCCTCGATCCACGCGGCGAAGTCGCCGTCTTTTATGAAGCAGATCTCCATACTGTCCGGCTTTTCGGCCTGCATCAGGCCAAAATCCGCAGCCAAAGCGCGCACCTCGCGCTTCACATACCCGCCCAGCGGCAGCACCAGCCTCCGGGCCTGGTCGCGGCTCACGAGGCAGAGCATGTAGCTCTGGTCGTTCTCCGGCCTGCCGCGAAAGAGAGCGCCCGCGCGCGCAGCGGCATAGTGGCCAGTGGCTATGCGCTCTATGCCCAGAGCGTCAGCCGCGCCGCAGAGCAGCTTGAGTTTCACGCGCCTGTTACACAGCACACAGGGGCTCGGCGTCGCCCCGGCCAGATAGGCGGCCTCAAAGGGCTCGCAGACCTCGCGTTCAAGCGCCGCTCTGGCGTCAATCAGCTTGAACGGCAGGCCCATCCGCTCCGCGCTCTCGCGGGCGTATTCTCCCTCGTCGGAACCGGTTTCGAGGTAGACGCAGTGCACGTTCCAGCCCTGCATTGTGAGCAGCTTCGCCGTGACGGCGCTGTCCACACCGCCCGAGAAGCCCAAAACCACGCGCGGCCTCATGCTCTGCGCCTCCCTACGTACATCGCAAGCGCGGCCATGTCCGCAGGCGACACGCCGGAAATGCGGCTTGCACGCCCGAAGTTCTCCGGCCTCACGTCCGAAAGCTTCTGCCTAGCCTCGGTGCGCAGTCCTGGCACCGCGTAATAGTCGATGTCCTCCGGCAGGGGCTTATCCTCCATGCGCGCGAAGTCCTCCACCTGCTTGAGCTGGCGCTTTATATATCCTTCATACTTGAGCCGGATTTCCACCTGGTTTATCACGGGCTTTGGAAGCTCCGGCCGGTTTTCATCAAATTCACGCAGGTCTTCATACCCCACCCTGGGGCGGCGTATGAGCGCGGCCAGGCTCACGCCCGTGTTCACCGGCGTCGTGCCGAGGGCTGTGAGCGCGTTCGACAGCGCTTCGCCCGGCGCGAGGTGTGTACTCTCAAGCCGCTTTATCTCCCCGTCCACGGCGGCGTATTTGGCCTCCACCGCCTCGTACCGCTCACGGCTCACGAGACCGAGAGCGCAGCCGTACTTCGTGAGGCGCTCGTCTGCGTTGTCCTGGCGCAGTATGAGCCGGTACTCGCTGCGGGAAGTCATCATTCTGTACGGCTCGTTCGTACCTCGAGTCACCAGGTCGTCTATAAGCGCGCCGATGTACGCCTCGCTCCTGCGCAGCACGAACGGCGGCTTGCCCTGGAGCTTGAGCGCGGCGTTCACGCCGGCCATGAAGCCCTGCACGGCGGCCTCCTCGTAGCCGGAAGAGCCGTTGAACTGCCCCGCCCCGTAGAGGCCGGAGATACCTTTAAACTCAAGTGTGGGATAGAGCGCGAGCGGGTCCACGCAGTCGTACTCTATGGCGTAGGCCGGGCGGGTTATCTCCGCGTGCTCCAATCCGGGGATGGTGTGCAGCATTTTAACCTGAACCTCTTCCGGCATGGAACTGGAAAAGCCCTGCACGTAGAGCTCGAGCGTATTTAATCCCATCGGCTCAATGAAGAGCTGGTGCCTCAGCTTGTCCGGGAAGGTCATGACCTTCGTCTCTATACTCGGGCAGTAGCGCGGCCCTGTGCCGGTGATGACACCGGAGTAGAGCGGGCTGCGGTCGAGGTTGGCACGGATAATCTCGTGCGTGCGCTCATTGGTATAGGTGAGGTAACACTTAGCGCGGTTGACGGGCGCCTGCTCGGTCGAAAACGAGAAAGGCTCAGGCTCGTCGTCGCCCTCCTGCACCTCCATTTTGCCGAAGTCCACACTGCGGGCGTTCACGCGCGGCGGCGTGCCGGTCTTGAAACGCCTGAGCGGCACGCCGAGGGCCTTCAGGCAGTCCGAGAGCGGGCCGCTGGCCGCGAGGCCGTCGGGTCCCGAATCGCGCAGTACCTCGCCGGTTATCGTGCGGCCCTTGAGATAGGTGCCCGTGCAAATCACGGCGGCGCGGCAGCGCCAGCGCGCACCCGTGGCGGTCGTAACGCAGGCCACGGCCCCGTCCTCAACGCCTATCTCCACAGCTTCGGCCTGTATGAGCCGCAGGTTCTCCTGCTCTTCCAGCGTTAGCTTCATGACCTCCTGGTAGCGGCGGCGGTCGGCCTGCGCCCTCAGCGAATACACCGCCGGGCCCTTGCCGCGGTTGAGCATGCGGTACTGTATGCAGGCCTTGTCGGCCGCCTTGGCCATCTCGCCGCCGAGGGCGTCCAGCTCACGTACCAGGTGCCCCTTGCCCGTGCCGCCTATGGCGGGGTTGCAGGGCATGTTGCCCACGCTGTCGAGGTTGATGGCGAAACACACGGTTGAACAGCCCAGCCGCGCCGCGGCCAACGCCGCTTCAATCCCCGCGTGTCCCGCGCCTATAACTACTATATCACATTGTCCGGCATCATAAATTTTCATGCTAGAATTATACGTCATGCGCCACGCCAAATCAAGGCCGCAAAAATTTCTGATGCAAGTTTGAAAAAAACTCTTGCTTTATTTCGATAATGTGGTAATATATTAGCACGTCTTGCAGATAGCAGGGCACAGTTAAGAAACACCAACAAAGGGGACATATGAAAATGAAAAAGCTTCTTGCACTTATGCTGGCCCTCGTGATGGTCTTCGCGCTTGCCGCCTGCGGCGAGAGCTCCAGCGACCCGAGCAGCGAGCCCACCACTCCCGCCACCGAGCCCAGCAGCGAACCGAGCGAAAACGCCGAAACCGAAAGCGACCTCGCTTACGTCCAGGACAAGGGCACTCTGGTTGTCGGCATCACCAACTTCGAGCCCATGGACTACCAGGACGAGAACGGCGAGTGGATAGGCTTCGACGCTGACCTCGCGAAGCTCTTCGCCGAGAGTCTCGGCGTAGAGGTCCAGTTCCAGGAAATTGAGTGGGACAACAAGGTCATGGAGCTCGACGGCAAAACCATCGACGTCGTCTGGAACGGCATGACCCTCAACGACGAGGTGCGCGCGGCCATGGAGTGCTCCAACGCCTACCTGAACAACGCTCAGGTGGTTATCCTCCCCGCCAGCGAGATGGAAACCTATCCCGACGTTGAGAGCATGGCCGGCCTGCAGTTCGCCGTCGAGAGTGGCTCTGCCGGCGAGGACATGGCCATAGAAAACGGCTTCAATTACACTCCGGTCGTTGATCAGGCCACCGCCGTGCTCGAAGTTGAGAGCGGCACCTGCGACGCGGCCATCATCGACAGCCTCATGGCCGGCGCGATGGTAGGCGCCGGCACCAACTATGCCGACCTGGTCTACACCATCCAGTTGAGCACCGAGGAGTACGGCGTCGGCTTCCGCAAGGGCAGCGATCTCTGCCAGGCTCTCAACGAGTTCTTCGTCGTCGCCTGGGCTGAGAACACCATCCAGGCTCTGGCTGAGGAATACGGCGTGACCGCCGCCCTCATCGAGCAGGTGACCGAGTAATTGTTTCGACGCTTAGTATCCGGCGCGCCGGGCTGCGCGCGGACCACTTATTAAAATTGTACCAGAGGCAGAGTGCGCACAAGCGCGCTCTGCTTTTGGCGCGGACAGGAGAGATAAGCGCCACATGTCTGAGTTTGCAACTGTAATATCTGCCCTGAACGAGGGCTTTGTAGAGACGCTGAAGCTGTTTTTGGTGACTCTGGTGGGCTCTATTCCTCTGGGCCTTATAATATGCTTCGGCTCCATGAACCGCTGGGCGCCGCTGGGCGCCATAGGCCGGCGTTATATTGCCTACGGCCAGCGCATAACGCGCGCTCTGGAAGCCGGCGAGACGCTCAATGGGCTCGACGGAGCTGTATTGACGACGGACATGGCCCTGAACAAGGCCAAAATGTATAGCTTCCAGGGCAGGCTGCTGCTCGGCTTCCGGCCCATTTCGCTCATAAGCCGGTTCATAGTCTGGGTGATACGCGGCACGCCGCTGATGCTCCAGCTCCTCATCGTGTACTACATACCGGGCTTTGTCCTCCCGACGAACCCCTGGAGCTTCCCGGAGGGCAGATTCGCGGCCTCGGCAGTGATGTTTATCATCAACTACGCCTGCTACTTCTCCGAGATTTACCGCGGCGGCATACAGGGCGTACCCGTGGGACAGCAGGAGGCCGGGCAGGTGCTCGGCATGACCAAGAGCCAGATTTTCTTCAAGGTCACGCTTTTGCAGATGATAAAACGCATCGTCCCGCCCATGGCCAACGAGGTCATTACCCTCGTCAAGGACACTTCGCTGGCGCGCATCATCTCCTACCAGGAGGTCATCTGGGCCGGATACGCCTTCCTTAAGGGCTCACACGGTTACTCCGGCCTTCTCTGGCCGCTCTTCTTCACGGGCGTCTACTATCTCGTCTTCAACGGCGTTGTATCCTTCCTGCTCGGCAGGTTGGAGCGCAAGCTCGAGTTCTTCAGATAAGGGGGTGCCGGTATGAGCGTACTTGAAGTAAAAAACTTAGAGAAGCACTTCGACAAGACGAAGGTTCTCAACGATATCAGCTTCACCCTCGAACAGGGCCAGGCGCTGAGCATCATCGGCTCCTCCGGCAGCGGTAAAACGACGCTGCTGCGCTGCCTCAACTTCCTGGAGACTCCGGACGGCGGCAGCATATCCGTAAACGGCGAAGTCCTCTTCGACGCCGCCGACCCCGCCACGCGCCGCGACGCCGACGTGCGCCGCAAGCGGCTGCACTTCGGGCTGGTGTTTCAGAGCTTCAACCTCTTCCCCCAATACACAGCGCTGCAAAACGTCACGCTAGCGCCCGAGCTGCTGGCGAAGGAACAGCCTGACTACAAGTCCAAGAAGAAGGAAATAAACGCCGCTATCGAGGCCGAGGGCCGCGAACTGCTCGCCGCCATGGGTCTCACCGACCGCGCGCTTCACTATCCGCACCAGCTTTCCGGCGGCCAGCAGCAGCGCGTCGCCATCGCCCGCGCGCTGGCCATGCACCCGGACATTCTCTGCTTTGACGAGCCCACAAGCGCACTCGACCCGGAACTGACCGGCGAGGTGCTGCGCGTTATACGCTCGCTCGCCGAGAAGCACACGACCATGATAATCGTCACGCACGAGATGGGCTTCGCCCACGACGTCTCCGACCGCGTTATCTTCATGGACGAGGGCTTTATAGTCGAGCAGGGCGGGCCGGAGGTTATCTCCGACCCCAAAATGGAACGTACCCAGAAGTTCCTGAGCAGTTACGGCAAATAAAGTCCCTTTCAAGCGTGGAATATTTACAAATTGCCACTTGAATATAGGGCTAAATTAACGTATCATTATTGCGCGTGTCAATTCATGACACGCGCAATTTTGCCAAAGGGGTGCGGCTGTTGAAACTTGCAAAGAGAATGCTTGCGATAACGCTCGTCCTCTGCCTCATGCTGCCCCTGGCCGCGTGCGGCAGTATAGTCGGCAGTTACCGGGTTGTGGAGACGCTCGGCGAACAGAGCTACTCCATCGGCTTCCGCAACGACGACTATGTCCGTTATTACGTCGAGGCTGCGCTCCAGGAGCTGGCCGCAGACGGCACCATAAGCGGCCTTGCAAACTCCTGGTTCATAGAAAACAACACCTATTTCGCCTCGCGCTCCGGCGCTCTCAGCCAATTTGA
The DNA here is from genome assembly GCA_930990965.1 of uncultured Clostridia bacterium. Lineage (GTDB taxonomy): Bacteria > Bacillota > Clostridia > Oscillospirales > Oscillospiraceae > Scatomorpha > Scatomorpha merdigallinarum. Next base: position 19,099 of record CAKNRQ010000013.1, read on the forward strand.
CGGCATACCGCAGCGCACGCTGCTGGTCGGCGCCGACCCGGACGCCTACCCGCTCAGCTACCTGGAGGGCGACCAGTTCACCGGCTTCGACGTAGAACTGGCCCGCGCCGTCTGCGAGCGCCTCGGCTGGGACGTGCAGTTCATATCCATCAAGTCCGAGGACGCCTATGTCGAGCTCTCAAGCGGCAATGTGGACTGCGCCTGGGGCGGGCTCACGCTCGACACCGAGAGCACAGACTATGTCACGCTGACGCCCTACCTAACTGACGAGCTCGTCATAATTACCCGCGCCGACACAGGCGCCAAGAGCCTTCGCGGCCTCAACGGCGGCAGCCTTGCGATAACCGTCGAGCAGAAGTACATGGACCTGCTCAACCAGGACACCAAACTCATGGAGCGTTTTTCCGAGATAAAGCGCCTGACGGGCGGCCTGCAGGCCCTGCTTGACGCGATAAATTCCGGGCAGGCCAGCGCGGCGCTGGTGAGCAGTACGGCGCTGCTGCACTACGGAGGGTGATATTCACCCGGCGGGGTGCTGTGGGCGCCGCGCTCTGTAGGGCGTACTGTCCTAGGTGTGCCCGCGCTGGTGCCACGTCGCCGGACGTGGGGCAGTGGCATTAGGTAATGCCGCAATCCTGAGAGATTTCTTTTTGTCTTGGCAAAAAGAAACCCCTCAGACTCCAAAGAGAAAACCGCTTTGGCGCGGACTTTTATGTAAGGGTACCCCGTATATTGGGTTGGTATAGTAGTTAGGGTGGTCATCCCTAAACTTTGATTTAGTTACACCAACGCCGACCGCAGTTTCGCTTCGCGGCCGCTGACGGGTTAACACGGGACGTTGCCCAGCGTGGGTGCGGTGGATTGTTACAGCCGGTGAGGGATAGGTTGCCCAGCCGGGTGCGGCTCTTGCCGCACGCGACGCTTCGCTGGCGTGCTGGGGAGTGCTGATGGGCAGGTTCTGCAACCGCCTTTTTCACTTCATAAACAATTTGCGGCCACCACGGCAAACTGGGTTACACAACACCTCTGGGCTTGCACCCAACGAGAAGGCTTCTTCCCCAACGCTGTATTCTACGCCGCCGCTTTTTATATGGCAGCATTTACTTGCGGTTTACTTGAAAACGTCGAGAAACAGACTGGTAAACTACAACTGCCTATGTTATAATTTGAAGATACAAAACATTCGAGGAGATAGTATGTGGGTTAGCGAAAACTGGCAGGATTATGAGCTCATAGACTGCTCGAACGGCGAGAAGCTCGAGCGTTGGGGGGAGTATACCCTTGTGAGGCCTGACCCGCAGGCTATCTGGAAAACTCCGCAGCGCGACAGGCGTTGGAACTCCAGCGACGGGCGCTACGAGCGCAGCCACTCCGGCGGCGGGGTTTGGGACAAGCACTCCCTGCCCGCAAGCTGGCAGATAGGCTACGGAGAGCTCAAATTCAACGTAAAGCCCATGAACTTCAAGCACACCGGCATTTTCCCCGAGCAGGCTTCCAACTGGGACTACATCATGCGCAAGATACGCTCTGCCGGCAGGGACATAAGCGTTCTGAACCTCTTTGCCTACACGGGTGCGGCCACTGCAGCGGCGCTCAAGGCCGGGGCGAGCGTTTGCCACGTCGATGCGGCCAAAGGCATGGTGGCCTGGGCCAAGGAAAACGCCGCGGCCTCAGGCGTGGCCGACAGGCCTGTGCGCTGGATAGTTGACGACTGCGCCAAGTTCGTTGAGCGCGAGATCCGGCGCGGACGGCGCTATGACGCGATAATAATGGACCCTCCGAGCTACGGGCGCGGCCCGGGCGGCGAGGTCTGGAAGCTTGAGGACAGCCTCTGGGATTTTGTCAGCCTCACAGCGGGCGTACTCAGCGACGATCCGCTCTTTGTAATAATCAACTCCTACACCACGGGCCTGGCCCCGTCGGTGCTCACTTACATCAGTGAGAGCATATTCACGCGGCGCTTCGGCGGCAGGAGCGAGAGCGAAGAGCTCGGCCTACCCGTCACGGCGTCGGGACTCTGCCTGCCGGCGGGCGCGGCCTGCCGCTGGGAGAGCGGGAGGTAAGGCCATGGCCATTATAAGAACTGAAAACCTGCACTTCACCTACCAGGGCGAGGAGAATGAGACCCTGCACGGGGTGAACCTAGAAATAGAAGAGGGCAGCTTTGTCGCCATACTGGGCCACAACGGCTCCGGCAAGAGCACCCTGGCCAAGCTCTTCAACGGCATACTGCTGCCGAACGAGGGGCGCGTGCTTGTAAACGGCATAGACACCACCCACGAGGACAAGCTGCTGGACGTGCGGCGCACCGTGGGTTTGGTGTTCCAGAACCCGGACAACCAGATTGTTGCAAACGTCGTCGAGGACGACGTGGCCTTTGCGCCCGAAAATCTGGGCGTTGAGCCGGACGAGATACGCCGGCGCGTGGACTCCGCGCTCAAAACCGTGGGCATGTACGAATACCGCCAGCATGCCCCACACCTGCTCTCCGGCGGCCAGAAGCAGCGCGTCGCCATTGCCGGCGTGCTTGCCATGCAGCCGCGCTGTATAGTGCTCGACGAGCCGACGGCCATGCTGGACCCTGTGGGCCGGCGGGAGGTCATCTCCACCGTCACCCGCCTCTGCCGCGAGGAGGGCATTACGGTGGTGCTCATAACTCACCACATGTCGGAGTGCATAGGCGCCGACAGGCTCGTCGTCATGAGCGAGGGCCGCATAGTTGCCGACGGCACGCCGCGCGAGGTCTTCGCGCAGGTCGAACTGCTGCGCAGCGAGGGCCTGAGCGTGCCCGTCACAACCGAGCTCATATACGAACTCAACCAGGATGGCTGGGTTCTGCCGCTTGACGCCCTCACGGTGGACGAGTGCGCAGACGCCGTAGCCGCCGCGCTCAAATAAGGGAAAAGGGATGCCGCGCCAATGGACGCTGTAATAAGAGTAGAAAACCTCACGCACACCTACAGCGTGGGTACGCCGTTTGAGAAGACGGCGATACACAACATAAACGTAAACTTCTACCCCGGGGAACTCGTCGCCGTCATAGGCCACACCGGCTCCGGCAAGAGCACCTTCATGCAGCACATGAACGGCCTGCTCGCACCCACGAGCGGACATGTCTACTGCGACGGGGAGGACATCTTCGCCACGAAGGAGGCCACGCGCGACGTGCGCTTCAAGGTTGGGCTCGTGTTCCAGTACCCGGAGTACCAGCTCTTCGAGGAAACGGTGTACAAGGACATCGCCTTCGGCCCGAAGAACATGAAGCTCAGCGCAGACGAGATAGACGAGCGTGTGCGCGAGGCGGCGGGCTTCGTCGGCCTCAGTGAAGAACTCTTTGAGCGCAGCCCGCTCGAGCTCTCCGGCGGCCAGAAGCGCCGCATAGCCATAGCCGGTGTGATAGCCATGCGCCCGAAGGTGCTCATACTCGACGAGCCAACAGCGGGCCTCGACCCCGGCGGCTGCGAGGGCATTATAAAGAACATCCTCGACTACCGCGAGCGCACCGGCTCCACCGTGCTGCTGGTCACCCACAGCATGGACGATGCGGCGCGTATCGCCGACCGCCTGGTGGTCTTCCACGAAGGCAGTATCGCCATGGACGGCACCCCCGACGCCGTCTTCTCTCACCCCACGGAGCTCACGGCCATGGGCCTCGACGTGCCGCAGGCTGCCGCCATAGCTCAGGCTCTGCGCGAGCGCGGAGTGAGCCTCCCGCAATCCATCTACACCCTCGAGCAGCTCAAGGCCGCTCTCGTACCGCTCAGGAAGGGGGAGAACTGATGCTCAAGGATATCACTCTCGGCCAGTACTTCCCCGGCGACACCATAATACACAAGCTCGACCCGCGCACCAAGCTGATACTGGTCATAGTCTTCATCGTCGCGCTCTTCCTGGCGGTGGACTGGATAAGTTATGCCTTCATGTTCGTCGTGACCGCGCTCTGCGTCAAGGTCTCGACCATCAAGCTCAAAAGCATACTCAAGGGGCTCAAGCCGCTCATATTCATCATCGTCTTCACCGGCATACTGAACCTCTTCTACACCCAGGGCGGCACGGTGCTCTTTGACTGGTGGATTTTCACAATCAGCACCGCCGGTATAAAGCGCGCCTTCCTGATGATAGTGCGCATCATGCTGCTCATCACCGGCACCTTCCTGCTCACCTACACCACCAGCCCTATCGCCCTCACCGACGGGCTGGAGATGCTGTTAAACCCGCTCAAGAAGATAAAGGTCCCCGTACACGAGATGAGCATGATAATGAGCATGGCGCTCAGGTTCATACCCACCCTTATCGAGGAAACAGACAAGATCATGTCTGCCCAGAAGGCTCGCGGCGCGGACTTCTCTACCGGCAAGATAACAGAGAGGGCGAAGGCGCTGCTGCCTCTCCTCGTGCCCCTCTTCGTCTCCAGCTTCCGCAGGGCCGACGAGCTCGCCGTGGCCATGGAGAGCCGCTGCTATCACGGCGGCGAAGGCCGTACCCGCATGAACGCGCTGCACATGGCGCGGCGCGACTATCTCGCCTTCCTGGCCGGAGCCATAGTCCTCGGCGGCATGATAGCCATGAACATCTACGGCATATGAGGAACATAGCCCTCAAGCTGCGTTACGACGGGAGCGCCTACCACGGCTGGCAGGTGCAGAAATACGACGTCTCCGTCGCGGCCACCGTGGAAAAGGCCCTCTCCAAAGTCTGCGGCCACCCGGTCAAAGTCACCGGCTGCGGACGCACAGACGCCGGGGTCCACGCGCTCAACTACTGCGCCAACTTCCGCACGGAGAGCCGCATCCCCGTTGACCGCCTGCCGCTGGCGGTGAACACCCGCCTGCCGGACGACATCGCCGTCCTCGGCGCCGTCGAGGCCCCGGAGGACTTCAACGCGATACTAAGCTGTATTCAGAAGGAATACGTCTACAGGATTATGAATACGCGCATACGCGACCCGTTTCTGCAAAAGCGTGTGTGCTTCTACCCCGCGCCACTCGACATAGAGCGGATGAAGGCTGCCGGAGCCGCTTTTGAGGGCCGGCACGACTTCGCCGCCGTGCGCAGCGTGGGCACTCAGACAAAGACAACCGTGCGCACCGTACACTGGTGCCGGGCCGAGCGCGAGGGCGACGAGATCCGCGTCGCCGTGTGCGCTGACGGCTTCCTGTACAACATGGTGCGGGCCATCGTCGGCACGATGGTCTACGCCTCGCACGGCAAACTCGAGCCGGAGGAAATACCGGCATTGCTAGAAAAAGGCGACAGGCGGCTCACTGGGCCGACTATGCCGCCGCAGGGGCTCTATTTGAACAGAGTCTGGTATGAAGGTGAAGTCGGGCGGCTGATGCTCTCCTAAAGAGGTGTCGCCCATGAACGCGCTTAAAACGCGCAAAAACACCGTGACCGCGCTGTGCTTTCTCCTGCTCGCGGTCTGTGCTCTGCTTTGGTCGGCCACGGCCGGCACTGACGAGGGAGCCGGCGAGGAGCGGAACACTTTCGCGCAATTTTCGTCGGATAGCGTAGAAGTTTTGGGCACAGACGGCCAAGTGCTCTACAGCGTGCCCTTCGCGCACCCGCTTCGCGCCCTGACGCCAAGCGGCGAGGTGTGCGCAGCCTGGGCCCCGGGTGGCGAAGTCCTGTTCCTGGGCCAAGGTGGATATAAAACCCCCGAAGTTCCAGGGCGCGTTTTGGGTGTGTTTGGCTCGGAATGTGGAGCCGTCGTCCTGATATGCGAGACCGGCTCCGGCGACACGCTCGTGACCGTCTACGGCGCCGGAGGGCCCGTGTTCACACTTCAGCCCGAGGACTTCTTCCCCGTCGCTGCCGCCGTGTCTCCTGACGCGCTCACACTCGCGCTGCTCGCGGCAGACGGCTACGGCTATTCGCTGCGCACCTACTCGCTCAATGACGGCGAAGCGCTTACTAACCAATACCTGGACGGAGAGGCGTACTCCATCAAGTGGGAGGACGCTGCCCCGGAGGTCCTATACTTGCAAAGAGAGGCTACATCTGAAGGAGGATAGGCTGTGCATATAGTCATAGATCTGGTATTGCTGGCCATAGTTATAATATGTGTGTGGTCCGGCTATAAAAAGGGCTTCATCATCGGCATAGCCAACCTGCTTGGCATAATTGTCGCCCTGTACGGAGCCGTGCTCGTCTCCAGTGCGTTTTCCTACGACGTAGTGCCTGTGCTGCGCCCCTTTGTCAGCGGATATATAGAGGGACAGATGGACGACACCGTCCTGGAAGAAATGGACCTGTCCAACACCGACCTGAGCTATGAGGACATACTCGCAGGTGACAGCGCGCTCAGGCACGAGTTCTGCGTCACCTGCTACACCACCGTCGGCATCTACGACGACGCCGCCGACCAGATGGCCACCGAGGCCGAGCAGTACGCAGACGGCAACTCCGTGCAGATAAGCGACGCCATCATCGAGATATTCTGCCAGCGCATCGCCTACGTCGCGGGCGTAGTGCTCTTCTTCCTCATATTCTTAATAGCTCTAATGGCCATAGCCAACATCCCCAACCTCACATACCGCATACCCAACATGGACCTGCTAAACGACATCGGCGGCGCGGCCATGGGCCTCATAAACGGCGCCTGCTACTGCATGCTGATAGCTTGGGTTCTGCGCTTCCTCGGTCTCATTATCGGCGCCGACACCTTCGGCAGCACCCTGCTCGCCCGCTTCTTCCACACCATAGACCTGCTCACGGTAGGCGTTGGAATTTGAGCCGTCGATTATGAACAAACTGTCAATTCCACCTCAATGGTGTTGACAAACAATACCCTTAGTGATAAATTAGCACTCGAATAGAAAGAGTGCTAATTTTCTTTTCATCCAGACAGTTGATGGCATTTTTTGAGATATACAGGAGATTTTACTATGCAACCTACTCTTTGCTCACGCTGCGGTAAAAACGTAGCCGTAATATTCATAACCCGCATGGACGGCGGTCAGACCAGGAATGAAGGTCTGTGCCTCAAGTGTGCGCGCGAGCTGCATATAAAGCCGGTAGACGACCTCATCAACAAGATGGGCCTCACCGACGACGAGCTCGACAATCTCACTGGAGAGATGATGGAGGCGCTCGGCAACGCGGAGGGTCTGATGGACATCGAGAATACCGACTCTGACGCCGACGATGACGGCAAGACCGCCACCTTCCCCTTCCTGAACCGTCTCATGGGCCAGATGGGCAATACGCCCCAGCGTCAGGATAACAGCAACCTGCCCGCACAGAGCGGCCCGGGCCAGGAGCGTCAATCAGGGCCGCAGGCTCAGACCGCCCCACCGCAGAGGGGCAAGCGCAAGTTCCTGGACAACTACTGCATCGACCTCACCCAGAGGGCCCGCGAAGGCAAGCTGGACGCCATGATAGGCCGTGAGGAGGAACTTGAGCGCGTCATACAGATACTCAACCGCCGCCAGAAGAACAACCCCTGCCTGATAGGCGAGCCCGGCGTCGGCAAGACGGCCATCGCCGAGGGTTTGGCCCAGCGCATAGCCACCGGCAATGTACCCTATAAGCTGCGCGACAAGGAAGTGTACCTGCTCGACCTCACCGCGCTCGTGGCCGGCACCCAGTTTAGAGGCCAGTTTGAGAGCCGCATGAAGGGGCTCATCGAGGAGATACGCAAAACCGGCAACATCATCCTCGTCATAGACGAGGTGCACAACATCGTGGGCGCGGGCGACGCCGAGGGCAGCATGAACGCCGCCAATATACTCAAGCCAGCCCTCTCCCGAGGCGAAATCCAGGTAATCGGCGCCACTACTTTCACCGAGTACCGCAAGCACATCGAGAAGGACGCCGCGCTTGAACGCCGCTTCCAGCCCGTGACAGTGGCCGAACCGAGCATCGACGATTCCGTCAAAATACTTGAAGGCATCGCCCACTACTACGAGGACTGCCACCAGGTCAAAATCCCGCCCGAGATGTGCCGCGAAGCTGTGCTTCTCAGTGAGAGGTACATCACCGACCGCTATCTGCCCGACAAAGCCATCGACCTCATTGACGAAGCCTGCTCGGACGTGAACCTGAAAGATCAGAGCCTCGCGCGCATAGACGTCGCGCAGAAAGAGATAGACGACCTCAACCGCGAGCGCGAAATCCTGCTCGCCGACACGCAGGAAGAGCACTATGAGCGCCTGGCCGTGATACGCACAACCATTATGCAGCTCACGGACGAGATAAACCAGCTCAAGACTCAAAAGCCGGTGCTCACCCGCGAAAACCTCGCGCGCGTCATTGAGCTCTGGACCAAGATACCCGCCAGCTCCATCACAGAGGACGAGTACGAGCGCCTCAGCAAGCTCGGCGACCGTCTGCGCGAACACATCGTGGGCCAGGACGAGGCCATCGACGCCGTTTGCGCGGCGATAAAGCGCAACCGCGTGGGCCTGCAGGCCAAGCGCAAGCCCGTGAGCTTCATCTTTGTAGGCGGCACCGGCGTCGGCAAGACCGAGCTCGTAAAGCGCCTGGCCGCCGATCTCTTCAACTCCCCCGAGAGCCTTATCAGGCTCGACATGTCGGAGTTCATGGAGAAATTCTCCGTCTCGCGTATCATCGGCTCGCCCCCGGGATATGTCGGCTATGACGAGGCCGGACAGCTCACCGAGAAGATACGCCGCCGTCCGTACAGCGTCGTGCTCTTTGACGAGATTGAAAAGGCCCACCCGGACGTCATGAATATCCTGCTGCAAATCCTCGACGACGGTCGCATCACGGACGCCCAGGGCCGCACGATTAACTTCGAGAACACGGTCATCATCATGACCACCAACGCGGGCAGCAACACCAAGAGCGGCTCCCTCGGCTTCGTGGGTTCTGCCACGGACAAGGACCGCGACCGCGCCATGAAGGCGCTGGGCGACTTCCTGAGGCCCGAGTTCATAAACCGCGTGGACGAGATCATCTGCTTCAACAAGCTCACCGAGGAGAACTTCAAGAGCATCGCCGCGCTCATGCTGGGCGAGGTGCGCGACCTCATGAATGAGAAAGGCATGGAGTTCACCTGGGACGAGAGCGTGCTAGACTACCTGGTACAGAAGAGCTACAGTCTCACTTACGGCGCCAGGAACCTGCGCCGCACCATACAGAAGGACATCGAGGACGCCGTTGCGTCCGTCATAGTCGACCAGCGCCACGGTGCTCTCAAGGGAGTGCATCTCACCGCTGCGGACGGAAAAATAAACGTGGAGGCCGTGTAAACATGATAAGGTTCGAGAGCGATTACCTGGAGGGCGCTCTGCCCGAAGTAATGCAGGCATTAAACGACACGAATTTCGCCCAGACCCCTGGCTACGGAGAGGACGAATACTGCGACGAGGCCCGCGCACTCATACGTGAAAAGTGCGCCGCGCCCGACGCCGAAGTCCACTTCCTGGTCGGTGGAACTCAGGCGAACATGATTGTCATTACCGCCGCACTGCGGCCTCACCAGGCGGCCATAGCCGCCGTGACCGGCCACATCGCCGTGCACGAGTCCGGCAGCATAGAGGCCGCCGGGCACAAGGTAGTGACCCTGCCCAGCGAGGACGGCAAGCTCACCGCCGCACAGATTCGCAGCTGCGTTGACACCCACTGGGCCGATGCCACACACGAACACATGCCGCAGCCGGCTCTGGTGTACGTCTCCCAGCCTACGGAGAACGGCACCGTGTACTCTCTCGCGGAGCTCGAGGCGATAAGCGCTGTTTGCCGTGAAAAGGGTCTCATCCTCTTCGTAGACGGCGCGCGTCTGGGCACGGCACTGGTGAGCAGCGACGTGACCCTCGCCGACCTCGCCCGCCTCACCGACGTGTTCTACATCGGCGGCACCAAACTCGGCGCCCTCTTCGGCGAAGCGTTGGTCTTTACAAACAAGGCCATAGCGCGTGACTTCCGCTACATCATGAAGCAGCGCGGCGGCATGCTCGCCAAGGGCCGCCTGCTGGGCGTGCAGTTCGGCGCTCTGATGAAAGACGGCCTCTACGAGCGCACGGCAAAGCGCGAAGTTACCCTTGCCATGCGCCTGCGCCGTGCCTTTGAGGCCAAGGGCTGGCCGCTCTACTACGATTCGCCCACGAACCAGCAGTTCCCCATCGTACCTGACAGCGACCTTGCAAAGCTCGCTGAAAAATACACCTTCAGCCACTGGGCGCGCGTGGATGACACGCACTGCGCCGTGCGCTTCTGCACCAGTTGGGCAACGAAAGAGTCCGACGTGGACAAGCTCATCGCCGACATTGAAGCGCTCTGATTACGCAACATATAAGGCCCGTCTCTGCGACGCAGAGGACGGGCCTTTTGCATATAATTTCGGTTTTGATGTAGCGTTTGCGCGGAAAATACGAGTAGACAGACAAAGCAGCAAAGGAGGTGCACTATGGACGACGGCGCCATACTCGAACTGTTCTTCGCCCGCTCGGAGTCCGGAATTACCGAGCTGGACGCTAAATACGGCGCAATCTTTCACTCGCTGGCGTACAATCTGCTCGGCGACCGCGAGGACGCGGCTGAGTGCGTAAACGACGCCTACTTCGGCACATGGAGGGCTATACCGCCCGAGCGGCCCGAAAAGCTGTGTTCGTGGGTCTGCCGGGTGGTGCGCAACACCTGTGTGGACCGGCTGCGCCGCCGTGGCGCCGGAAAGCGCGGCGGGAGCTACGAGCTGGCCCTGGACGAGTTGGACGGCTGCCTCGTTTCGCCCGAGAACGTCAGCGACACCGTGGAGCTCAATGAGCTCACGCGGGAGATAGACAGCTTCCTGGGCTCATTGAGCGAGGAAAACCGCGTCATTTTCCTGCGCCGCTACTGGTTTGCAGACTCCATAGCGGACATAGCCGGGCGTATGGGCATGGGCGAAAAGGCCGTCAGCGTGCGCCTGACGCGCATACGCAAAAGGCTGCGTGAGTATCTGAAGCAGAGGGAGGTATACGTATGAGAGCGGCAGAGAGATTTTCCGAGGCCCTCGCCTCGGCCGACCCGAAGTACATTGAAGAGGCCGCAACCTACCGCGCCGCGCCGCGGCGCAACCGCCATATTCTACGCATCGCCCTGGCCGTCGCGGCGGCGGCGTTAATACTGGCCTTCGGCACAGTGGGCGTGGCCTCGACGATATACGGCATGAACATGACGGACTTCCTGGGCATGCTCTGGCGGCGCGGCACCGGGGGCGATATGAGCCCAGGGCAGGCGGCAGCAGTCGAGAGCCTGACCCAGGATGTGGGTATCAGCGAGACCGCAGGCGGCGTGACCGTCACCGTCACCTCGGCGCGCGCGAGCGGCTACGATTTGTGGCTGGTGCTTAGAGTAGAGGGCGTGGAGTTTGAAAGCGATGAGCGATACTTCTTCGCCGACTCGCAGATAGATCTCATGCCCGAACCGGTCATTGAAGGCCCGGGTATTGCGGGCACCAACGTGACCTATCAGGGCGTGGACGGCGACGACGCCGGGCTCTTTCTGCTGGAATACACCACCTCGGCCGCGCCCGAGACCAATCAGGAGCTTGGCGTGGCGCTCATACTGGACAACCTTATGCGCGGCGAATACCCGGACGAACAGCTTGTGGCCTCCGGACCTTGGGAGTTTGACTTCGAGCTGAAGTTCACAAACGAGGACGTGTCCATAACCCTGCCCGACACAACCGTCCCGGCCTACAGCCCGGACAGCGGCGAGTACGGCGAGGTCACGCTCTATGACATTGAGTTGACCAGCACTCATATTACCTTCAGCTATAAGGATCAAGGCGGCTTGATACCCGCAACCTATATATACGCGGTGCTCGCCAGCGGCGAAGTGGTGTCCACAAGCAGCGGTTCAGGCTACGCTGATGACTCCCACGTCTGGCATTTCCGCTTCCCGTGGGAGTACCCGCTGGACATAAACGACGTGGCGGCCATACGCATCAGCTACCTTGAGATCCCCGTAAGCTGAGAGAAGCGCCCCATTCGGGGCGCTTCTCTATGCAGGCGGCATGTCTAGGTACAGGCTGTCACCGCTCTGCGTATCCAGCCTCAGCATAGGGCGGTACACACCCTTGCTGTCTAGGGCATACTCAATCTCTGCCGAGACTACGGTGAGCGGGGCTGAGGGCTCTTCTATCCACCCGGCGTAGTCCCCGCGCTCAAGCGCGGCGACGCACTCTGCCGCCGTCAGGTGCGCGGACCTGCCCGCCTCGGTCAGCTCGTAGACGCCCCACTCCAGCTCTTCCAGCCCGTCCTCGCGCACGCGCATTGTCACCGTGCCGCCGAGCGAGCCTGTAGGGTCAAGCGTGAAGCGGTACATACCTTCACCGAGCTCCTCGAGCGCGGCGCCCTCCGGGATCTCCACGCCCCAGCCCGCGGCCAGAGTGCGCAGCTCGTCTTCGCCCAGGCCTGGGGCCGGGCCGCTACTCAGCGCGGCAGAGTCGCTCAGTTTTATCTCCGGCCCGGTGTAGCGGTACACCACCAGCTTGGACTCCTCATCGCGTATATAGGCAGAGTCGTCGTACAAGTCCTCCATGTCCTTGCTTGTGCCGGCCAGGGCGAAGAACTCAGTGGCCCTCTCTCGGGCTTCGGCGAGCGTGCCGCCGGGTGTAGTGTAGTAGGAGTACGTCTCCGGCGCGGAAGTCAGGAATTCTTCGGCCTCCGCGGAAAACTCTATCCCGCCCGTCAGCGGCGCCCTGCCGCCTGTTTCGTAGTCGCTCACGCCGTATGGCGACGCGGCTGATATGCCCCACGCTACGAAGGGCGGCGCGATGCAGGCCAGCGCCACGATGGCGCAGGCCACGGACGTCAGCGCCCTCCTGGCGCGTATATTGACACACAGCCTGGCAAGCGCATAGCCGCAGATGACGCCCAGCGTGTTGTTGAAGAGGTCGTCCACGTCGGCTATGCCGCTGCGCATGACGAACTGCACAAGCTCTACGCACATCGTGGCGAGCACGCCGAGGGGTATGACCAGCCAGCGCTTTTTGCTCTCCCCAAAGGGCAGGGCGAAGAGGAATCCGAAGGGCAGGAATATGAGAATGTTCATCAGGATATTGATGAACGCATTGGCCGTGAAGCTGCGCGCAAGCGTGCGGTATTCGTGGAAGAGGTCCAGGCTGTACCAGCCGTACCCGTCCAGAGAGAAGCCCTCCCCGCGCACAACGAGCAACATTACAAGCGCAAAGACATAGACGCTGCTCACAAACAGCCAGAGCTTCCAGCGCGCCGGGAGCATTCGGCCCCGCCTTTTGAGCACGGCGGTCGCCACGAAATACGTCGCCGCTCCAAGCACCAGAGCCACCACGAGCAGCGGCAGTGCGGAGCGCATATAGCTCAAAAAAGTCTGCATAAAGCACCTCCCCGGCGTCGGTTCTATAAGCTAGACGTCAGGGAGGTGTGTTTGTTCCTATTTATACCGCCCTCCACAGCAGGCGGTTTTCAATGAATTCGGCGCTCACTCTTCCGGCGTCCAGATGCCAGGCCAGGAAGCTCCGCAGCGTGCTACCGACGAGGGCGTACTGCTGGAAGTTGAGCTCGAGGCCGAAGTGGTCAAAGGCCAGCTTGAGCATGTCCTCAAAGCCGCGCGGCTCCACGCATAGCCTCAGCACCAGCTCTCCCAGGCGCTCTATACGTTCACGGTTGATGCGTGCCAGCGGGGCTATGTCCTCCGCTGCCGGCGCGTGGGCCGGTACGAAGTATTGGGCCGGTATGGATGCCAGGCCGTCCAGCGTATCCAGATACGCCTGCACGTCGTAGATGAAGGGGAAGCCGTATTTCTCAAGCGTTTCGGGGCTCGAGACGCAGTCGGCGATGAAGGCCGTGCCGTCGGGCAGGAGGTATCCCACCTGGTCAAAGAAGTGGCCGGGCAGCGGCAGGACGCGCACCTCGCCCGGGAACTGCGGGCTGGTCACGTCCTCACAGTCGCAGCTCTGCGCCATGAGGAACTTGTGCCGGAGCGGTTTCGGGGGGTAAGCTCCGTAGAGGAAACTCGGCTCGAGCAGAGGCGTGCGCGTGAACTGCGCCTCGACACCCGGAGCGAATACGCGGCACCCGGTCTGCTTTTGCAGGTACTGGCAGCCGCCTATGTGGTCGGCGTTCGAGTGCGTGACGAGTATGCCAAGTAATTTCCAGCCGTGCTCGTCGAGGATTTTGCGCACGCGCCTGCCCGCGTCCTTGTCCCCGCCGGCGTCAATGAGGTACACCCCGTCCCCCGTGTCGTAAATGCCGATTTTCACGGGACAGTCTATGTAGTATGACTGCTCAGTGATTTTTATAAGTTCGTACAAAGCCGCTCCCTCCCAGCTCTTTTTTCATCAGCATTTATAAATGCGATGCAGGGGGGACAAAGTCCCCCCCTAAACGATTTTTACCCGAAGAATTTGTTGTGGATCGCCTGCACGGCCTGGTCGGCGTAGGCCTTGTCGATGAGGACGCTGACCTTGATCTCGCTGGTGGAGATCATCTGGATGTTGATTTTGGCGTCGTAGAGGGCCTCGAACATGAGCGCGGCGATGCCGGAGGCGCTCATCATGCCGGCGCCGACAATACTGACCTTGCAGACGTCGGTGTTCACGCTGATGTGGTCAAAGCCTATCGACTCCTGCAGCTCTTCAAGGGCCTCGGCGGCGTGGTCGGCGTCGGCCAGGGGCACGGTGAAGCTGATGTCGTTGGTACCCTCTTTGCCGTAGCTCTGGAGTATGATGTCTACGTTTATCTTGGCACGGGCCATGGTGTTGAAAACGCGGAAAGCCACGCCGGGCTCATCCGGGACGCCGACCACGACTATACGGGCCACGTCATTGTCTTTTGCTATGCCGCTTATCTTCATCTCTTCCATCTTCTTGGCGACCTCCTTAACTTTTGTACCGGGCTTCCGCACCAGGCTGGAAAGCACCTCGATTATAACGCCGTAGCGTTTGGCCAGCTCGACCGAGCGGTTCATGAGCACCTGTGCGCCCAGGCTCGCGAGCTCAAGCATCTCGTCATACGTAATCTCGTCGAGCTTGCGCGCGCCCTTGACCTTGCGCGGGTCGGCGGTGTATACGCCCTCGACGTCGGTGTAGATCTGGCATTTGTCCGCGTGCAGCACGGCGGCGATGGCGACAGCGGTGGTGTCCGAGCCGCCGCGGCCGAGCGTGGTGATGTCACCGTTGCGGTCCACACCCTGGAAACCGGCCACTATGACTATGCGCCGCTTGTCGAGTTCGCGGCGTATACGCTCGGTGGATACGCGCACTATGCGCGCGCTGCCGTAGGTGGTGTTCGTCTCCAGTCCCACCTGCCAGCCAGTGAGCGAGACGACCGGCAAGCCTATGGCCTCGAGGGCCATGGCCATGAGCGCCACAGACTGCTGCTCACCCGTGGAGAGCAGTACATCCATCTCGCGCTTGGAGGCACGGGGGTTGAGCTCCCTGGCCTTCTCTATCAGGTCGTCCGTGGTATCGCCCTGGGCCGAGAGCACGACGACTATGTCATGGCCCTCGGAGTAGGTGTCTGCTATTATTCCGGCGACGTGCCGGACCCTTTCGGCGTTGGCGACAGAGCTGCCGCCGAATTTCTGTACTATGAGCATGGGGTATGTCCCTCCAATAAACTGTTGAGCGGCATTGAGCCGTTACATTATATGCCCGGAGCGGCCGTGCGCTCAGTCGAGCACGCGGTAGCGCGCCCTCACGTCCATGTTGGCCGTCTTCGTCTTGAGCTCTTCGCCGGTCATGTAGCCCGTCACAAAGGCGTACTCTCCCGCCGCGGCGTTGGGCGTGTTGATAAATCGCACGCCGGAGAAGGCGGCGGCTATGTCCGCAAGCGGCGAGGCCGTGCGCACCATCCAACGGCAGGATATCTTGTCCGGCGCCGTGACATAGCCGGGCTCGGACGGCCACCAGCCGGTGTAGGTGCGGGTCTGGGGGTCGCGCACGCAGTCAATGATATCCGCTGCCACCGCGCTCGCCGTGGGCAGGCTGCCCGCGCCGGGTCCGAAGAACATGGCCTCGCCCACTGCGTCGCCGCGCACCGAGATGCCGTTCATGACTCCGTCCACGTTGGCCAGGGGCGCGCTCCTGCTGATGAGGTGCGGCGCGACAAAGGCCGTCACACTGTTCGGCCCCGTGCGCATCGCGCGGCCCAGGAGCTTTATCTTGTAGCCGAGCGCACGCGCGCACTCTATGTCCGCGGGGGTGATGTGGGTGATACCCTCGGTGGTTATGGCGCTGGGCGAGACGTTCTTGCCAAAGCAGAGGTCGGCCAGGATGCAGATCTTGCGCCCGGCGTCTATACCTTCCACGTCCGCGGTGGGATCTGCCTCGGCATAGCCCTTCTGCTGCGCTTCGCGCAGGGCCTGCTCAAAGCTCTTGCCCATCTGTATCATCTCGGTGAGGATATAGTTCGTGGTGCCGTTGAGTATGCCGCACACGGAACTGATCTCGTTGGCCGCAAGGCACTGGCAGATGGGCCGCAGTATCGGTATACCGCCACCGACGCTGGCCTCGAAGAGGAAGTTCACGCCCTTACGGCGCGCGAGCGCGGTGAGCTCAAGGCCCTTTTCCGCAACCAGCTCCTTGTTGGATGTGACCACGCTCTTGCCGGCTTCCAGGCAGCGCTTGTCATACTCGTAGGCCAGCGTCGCGCCGCCTATGCACTCGGCCACCACCTTGACCTCCGGGTCGTTGGCGATAGTCTCTATGTCGTGGACAATGAGATTTGCAAACGGATGGTCGGGCCTGGGCTTGCGGCAGAGGATGTATTTTACCTCTATCTCACTGCCCGCCCGGCGTGCGATGAGATCACGATTTTTGGTAAGCACTTCCACCGTGCCGCCGCCCACGACGCCTATCCCGAGTATTGCAACTTTGACCATATCTTCTCCCCCTCGTCCCTCAGCCGGCCAGGGCGTCAAACCTGATGACGCCGTAGAGCGTGCGCGCCGCGTTTAGGAGCTCGTCCATGCTTATGCTCATGTTTTCGGTGATCGCGGAGATGGTCACCTGAGCCGTGCCGTTATTGGGTATGCTTTGATTTATCGTAAGAATATTGGCGCCGCTATCGGCAAAAATAGTGAGCAGTGAGCTGAGAACTCCCTTCTTGTCGCGCAGAAGCGCGTTGAAGGTCACAATGCTGCCGTGGCGCATGTCCCTGAAGGGCATAATTGAGTCTTTGTACTTGTAAAAGGCGCTGCGTGAAATGCCGACGCGCTCGACTGCTTCGGCCACTGTGCGCACTTCTCCGGTCTCCAAAAGTTCCCGGGCCTCAGTGACTTTGATGAACACCTCTGGCAGTACTCCGGCCTCGACCAGGTAGTACTTAGGCTTGGCCTTTGCTGTCATAGGGCACCTCCTTAACGTCTTTACTGGGCGGCCGAATGTTTCTTAGCCGCGCACATTATTTATAACACATCCACGCGCGGCATACAAGTGGCATTATTCAAAAAACATTGTTTGTCCACACACGATGGATTAAACGAAATGACGAAAGGCGGCGATTAGCTGTGTTTGGAGTACTCATATGCATAGCGGCAGGGGCCGCAATGAGCTTCCAGGGCGTGATGAACACGCGGCTTGGTGAGGGCATAGGCACGAGCGAGGCCAATGCCTTCGTGCAGGTAACCGCGGCCATACTGGCCTGCGTGGTGCTCTTCTTCCACCGCGACGGGAGCTTTGCCGCCATAGGCGATGTGAACAAGCTCTATCTGTTCGGCGGCGTGCTGGGACTTGTGATCACGCTCACCGTCATGCTTGGCATGCACGCGCTCACCCCCGCCACAGCAGTGAGCGTAATACTCGTGAGTCAGCTGCTCACTGCCGGCGCCATAGACGCCCTGGGCCTCATGGGCACCGAGCGCGTCCCGCTCACCTGGAGCAAGGGTCTGGGGGCTGCGCTGATGATAGCAGGCGTTATTATTTTCAAGCGTTAGATAATTTTTTGCTCCCCGCTCTTGTTCTCTTTTATTGAGTTGTGATAGAATCATAAAGTCTGATAACCACACGCAGAATGGAGAGATAAAATGTACAACCACATAGAAGGCAACATATACACTATACCCGTTCCGCTGCCCAACAATCCTCTCAGGTGCCTGAACTCCTACGTCATAAAGGACGACAAGCGCAGCCTCGTTATAGACACCGGTTTCCGTATGCCCGAGTGCCTTGAGGCCATGACCACCGGGCTCAACGAGCTGGATATAGACATGAATAACGCCGATATCTTCCTCACGCACCTTCACTCCGACCACAGCGGCCTGGCCCCCGACTTGGCCAGCTCAAGCTCACATATTTTTATAAGCCGCACAGACGGGGAGATGCTGCTGGACGGTCTCACAAACTCCTGGGACCGCACGGCAGAATTCCGCACCTACGGTTTCTCTGCCGAGGAGCTCTCCTGCTGGTCAGATAACCCGTCACAGAAGTACCGCCAAGAAAAGCTCGCAACCTTTACCTACATAGCTGACGGCGACATACTTGAATACGGCGGCCACCGCCTACAGGCCATATCTACCCCCGGCCACACTCCCGGCCATCTCTGCCTCTACGATCGGGATAACAAGATAATGTTCCTAGGCGACCATGTGCTCTTCAACATCACGCCCAACATCACCTGCTGGCCGAACTTCCCCGATCCGCTGGGCCACTATGTTCACAGCCTCATGGACATCAGCATATACGACATACGCCTGCCCCTCCCGGCGCACCGCCAAGTGACGAGCACCGTGGCCGAGCGCGTCGGCACCATCATAGAGCACCACGGCGCGCGTATACGCGAACTGCTCGACGTTCTGGACGTCAACCCGGGCAGCAGCACCTACGAGCTGGCCGGCAAAATGACCTGGCGTGTGCACGGCAAGACCAACTCCTGGGCCGACTTCCCGCTCACTCAGAAGTGGTTTGCCGTGGGTGAAGCCGCCGCTCACCTTGAATACCTCCTGGCCCGTAACCGCGTACGCCGCGAGCTCGACGGCACAATCTGGCGCTATTACTCCGTCTGACCTGCCATGGGGCGCAAAGTACTTAAAATTGCCATAATTGTGCTCTGCGCAGTTGTTGCGCTGGCATTGGCACTAGTAATTTTCCTAACACCTACGGAATACCGCCCCAATAACGTAGAAACGCTTGCTCCTTACAGCTACGGCGACGCTACCAAGCCCGGGAGCAGCATAAGTCTCCTGAGTTGGAACATAGGCTATTGCGGGCTGGGTCAGTATGAGGACTTCGTCATGGACGGCGGCACGGGTTCCGACAAACCCGGCCGCGAGCGCTTTGAAGAGTACTATGACGGCGTGCTGGACACGCTCAGCGAGCGCGACGCGGACATATATCTCATCCAGGAGGCTGACTCCGACTCCGCGCGCAGCTACCGCGCCGACGAGGTGCGCGGCATCTCCGAGACGCTTGGCGTGGCCACGAGCGTATATGCCCTGAATTACTACTGCCCTTTTGTGCCCTTTCCCTGGCCGCCGATGGGCCGGATAAACAGCGGTATTATGACCATGTCTGACTTTGAGATAGAAGGCGCAGCCAAGCGCATCTCACTGCCCTGCCCCTTTTCCTGGCCGTTGCGCACGGCGAACCTCAAGCGCTGCCTGCTGGTGACGCACTACGCCCTGCCGGGCACGGACGAACAGCTCGCCGTCGTGAACCTCCACCTCGAGGCCTACGACGACGGCGAGGGCAAAGCCGCCCAGACCGAGATGCTGCTCGAAGTGCTCGAGAGCGAGTACGCCGCAGGCAACTACGTCATAGCAGGAGGCGACTTCAACCAGACCTTCCCCGGCACACTCGAGCGCTGGCCCATGCTGAACGCCGAATTCTGGACGCCGGGCGTACTCACGGACGACATGCTGCCCGAGGGCTGGAGCTTTGTCTACGACGACACAAGCCCTACCTGCCGGCTGAATAATGCCCCATACAATGCAGAAACGTCCCAGCACTACGTGCTCGACGGTTTCATAGTCTCCCCCAACATCACGGTGGAGAGTGTCCAGACCATTCCCACCGGTTTTAAGTACTCGGACCACTCCCCCGTCGCACTTGAAGTCTCCCTGTCGGAAGAATAAAGGAGGAATACACTTGAAAGTCATGCTCTTGAATGGCAGCCCCAAGGCCAGCGGCAACACCCATCTCGCCCTCGCCGAGTGCGAGCGTGAGTTGCAGCGCTGCGGCATTGAGACCGAGCTGGTCCACATCGGTTCCGCGCCCGTGCCCGGCTGCCGCGCCTGCGGGGCATGCGGCAAGCTCGGCAAGTGCGTCATAGACGACGCGGTGAATGTCTTCCGTGACAAGCTTGAGGCTGCCGACGGCTTCATAGTCGGCACCCCCGTCTACTATGCCTCGCCCAACGGCTCCGTCATCAGTTTCATGGACCGCCTCTTCTACTCCGCTCAAGATTCCTTCCGGCACAAGCCCGCCGCAGCCGTGGCCGTGGCCCGCCGTGCCGGCACCGTCACCAGCTTCGACGTGCTCAACAAGTACTTCACCATCCGCGAAATGCCAATCGTCTCCTCCAGCTACTGGAACGACGCCTTCGGCCAGACCCCCGGCCAGGCCGCAGCAGACGCGGAGGGATTGCAGACCATGCGCAACCTCGCACGCAACATGGCCTGGCTGCTCAAATGCATAGAACTCGGCCGTCAAAATGGTATAAACCCGCCGGAAAACGAGTATAGCGACGCGACGAACTTCATTCGTTGACAGCAAAATAGCCCCGCGGCTTAGAGCCGCGGGGCTGTTTTTTATTCACCGCACCGGTATCGTGTACATGTTCACGCGCAGTGCGCTTATGTCCTGCAAATCCAGCGGGAAGCGCCATTCGCCGCTCACGCTCCAGATCGCGCCGTCCGGGTTGGCGGCAGTATAGGCCAAGCCGGGATATGATGCGGAGCCGTCTCCCAATACGACTTCTACCAGGCACACGTCAAACCCGCTGTACTCCGGGTCAACGTCGCAGTTGAAGCTGAAGCCTGTGCTCGTCACAACTATCTGCGTGAGGTGCGCATCGACGTGTTCTTCCCTCGTGCGGTCGTAGACGCGCACCGTGGCGTCCGCGAGCGCTATCGAGTCCGTCTCCGGGACGTAGTCCAGCCCGAAGGACATGCTCCAGTCGCCCGGAACCACTATTTCCTCCGGGTAAAGTCCCGTGGCCAGGTCACCGAGCTTAATCTCGACATCCAAATTTGAGTCCCAGTTCTGCCCTGGCTCGGGAGCGCTATAGTGTACCATGTAGAGCTGCGCGCCGTCGCCGTCCAGACCGATGTATTCGAGCCCTGTGGAACTGTTATCAACTACCTTGCCGTCCACACTCAACGCCAATTCCTGCGCTATCAGCCCGCCGCAGCCGTTCAGCGCCTCGCCCTCCATGCGCAGCAGCAGCCAGATACTCCTGTCGCTCACGCGCGCCGAGGTGACAGTCGCCGTGACGCCGCCCGCCGAGCGGCTCACGCCCACTTCTTGCACCATGCCCGCGATTATCGCGGCCTGCTCGTCACGCATGGTCTCTCCGGTCTCCTCCTGCCATAGCATCCCGAGCACGTCGCCGAGGTTCCGTCCGTATACGGTCGAAGCCACGCCCACTGTGCCGGCGCCCAGCAGCAGCGCTGCCGCCACTATGGCCACGGCCAGTCTCAACACGCGCCGCCTGCGCGGCCGGGTGTAGGCAGCGGCCTCGTCCACGTACTTCAAGTCCAGCTCGCCCATAGCTTTGGTTATAAGGTCTGCGTTCATACGTACACCCCTCTGTCTTCGAGATATTTCCGCAATGCGCGGCGCAGCCTGGTGAGGCGCACCGTCACGTTGCCCTCGCTTATGCCCACCTGCGCGGCAATCTCGGCGCAGGAGTCGGAAAACCAGTAGCGCCTCACAAATATTGCCCTGTTCTCAGCGCTCAAGGTGTCCAGGAAGCCCTCCAGCATGTGCGCCAGCTCACGGGCTTCGAGCGCATCACCCACCTCGCCCGGAGACGCCAGGGCGTCCTCCAGCTCGCCGAGCGCCACGTCAAAGGAGGCGTCGCGCCTGGCAGCCGTGTTTTTGCGCCGGCGCGCGAGCGCTATATTCCGCACCACCCGGCACACCCACGCGCGCAAGCGCTCCGGACGCTCGGGCGGTATGGCCCGCCAGGCGCCGAGATAGGCGTCGTTTACGCACTCGGCGGCGTCCTCGCGGCTGCCGAGTATGTTGTAGGCCAGCGAGCGGCACAGCGCCCCGTACTTGGCGTCCAGCTCGCTTATACCCTGCTCCGAGCGCGCGAAAAAGAGCTCCAATATGGCCTCGTCCTCCATCCGGCACCTCCTTTGTGTCCTCAAACATATACTATCATTTCGCACGCCCGGACTACAAGCGAGCGCAAAAATATCCGCATTTGCCTTCATGTCACAAAAAATCTGCCCTGCGCGTCAAGCAAACGCGCAGGGCAGTTATATCAATCGTCCCAATCTCCGTCGTCATCGTCCCAGTCATCATCGTCATCGTCGTCCCAATCGTCATCCCAGTCATCATCGTCCGTATATGGCGGCGAAGTGGACACAGGCGACGGCAACGGCGTGGGTGCAGGCGTGGGCGTCGGGCTTGGAGTGGGCACAGGTATGGTGACTATCGGGTCATCAGGCGTGCGGATTATGGCGAAAGTACCGTAGCGCTCCTCAAGCGTTTCGAGCGTATCGCCCTCGGTCTCACGGCGCCAGTCCTCGCTGCCGCCATCCACGGAGACGGTCACCTGACCGCCTTCACTCAGATATCCACCCGCTATCGACTGCGCAACCAGGGCGTCCGCGGCCTCCTGGGCGTCCATGCCGGAGAAGTCCATCCCCTCCAGCAGTGCTACACCGTCTGCGTTGAGGCCCTCGGCGTCGAGAATCCGCTCAGTGCGGCTGAGCGTGAGTTCGACGTCTGGGTTGATGCTCATGCGCATGGTGCCGTAGGCCGCGTAGTTGGGCTGATACCAGCCGAAAAACGCTATACACAGGCAGGCTGCCAGCCCGGCGCAGAGGGAGGCCATGCGCACAATGCGGCGGTTGTCTCGCCGCTCAGGTAGTTTCAGTTCAATTACGTCCTCCACCCTGTCGCCGACCTCATAGCGCATATTTGCACACTTGATGCAGCGCCCGTCTTCACCGAGGGCGATGCAGTAAGCGGCATGGGACTCAAGTATCAGGTATTTCATTTCGTCCCCCTCCCGCCGTCCAGCCTGCACAAGTGGCCACGTATTATCTCGAACCCGTTCGTGAACGCAATGAGCATGGCAACGAGATACTTTCTGTGCCGCTCAAGCGTTTTGCGCTCTACGCCCGCGCCGGAGGCCAGTTCCGTCATGGGCAGCTTGCCGCTCTTTTCCACGGCGGCGAGCAGTTCCGGCCGGCGCCGGGCGTAATTGAGCGCGTCCATGCACGCCGCAAGCGTGCGTTCCTGCTTGGGGCAGTTGTCCGCGACCTCGGAAAACGTGATGCCGAAGGCGGCCAGCGCCCGGGCGTACTCCTCAATCTCGCTCTGCGCCGCCTCGCGGGTGTTCAGCTCCTCTATATCGTCGCGTGTGTCGGGCAGCAGCTCCAGGAGCTCCGCGCCGTCCTGGCTCGCGCGTTCGTTCAGCGAGCCGTGGCCGCGGTGGCGGCTCTCGGCGCGGTGGTAGTCTATCAGCCGCGAGCGGATTACCTTGGACGCAAACTTCAAAAAGTTCCCGCGCGAGCGCTCGTAGCCGACCACGGCTTCATAGAACGCAAACATGGCTATGCTCAACTCGTCCTCGCCGTCGCCAAAGCTGAGTTTCTTCGCCTCGGCGCGGATAAAGCCCATGTATTGGTTTATCAGCCTGTCGGCAGCTTCCGGATCTTCCTTGGCCGCAAGCACCCATTCGACTATGTCCTGCTTCGTTGAGACCATCGTTATCCCCCATAAATCCGCGCGCCGGTCTCAGGATCAGGCCGGCGCGTGGGTTTTTACGAGAATATCATAAGCGGCAGGATTTTACATCAAATCCGCATGAAATCCAGGTTAAATCTCGGTTAACCGCTCAGTCGTCCCAGTCGTCATCCCAGTCGTCGTCATCGTCATCGTCCCAATCGTCATCGTCGTCCCAATCGTCATCCCAGTCATCATCGTCATCGTCCCAGTCGTCGTACATGTCGTCCCAGTCGTCATAGCGGTCATCGTCGTAAAGGTCGTCGAGGTCGTCCCAGCGGTCATCGTACACGTCGTCGTAGACATCGTCATAGCGGTCGTCGTCGCGCTCGACCTCAGTCACGCGACCGGTGTAGGCGTCAACTTCGTACTCGTACTCTACGCCGTCCACAATCAGCTCCACCTCGTAGTCGCCGTCGTCGAGCTCGTAATCCTTGACCACGAACTGTGGGTTGCTGATGCCGGTCTGGGCAGCGACCAGGCGCTCGGCCGCGTCTTTGCTGATATAGCCACGGTCGGCGTAAGCGGCGTTGTAGTCGTCTGCGCCGATGGCCACCGCCTGGCTCGTGCCACCGCGCTCACTGACCGCCTGACGGACAGATGCCTCTATTCCCGTGAGGAAGCCCTCGGGGTACTCGCTGCCGCGCTCGAGCTTGAGCACGATATTGCGCTCCTGTCCGGCGACGGTCGTATCGAAGTATCCGGCTTCGTCTATCTCGCCCACCAGCTCTGCGGCGACAACCTCGGCGCTGCGGCCGTAGTAGCTGTCATAGCCCGCGAGCACAGCTTTGGCGTCGTCGTTGAGGGCGTTGAGCTGCACCACGTCGCCGCTCATGTCGTAGTCGAGCTCGATAGCCGGATTCACGCTGAGCAGCAGGGTGCCAGCGGCCTCCTGCGTAGCGGGCAGGCTCTGTGTGGTCAGGCTCTCCTGCGGGATGGCTGCTGTGTTGGTTTCACCACACCCGGCAAGCACCAGCATGGCGGTGGCAGCAGCGGCGATACCTATCGTTTTGACGTTGAGCTTCTTCATTTAAGTCATCTCCTTATTTATGTGTGTTTGGCGTTTTGTTTTTCGCTTACACCCATAGATTACGGAGGGGCATCGCCAAAACCGGGGTCGGTGAAAAAATTTTTGAAAAAATTTTTTGTCCCTATCTGAACCCCACTGGCGCTTGCAGTCGGCCAACCGCTTTTACCAGGCGGTTAGTATGTCGCAGTTGTATATGGGTGCGACGTTCTTGCTGACGAACATACTCATTCCTTCCATATAAAAAATGTCCTGTTTCTCTTTGTCTGCGCTCTATATGGACAAGCTTATATAATAATTTTGTGTAGTTTTTCACTATAAATTGATAAAGAACATGTGATTGTTTGACACTCTTGTTAATTGAAATTTGTTAACATTTAATTTATAATTTAGACATATTTCGAAACATACATCTACTACTTTATTGAGAAAAGGACGTGTCGCAATGTACGGTATTAGACAGGTCTTGCTTACGCAGGAGAGAAATGACTATTCCGAGCACTTGTCTCAAGCTCCGTTCGAGCTGGACTGTTCCATGGGCTCTAACCCCTATGGCTTCTGCCCGGACGTTCATTTTGACGCGACGCTTTATACAGATGTTGTTGAATATCCTCACTCCGACGACGATATCAAAGACGCTATTATTAACCGATACAAGGACGTTGTGAAGCTAACCCGCGACGAGATCTTGCTTACTTGCGGTTCTATCGGCGCCATACTTACCCTCAACCGCATGGTTCTTGTACCTGGCAAGGTTATTATCGGGCTCGCGCCTCAGTTTACCGCAGTTGTCGACGACTTTGTAACATATGAAACCGTCTATCGTCCGGTATACCTCAAGAAAGAAAACAACTACGCCTTTAAGCTGGACGACTTCCTGGCGGCCATGAAAGCCAATCCGGGCGCATATATTTATATTGACAACCCCAACAATCCTACGGGACAAGTTATTCCCCTCGAGCAGGCCGAAGAAATTGTCAAGCTTGCGCGTGAACTCGACAGCTTTGTCGTGCTGGACGAGGCTTACGGGGATTACATGCCCCCTGCAGAGAGCGCTGTACGTCTCATAGATAAGTACGACAACCTCGCTGTTATGCGCACCTTCTCAAAGGGTATGGGCGCAGCCGGCATACGTCTCGGCTATCTTCTCGCCAACCCAGTAGTGATAGGCGCTGCGGCGAAGGTCAACGTGCCGTACTCAAAAAACGAGATTGCCGGACGCATTGCTGAGGCAATAATCAACTGCGACTGGGCCGGGCGCTGCCGCGAGAAAGTTCTCATAGATAAGCCCAGGATGCTGGCCTCGCTTGACAAACTGAAGTATTCCGAGACCTGCAACAGCGTGCCCATAACAATGCTTTATACAGATGATGAATCTATCGACCTTTGTTCGCTCCTAGAGAAGGTTGGTATTCGCGCCATCACCTGTGATGGTTACGAGGGCCTTGGAAAGAACGCTGTTCGACTGAATATACACAAGAATATAGACAGACTTATAGAGCTCCTTAAAGAAGCGGAAGCCCTGCTTTAAAGCAGCATATATATCCCCGAATAGAGAGGAGAATAACAATGGAAGAGAAAAAAAAACACCTCTGGCCAGTCATAAAATATGCGGGCGCGTTTATCGCGTTTATGATTGGCTCCGGATTCGCCTCCGGACAGGAAATCATGCAGTTTTTCACATCCTATGGACTGTGGGGCGTCGGAGGCGCACTTATAAGCATGTTCCTGTTTTCCTGGAGCGGCGCTGTCTTTACAGGGCATGGCTATGACCACAAGGATGATCTAGACTTCAAGCCTTTCCGTTATTATTGCGGAAAAGTGCTTGGCATCTTCTTTGAGTGGTTTATTCCGATCTTCCTGTTCTGCGTTGTCGTCGTCATGATCTCCGGCGCCGGCGCCACTATCAATCAGTATTTTGGCCTGCCCAACTGGGTCGGCTCCACCGCGATGGCCGTACTTGCAACCCTGGCAGTTTTGCTCGGCCTGCAAAAGCTGATAGACATAATAGGCTGTCTTGGTCCTTTCACCATACTGTTTACTATGATTATCGCCATCTATACGCTTGTCACCCGTGGCGGCGCGCTGGCCAACGTCAATGAAACCATCCAAAACGTTGAGACCAACCCCGCCGCCAGTAGCTGGTGGATCGCCGGTATGCTTTACGTTGCGTATAACGCCACCGGCTCCGTACCTTTCCTGAACGGTATGGGCGCCGGTGCCAACAGCAAGCGCGAGGTTAAACTCGGTGCCATAATCGGCGGCGTGCTGCTCATGCTGGCCGGCATCTGCGTCAGCCTGGCCATGCTTTGCGACATCGAGAACACCGCCGCCATGGAGATCCCCATTCTCTACCTGGCCGAGTTCATTTCTCCGGTTTTCGGTACGATTTTCTCCATCGTCATTATCGGCGAAATTTTCTCCACTGCCGCTCCTATGCTGTGGGTCACAGCTAACAAGTTCGGTAAGGAGGGCACCACGAAGCACAAGATCATAATTGTCGTCCTCGGCATAATAGCTCTGGTCGGCGGTCAGCTTCCTTTCAGCGACCTGGTCGGTATCATCTATCCTTACACCGGATACATGGGAATTGCCTTCCTCGCTATCGTCGCTGTTAGGTGCTACATTATCGACAGGAAAAAAGCCTAAAACCATGTAAAACAGACCAAAGAGTAAAAAGGCGCGGCCCAGATGGGCCGCGCCTTTTACATTATCACATTTCAGCTCTGGCAGACAAATACACTTCCGTACCGTAATGGCTGCTTGAGAAGCCGCTGTCGAGCATCAGGTTAAAAAACGGGGTCATCTTGTTATAGAGCTCCGTATCGGTAGGTTTGGGCAGCTTCAGGAGCATCCCTGCAAACTCCGGCGTAACTTTTCCCGTGATCTTTTTGCCGTAACTCCAATCGTCAACCTTCAATTCACCGTAGCGCAGGGCCAGCTCAATGCAATCGGCCTCTTCGTTCCAGCTGTGTATCTCGAAAGTACTGTCCGTCGTCAGATATTGCTCAAGCAGGCCTTTCCACTTTGAATCGGTCTGCTCACAGTCAAGGCTCAAAAAACGCCCTTCTTCCGTGGCTTTCTGGTTTAACTCCACCGGCTTCATTGAATCGAGCGCACCGGCCACAGCATTTGCCAGCCTGGAAAGCACCTTATCGACTTCGCTCACAACTCTCTGCCCCTTTCCGCAGGCGTACTTGCGCCCAACACAATAGTAGCAGCAAAATTGCAGAGTTTCAATCCTCTTTGGTGCGTTTTTTGGGGATTGAGATGGTAACGATAAGTTCCTCGTCCGTCTCCTGTTTTTTCATACCCGCGGCGATGCCGCCGCGCTTCATGACGTCCAGGCTGTGGCTCAGGCTGTTCAGGAACACGCGCACGTCCTTGAGGATAAACGACCGCTTGCGCTCGGGCCGCTCTGATTCTGCCTTCGGGGCCAGCAGGGAGTCTACATACTTGTCCGTCTGCGCGACATTCAGGCCCTCGGCTATTATGTACTCGAGCGCGGCACGCTGGGCCTCGGCATTAGGCAGGCGCAGCAGCGCCCGGCCGTGGCGCTCAGTGAGGCCGTTTGAGCGCAGCGCGTCGAGCACGGGTTCGGGCAATTTCAGCAGCCGCAGCTTATTGGCCACAGCGCTCTGGCTGCGGCCCAGGCGCTTTGCGCACTCCTCCTGGCTCAGCCCATACTGCCGCATGAGGTTTGCAATTCCCCGGGCTTCTTCCAGAAAGTCCAGGTCCTGGCGCTGTAAATTCTCCACCATCGCTATGAGACTGGAGCCTTCCATGTCCACGTCGAGCACAATGCACGGCACTTTCTTGAGCCCGGCCATGCGCGCCGCGCGCAGGCGGCGTTCACCTGCCACAAGCTCATAGCGGCCGAAGTGCAGCCGCACTGTCAGAGGCGAGAGCACACCGTACTCGGATATGCTCGCCGCCAGCTCAAGGAGCTGGGCGTTGTCAAATACCCGGCGGGGCTGATTGGGGTTCGGGTCGATTTCGCTGACCGGTAGCTGTACCACTCCGGCCCGGCCCAGTCTGGGCCGCGTTAAAACAGACTGCACGCAAATTCCTCCCCTTTAGCTTGCGTTTGATATATTATAACGCCGGTACGGGGAGAAAACCCTCGAAGTCCGTGGGCAAGGATTCTTCCGACAGTCAGTCAAGGCCGCGTTGCCCTGGCGCATGCCCAGTCAGGCACCTGCCCACACATATTAAAAACCCGGAGCCCTAATAGCTCCGGGTTTTATTATAGCGGCTTTTTCTGCATCCTGGCCCAGCGGCGCGGGAACTGCGGCGGTGTCGGGCTGAGTTTGTCCACCACCACGCAGGCGTGGACCACGTCCGTGCCGGGCACTGTGTACCTTTTTATTTCACGTATCTTGCCACCCAGTTGTCCGGCTGCGTTGGCGGCTTCGGCCGCTTCGGCGTCGCAGTCAGGGCCTTTCATGGCCAGGAACACACCGCCTGTGTGCACGAAGGGCAGGCACAGTTCCAGGAGCAGGTTCAGCTTGGCAACCGCGCGGGAGGTCGCTATATCATAGCTCTCTCGCATCTCCAGCGGGGCCTCTTCGGCGCGCAGGCACAGGCTCTCTATGCCTTCCAGGCCCAGTCGCTCTATGCACTCCCCCGTGAAATCCACCCGCTTTTTGAGGCTGTCCAGCAGAGTCACGCGCGTTGTGGGCGACATTATTTTCAGCGGCAGGCCGGGAAAACCCGCGCCCGAGCCGATGTCTATAAGGCTTTTGCCCGCAAAATCCGTCACGGTCAGCAGGGCGCAGCAGTCCAGAAAATGCATACGCGCGGTGTTCTCCTCGCCCTTTATGGCCGTCAAGTCCATCACCGCGTTGCGCTCGGTCAGGTAGTCGTAATAACCCCTGAGGTTGGCTATAGCGCCCTCGGGCACCGGCACGCCGAGCTCTTCAAAGCCTTTTATCAATATCTCTTCCATCAAATCACCGTTAAAAATGAGTGGCGCATATAACGCGCCACTCATTATATCACGCCTTTCGCGTGCATGCAATCAGGCATAGAAAACATGGTCCCCGATGCTTGTCACATATGTTCTGGTCTGATTAAACCAGCTCGAAGCTCCGATGGCCGGGTTTACGAAGTACAGCGCGGTGCCGCCCGTGTTATAACCCTCCAAGGCCAGCTTGGCCGCCACTATGGCTTCCTCGTCGGGTTCAGCATAGATGCCGCCCGTCTCCACCGGTGAAAACTGTACGCCGTAAGTCGTGTCGAAAATCACCTCGTAGACGCTGTCAGGGAAACGCTCATCGGCCACACGGTTGAGCACAACATTGCCCACCGCTATCTGGCCTTCAAGCGGCTGGTTACCGCTCTCGGCATATATTATACGCGAGAGCCAGTACACATCCTCGTCAGAGTAGTACTCATCACCGGACGCCAGCAGCTCTACATTTGTCAGGTCCAGGTTGATGCTATTAGAGGCCTCGTCCCAAGTGACGGTGCAGCCAAACATCCTGGCCAGCTCCTTGAGCGGCCAGTTCATCTCACCGCCGAGTTCATAGAGCCCGTCGGGCAAGTAAAAGTATCGTCCGTTTACCTCGGCCCAATTTCCGTCGGCGCTGACTTTCGGCGCCACGCCTTCTATAGTGTGACCGTCAAAGTTCAGACCAGCGAGGTCGGCAAAGCGTCCGAGACTCATGCGCGCCACTCCGTCTATCACCAGGCACTCGGAGTGCAGCACGCCGTTTATGTACAGCGGAACATAGTTGTCCGGTTCGTCGGCCGCCGTCACGTCCGTTGAGCTTTCCTCATTTTGGCTGGCGGTGTCCTTATCTGCCCCAGGCGGGGCGCTCTCCGTGGCGGTGCTG
Organism: uncultured Clostridia bacterium; assembly: GCA_930990965.1. GTDB lineage: Bacteria > Bacillota > Clostridia > Oscillospirales > Oscillospiraceae > Scatomorpha > Scatomorpha merdigallinarum. The sequence goes on from CAKNRQ010000013.1 coordinate 49,793, forward strand.
CCGGCCAGGGAGGTAAGCTGCTGCTCGGGAGCAACCGCCGACACCGAGCCGTTCGCGGCGAGGCACAGAGCCAACACGCACGCCAGCAGCACGATATGAAGCTTGTCCTTCCTAATCATATTGCACCTCAGTTTGTTGCGTCCGTCTGCCGGATTGCAGGCGGGGGAAGTCCAACCGAACTCCTTGCAATAATTATAGTCAAATTTGCAAGTCGAATTCAATCGGTATCTTGTACAAACTGAGTTTGCCGTTTTTTTATAAACTGAACAATAGCTCCACATTATATGGATTATTCGATGATTTTTTGTCGATTGACCCTATATATTGTGTTGTGCTATCTGCTGAAAGAATTTGCCTCGACGCTTTTCGACCCAAATTTTTTTGCAATTCCGCAAGTTTGAGTGACAAAAAGCTCGAAATTTGTAACCTTTGTAACCGTTCCGCAATGTTATGTAAATCAATTTGCCTCTTTTTGAAGGCACTCGCGCAGTGCGATCGAGAGCTGATCCGGGCAGGAAGTGTTCTTAAAACCGCAGCGGATACCCTCGAGCCTGGCGATGGCGTCTTCGGCTCGCATCCCCACCAGGAGGCTGGAAATGCCCTTCAGGTTGCCATCGCACCCCCCTATCACCTTCACTTTGCGGATAATCCCGTCTTCAAGCTCCACCCGCATTTCGCGTGAACACACGCCGCGAGGACGGTAAATATGCTCCATTTGTTCGCATTCCTTTCGACAGAATAATTGTGCCTTCGTCACGAGGGCGCTGGGGAATAATAACATAATTTTGCGCACAGCGCAAGGCCTGGCATGCCCGGCGCCAGCCATGCATATCTTACCTTCAGGGAGGTGAGAGCTTGGGCAAAGCTAAAAAACTTGCGGCGGCCGGGGTACTGCTTTTGGGCGTCAAGGCCGCTGCGGTCTGTGGCGCAGGCGCCGCCATCTCCGGCTGGCTGGACGAGTTCTTTGACTCAAGCCGGATGGTCTCGGCCAGCCTGAACCTGGAACTTGGGCACGGAGCAGAGACGAGTCCCACCCCCGGCATCCCGGCCATACTCGACTTCGACCCGGTTACTTCTCAGGAGCCGGAAGAGCCTGTTGACACCGCGGAAAGCCCGGGAGCCGAAACCTCCCCGGCCCCCACAGAGCAATACACCGACGAGGGTACGCGCATAGTGCCCACAACAATATACGGTGGCCTGACTATAAAAAACTCCACCAGCTTCGACATAGACGTCGGCGCCCTAGTAGCAGAGGGTCCGAGCACCACTCTGCCCGTCGAGGGACCGCAGGTGCTGATAGTACACACTCACGGCAGCGAGGCCTACACGCCGGACGCCTATGACCGCTACGAAGAGACGGACACAGACCGCACCGAGGACAAAAACTACAACGTCATACGAGTGGGGGACGAACTCACAAAGGCGCTTGAAGCCCAGGGCATAAGCGTGCTGCACGACCGTGAGATATACGACTACCCCAGCTACACCGGTTCCTACTCGCGCTCCGGCGCCGCCGTGGAGAGCTACCTAGCGCAGTATCCCAACATAGCCGTGGTTATAGACCTGCACCGCGACGCCCTCGGCGATGGAGAAGTCACATATAAAACCGTGGCCGAGCTCGACGGCACGGCCTCAAGCCAGCTCATGATGCTGGTCGGCACCGGTGAGAGCGGGCTCTACCACCCCTACTGGGAGGAAAACCTCAAGCTCGCCCTGTATCTGCAGCAGGCCGTGAACGCCAAGTACCCCACACTGGCCCGGCCCATCAGCGTGGTGCCCGAGCGCTACAACCAGCACCTCTCCACCGGCTATTTCATACTCGAGGTCGGCTCAAACGGCAACAGTCTGCAAGAGGCCATAACAGCTGTGCGGCTCTTTGCTGACGCCGTGGGCCCGGCGCTTCAGGAACTTATATCTGCTTAAAATGCGAACTTAGATAGTCCATCCACGTCCTATCATAATATTATAAGATAAAAAAATAGGATGGGGATGATTTTGCGCCGCGTGAGATAAGCCCTGCCAAGCTGCTGCGCGCACTGTTTTGGCTGGATATATCGGCCATGTTCTGAGCCGTGGGCACGCAGTACATAGGCGGCATGGCGTGGGCCCTCGCCGCCGTAGTGGGCTATATGGCCGTCACCGCACCCGGCATCATACGCCTTGTGCGCCTGTGGAGGTTTAGCCGCGCATGTTCCGGGCTACAATAGCCGCAGGAGGCGACAACATGAAGATATCCGAAATAATGTCCGAGCGCGTTGTCACCATAGACCAGCGCGAACCCGTAATAGCCGCAGCCCGGCTGCTTAAACGTATGAACCTCGGCGCGCTCCCGGTGACGGACCGCTCCGGCAAGCTCGTCGGGATGCTGACCGACCGGGACATAGTAGTGCGCTGCGTGGCCGCCGGTGGAGATCCGCGTGAGATGGCCGTCGGAGACATAATGAGCCGCGGCGTTGTCACCGCCTCGCCGGAGTCCGAGGTATCCGACGCCGCCCGGCGCATGGGCCGAGGCCAAGTCCGGCGGCTGCCCGTGGTCGAAGGCGGGAAACTCGTCGGCATGCTCTCACTCGCCGACATGGCCCGCCGCTGCGATATGGAGGCCGCCGCCGCGCTCGCCGACATATCCAGCAACCTGCGACGTCTTACTAAAGACGATTAGAATTGCAAAATGTACAAAAACCTGCCCGGCAGCTTATTTTTGCCGGGCATTTTCACGTCCGTTCCGAGTAAGCGCCAAATTTAACGTAAAATTTTTAAAAAAGCCCTTTACAAACCCGAGTATATGTGGTAATATTTCAACCGTAATAAGAATTATTATTGTTTTGGTGAGAGCATGGAAGCACGCAAATATTCAAAAAAGCGCGCGGCTATACTTGAAGCCCTGCGCAGTACAGACGAGCACCCGAGTGCGGAGATGCTGTATGCGCGCCTGAAGAGCGAATTCCCGGATTTGAGTCTTGGCACAGTCTACCGCAATCTGGCTATGTTTATCGCTGACGGCGACGCCACGAGCGTGGGCACTGTGGCCGGTCAGGAGCGCTACGACGCAGATACTACGCCGCACGCGCACTTCATATGCGCCTGCTGCGGCCGTGTGCTGGATGTCTGTTCGCCCAATCTGTCTGGCATGGACGGCGAAGTCGAGCGAGAGGTCGGAGGCGTTGTGACAAGCCGCTCGCTGAGCTTTACCGGCAAATGTGCCGACTGTCTGAGCCACGACAGCGGCAAGGGCAAAGCCAGCTGATCCGGCGCGTTATTGACGAGTACAATCCCTTATTACACTATAACAATACTAAAAACACAGGAGGAAAAAATTATGGCTAAGTGGATTTGCAGCGTATGTGGTTATGTTTTTGAGGGCGAGAATCCCCCCGAGGCTTGCCC
>CAKNRQ010000014.1 GCA_930990965.1 uncultured Clostridia bacterium
TGCAGTGCCACATGTCCTGCGCGCCGCACTCCACGGTGTCCTCGTCGTCGTAGCGCACGGGGAGCGTGAGCGGGTAGGTGGGAATGCCGAGCTTCTTCAGGCGGCGCTCCTGGAAGCTGGTGGCCATATCGGAGCCGTCGCAGGGGGTGGAGGTGGAGATGAAGCCGAGGCCGCAGTGGGGCAGGGCATCGACTATGGCGCTGCCGCTCTCGCTTGTAGGCACCGGGCAGGTGTCCGCGGGCAGCCCGTAGCTCTCCACAGCGTCTATGTAGGGGATGCAGATAAGCTGGTCGAGCTCGCTGACGAGGAAGACGGGGATGAGCTGATAGGGGATGCCTATGAGGCCCGGGAAACCGGCCATCATCTGCGCCATCGTCATCTCGTCGAAGAGCAGCAGCTTGCTGTTTATCTTCTCGTTGCCGCCGATACGCTTGTCGGCCATGAGCAGGGTGGCGATGCAGTTCTCCGTGTAGCGGTAGACGTCGGCCAGAAGCAGGCGGTTCATGGTGACGGCCCTGCCGCGGAAGCCCAGAGTGTTGCGGTCAAAGAAGGCCGGGCAGGCCAGATAGGAGCTGAACCAGCGGTACTCGAAGAGGCCGATGGCTATGCTCAGCGGGTCGCGCATGACCATCTTTATCATGTCGCTCCAGATGACCAGCCAGTTGACGAAGTCGCGGGCCGTGCTCTCGACGCCCTTCCACTCGCGGCGGGTGAAGGCTATGGAGCCCTTCTGATAGAGCCTGCCGAGCTGGCGTTCGCCGTTTATTACGCGGTCCCACTTTTCGGCGGGAGAGAGGGCCATGAAGTCGTGGACCTCTTCTTTCACGCGCTGCTTATCCATCTTGAGCTTGTTTGCCTGTTTATCCTTGAAGTCCTTCCAGTCGATCTCGCTTATGAGCTCTTTCCATATCTTGAGATCGCCGGGCAGGTTTTTCTTGAGCCACTTGATGTTGTTCTTGAGCATTTACTTGACCTCCTTGCCCTGCTGGATGCGTTTAATCTCCAGGGATTCGACAAAGGCCTGGAAGCGGGTACGGAGCTGGCCCGAAGTCTTGGCGTTGTACGGGCGGTCTATGGTCAGCACGGGGTGGCCGTATTCCTCGAACTGTATGTGGCTGGCCAGAGCCCGCTCGAAGCCCCAGAAGTCGCAGAACTTGACGTTCTCGTAGACTATGCCGTCGGCGTTAAATTCACGGGCGAGCCTGTCGGCGGTTTCGCGCCGCTGCTCTATCTTCTCGTTGGACATGAAGCGTGGGCATTCGCTTGTCACGAGGTAGTGGCGGCAAATCTGCCTGAGCGCGGGCTCGTCGTCATTGAGCTCTATGACTTCCCGGCCGGGGAACATACCGAAGCAGAAGCGGTCGAAGCAGATGAAGGCGCCGGCCTCTTCGAGCATGCGGGTGAGGTTGGGGTCGTCAACCTCGCTGCCGACTATGCCGACGCGGCAGCGGTACCAGGGCTTCGGGTCAGGCTTGCGCTTTTTGATTTCGGCGAGAGTCTCCTGCAGGTAGGGCAGTATCAGGGCCTGCGGGCAGACATAGCTGACCATGTTGATGATGTGGAATTCGTAGCCGGTGATGGGAGGATTGTCGAGCTTACGCATCTCGCTGATCTCGGTCATCACCTTACATACCTCGTTGTGTCTGGCCACGGCTTCACGCAGGGCCGCGTCCGAGATGTCAACGCCGAGCTTTTCGTGCATCGTGTTCAGCACACGGTTCTGCATCTGCACCACGTAGTGGTCGAGTGTGTAGTCCGTGTACTTGTAGGGGATGTCGGCGTGCGTTACGAAGAAGTTGGGCTTCTCCACGCACTTGAGAAGCTCGATGTTCTCCATGCAGCGGTTCATCTGCGCGCAGGCATCCACGCCGCAGATGCCGTCGAGGAAGTTGTAGCCGCCCTCGATGGCTCGCTCGAGCAGGGCGCGGCAGTACTCACAGGTGTAGTTTGACATGTAGTACGAAGCCACGTCTATGCTGCCCGTGTTGGGAGCGCGCATACGCACCGAGAAGCAGTTGTCCACATTGAGCAGTACCTCCGGCATGTGGTAGCAGGTGTAGCCCAGCGCCAGCATGCCCTCTGCCTGAGCCTTACGGATGAGTTCGTTGTTGGCGTCCTCAAGGAGGTTCTCAAAGTAGATTAAATGCTTTAAGTCCTTCAAATGTTCACACCTCTCTTACAGAATGTCTATTTTGCGGAGCGCTTCCCTCACTCCGTAAAGCACTTTACTCTCTGCGGGCAGTTCAAATACGCTTCTGCCCTGAATGTCGTTGGCCGCCTGGCACTCGTCGGCGGGTATATAGGCGAGGATTTCCACGCCCGGTATGGATATGTAGTCGTTTAGCTCCGGGTTTGTGACGCGGTTTATGATCGCGCCGATGCGCTCGTACATCACGAGCTCGTCCGCTACGGCCTTTATCGTCTCGGCCACGTGCGTACCCTTGCGGCTCTGGTCGGATATCAGGATGAGGTGGGAGACCTTCTCCATCACCCGGCGCTGTATCTGCTCTATGCCGGCTTCGCCGTCTATTACCACATAGTCGAAGTCCCCGGCCAGCATGCCCACCACTTCCTTGAGGTAGGCGTTCACGCTGCAATAGCAGCCCTCGTTCTCGGGTCGGCCTATCGCCAGAAAAGAGAAACCGCGCGTCTCCACCATCGTGTCAAGTATGCGGAAGCGCGACTCGTTGAGCATTTCTATGGCCTCGCGCGGCCTGCCGTCCTCAGCGGACTTGATAACGGCGCGGCGTATGTCGTCGAGCGTGCTTGTCACCGTCACGCCGAGAGCCGTTGAGAGCCCCACCGCCGGGTCGGCGTCTATCGCCAGCACGCGGCTGCCCGGACGCTCTTCCGTCAGCACTCTCACTATGGTCGCGGCAAGCGAAGTCTTTCCCACGCCGCCCTTTCCGGCCAGCGCCATTATTTTGGCTTTGCGTTCAGCCATACGCAGCCCCCCTCTGTTCTGTCATAAGCGGCTGCCGTGTTGAATAAAGGTCAGACCCGCTTGACAAAAGGTTAGCATACTTTGAGCAATTTTACAAGACAAATCGGGCGTTACACCAAATATTTTTGTAGGTTATTTCAAATTTCTGAATTATTTCGCCCGTGTCAACGAGCCGCGAAAACTTTACACCCTTGATTATATGTCCCGGGAGCGGTATAATGAGCGCGTAGAGGAGGGATAACATGCTCCTGCGCAGAACACTTTTACATTTTGACAGCCAGTCGGGCCATGCCCACGCACATGAACACGCCTGCCACCACGAGCACAGCCACGAGGCTACGCCCGAGCTCACGCGCGAGCAGACCGTGGCGCTTATGAGCTATATGCTCGAGCACAACCGCTCCCATGCCGGGGAGCTGCATAACATAGCCCACGCTCTGGAAGCTCAGGGGGAGCACGGCGCGGCAGACCTGGTGGGCGACTCGGTGCACTACTTCGAGCACTGCAACGACAAGCTGGAGGAGGCCCTCCGGCTGATGAAGGGGGAATAGACCATGTGCCTTTCCGACGCATACGAACTCATCGACGGCGAACGCCGCCCGCTTATGAACTACGTCTCGGGCATCTCCGTGGAAAACGGCGTCGTCACACTCACTGACATGCTGGGCGCGAAGAAGGCCGTGCCCGGCAATCTCAAGAGCGTGGACCTCACGCACAACGTAATACTTATAGAACCGGTGGAGATGAAGCAATGAGCGAGCCGAGATTCGTGTTCAGGCTGACCGCCTACAACACCAAAGCCCTGCTGCCGCAGGTTTCACATGCGCTGGAGCTGAGGAATGAAATAGTCTCCCGCGCCAAATATCCCTTTCTGTGGAAGGGTAGGGACAAGCGCGCCGCCAAAGGCAAGGTCAAGCCGCCCAAGCCCCGTCCGGAGGGAAAGCCCAACCCCTATGACAAGCTGGCCGCCAAGCTCCTCAAGGGCAAGGACGAATTCACGCCCGAGGACAATATACGCATACTTCTCTACGACGAGGGCCTGAAATCCCATGCAAGCTACACGCCCTTCACCGAGTTTTACGGCGCCATAGAGACAGCAGATACTTTCATGCTCATATACGGCCCGCTGGTCACGCTCCTACAAAAGAAGGATCTCATAGAGGGCGATATTGACGAGCTGCGGCAGCTCTTCAAAGAGCGTATCCCGGTGAATAAAAAAATATAAGTCCTTTGAGCGCTCCGCACGCCGGGGCGCTCTTTGCGCCTCCATGACTTGAAATGTTCATATATCTGTGTTATTATGTAAAGTCGATATCACCCCTATGGAGGCACATTATGATTAAACCACGCAAATGGCGCGCCGGATGTGCGGCGCTGGCCGCCGCCGTGCTTATGGCGGGGACGCTGCCGGCCTTCTATGCGACGGACGCTTACGCCGTGTCGCAGTCGCAGATAGACGCGCTTGAGGAGCAGCAGGAGGAGCTGCAGGCCAAACGTGAAGAGATGGAGGCCAACTTGGCCGAGCTCGAAGGCCAGCACGATACGCTGCTCGCCCAGAAAACCGCGCTGGATGAACAGAACGAGGTTTACCGTCAGGAGATAGAGCTTATCGAAGAGCAGGTCAACCTCTACACGTCGCTTGTGGAACAGAAGGCGCGCGAGGTGGAGCTCGCCACCCAGGCAGAGAACGAGCAGCTCGCGGTGTTTCACCGCCGTGTGCGCGCCATGGAGGAAAATGGCCGCTCAACCTACCTCTCGCTGCTCTTTGACTCGCAGAGCCTGGGCGACCTTCTGAGCAACCTGGATATGATAGGCGAAATCATGGAGGCCGACCAGCGCAGCTATGAGCAGTATGTGACCGCGCGGGAGAACTCCGAGCAGATACAGGCCGAGTACGAGACCATGCTCACCGACCTCGACGCCAAACAGGTGGAGCTCGAGGATGAAAAGGCCGCGCTGGAAACACAGATAGAAGAGGCCCAGCAGCTCATAGTCGAGCTCGAAGCGCAGATAGAGACCGACCGCGAGGCCTACGAGGCCGAGCTCGCGCGCGAGGCCGAGCTCGAGAGCCAGATTCAGAGCATGATAGCCGAGCTTGAGCGCCAGGAGGCCGCCAACAGCATCGTCTCCACCGGGACGTACATCTGGCCCCTGCCCGGTTACAGCCCCGGCAGCGCCTACGGACCGCGTATCCACCCGATATGGGGCGATCTGCGCTTCCATTCGGGCGAGGACATCGGAGCGCCCAGCGGCACGCCCATCCTGGCCGCTGACAGCGGTATCGCCACCGTCATACCCAACAACGGCAACGGCTACGGCAACTACATAATGATAAATCACGGCGGCGGGCGCGTCACGCTCTACGCACACATGAGCGGCTTCGCCATTTCAAACGGCCAGAGCGTCACCCAGGGACAGACCATAGGCTACGTCGGCTCCACCGGCAACTCTACCGGCCCGCACCTGCATTTCGAGGTACGCGTCAACGGCGCCACCACCGACCCCAAGAGTTATTTCAGCTTTGGTTGACATAATAATAACGCCCCGCGTTCTGGCGGGGCGTTATTTTCACCGCTTCAGGTAAATACTGAACGAAAACATGCAAAAACGCAAAAGTTTTTGTTGTAACAAACAGGCGCCGATGATATGATATTGGCGCAAGTAACAGCACTAAAAGGAGGTTTTAATATGCACTGCACCAAACGTATCACCGACGACATGATATGGGTCGGCGCCGACGACCGCAGGCTGAGCCTGTTCGAAGGCGTATATGGCGTACCCGAAGGCGTGAGCTACAACTCCTATCTTATACTCGACGAACAGACCGTCCTCTTTGACACCGTGGACAAAGCCGTCGCCCACAACTTCTTTGACAACGTGGCCTACGGCCTTGAGGGCCGCAAGCTGGACTATCTGGTCATCTCCCACATGGAGCCCGACCACGCCGCCACCATCGAGGACATAGCCCTGCGCTATCCCGAGGCGAAGATAGTCTGCAACGCGAAGATACGCGACATGCTCGCGCGCTTCTTCCCCACGGACCTCTCTGAGCGGCTGCACATCGTGAAGGAGGGCGACACGCTCAGCACCGGCAGGCACGTGTTCACCTTCGTCATGGCCCCCATGGTCCACTGGCCGGAGGTCATGATGACCTATGACTCCACCGACAAGATACTCTTCTCGGCCGACGCTTTCGGCTCCTTCGGCGCGCTCAACGGGCGCATCTTCGCCGATGAGGTAGACTTCATGCACGAGTGCATAGACGAGGCCAGGCGCTACTACACCAACATCGTGGGCAAGTACGGTCCCCAGGTGCAGGCGGCGCTGCGCAAGGCTGCGGGCCTCGACATCAAGTACGTCTGCCCGCTGCACAGCTTTGTCTGGCGTCAGGGCTTCGGCGACTTCCTCGCCAAGTACGACCAGTGGTCCAGCTACACCCCCGAGGTCAAGGGCGTCCTGATAGCCTACGCCAGCGTCTACGGCCACACGGAGAACGCCGCGAATATTCTGGCTGCCAAACTCTCCGACCGCGGCGTGAAGGTGAAGATGTACGACACCTCCGTCACCCCGGCCAGCTATATCCTCTCCGACGCCTTCAAGTACAGCCACATGGTGCTTGCCGCCACGACCTACAACGCGGGCGTGTTCGTGACTATGGAGCAGCTCATCCACGAGCTGGTGAGCCACAACCTGCAGAACCGCAAGGTGGCCCTGATTGAGAACGGTTCCTGGGCGCCCACCAGCGGCGGCCTCATGAAGAAGATGCTCAGCGAGCTAAAGGGCACCGAGTTCATCGGCGGGGCCCTGACCGTCAAGAGCGCGCTTACTGAGGACCAGCTTGGCGACCTCGACGCCCTGGCCGACGCCATAGCCGCCGATGTGCTGCCGCCCAAGCCCGTGCCGGTAGAGGTGAAGATAGCCGAGACGAAGGGGAGCATGGACGGCGTCTTTGAAGTGGACAACGCCGCCTTCAACAAGTTCAGCTACGGCTGCGAGATCCTCACCACCCGAGTAGACGGCAAGGACTACGGCTGCGTGATAAACACCGCCGGACAGATAACCAGCTCCGACCCGAAGAAGATAACCATCAGCTGCATCAAGGCCAACCACACCTGCGACATGGTGGGCAAGGCCGGTATCTTCAACCTGTCCATCCTCTCCGAGGACGTGCCCTACGACGTCTTCAAACACTTCGGCTTCCAGTCCGGCCGCGACGTGGACAAGTTCGCCGATTGGCCCGACGAGCTGCGCACCCAAAATGGCGTGCGTTACATCGGCCAGCATGTAAACGCCGTGCTCTCTGCCCGCGTCATCGACGCGCGCGACTGCGGCACGCAGATGCTCTACATTGCCGAGGTAGTAGAGGCCCACGTCCTCTCCGACAAGCCGAGCTGCACCTACAGCTATTACCACGCCCACATCAAGCCCAAGAAGGCCCCCGCGCCTCCGGCAGTCGAGGGTTGGATCTGCAAGGTCTGCGGCTACTTCTACGAGGGCGCCGAACTGCCCGCCGACTTCGTCTGCCCGCTGTGCAAGCACGGGCCCGAGGACTTCGAGCACTACGTCCCCGCCGTCGTCAACAAGAAGAAGGGCTGGCTGTGCACCATCTGCGGCCACTTCTACGAGGGAGAGACCCTGCCGGCCGATTACGTCTGCCCGATCTGCCACCACGGTGCGGACGCCTTTGAACCCGCCGAGCAGTGAGACAGAACTGGCGATAACAATAAAAGTCCCGGCGTCACAAGACGCCGGGACTTTTCTGCCCTTAAATTCACGTGCCCTGTCCGCGCTCTATGCCGCGATCAAGGGCGCGCGCCATGTTTTCAAGCGCCGAGGCCAGTTCGGCAGAGAACTCGCTGTCCCGGGATGCGGCTTCTATCAGCAGCTCGCTGTTCTCAGCACTGGGGGATATGCGCGCGCAGCAGTTGCCGGAGCGCAGTATTACCCCGTCGTCAAACTCGGCGCCGCACTCCATGAGGCTCGCGGACATGGCTCGCATGAGCCGGGCGCGGTCGGCGCAGCCCAAACTCCGGCGCTCGACATGCTCGCCCTTGAGCTCCGTGTGCGGTTTGGACTCGGCGGGCGCGGTGGCCGCAGGAGGCGGCTGGTCCGGCAGGCGCAGCTTGCCCGCAAGGGCGTCGGCGCAGCACTGGTAATAGGCCTGGGGCGTACCCACGTCGCACCAGTAGCCCTCCATGACCTCGCCGTGTATCCTTTCGCCACGGCGCAGCAGCTCGGGGAAGAGGTCCGAGGCAAAGTCGCAGGCCGCGCCGTCAGGCACCAGCTCCATCGCCTGGGGCGACACCACGTAGATGCCCGTGCTCACCAGGTCGCCGACTACATGCGGCCAGTCCGGCTTCTCGATGAAGCAGCGCACGTCGCCGTTCTCGTCCGGCACCGCCAGGCCGTAGCGCAGCGGCTCACGGCACTCGTAGAGCGCGAGCGTCACCGCCGCGCCGCTGCGCTCGTGGCTCGCAATCAGGGCGCGCAAATCGAAGTCGCAGGCCGCGTCGCCGCTCATCACCAGGAAGGGCGCGTCCCCTAGCACATCCATGCAGGCCTTCACGCCCCCGGCCGTGCCGAGGGGCTGAGTCTCCACGCGCCATGTTATGTCAACTCCGAAGGCGTCGCCGTCGCCGAAATAGTCCATTATGGGGCCCGGGTTGTAGCGCAGAGTGGCGCACAGTTCGTTTATTCCGTTTTTAAGCAGCAGCTCTATGCAGCGCTCCATTAGCGGCTTGCCGAGCAGCGGCACCATCGGTTTGGGGAGGTCGCCGGTCACGGACTTGAGCCGTTTTCCCTCTCCTCCCGCCATAATAACAGCTTTCATGCCCCTATTATTTGCAGCATTGTGAGAAATATTGTTGTAAAGATGCGCCACATTTGCTATAATAATAAACTACCGTAATGTTGTCAGTTTTTACGTTTCTCGCGGCGACGCGCGCCAGAGAAGGGGAGTTGTTGTATTTGAACAAGAAATTTCAAAGGCTGGCTGAACCGAGCGGCAGAGTTTACCTTTTTGTGCTTGTGGCTTTTGCTGCGGCATCGCTGCTTTTTGGGCAGTATATACTGGCCGCGGCCGAGGGCGCGGTACTGCTGCTGCTTATAATCAGCTCGCTTTTCATTTCACGCCGCCGCCGGCGCGAGCTCATGGAGTACATCGAGTCGGTGACCTACGACGCGGATACTGCGAAGAACAATACGCTCTTGAACTTTCCGCTGCCAATGGCGGTGTTCTCGCTGAACGATTTGCGCGTCATCTGGGCAAATCAGATATTTTTCAACATGTGCGGCGTCTCCGGCTCGCGCTTTGAGGCCAGGCTTGACACGCTGGTGCCCGAGTTCTCGGCCAAGTGGCTGCTGGAGGGCAAGACCCAGAGCCCGGACCTGCTTGCGATAAACGGACGCAAGTACCAGATACACGGCAACATCATCCGTCCGGGCGAGGAGCAGGAAGAGCCGGGGCACGGCTTCATGGGCATTGCCTACTGGGTTGACGTCACGGAATACGACGATGTGCGGATAAAGTACGAGGAGAGCCGCCCTGTGGTGGGCGTGCTTATCATAGACAATTACGACGAGCTCATACGCAACCAGCCTGAGCGAGTCAAAAACGACCTGCGCGACGCCGTGGAGGACCAGATAAACCAGTACTGGGAGGGCCGCGACGCCGTACTGCGCCGCTATGACCGCGACAGATACCTCGTCGTGTTTGAAGAGCGCTACCTTGAAGAGATGCGCGCAGACAAGTTTTCACTGCTCGAGCAGGCGCACTCGGTCACCAGCCCCTCCGGAATCCACGCCACGCTCTCGCTGGGCATGGGACGCGACGGCAGCGGCCTGGGGGAAAACTGGCAGTTCGCCTCTCTGGCGGCCGAGATGGCGCTGTCCCGCGGCGGCGACCAGGTGGTCATAAAGAACAAGTTCAGCTTTGAGTTCTTCGGCGGGCGCGGCAACGAAATCGAAACCCGCACGAAGGTAAAAAGCCGCGTCATGGCCAATGCTCTGGCCGAGCTCGTGGCAGATTCCTCCCGCGTCTTTGTCATGGGTCACAAGTACGCCGACCTCGACGCCGTGGGAGCGGATGCGGCCGTGTGCTGCATAGCCCGCAAAAAGGGCAAGCTCTGCCGCATAGTCATAGACCCGGAGAAGAACTCCTCCAAGCTGCTCATAGAGCGGCTCAAATCGGAACCCGAGTACAAGAACGCCTTTATCACCCCGCAGGAGGCCATGCTTCAGGCCGACGGGCGCAGCCTGCTCGTCGTGGTTGACACCAACAGGCCCGAGCAGGTTGAGGACCCCAACTTCCTGGCCGCGTGCAACCGCGTGGCCGTCATAGACCATCACCGCCGCGCCGCGACCTACATCCAGAACGCCGCGCTCACCTTCTATGAGCCCTATGCCTCGAGCGTCTGCGAGCTCCTGAGCGAAGTGCTGCAGGAGGTCTGTGAGCCGGAGGATATTCTCCGCTGTGAGGCCGAGGCAATGCTGGCCGGTATAGTGCTCGACACCAAAAACTTCACCATCCGCACGGGCGAGCGCACTTTCGAGGCCGCGGCCTTCCTGAGAAGGTGCGGCGCGGATACGACCGAGGTCAAGAAGCTTCTGCAAAACGACATGGCCAATACCGTCGCGCGCTACCGCATAATGCAAAACGCCCAGCTCTACCGGGGCAACATAGCCATCGCCGCTCCGGAGACGCCGCAGGACAGGGTCATCATAGCCCAGGCTGCGGACGAGCTGCTCAATATATCCGGCGTGGAGGTGAGCTTCGTTGTCTGCCCGACCGCGGACGGAGGGGCCAACATATCCGCGCGCAGCATCGGCGACATAAACGTGCAGGTCATAATGGAGAAGCTGGGCGGCGGCGGCAACCGCTCTGCCGCGGCTTGCCAGATACCGAACACCACACTCAGAGACGCGGTGAACAGCCTGTTTGCCGCCATTGACGACTACCTCGACGACTGACAGCCGGAGAGGGAACAGGGATACCGTCAACTCACGAAAGGAAGATATATATGAAGGTCATATTCAACCAGGACGTCAGAGGCCAGGGCAAGCGCGGAGAGCTCAAGGAAGTCTCCGACGGCTACGCGCGCAACTATCTGCTGCCGCGCAAGCTTGCCAGCGAGGCCACGCCGGATATGCTCAACGCCTTCAAGCTCAAGGAGAAGGCCAAGAAGGCGCAGATGGACCGTGAGCGCGCCGCCGCGGAGGAGACCGCCAAGCGCCTCGAGGGCGTGTCCGTTACCATAAGCGCCCGCGCCGGCCAGGGCGGCAGGCTCTTCGGCGCCATTACCAGCCAGGAGATCTCCGACGCCCTGCGCGAGCAGCACGGCATAGACATCGAGAAGAACAAGATAGTCCAGGCCGAGCCCATAAAGGGTTTCGGCTCCTACGAGGTGCGCGCCAAGCTCGGCTATGAAGTCAGCGGCAAGATAAACGTCCTCGTGATAGAGAAGAAGTAAAGCTATGGATGAACTTCTGGGCAGACGCGTGCCATACTCCGCTACAGCGGAGCAGGCCGTGCTCGGCTCCATGCTGATAGATTCGCGCTGCATAGCCGACGTCATAGGCCGTGTCAGGGCCGACGACTTCTATGTCCAGACCAACCGCGACATATTCGAGACGATCTTCGCCATGTTCTCCATTGGCCAGAGCGTGGACCCGGTGACGGTGCTCGACCAGATGAAGGTGCGCGGCGTCGAGAAGGAGAACTCGCGGCAGTATCTGCTCGAGCTGATGGAAGTCACTCCGACGGCGGCCAACGTGCTTGAGTACGCGGCCATAGTACGTGACCGCGCGCTTTTGCGCGCTCTGGCGCAGGTTGGCGACGAGATAAGCAACATGGTCTACGCCGGGCAGGGCGAGGCCGACAGCATGCTTGAAGCCGCCGAGCGCAAAATTTACGCCCTCAGCCGCGACCGTGACACCGGCGGGCTCACACCCGTGGCGAGCGTCGTGCAGCGCGTCTTTGAGTCAATCAGCGAGGCCGCGGCCCGAGAGACGGCCATACCGGGCCTGAGCACGGGACTCACCGACCTCGACAACGCCATACTCGGCCTCAACCCGGGCGACCTGGCCATAGTGGCCGCCCGCCCCGGCATGGGCAAGACCAGTATAGCGCTGAACATAGCCCGCGCCGTTGGCAAGGCCAGCGGCAAGACCGTCGCCTTCTTCTCGCTAGAGATGAGCCGCGAACAGCTCGTGACGCGCCTGCTCTCGGCCGAGGGTATGGTTGACGGCAAGAAGCTCCAGACCGGACGCCTGAGCGAAGAGGAGTGGAGGCGTATAGCCTCTGCGGCCAGCGTGCTCAGTGCCGCCGACATACGCATAGACGACAACCCCTCGCTCACCGTGGCCGATATGAACGCCCAGTGCCGGAGGGTCAAAAACCTCGGTCTCGTCGTGATCGACTACCTGCAGCTAATGCAGAGCGCCGGCAGCGGCAACTCCTGGTCCAACGAGAGCCGCACGCAGGCGGTGAGCGATATAAGCCGCATGATGAAAATTATGGCCAAGGAGCTCGGGGTGCCGGTGCTCTGCCTGAGCCAGCTCTCGCGCGCCAACACGCAGCGCCAGAACAAGCGGCCTATGCTCTCTGACCTGCGCGAATCCGGCGCCATAGAGCAGGACGCCGACGTCGTCGTGGCGCTGCACCGCGAGGGCTATTACGACGAAAACTACGAAAATCCCAACGAGGTTGAGCTGATAATACTCAAGAACCGCCGCGGTGAGACCAACACCCTCTACATGCTGTGGCTGCCCGAGTACACCAGCTTCGCACCTCTGGACAAGAGGCACGACGAATGAGCGGCTTCGACTATTCGCTGCTGGGCGGGCATGTGCTCTGCGCCGTCTCAGGCGGGGCCGACAGCGTGTATTTGCTCTGCCGCTGCCTCGAGCGCGCGGGGGAGCTGGGCTATACCGTCAGCGCGGCTCACTACAACCACTGCCTGCGCGGGGAGGAATCCGAGCGCGACGAGAGGTTCGTGCGCGACCTCTGCGAGAAATTGGGCGTGGAATGCTTCTGCGGGCGCGGCGACGTCGCGGCCTATGCCCGCGAGCACGGGCTTGGCACGGAGGAGGCCGCGCGCACCATGCGCTATGACTTCCTGGAGCAAGCCGCGAACGAGGCGCAGGCAAATACCATAGCTACCGCGCACTCGGCCGACGACAACGCGGAGACAATGCTCTTCGCCCTTGCCCGCGGCAGCGGCCTGAAGGGCCTTGCGGGCATACCGCCACGGCGCGGCAACATAGTCCGTCCCATGCTCGGCGTTACCCGCAGGGAGATAGAGGGCTATCTCTCCGAGCGCGGTATAGCCCACGTTGAGGACAGCACGAACGCCCAGCTAGACTACTCGCGCAACAGAATCCGGGCCCTGGTCACGCCGGTGCTGCGCGAGATAAATCCCAACTTCGCCCAGGCGGCTCACAGGGCGAGCGAGCTTCTGCGCTCGGACGAGGAGTTTTTGGACTCCCTGGCCGTGAGTTTCCTGGCAGCGTACCCGGATGGCCGCGTCAGCTGTGAAGCGCTCTGTGCCCAGCACGTGAGTGTGGCCTCGCGTGTGGTGAGGCACATGTCGCCAAAGGCGATGGGTATGAACCATGTGGAGGCTGTTTTGGTCCTGGCACGGGCCGGAAAAGGCGAATGCGACGTGCCCGGAGCGAGATTCAGGGCCGAAAAGGGCGCCATTTATCTGGTTGGTGCAGAAAGGACTTTGCCTGACAGGGAAGTTTCAATCCCCGGGCTCACGCCTCTGCCGGAGGCCGGCATGGTACTTGAGTGCCATTGGCTGGAAAAGGATTGCGAAATTCACACTTCTTTAAACACTTTTTACTTCCAATGTGAGAATATCTGTGGTACGATGTACTGCACAGCGCGCCGTGCCGGAGACAGGCTCAGACCGGCCGGACGCGGCTGTACCAAGAAGCTCGCTGACCTCTTTGCCGAAAAGGGCATAGCGGCGTCGGAAAGGGATTTAATACCAGTATTGCGTGACTCGCGCGGCGTATTGGCCGTGCCCGGCTTCGGCCAGGACGAGAGAACGCTGCCGGTAGGAGAAGGCCCGGTGCTGGTGGTGCGCGCGATGCGCGCAGCAAAGTAGAAATAGACACAAATTTATGACATAGTGTGGGGTATAAAGAATGACGCAGGATATTGAGAGAATACTGTTCAGCGAGGAACAGCTTCGCGCGCGCATAGCCGAGCTCGGAGCTCAGATCACCGAAGACTTTAAAGACAAGCAGCCCATTTTCGTGGGCGTGCTAAAGGGATGCTTTGTGTTTATGGCAGACCTGCTGCGCAGCACGGACATCTACTGCACGATGGACTTCATGTCCGTCTCCAGCTATGGCGACGGCGTGACGAGTACCGGCGCGGTGAAGATCAACAAAGACCTCAGCCGCGACATAGCGGGCAGGCACGTGATAATCGTCGAGGACATCCTGGACAGCGGTATCACGCTCTCCTACCTGAAGAAGTATCTCAGCGTGCGCAATCCGGCGTCCATCTCCATAGTTACGCTGCTCGATAAGCCCGCCAGGCGCAAGGCCGACATAAAGGCCGACTATGTGGGCTTCGAGGTCGAGGACGCCTTCGTTGTGGGCTATGGTCTCGACTACGCCGAGGAGTACCGCAATCTGCCCTACATCGGCGTGCTCAAGAGCGAGGTTTACAGCAAGTAAGGCCGCAAATTCCGGTGCAGGGCCGTAAGCTTGATTAAATGCACATTTTCCTGGAGACCTGCTGCGGGAAAATACCAGTCACGAAGCTGGACGCAAGGCCGCGAGCGGCCGTGCGCGAAGCGCGTGCTGCACCATCGCGCCAAAGGCGCGGGGTATCTTGGCACTGAAGGGGCAAAGCCCTTTCAGGCCGGCTTATTAAGGAAGTGAAGTTTTTTTGAAACCACAGCGAAACAGAGCCCGAGACATCGGGTTTTACGTGCTGATAATGGTAATCCTCCTGGCAGTCATCTACACCATGCTGACGCCGAGTCAGCCGCAGGAGCAGCTCACCTACTCAGACGTTGTCGAGATGTTCTACAATGAAGAGGTTGACTCTTTCGTCGTAGAGGGTTCGACTCTCATTATAACTCCGAAGGGCGCCGGTGAGAACGACCCTGACATCACCTACGACCTCTATGACGTGGGTCTCTTCTGGAACCAGCTGGGCGCCCTGATTGATGAACAGCACACGGCCGGCATTATAACCGAGTATGACTTCAATGTGGGCTGGGTTGCGCCCTGGTGGCTGAGCATGGTGCCGTACCTGCTCATAATCGTCGCCTTCTTCGCGCTCTGGTACTACATGATGAACAAGGCCGGAGGCGGCGGTGGAGCGCCAGGTGTGGGCAAGTTCGGCAAGGCCCGTACCCGCCTCGGCAGCGAAGAGCAGAAAAAGGTCACCTTTAAGGACGTGGCCGGCTGTGAAGAGGAGAAGGCAGAACTTGAGGAAGTCGTCAACTTCCTCAAGAACCCGAAGGCCTACACCGATATGGGCGCGCGCATACCCAAGGGCGTGCTGCTCGTCGGTCCTCCGGGCACCGGCAAGACCCTGCTGGCCAAGGCCGTTGCGGGCGAGGCAGGAGTGCAATTCCTGTCCATATCCGGTTCCGACTTCGTCGAGCTCTACGTCGGCGTCGGCGCCTCCCGTGTTCGTGACCTCTTTGACCAGGCCAAGAAAGTCGCCCCGGCGATTATATTCATAGACGAGATCGACGCCGTGGGCCGCCAGCGCGGCAGCGGTCTCGGCGGCGGCCACGACGAGCGCGAGCAGACGCTAAACCAGCTGCTCGTCGAAATGGACGGCTTCACCAACAACGAGGGCGTCATAGTCATGGCGGCCACGAACCGCGACGACATCCTAGATAACGCTCTGACCCGCCCGGGTCGTTTCGACAGGCGCGTGTACATCGGCCTGCCCGATATCCGCGGTCGTGAGGCCATACTGCGCGTCCACGCCAAGGGCAAGCCCCTGGCTGACGACGTAAACCTCAACTCCATCGCCCGCGGTACCCCCGGCTTCTCCGGCGCGGACCTCGAGAACCTGCTCAACGAGGCGGCGCTTATGGCAGTCTCGAACGGCAAGCACTTCATCACCAGCTACGAGATTGAAGAGGCCATCCGCAAGGTGCAGATGGGCCCCGAGAAGAAGAGCAAGGTCATGAGCGAAAGGGCCAGAAAGCTCACCGCCTACCACGAAGGCGGCCACGCCGTGGTCAGTGAGTTCCTCGAGCACACCGACCCGGTGCACTATATCACGATTATCCCGCGCGGACCCAGCGGCGGCGCGACCTACTTCCGGCCCAAGGAGGATCTCGAGAACTTTAACTCTTACTCCGAGCTTTTTGAGGACATCGTCGTGTCCCTCGGCGGCCGTGTCAGCGAGCGCATGTTCCTTGACGATATCTCCACTGGCGCTGCAGGCGATATCCAGCAGGCTACTCACCTTGCCCGCGCCATGGTGACCCAGTACGGCATGAGCGAGCGGCTCGGACCGATAAGCTATGACAGTTCCGGCCACAGCATCTTCATCGGCCGTGACTTCGGCACTACCAAGAGCTACAGCGAGGAGACCGCCGCCATTATTGACGAGGAGGTCAAGCGCATCTTCGACGAGGCCAACGCCAAGTGCGAGAGCATACTGCGCGAGCACGAGGACGTCCTGCGCGGCGTTGCGGAGTACCTCCTGCAGAACGAGAGCATGGACGGTGAGGACTTCAGTTACTTCTGTCGCCACGGCGAGATGCCTCCCAAGAAGCCCGAACCCAAGATGCGCGACAGCTCCATTGAGCCGCCCGCGCGCAAGATAAGCTACACCTTCGACGAGCCGAAAGAGACTCCCCAGATAGACAGCGGGGAGACCCAGACTCAGGACGAGCCGAAGGACGAGACAAAGGAATAACAAATGTAAGAGGCGGGAGCTGTAGCTCCCGCCTCTATGCTTATCCTTTGCTTTTGCGTTTGAGAAATATGGCCAGGGCGATGCCCACAACAATGAGCACGATGCCTATGACCATGATGGCCGTGCCTAACATAGCTACAGGGTTGTTCTGCGCAAAGCCGCTGAAGGCGCCGTCTTCTATTGGAATTATATTGCCGTCTATCTCTATGGTTGTACCAAACATACCGCCCATAGAAGAGTTAAATCCACTGAGCATGCGGTTGGATATGATCGTGGCCAACGCGCCTATGAAGGTAAAGGGCAGACCTGAGACTGCTATATACACGCCTGCGAGCCAGCCCCAGCGCCGGGCAATTTTCTGAATATATCGCGGCAGCGTATCGACCCAGTCCTGGTTACGGCTCCGGCTGCTGTCATAGGATTCCCTGGACCCTGTGAAGCAGCCATAAGCGTCCTGTTCAGAGTTACCGCTATCCTCCTCCGGCTCGTCCTCACTGAGCAGCCAGTCCACCGAGACACCCAGCGCCGCCGCGAGCGCGGCCAGCTTTCCCGTTTCAGGCACAGATTCGCCGGTTTCCCATTTGCTGACCGCCTGGCGCGAGATGCCCAGACGCTCGGACAAGGCGTCCTGTGAGAGCCCGGCCTTCTTTCTGCAGTAGTATATCTTTTCGTGCAGCTTCATGTCATCCCTCCCTTGTGTTGTGCCACAAGTATATCAAAGACAAAGTTGCGGTGCAATAAAGAATGCCTTGAAGTTCCGCAACCGACGGTTGCGAAATACTGCCGCAGACAAAATATCCCCGCCATTAGGCGGGGATATTTTTTGTTCAGTTGATTTCAACGAGGGAAATCCAGAGCCCGGGGTTGTAGTTTTCAATGGTTCCCTCGGGGCAGGAGAAGGCAAGCGCGGCGGTGCCGGCTTCACGGACGCGGACGGCGTAGTAGACGTCGCGGCCGTCGCGGGTGAACTGGGTGCAGTAGTTGCCGTACTCGTCATAGGCGAACTCCTGGCCCTCGCCCACGTCGTACTGCGGGCCGCTGCGCTGGGAGAACTCCTCCACCGTCTCCGGCAGGGAGACACCGGCAACCTCGTAGGCGTCCATGCCGATGATGCCGAGATGGAAGTTGACGTCGCCGATGTTTACACCGCACTGAGTGGTGGGCAGCGGATCGGTCTGTTCCTCGTAATAAGTCTCGCCGCCCGCGGGGAGATAGACGGTGGCTGCGCCCTCGATGTCATAGGCAGTGAGGCCTTCGTGCGGGTCCTCGGTGGCGGGAGGCTCGGAGGCGGCGGTCGGTTCAGTGGCGGCGGGCTCAGTGGCCGGGGGATCGGTAGCGGTTGAACTCTCGCCGCCGCAGGCCGCGAGGGCGAAAACCATGCAGAGCGCGAGCGCAAGGGATGCCAATTTCTTCAGATTCATGTTTCACAGCTCCTTATATTAGTCTATTCTAATTGATTTCCGAGAGGGAAAACCAATAACCGAAATCGTAGTTTGCCGCATCTGCCTCGGGGCAGCCGTAGATGATGAAGCCGAAGCCGCTGTCGGTGGAGAACGATGCCATGTACAGGTAAACGCCTTCGGTGGTGAAGTCGGCGTAGCTGTTGCCGTAGGCGTCCTCCTTGAACCTTATCTGCATGTCGAGTCCACCCATTTCCGCGATTGCTTCCTCGTACAGCGCGTTGAGGTCTTCGGGCATCTCATATTCGGAGATGGAGTAGTAGATGGCCATGGCTTCGACGTTCTCGGTTGTGATGTATACCTCTGAGACGTCAGAGTTGTCCACAAAGTAGGTGTCGGCATCACTGTCACCGGGCAGGTAGAAGGTGCCGACGCCGTCAAACGCAAACTCCTCCAGCTCGCCGGTGAGCGTATCCATCAGGTTCGTATCAGAGCACTTGAGTTTGCAGGAGAGGGCGCCAAGGGAGATGATGGCCACATCGCCGCGGGTGAAGTTTCTGGTGGATGCGCCGTACTCGCCGCTCGTGAGGCCGATCTCGTCGCTGAGCTCCCAGGCGGCGTCCCACTCGAAGTCCGTGCCGCTCTCATAGCCCAGGGCGCGGAGCACAAAGGTAATGTACTGCGAGGCGGTCACGCTCGCCCCGGAGCCGTAGGTGGTTGCGCCAGTGCCGTCCGTGAAGCCGCGGGTGTAGGCGTAGCCGACGTAGGGTTCGGCCCACGCGGGCACGTCGGTGAAGGGCGTGTCCCAATTCCCGGCGAGCGCGGCGTCCTCGCGGCCGAGAAGGCGCACGAGCATGGTGACGGCCTCGGCGCGTGTGGGCGCGCGTTCAAGCTCGAATACCGGCGTGCCGTCGGCGTTTTCGCTCGTGCCCTCGAAGAGCCCCATCTCGTGCAGCTCTCCGGCCGCCGTGCCGGCGTCCGTCAGCTCGACGGCGAGCGCGCCTGGCGAGAGAGCCAGCACGAGGCAGAGCGCCAGGGCAAAGGCCAGTGTTCTTTTCCATTTCATTTCGTATTACCCCTTTCTTTTCTTTGGGATTGCTGACAGGAGTATAGCACAGGGGCCTGCCGCTCTCGTCCAACTGTTTTCCGCGCCGCGACGGGGGAGACGGTGGAAAAAAGTTGGACGGACGGGGAGGGGGTGTGTGGTAGAGTGTGACCATAATCAAACGAACGGAGGTACAGGAAATGGAAGATTTGCTGGCCGTTATCATTTATATAGGCACCACCGCCGTAGTCGGCTGCCTTTGGGGCCTCATTCCTTTTTTCCTCGGGCGTCACAGATACAGGCCGAATATGGGCCGCCTTGGCCTCATCTGGTGCGGAGTCGCAGGGCCCTTCCTGCTGGCCTTTTTCGTGATGCTCGGCTTCGTCATTGCCATACTGGTGAGCGAGCGCGATGCGCGAAGTGCGCAGCGCAGCAGCGGGACATACGCCGCCGCAGCCTACGCGCCGCCCGCAGCGCCGCCGGCAAGGGGAGGCCTTGCGCTCAACTGCCTGGCCGGTCCGCTCGCGGGACAGACTTACCCCCTGGGTGTGAACGGCCTGATGCTCGGCCGGGACACGGACTGCACCGTGCGGTTCCCCTCGGACACCGCCGGGATCAGCCGCCACCACTGTGCGCTGCGCTGGCAGCAGGGCGTGCCGGTACTGGTCGATCTCGGCTCAGCTTATGGCACCTACATGGGCGACGGACGCAGATTGCCGCCAAACTACCCAATGAACGTCGGGCCGGGCACGCGCTTCTATCTCTCAAGCCCGGGAAACCTGTTTCAAATAACTGTCATATAACACAGAGGAGGTATTTTCATGGAAATCAACAACAATTTCACACGCTGCGGCAAGTGCGGACGCTTTTACAACCCCAAGACGCACGATAGCTGTCCTTATTGCAGGGAGGGCGCTCCTGGCCCGACCGGCGGCACTGTCCCGCCCACGGAGAAAGCTCCCAACGGCATGCCGTCCGGGGGCGTGCCGCCCACCGAGCCCGCGGACAGGACCTATGGCAGCCAGCCGTCAGGTGGCCAGGGCGGTTTTTCGCCGACCGAGCCTCCATACGGTGCGCAGCCGGGGAGAATGGGCGGCGGCGATTTCCAGCACACCATAATCGGCGGCGGCCTGAACGTGGATGGCGGTGTTGAACCGGTTGTGGGCTGGCTGGTCTGCATAGACGGCCCCTCGCGTGGCAGCGACTACCGCCTGCACGCAGGATACAACTACATAGGCCGCGAAGAGGGCGACGTGCGCATAGGCGGCGACCAGCAGATTTCCCGCCGCAACCACGCGATGATAGCCTTTGACGACGTGGACGCGGTGTACTTTGTAGGGCCTTCCGCTGGACGCAACCTCATCAAGGTGAACGGCAAGACGGTGCTCAACGCCGTGGAGCTCAACAACTACGACGTTATCACAATTGGCACCAGCAAGCTGATTTTCGTGGCGCTGTGCGGAGAACACTTCAACTGGGGGAAGGTTTGAGCTATGGAGGCCGATATCGTATATACGCCGGTGGCCGAGGCTCCTGACGGGCAGGAGGTTGCCGGGGTGGTTGAGACCCCCGTGCCCTCCGGAGGCGGCGAGGCCGGAGCTGCCGTCCCGGTGTGGGTTCTGCCGGCGATACTGGTGCTGCTGGCTGTTGCGGCAGCAATAGCGGCGTGGCTTATGCTCAGGAAAAAGCGCCGGACCTGCGCGGCGGCGTCTCACCCGCTGGTCGGGAAGCTGCATGAGCAGGGTGAGCGCAGTTCGCAGCAGGACAGCTTTTCCGTCTCACCTGCGGAGATTGAGGAAACTCACGGACTGCTTGTGGCTGTCGCCGATGGAATGGGAGGGCTCTCCGATGGTGACCGCGTCAGTCAAACGGCGGTTTCCGCAGTGATGGACAACTTTATATGTGACGCAGACACGGGCCGAAACCCGGAGCAGACACTGCTGGAGCTGCTGCGCTGCGCAAACGATGCCGTGAACCGTTTCCTGGGATACAGCCGCATTGGGCAATGCGGTTCTACTATAGTGCTGGGACTGCTGAAGGACGGTTATTTCCACTTCCTGTCCGTTGGGGACAGCCGCATCTATCTCTACAGGGACGGCGAGCTGATGCAGCTCAACCGTGAACACATATACCGCCATGAACTGGAGCTGCTGGCGGTAAACGGGAGCGGCACCATCGCCGGGGCCGCTGCGCATCCCCGGGCCGCCGGCCTGACAAGCTATCTGGGAATGGGGCAGATAAAATATATAGACCAGTGTGAGGCGCCCGTCAAAGCGCTTAGAGGGGACAGCTTCATCCTCATGACCGACGGGGTGTACAACGCCCTGGGAGAAGACGAACTGAAAGCTGCGCTGAAGAACGATGCGCAAGCCGCGGCAGAAGCCATTGGCGCGGCCATCAGGCTGCACTCCTGGCCCGGGCAGGACAACTACACTGCGGTGGTGATTAAATGCTGAGATTAGGACGAAGACGGGAAAAAATAAAGGTTCAAAGCGCCTCCTACACGGACATTGGCGGCAGGGAGGACAACGAGGACTTCGTACAGATAGTGACGGCAGATGATACAACCGCAATCTGCTGCGTGGTAGCCGACGGCCTGGGCGGCCACGGGGGCGGCCGGATTGCATCGCAGGCGGCTGCCGGGCTCATATGCGCGGACTGGCACCCGGGAGACGGTTCAGAGCGGCTCACAGAGCTGCTAAAGTCAGCGCACAGGGCTGTGCTTGCTTGCCAGGGGCAGCTGTGCTCAATGAAAACCACAGCCGTGGTTTTGAGTATTTGCGGACACAAGGCGGCGTGGGCACATGTGGGCGATTCCCGGCTCTACCACTTTGACAACGGGCGGCTGGCCTTTCAGACCCTCGACCACAGCCTGCCTCAAATTGCCGTACAGCTTGGCGAGATAACGCCTGAGCAGATACGTTTCCACCCTGACCGCAACCGGGTTCTGCGCGCTCTCGGGCAGAGCGGGGAACTGAATGTCACGACCGGCGAGGCCGTGCTTGCAAAGGGGAGGCATGCGTTTCTGTTGTGCAGCGACGGGTTTTGGGAGTATGTGTATGAGGACGAGATGGCCGTGGAACTTCTGACCGCATCCGGCCCTGCAGAATGGCTGGAACGTATGCGCCGCCATATAGCGAACCGGGCCGGCAGCGAAAATGATAACAACACTGCCGCCGCAATCTGGGTTGAACTGTGAAAGGAGAGGGATAATGATGAAAAAGAGATATGCCGCATTGGCTCTGGCCCTTATAATGGCGCTTGCCGCGTTTACCTGCGGGGCATACGCAGCTGGGAGCGGCGACGGCGTAAATTCAAGCCGCAACGGAGTGGTTCGCATCGCGGCCTACGGCCCGACGGAGCTGCTCATGGACAGCGCCGGGGACCTGTACATACAGACGATGGGTTACAGCTTCGGCTCTGGTTTCGGCGTGGGCGAGGCAGGGCAGGAGACGGTGAACTTCGTCACCAACACGCACGTTGTGACCTTTGAGCCCGAAGTCTACGACGCCAACGGTAACTACCTGGGCGTCACAAGCATACCGGCGTCCAACGTGTACATCATGCTCAACGACCTCTCCTGGGACCCGCTCACGCACACCGTTGATCAGAGCCAGTGCGTCCCATGCGAGGTGCTCTACTACTCCGAGAGCGGTTACCCGGACTACGCTATAGTCAAGGCGGCGTCCGCGCCGACGGGCCGCGTGGCCCTGCCTCTGCTGCCGGACGAGGGCGCCGTGAGCGAAACTGAAACGGTCTACGCGCTCGGCTACCCCGGCACCTCCGACCAGACCGAGGTGGGCAGCTACGGTATGGAGCGTCCCGCCAGCGTCGAGAACGTCACCGTCACCTCCGGCGTCATTTCCAGGTTTACCACGTCCTCCAACCTCGGCAACACGCGGCTTATCCAGCACGACGCCACCATAAACTCCGGCAACTCCGGCGGCCCGCTGCTCAACGCCGACGGTGCAGTCATCGGCATCAACACCTACACGGTCACGCCCACGAGCGGCAACACTTCGTCCTACGCCGTGCGCATTAGCTATGTCGCCGACAAGCTCGACGAGCTGGGCATAGCCTACGACGTATATGAGCCGGACAGCGGCGCCAGCGTCTGGCTGTATGTGGGCATAGCCGCCGCAGTTGTCGTGATTGCAGTTGTGCTCGTGCTTGTGCTGCGCAGCAGGAAGGGCACGTCTGCCCCCGCGGCGAACGTGCCGCCCGCGACTGCCTCTGCCGCCGCTTCCACGGCTTTTAGATTCCAGGGGCTCAATGGAGCCTTCGCCGGGCGCAGGTTCGCAATAGACGGCACAGTCCGGATAGGCCGCGACGGGCAGCAGTGCAGCTTCGTGTACCCCGCAGGGGTCAACGGAGTGAGCAGGACGCACTGCGAGCTGAGCACCAACGGAAACGTCGTGTACCTGCGCGATCTCGGCTCGACCTACGGCACGTTTGTCAACGGCCGCAGGCTTTCGCCCAACGAGACGGCAACGCTCAAAGCGGGCGACATGTTCAGCCTCGGCTCTGACGAACAGAGCTTTATAATCGACGTAAAGGGAGGCGCCTGATATGAGCGGTAGCAACAATTTTGGCGCTCTCGACGCGGGTACGAGGCTGACCGGCGCTGCGTCATGGGATTACTATATAATAGACTGCGTGCTGGGCGAGGGCGGCTTCGGAATAACCTATAAGGCCACCGGGTTTGCGCCAATCACCGGCAGCGGAGACAGGGAGACGGGCGCTGTTGCGGTAAAGGAGTACTTCCCCATGCACTGCGCCACCCGCTCCGAGGACGGTATTACCGCCGTGCCCATCCCCGGGCGCGAGGAGGAGTACGCCGCTGGGCTCACGCGCTTCAGCGACGAAATGAAGACGCTCGCCTCCCTGCGCAACGTCGATTCGGTGGTCCGGGTTGTCAACACCTTCAACGCCAACGGCACGGCATACCTCGTCATGGAGTACCTGGACGGCGTACCACTCTATAAGAAGGCGCAGGAGCTGGGCGGGAGAATCCCGCCCGAGGAGCTGCTGCCGAAGCTGCCGCGGCTGCTGCAGGACATCTCATACATGCACCGTGCCGGAATACTGCACCGCGATATCACGCCCGACAACATAATGTGGATGCCTGATGGCACGCTCAAGCTCATAGACTTCGGCTCCGCGCGCAGCATGAGCAAAAGTCATAAAACGGTCCTGCTCAAGCTGGGTTACGCGCCGATAGAGCAGTACATCACCAGCGGCCAGGGCACGTGGACGGACGTGTACGCCCTGTGCGCCACCATCTACTACCTGCTCTCGGGCACCAACCCGCCGGACGCCGTCGATCGCCTGGACAACGACCCGCTGAAACCGCTCGTCGAGCTGGGCGTGGCGCTCACTCCCTGGGAGGACGCCGCCATTCTGCACGGCATGGCGGTGCAGCCCATGGACCGCACACAGACTGCGGACGACCTGCTGCGTGAGCTGTCGCCTGCATATGCAGAGGTTGCCTCCAACGTGCGGAGACCGTCATTTTTCAGGCGGCTTCTGGACCGACTGCTGAGGAGGGGACGCGCGTGATGTACGGGCACACCAACTTGCCACATACAAGGATTTGTTGTATACTGGGCCGGAATGGATTTCAGATACAGAGGGAGGTGAATTGCGGTGACTACGAAGAATGAGGAGAGAGAAATTCCCTCTGCTGATGAATTTTGCCCATATTGCATGAGCCGGGTGCGGCCCGGCGAGACCTGTCCGGTCTGCGGACTGACGCAGGGCGCGTACACGCCCGCGCCGTATCACGTTCCACCCGGGACAGTGCTGATGGGGCGCTATCTCATAGGCCGCGTCCTCGGCGAAGGCGGCTTCGGCATAACCTATATAGGCTGCGACTTGCGTCTTGAGATGAAGGTGGCGATAAAGGAATATTTCCCCACCGACCGCGCGACCCGGCACTCGGCCACCTCCCTGGAAGTACACAGCTTCGTGGGCAAAAACGCCCAGAGCTATGAGCGCGGGCTCAAGCGCTTTCTTTACGAGGCGCGCACGATGGCGCGCATGGAAAAGCAGCCGCAGATAGTGATGGTGCGCGACTTCTTCGAGGCCAACAGCACGGCCTATATCGTTATGGAGTACGTCGAGGGCACCAATTTCATAGACCTTGCCAAACAGCGCGGCGGGAAGATTCCCGCCGGCGAGCTCTTTGCGCTCATTGAGCCGCTGTTCACCGCCCTCAGCGCCATGCACAAGGCCGGGCTTATACACCGCGACATCAGTCCGGACAACCTGATGCTCGAGCACGGCGCGGTGCGGCTTCTGGATTTCGGCTGCGCGCGCGAGGCTTCGCAGGGGACGGACACCACCATGACCGTGGCCCTCAAACAGGGTTACGCCCCGATAGAACAGTACCAGCGCAAGGGCCAGGGGCCGTGGACGGACGTCTACGCCCTCTCGGCCACGATATACTTTTGCCTGACGGGCCGCGTGCCGCCGCAGTCGCTCGACCGGCTGCTCTCCGACGAGTTAGTCACCCCGCGCAAGCTGGGCGTGGACATCACGCCGGGCCAGCAGAGGGCGCTGCTCAAGGGCATGGCGGTGAACCCCGAAAAGCGCTTCCAGTCCGTGGATGAGCTGCACGCGGGGCTATATCACCCCGACGACATAGGATTCTTCTATCCACCCGAGTACGGAGACGATGATGAGCCCGTCACCGGCAGGGACGAGCCCGCCCCGGACAGCGTGGACATAGAGCCGCCCGCCCCGGACACGGTCACGATCGACGCCGGTGGTACAGAGGAGGCTGCCGAGAGCGAAACCGCGATTGCTCTCTCCCCGGCCGCAGCGCGTGACAGGCGGCACAGGCTCGCGGGCTGGATAATGGCCGGGGCTGCCGCGCTCATACTCGTGGCGGCAATCATAATCGCCGTCACCTCGCCGGGTGCTCAGTCTCCGGCCGTGCCCACAGCCGGCAATGGCGCGAGCCTGACCGAGTGGACCGGCGCAGAGCGGGATGAACTCTTTGCGGATGCCGTGACGGTGAGCAGCGAGACCGAACTCATCTTCGCTCTGGCCGACAACAGCGTCCCGGCGGTTATCATCGCGCCCGACTCCGAGGACGTGATATTCTCCCAGCCCGTCACGGAGCTGACGAAGCCACTGCTCATAAGCGAGGACACCTATATCAATATTCCCTGCGCGCTCGTACTGCGCGAGGGCGGCGTGCTGTGGGTGGCCGGGGAAGTGCGCGACGAGGGCAGCATTATTGCCGATGGCGGCACGCTCGTGACCGAGGGCGCGGCCTATATCGAATCCGCGGTCTATCTGCTTACGGGCAACTCCCTGGCGCAAAACGGCGGGGAAATAGGCGGCGGCACGCACACACTGGCCATAGACTGGACCAACGCCTACCACGTCTCTTCCTACACCGAGCTGCGTTTAGCCTCGGAAAACCAGTCAGGCATCAGCGCCATCGTCATAGACGGCAGCATAGAGTTGGCCGGCACCCTGTATTTTGAGATACCGATATCAGTGAGCGAGGGCGCGGCCGTCTCGTCCGAGGACGGATACGAGCTGCAGATGAGCGGCGCATCACTTGTAAACTACGGCAATCTCAGCTGCGGCGTCTGGTGTGCAGGAGAGGGCTCTGCGCTCGTGAACTACGGCACTGTTGAGTCTGACGGCGGCATCTGGATTAACAACGCCGACGAGAGCGACACGCCGTGGTCGCTGCTGAACTTCGGCGATATAAAGCTTATAACATATAACGCACTGTGGTGCGATGTCCTCAACATTGGCTCCATGGTTTTCGACGCCACCCCCGAGGGCGCAGAGCAGAACTTGCTCGGCTTCGATAGCTACAGCTTCGTCAACTGCGGCGCCATTGATATAGGCGAAGGCTCCTACTTCTACATGGGCGGCGAGATGCTCAACCGCGGCAATATAAGTGTAGCGGGCAATCTCGACATAGCCGGACACATGGTCCACCGGGATGGGACAATAGAGGTGCCCTCCGGCGGCCTGCTCTGCAACTGCGGCGTACTGGATATGTACGACGGAGGTGCCCTCGACATAGCCGAGGGCGGCGAGTTCAACACCACAGAGGGCGTGTTCCTGCGCCGGAATTGCGGCACGGTCAGCGGCGAGGTGAGCGGCACGGAGTGGTATGCAGACTTCACGCCCATAGACGGGGATGTGCCCCAGGCGCACGTCACGACTGAGGCCGAACTGCTCGAAGCCCTGAACGACGGCGGCGTCGAGGCGGTAATGGTAGAAAACGAGCTTAGCCTGACCCAATCGCTGACCGTCACAAAGCCGCTCTACGTGGCCGGGAATCTCACTATGCCTGTGGGCGCGCAGATAACGGTAGACGGCACCATACTCTGCGTCAACGGCGATCTCGTCTGCGACGGCGTCACGGTGCAAAACGGCGGCATGGCCGAGCTCATCTGTTATTGGCGCGGCGCGAGCGGGCTCACGGACCTCACTGTGACCGGCGGCTCCTGGGTGTACACCAGAGACGGCTACTTCGAAATGAGGGGCGTCACTGTCAGCGAGGGTTCCATGCTGCTCTGGGATGCGCACAACGATGTCCCGCTCACCTCTGCCACCGTCTCCGGCGGCAGCGTGCTGGCCCTATGCGGCGAGGACATGTTCTCGGCCGCGCTAGAGATTGACGTCTCCGGCTCGCGTGTAATCCAGCTCAACAACCTGGATATCATGGGCGCGTCCACCATTGAGATAGGCGACGGTGCGACGTACCGGCAATCCGGCGGCCTGGAGCTCAACGAGGGCGCGGAAATCACAGTCGGAGCGACCGGCTCGCTGTACTCCGACGGCGTCAGCCTGAAGATAGCGCAAAACGCCTCGCTGCTCAACAGCGGCGCCGTCATAACCACCTACTTTTCGGACTATTACGGGCTGCGCGTCGAGGGCGTCTTCACCAACAGCGGCGTGCTCTATATCGGCCAGCCCATACATGTCTCGGGCCTGCTGAGCAATCAGGGGCGTATCTATTCCGATTTTGAGGCGGCTGATGCGGTGCTTGTTGAGACCGGAGGCGCCTTTGAAGGCAACACGGCCATAACCCCTTGGCGCTGAAAAGAAAAGTTGCCCCGCACGGATTACGTGCGGGGCTATTTTAGTATTCACATGTCCGCGAAGAGATGGTCAATGACCTGGCTCATGCGCTCGCTCATGGACTCGTCGCCGCCGGCAGTCAGCGCGTACATGATGAGCCAGTCCGTGGCGTTGCGTGGGTCGAGCGACGGCATGCCGCAGTCTATCAATATGGCGTTCAGTACCCACCAGTGCTGCCGCAGCCGCTCGCTTATGCTAAGATAATCCTCGTCCAGTTCGCTGTACTCCCCGTCAACTACGTTTTCCGTTATGACGTAGAGCAAAAGCAGCAGCTTGCGCGGGACATCCTCCCTATGGGCCCGTATGTTTTTGAGCGCAGTCGCGTTCGGCCAGTTGCGTTTAAGCAATTTCTGCGTCACCGAGTAGCCGCCGCGGGAGCGGCCGGACGGCATGTGCAGCGTGAGGTATTTCTCCATGACGGTCTCGAGCGAGTAGTCCACCGTGCCGTCGCCGTCCCAACCGGCCTCCGGGTGCATGAGCAGGTTCATGTACTTTTCAAAGTATTTGTATGCCCTGAGGTGCAGTTCGCCGAAGCGGCCCATATTTGCTAGGTACACCTCCCGCAGTTCCTCCACCGTGCGGGACGTCATGAGCGCATTTCTGAGCTCGGAAGTGATGTGCGCGTTCCCCGGGGCCTCTATGTACCCGGCTGCGCTGTCAATGGGAGGCAGGGAGGAGTAAAACTCCAGGGCCTCATCATAGCCGCGGTCGTTGCGCAGAAACCAAGTGTAAACCGCATCCATAGGATCGCGGTAGTGTATGCCGTATCCGGTACACTGTCCCAGCAGATGGCTGACGTCGCTCTCACTCAAATCGAGGGCAAAGCCTATTCTGAATACGTCCTCCCTGCGGCTTGGGCGGCTCTTGCCGTCAAGCCAGCCGCGCACTTTCTTAGACATGGCTTCGGGCGAAACGCGCGGCTCATAGGCGCGGAAAGAATCAGTCAGGCGCAGGCCGATGTCCGGGTGCGGATAGATGTCGCGCAGAGACTCGGAAAATGTCCGCAGCGTAATCCTCCCGTCGCGCAGATACTCGGATGCCATTTCCGGCGTCATGGTTCCGGAGCTTATCCGCTCGTACTCAGCGGCGGCACGCTCCGTAAGATGTATCTCCAACAACAGCACCCCCAGCCTGTTATTGCTACTATTATAGCATATTTTTCCCAGATCTCAAGAGCTTTTGCACAGGCAAACGCGAATGGTGAAACGCAGACGAGTCCCCGGCACGTTGAAGTGCCGGGGACTGCTGCTGGGGAAGAGAAGCGCATAAACGAAAGCAGAATTTAATCCATCATAGTGGCATAGCCCTTCGCACGGCTGCCCTTTGCTGCTATTATGCTAAAGACTGCAGTCAGAATACTTATTGCCGCGAAAATGTACCAAGCAATGTTAAACGAGCCTGTGGCGTCAAAGAACGCGCTTGCGAAGAGCGGGCCGAACGCGCTGCCCAGACCGAAGAACATGCTTAGGAGTCCATAAATCTGTGCGTAGTTACGCCTTCCCACGACCAGGGCTGTGATATACGGAGGCGTAACTGTGGTCATGGAGGACATCATGCCGAAGAAGGCGCCGAACGCTATTGCCATGGGTGTAGAGACGGCAATTGAAAGCGTCACGATGCTAAGGATTGTAAAAACAAGGTTGTAGATAGCTCCGAACTTGTCGCCTTTTTTGTCGTATACGGCGCCCAGCAGGAATTTGCCGAAAATCTGTATGAACATCGTTATGGAAAAGATATTCGCGGCAAACTGTGCGGTGAAGCCATGCTCGCTCTCAAGGCAAATCGTCACGTTGTTCTGCATTCCGAGGTTGCAGAAACCGATGGCAAAGCTGACAAAAGCGAGCAGCCAGAACTCTTTCGTCTTGAAAAAGGACTTCGAGCTGATACCGGTCGCTATTCCGGCGCTCACGGTTTTGCCCTCTTCCTCTCCGAGAGGGAGCATCCCCTTGTCCTGGGGCTTTTCCCGCACGAAGAAAATGGACACCGGGAGCAGTATGACGGCGGTGATAGCGGCAAGTATAAGGTTTGCCTGACGCCATCCCAGTGACGCAACCATGTAGCTGCTGAGCTGGACAAATATAAGGCCGCCGACGACGCTGCCGCTGAAGGCTATGCCAGTGGCAGTGCCCTTTTTGTCTGTAAACCAGTTGTTTATGAGCATGCCGCCGGGTACGGTGGATACGCCGCTCAGGCCGAAGCCCATGATGAGCGAGTAGATGTCGAGCTCAATCGTGCTGTGAGCAATGGAGCGCAGCGCGAGACCTGCCACCAGCAGTATGGCGTAAACCGGCATTGTGAGCCGCATGCCGAACTTCATCATCACGCGGCCTATAAAGACCGCGCCTATCAGGTTAGCAAATGACGCTATAAGGTTTACTACCTGTATTCCGCTGGCCGTTATGCCCATATCCTTCATCATAGCGGGCCCGAATACAGTGAAGCAGTTTACGCATATGCCGATGGCTACGGCATACATGAGGAAAACGCAGACAACTATTACCCAGTGATAAGTAAACTTCCTTTCTTTCATAAATTCTCCCTCTCCAAGCGGCGCACAAAGCGCGGGTTTTGACAAAGGGGGTGGGTATTGCGATCCACCCCCCTTACAAGGTTTTTACTTGCTTGCGGCTGCGATTCCGCGCTTGAGCGCCTCCGCATTCATGGCACGCACGGCGTCGGACTTGCTGGCAAACTTTTTGTCAAGGCTGCGCTGGAACTCTTCCGGAGTGACAAGGCCTGTCAGAGCTATGAGCGCGCCTATTACGATAACATTGGCCACCTTGGACGAGCCCACTTCCAGGGCCAGTGCGTCGGCAGGAATGCCGATCTTGGTAATGTCATCGCGCTCTATGGGCACAGTGACGAGTGTGCTGTCGTAAACCAGGACTCCACCGGGTTCTAGCTCACCGATGAATTTGTCGTAGGCCATGTTGTTCATTGCTACTAGCACGCCGCCGTAGCCGGCCATGGGAGAGACTATCTCATCTTTATCTATTATGACGGTACACTTGGCGCTGCCGCCGCGCTGCTCCGGGCCGTAGCTGGGCATGTAAATTGCGTGACGCCCGCTTTCAACGGCGCTCTGAGCGAGCATGATGCCCATGCTCATGACGCCCTGACCACCGGTGCCGGAAAAGATAATAGCGTTTTTCATCTGCTCATACCCCCTTCTCTACGTCGCGGAACACACCCAACGGGAACGCGGGTATGGTGTTCTCCTCGACGAATTTGAGCGTATCGAGCGGCGCCATTCCCCAGTTAGTCGGGCAGTTGGTAAGCAGTTCAACAAAGCTGAACGCCTTGCCGTCAAGCTGGTACTGGAAGGCGGTCTTGATGCACTCTTTTGCCTTGCGTATGTTGGCCGGAGTGTTCAGCGCGCAGCGGGCTATGTAGCTGGGGGCCTTCAGCGTGCTGAGTATCTCGCACATGTTGGTGGGATAGCCGTCAACCGCCGCATTACGTCCCTGCGGAGTAGTGGTGGATTTCTGGCCGACGAGCGTCGTCGGGGCCATCTGGCCGCCGGTCATGCCGTAAGTAGAGTTGTTTGCAAAGATAACGGAGAAGTGTTCGCCGCGGTTCGCCGCACACATAATCTCTGCCAGGCCGATGCTGGCGAGGTCGCCGTCGCCCTGATAAGTGAATACGAACGTATCAGGCTGCATGCGCTTGATGCCAGTGGCAACAGCGGGGGCTCTGCCGTGGGCGCAGCTCACCATGTCCATATGCCAGAAACGCAGACCCATGGTCGAGCAGCCGACAGACATGACGACAATGGTTTTCTTCGCCAGACCCAGCTCGTCTATGCATTGACCCACGAGCTTGTTGGCCATGGAGTGCAGGCAGCCGGGGCAGAAGGTGTTCGGAATAGGATTAAGGCACGTGGGCCTGAGTATTTCCCTGCTCATTTGTTCAAACCTCCTATCAGCGCCTTGATGGCGGCAGTCGTATCCTCGTTATTGATAGTGTTGCCGCCGGAGTGTCCATACTGCAGTATGGGCGCGCGTTCCATAACCTGCGCGGCGATATCCTCTACCATCTGGCAGGGAATGGCCATCTCTACGTCAATTATCGCTTTAACACGGCTATAGTCAAGGTCATGGAAAACTTTATTCGGGAAGGGGTAGAGCGTTATCGGACGGATGAGGCCGACCTTGATACCTTCCTTGCGAAGCTCGTTGATTGCATACTTGCACACCCTGGCGCTGGTTCCGTATGCTACACACACATACTCAGCGTCGTCGAGCCTGTATTCCTCCCAGCGCACGTCGTTGACGGCCCAGCTCTGCTGGAGCATGGCCGCACGCTTGTTGAGCATCTCGAGAACGTCTTCACCGGGAATAGAGGTAATGATCCTGGGCTCGTGTTCGCCCTTTTCAAAGTTACCAAGCGCCCAATCGGGGCGTTCCGGAAGCTCCTTCATCGGCGGGAGCTCCACTTCCTCCATGACGGCGCCCAGGCAGCCGTCCATCAGAATGAAAACGGGATTGCGGTCACGCTCAGCAAGCTCGAAGGAATCATATACCAGGTCAACAGCTTCCTGCACAGTGTGCGGAGCCTCAACTATCAGACGGAAACCGCCATGCCCCAGAGCCTTAGTGGCCTGCAGGTAATCCTGTTGTGCCGGCTGGATGCTGCCCAGGCCGGGACCGCCGCGGCTGACATTGACTATAACTGCCGGAAGCAGCGCGCCAGAGAGGTAGCTGATACCCTCGGCCTTGAGGCTGATGCCCGGGCCGGAGGAGCCGGTCATGGCCCTTACGCCGGCCACGGCGGCGCCGTAGACCATATTGATGGATGCAACTTCGCTCTCGCCCTGTACGAACACGCCGCCAACCTCGGGCAGACGTCCGGACAGATACTCGGGTATCTCGCTCTGCGGGGTTATAGGATAGCCCGCGAAGAAGCGGCAACCACCACGCACCGCAGCTTCGGCTACGGCTTCGTTGCCCTTCATCAATACCTTAGCCATTGTTCTCCTCCTCTCTCAGCTCCAGCGCTGCGTCCGGACATACCGTAGCGCAGATGCCGCAGGATATGCACTTTTCCTCGTCCACGACGGGATAAAACACACCCAGCCCGTTGCGCTCTTTTCCAAACGCTATCGCCTCTTTCGGGCAGAAGTGTACGCAATAGCCACAGCTTTTGCAGTACTGGCTGAGCACTTTTATTTTCAGTGCCATAAGCTTTTCCTCCTTATGTTTTAAAAACTGTATTTCCTGCGTTCAGCCCTCGTACTGCTTGTCGTAGTTGGCTTGCATGCAGAGAACCTGCTTGGTTATAAAGTCACAGGCCGGCGTGGGTATGCCGTACTGCTTGCCGTATTCTGCAACTGCACCGTTGAGGGTCATTATCTCTGTCTGGCGCTTGAACATGAGCATATCCTATGCCATGCTGGGGTAATAGTCCTGTATTCCGGTGCCGCCTGCTGCTTTCACGCCCGCCATGAACGTCTTCGGGTCCATCGGGCAACCTCTCGCGGTTGCAACGGCGCAGCACTCGGCGACTACCTGTATTACCATGGCAAGGCCGTTCGGATCGGCAATCAAGTCTTTAACCTTCAGACGGGTGAGCGCGGAAAGAGGATTAAAAACTGAGTTTACAACTACCTTGGTCCACATGGCCGGGCGCACATCGTCCCAGAACTTGGCCGGGCAGCCGCCGTTGATGAAGCACTCTTCCAGGTGCTTGCCGGCCTTTTCAGTGAGCTCGTTCATCTCCATAGGCCCGAAGTTCATCTGGATTTTATCTGCGCCGGGAGACGAGATGCACTTTCCGGGACCGTCCAGCGCAGTGCCGAGAACGCCGGAACCATAGATTACGCGGCCAGGGCCCACGGCCGCGGCCAGCTTATCCTCATTGCCAAGGCCGTTTATGAGACTTACGAGCACAGTGTTTTCACCGATACACGGTTTGGCAGTCTCTATGGCGTTTTCTAGCTGGGTGGCTTTGGTCATGAATATCACTATATCCATGACGCCTATGTTGTCTGCATTGTATGCTGTCTTAAATCCGGTAAGCTGATACTCGTTGTCAGGATAAATTACAAAGGTCAGGCCGTCCTTTGCAATTTTGTCCATGTGCTCCTTGTACGGGTCCACCAGCGTCAGATCCGCGCCGCCGCGTCGCAGGTACCCGGCAAAGACACTGCCTGCCGCACCAGAACCTATCATAGCAATTTTCATTTCTGCTCTCCTCCAAATTTTTAACTTTTGAGGTGGTCATGCCCCACGCTCTTTGCTAAACAAACTGTAACACATATCTATAAATATTGTCTAACTTAGCTCAATTATTTTTGCTATTGATACAATATAACATCAATGTGTACAATTACATATCTGAAACAATTCGTTTCGGCTCGCACAGGTCGAATTTCTTATTGGAAGAGGTAGAAGCGCACAAAAAAAGCGATATCTCCGAATGAGAATTCGGAGATATCGCCGGGAATTTGATTAAGGTGAGAGCTAGGATTGAAGATATCTGTGCAAAAGACATGCTCTGGAGCAAAAATCTATGTGCTTTTCCATCGCAGTCCTTGCTGCGTCTGGTTCTCCGTCCCGTATTGCGCGGTATATGGCTATGTGCTGACTGCCCAGCAGCAGGAGGTTTTCCATATTCTTGCGCGTGGACATGAACTGGTTGGTCCGAATGGACAAGTATTCCACTTTTTTATATATTGTTTCGTACATACCTATCAGGAACTTGTTCCCTGTAGCGTTCACAAGCAGTGTGTGGAATTCCATGTCCATCCTGGAACTGTAGTAGACATCCGGATGCATTTCGTTGCTTTCACCATAGGCTTTGAGCTGGCTCTGAAATTCTTTTGCCAGATGTTCAAGCTCGCCTAGGTCAATGCGCCAATTGCGCTCGGCGCATATGTACGCAGCCATGCCCTCAATGGTCTTGCGCGCTACAAAGAGGTCCTCTATCGAGTCGTTGGAAATGTCGAACACATAGTAGTTGGAGTATTTGCCGTCTACCTTTTTTTCCTCTCGGACAAGGCCGCTTTCGCACAGCTGGTCAATGGCCTCGCGCACAGGCGACGAGCTTACATCCAACTCGGCAGAGAGCCTCGTGACGTTAAGCTTTGCTCCGGGAGGCAGTTCGGAACTTAAAATGGCATCCTCCAGGATGGAAAACACTATAACGCTCAGCTTCTCAAAGGGGTTTTTCTCCAGTGCCTCGTGTACTGACTCCGAGCATATGCGCCTCTCCGGCATTTCTACACACTCCCTATGTTATAAACGTAACATTTATGCCATTATACCATACCTGAGCGGGCATGGCAATTGGGTGTATGAGAAGAATTGGTGGAGGAAAATGTGCGGCGACTCAGGTGCAGACGCTTTGGCCTTGCTTTTTTGCAGGCTTTCCTTTATACTGTGTACTGAGTTGAAGGTTACAAATGTGCGTCCCGCTTAAAAGCACGCGAGGCCACGGGTGTGCGGCGGGGAGCGGCAGTTTATATATCAGAGTGTAAAGAGGATGCCATTTGAATATCAGCCAGGAGAAACGAAAGCGGCTGGCCTATGTAGCCCGCCGCTATTATTTGGAGGATAAGAAGCAGAGCGACATAGCCGGCGAGCTCGGGATTTCCCGCCCGATGGTCAGCCGGCTGCTGGCAGAGGCGAGGGAACTGGGTGTGGTTGAGATAACTATTCACGACCCGGAGACCAAAACTGCCAGACTTCTGGACCGCCTTAAGAGCATAAGCTCCATTCAGGACGGCGTGCTTGTAGACGACGACGGTGACAACGACGACGTCAACAGGCGACTCTCACAGGGGGCGCTGCAGCTCATGCAGCAGCTCGGCACCAGGCGCCTGGGGGTAGGCTGGGGCTATCTCATAGGCCAGATAGTGAGCTGGCTCGAGCAAAATCCGCAGACAGACAGTACGGTCACGGACATATGCCCGCTGGTGGGGAATGCAAGTATACCGGCCCGTAACTACCAGTCCAACGAGAATATACGCCTCATGGCACAGCAGCTGGGAGCTACCCCGCATTTTCTCTATCTCCCGGCCCTCCCTGAGAGCCTGGAGGAAAAAGAAGTGCTCTGCTCCACCGAAGTCTACCGCCAGATTTACCGGCAGTGGGAGATGCTGGACACTGCCCTGGTAAACATCGGCGACTATCCGTCCAGTCCCGACTTCGCCTCGCTTGTGCGTTACGGCAACTTGCTGCAACAGCGCAGGGCCTGCGGCAGAATGCTCATATACTATTTCAATGAAGACGGCTATGTCGTCCAGTCGGATCAGGACTTCGCCATCCAGATACCGGCCGATGTGCTCAGACGCTGTCCGAACATCATCGGCGTGTGCTCCGCAAACACAAGCCCGAAGGCGGTCCGAGGCGCTTTGAAGTCCGGTTTCTTCACGCAAATTGTGGCCCGATCCGAGGTAATTGAAACGCTCTTGGAGCAGTGATTAACATATGTAACCTCCCCACGGATACGCAAAGCGTACTCTGCGGGGAGGTTTTGTGCTGTTCTGCCAAGTGGTGCAGTTGACTTTTGTTCATTATGGGGGAATTGGCTTTAACTATTGACATAAGTAACCACATGTGCTAACGTTTAAGTTACGAACGTAACAAAATCGCGTTGGAAAACGGGTGCAAGTTAACGCCCGCATCAAGAGAGGAGGTGTAAGCAGTGACCAAAGCCGAATTTGCGGTCAGACTGCAAAACGCATGCAGCGCAGTTGCCGGCGCCGAACAGGAACTGAGCGACATAGACGCCCGCTTCGGAGACGCGGATCACGGCCTTACCATGAGCAAGATAGCCGGAGCCATTTCGGACGCGGTGACGGCGGCCGAGGGAGGCATACAGTCGATGCTGGACGACGCCGCGATGGCCGTCATGGAGCTCAACGGCGGCAGCGCAGTGCCGCTCTGGAACACCTGGTTGGACGGCATGCAGGAAGGTGCGCCCGAGGGTGATGAGATAGACGTCGCCGGGCTGAAGACAATGTTTGCGAGCGCCCTTGAGGCTCTGGAGGATATATCCGGCGCCAAAGTGGGCGACAAGACCA
This sequence comes from uncultured Clostridia bacterium, assembly GCA_930990965.1. Taxonomy (GTDB): domain Bacteria; phylum Bacillota; class Clostridia; order Oscillospirales; family Oscillospiraceae; genus Scatomorpha; species Scatomorpha merdigallinarum. The sequence continues at coordinate 37,441 of CAKNRQ010000014.1, forward strand.
TGATGGACGCACTGATCCCTGCCACGGAGGCTGTCGAGGCATATGAGGGCAGCGACGAAGCCGGTTTGTTTACCGCCGCGGCCGCCGCGGCCGCCGAGGGCGCTGAGAACTCCAAGAATTTCGTATCCAAGTTTGGAAGGGCCAAGAGCTATGGCGAGCAGACCATAGGAACGCCCGACGCTGGGGCAATGTCCATGTCCTACTTCTTCCGTGGACTTGCCGAGTGAATGAAATAAAATACTGAACAGGTGGTATTAACTATGAAAATGAAGAAATTCATCAACGCCCCTGAGACCATCACCGACGAAGAACTCGTCGGCCTGGGCCTGGCTTACCCCGACATCGTAACAGTAGACGGGCATTTGGTTATAAGCAAGGACCTGGAGAACGCCGACCGCGTGACCATCGTCACCTACGGCGGCTCCGGCCACGAGCCCGCGCAGGCCGGCTTCGTCGGCAAGGGCATGCTGGACATCCAGGCTGTGGGCGACATTTTCGCCGCGCCCAACGCCAAGCTGGTGTTCGAGGCCATGAAGCGCGCTGACAAGGGCCACGGCGTGCTGCTGCTCACGCTCAACTACGCCGGCGACCAGCTCGCGGGCAAGCAGGCAATCAAGCTGGCTCAGAAGGCCGGACTCAACTTCCGCCAGGTCGTCACCGGCGAAGAGATACAGTATGACCCCAACGGCGAGGACAACAAGCGCGGCCTTGCCGGTGCCGTGGCGCTTTATCATATCGCAGCCGCTGCCGCCCGCGAGGGCAAGAGCCTCGACGAAGTGGCCGAGATTGCCCAGCACTACGCCGACAACATGGCCTCTATCACCGTCAAGTCCACCGACGCCACGCATCCGCAGAACGGTATGCCCTTCGGCGACCTGGGTGAGACCGACATGATGGAGATCGGCGCCGGACAGCACGGCGAAGGCGGCGGCGTGCGCGTGCCGATGATGTCCTCCAAGGACACTGTCGCCACCGTAGCCGAGGCGCTCAGTTCCAAGCTCGGCCTGAAGGCCGGGGACAAGGCCTTCGTCATGATAAACGGCTGCGGCGCTACCACCATGATGGAGATGCTGGTGCTGTTCAAGGACACCGTGGAGTTCCTGCGCGCCAAGGGAGTAGAGGTCGTGGCCAGCATGGTCGGCGAAATCCTCACCGTGCAGGAGGCTGCCGGCTTCCAGATGAACATTGCCAAGTGGGACGACGAGACGCTCCGTCTGTGGAACACCTCCTGCCACACTCCCGCATACAGCAAGGAGTAAGTTATGGCTGACAACATTGGAAACAAGGCCGCCCACGACTACCATCTGGACGTGCCCGCGGTGCAGGAGGGCTTCTACGTCAAGGGCGCTTCCCACTGCGACTTCGGCATGAAGAGCCGTCTGGCCCGCATATTCAACCCGAAATCCGGCAACACGGTCATGCTGGCCTTCGACCACGGCTACATCATGGGCCCCACGTCCGGGCTGGAGCGCATTGACCTGGTGATACCCCCGCTGATCCCCCACGTTGATGTATTGATGGGCACGCGCGGAGTCTTCCGCACCTGCATATCCCCCGCGGCCCGCGTGGCCAAGTGCGTGCGCGTGACATATGACTCCACCGTGCTCTACGACGACATGTCCAACGGCGGCGGCTTCGCCTGTGACATAGAGAACGCCGTGCGCACCGACGCCGACTGCGTTGCGGTGCAGACCTTCATAGGCGCGCCGGGTGAAAGCCGTTCGCTCGAACTGCTTGCCCGCACGGTGGACGCCGCCACCGGTTACGGCATTCCGACGCTCGGAGTCGTCGCGGTGGGCAAGGACATGGAACGCACCGAAAAGTTCTTCCTGCTGGCAACCCGCGTCCTGGCAGAGAACGGCGCCAACATCGTCAAGAGCTATTACTGCGACGGTTTCGAGCATGTGGCGGCCGCCTGCCCGGTGCCCATAGTGATAGCCGGCGGCAAAAAGCTGCCCGAGCTCGACGCCCTTGAGATGGCCTACAAGGCTATACGCGACGGCGCCCACGGCGTGGACATGGGCCGCAACATCTTCCAGTCCGACTGCCCCGCCGGTATGGCTCAGGCCATCGGCAAAGTGGTGCATGAGGGCTATACCCCCAAACAGGCCTTCGAGGTCTACGAGGAGATTAAGAACAGCAAATAACCCTGCGGCGGGGCGCTGGAGCAGTTTGCTCTCATCCTGATTGCGCAGGAACTTTAGGAGGAAATACTATGTCCGCTGAATATATGCACATCGGCATTCCCATTACCAATAAAAAGCCCGGTATGGTCCACAACGAGGGAGCCGGATTCTGGGTCAGCAATGTAGACGACTACGACTACAAGATAGAGTACCTGAAGTTCGAGGAGGGCACTCCCTTCCCGGAAGTGCTGCACCGCAACCCGCATGTGGCCTACAAAGTCGATGACCTGCAGAAGTACATCGACGACGCCGATTCCGTCATCTGCGGTCCCATGGACGCCAATGACAAGGGCGACAAGCTGGCCTTCGTGTGGAAGGACGGGGCTATCCTGGAGCTGTATATGGAAGCGTAAAGTGCGCAGACAGTGCCGGGGCGTGGGACCAGCACCATTCTCCGACACTTAAACATATTAGCCGGGGCGTATTCCGATGTGGAATACACTCCGGCTAACTTTTCTCTGTGGAGGTGGTAAAAGAACCAGGGTCCGAGCTATACGCTGGGCAGGTTTTACAGCGGCTTGTCTGCTTCCTTTACGCTGCCGACGTCGGTCTTTCTTTAGCATACAGCGTAGTTTGGCAGGGCCAATGGCCTCTTTTTAATATGCCGCGGCTGTGTACCGACAGCAAAAGCGGCAATGCAAAGATTATCTCTTGAGCGGCCAGGCACACTGTGGTATAATTTGCGTTGAAACGCCGGGCGCACGGCGGTTTGAACTGCTTATAAACTCAGGCAAGGGAGATATGATAAATGAAACTCGGTATCGTGGGACTGCCGAATGTAGGCAAGAGCACCCTTTTTAACGCCATAACGAACGCAGGCGCTGAGAGCGCCAACTATCCGTTCTGCACGATAGAGCCCAACGTCGGCATGGTTGCCGTGCCGGATGAGAGGCTGGATTTCCTGCGCGACCTCTATAACCCCAAGAAGTACACCCCGGCCGTGATTGAGTTCGTTGACATAGCAGGGCTTGTCAAGGGCGCCAGCCACGGCGAGGGCCTGGGCAACAAGTTCCTGGAAAACATACGCCGCACAGATGCAATAATCCACGTCGTGCGCTGCTTTGACGATGAGAACATCATCCATGTCGAGGGCGGCACCGACCCGGCGAGGGACATAGACATCATAAACCTTGAGCTCATCATGGCAGACATGGAGCTCGTGGAGCGGCGCATAGACAAGTCCAAGAAGGCGGCAAAGGGCGGCGATAAGAAGCCTCTGCACGAAGCCGAAATCTTTGAGCGTCTGCTGGCCCACCTCAACGAGGGCAAGACTGCACGTAGTTGGGAGTGCAGCGACGACGAGCGTGAACTCATAGAGACTGTCGATTTGCTGAGCCTCAAGCCGGTCATATACGCCGCCAACATGGACGAGGACGGCGTCGCCAACTGCGAGTCCAATCCATACTATCAGGCTGTCAAGGCCATAGCGGACGCCGAGGGCAGCCAGGTTTTGCCGATCTGCGCGCGCACTGAACAGGAGATAGGAGAGCTGGAGCCCGAGGAGCGCGCTATGTTCCTCGAAGAGCTCGGCCTGCATGAGAGCGGCCTGGACAGGCTCATTAAGTGCTCCTATGCGCTCCTGGGCCTCATCAGCTTCCTCACCTGCGGCAGTGACGAAGTCAGGGCCTGGACCATCACCAAAGGCACCAAAGCGCCCCAGGCGGCGGGAAAAATCCACTCCGACTTTGAGCGCGGCTTCATTCGCGCCGAGATCGTGGCCTTCGACGACCTGAAGGCCTGCGGCAATATGGCCGCTGCCAAGGAAAAGGGCCTCGTGCGCAGCGAGGGTAAGGAGTACGTCATGCGCGACGGCGACGTGACGCTCTTCCGTTTCAACGTATGATAGTAAAGGCGAGCCATGTGGCTCGCCTTTTAATGTATGCGGAACAATATTTACAGGGCTGCGTCATAAGTGTAGTTACCCATACAACAATGGAGGTGTTTGTATGAAAAAATTTGCTTCTGCCGCGTTGGCACTTACGCTGACGCTCTCACTCGGTACGGCGGCACTGGCCGATGAGGTCACGATCAGCGACGTCACGCCGGAGGACTGGTTTTACACCGAAGTGAACAGCATGATAGACGCGGGCTACATAGACGGCTATGAGGACGGCACTTTTAAGCCCGACCGCGATGTGAGCGTCGCCGAGTTCGTCACCATGACGGCGAAGTGCCTCGGCATAGAGACGGGCGAGGAATACGGCCACTGGGCCGGCCGCCAGATGGGCTACGCCTATGACAACGGTTGGCTCAACGAGCAGGACTGCGCCTATACCCAGTTCAACGACCCGGTACACCGCCAGTTGGCGGCCAAGATACTGGCCGTTGCGCTCGGCCTTGAACTCACGGATGAGATTCCGTACAGCGACTATGCAGATGTCGGCCAGAGCTATGTGCTCTACGTCGGAGCTATGTGCCAGGCAGGGCTCTTCGACGGCTTCGAGGACAACACCATCCGTCCGGGCGAGATACTGACCCGCGCTCAGGCTGCAACCCTGATTTACCGTGCCGTGAATACAGGCGATCGCATCACCCAGGCTCCGGACGGCAAGGACTTTGCCGAGACAGTTTACCTCTCCGCGTATGACAACCCGAACTTCACTGTGACGCTGAAAGACGGCGTGGCTACAGTTGACATAACATCTGTTGAACTTTGGACAGACGTTGCCGATCCCAATTCTGCCAACCCCGAAGAGGCGGCCGAGGGTCAGCGCCGTGAGGCGATCACAGAGGCCATGAGCAAGACCCGAACCATCCCCTCTGAGAGCCCCGTGACAGCGGTTTATGAGCTGCCCTGCACGAGCTGGTTCCCCGGCCGCGACGCATGGGCGATAATCGCAACCGAGGATGGACGCTGGTACCGCGTGGATTTGAGCGGGCAGTACAACGATGGCGTGCCCGAGCTCACCGAACTTACCAGCTTGAACGGCAAGACTGTGACCTCCCTCACCTGGCGCACTACAACCGTCACTGAGGACAACACCACCGTTGATGGCAATGACTACATTATAGCAGTGCTGGACGATTTCAGCGAGATCGTCGTCTGGCCGCAGGACGATGAAGCATAAGTTTACATAAAAACGGGCTCCCAAGCGGGAGCCCGTTTTTTTATTGCGTTTCGCCTGTCTGCCAGCCCTTTACCTGCCGGCGGTAGAGCACGGAGCCGACGGCGGCGGTTATGATTTCGGCGCAGGGAAAAGCCATCCAGGTGTAGTCGAGGCCGATGAGTGAGAAGAGCCAGAAGAGGGGGATCAGGCCGAGCATCTGCCTTGTGACAGAGAGCAGTACGCTCGGAAGCGCGCGGCCTATGGCCTGGAAGAACATAGGCATTGTGAGCGAGACTACGGCGGGGATGAAACTCAGGCCTATAATCCTGAAGGCGGTTTCGCCTATGCGCAGGACTTCCTCGTCGTCCGCAAATATGCCCAGCAGCGCAGTGGGTATAAATTCAAAGCAGGCCACACCTATAAGCATGAAGGCCATTGCAATTACGACGGTGTCGAAGAAAATCTTGCGGCAGTTTTGGAAGTTGCCCCGCGCGTACTGGAAGCTAAGCAGTGGCACTATGCAGGTGCCGAGGCCGTTGAGCGGGATGAAGAAGAAACCCTGCATTTTGTAGTAGAGCCCCAGCACCGTGACGGCTGCATCCGAGAAACCGGTGAGAATGAAGTTGAGCACCATTATATATATGGTGTACATGAGCTGCATGAAGATCGAAGGATAACCTAGAGCGTATATGGGCTTGGCGTAATAGATGATGTCGCGCAGCGGCGGGATGCGACGGAAGCCGCGGACTCCGGTTATAACGGCGCTGACTACCTGCCCGGCAACGGTGGCCCAGGCGGCTCCGGCAACGCCCATGGCCGGTATGCCGCCGAGACCGAAAATGAGTATCGGGTCCAGGACCACATTGGTTACGGCGCCCGCCACCTGGGCCACCATGGGCAGCTTCATATTGCCCTGCGCCTGGTGTACCTTTGTGAAGATGCTCTCGGCAAAGGTGCCCACACTGCCGACGCAGACAATTAGGCCATAGGTCACGCCGTACTCGACGGCTGCCTGGCTCTCAGCGCTGGCCTCGACGAAGGGGCGCATTATCAAGGCCGAAAAGGCAGCGAATATTACCCAGGTAATAAGCGAGAGAAAGAGACCTGCGCCAGCGGTCGTGTCGGCTTCATCGTCGCGGTGCTGGGCGTACATGCGTGCCATGTGTGTGTTGACGCCGACGCCGGTGCCGACAGCCAGCGCGGTGATTACTATCTGAATCGGATAGACAACCGACAGGGCCGTGAGGCCATCTGCGGTGTATTGCCCCACAAAGTAACTGTCAACTATGTTGTAGAGCGACAGTATGAGTTGAGAAAACATGACCGGCGGGGCAATCCGCGCCAGTATGCGCCAGATGCTGCCGCTGTCGAAGAGCTCGGGGCCCGTGACCGCTCGCGGCCGCGTGGCTTGAGAGGTACTCTTCATTCACATGCACCTCAATAAATAGAATGCGCCGCTGCAAACTGCAACGGCGCTGAGTTTACCACAGTATAGAGGCTCTGTAAAGTGCCTGAAAGGTAAAATTTGCGACAAATCTTCAAACATTTCTGAAATTAAAACAGCGCATATTCAAACTCAGGTTCTGCTTGAGCTGGCCCTTGAGGTCATGAGGCTTATGAGCCGGCCAAGCTTGAGGGGAAAGGCATAACACAGCCTGGTCTGCACGGCCTGCGCGCGGCTGTGGCAGATTATGAAGCGCTTAGAAAAAAGCCTCTTTGCGAGGCCGCGGCCCACGTCCTCGGGCGAGGCCATGAACTCCGGAGGTACAGGCAGGGGAGAGCTTGAGCGCGTGCGCGTCAGCGGTGGATGGAGTATGTGGAAGCTGAACTGCGGGTACTCGAGCCTCAGGCATTTTGCAAGCGCTTCAATAGCTCCCTTGCTAGAAGCGTAAGCCGTGAGTCCGGGGAAGCCTGTTACGCCTACACCGGAGCTCGTGAAACAAATTCGCCCGCCGGTTTTCAGATGCGGCACGGTCGCTCTGGCCAGGTGTACAGCGCCAAAATAGTTTACATAATACGTTGAAAGGAAATCGCTGTCTTCGCACTCCCCGAAGCTGAGGAAGGGGCAGCGGCAGGCGTTGTGTACGGCCGCGTCAAGGCCGGAGAAGCGGTTCGCGGCGTCGTTTACCGCGCTCTGTACAGCGGCGGCGTCTCGCACGTCAGCCTCGTAGCAAAGAAGGCCGCCGGACGAGGAAGCGGCTAGCGCGGCCAGGTTTGATGTGTCGACATCCAGGGCTGCGACGCTGTGTCCGGCCTCCAGCAGGGCCCGGCACATGTAAAACCCTATACCTTCGTTGGCGCCGGTGATAAATATGGCAGACATGCTGTCTCCTTCCTGCGGCCTAGCGCCGCGTGAGTTCGGCGAAGAACTTCCGTATATGGCTGTTGGCGTCGGCGCGGAAGGCGGCCTTGTCGCCTTCAGAGAGCGTGCCGGTGAGAAGCCAGCGCTGGGCGTAGAGCTGTATGGGCGCATAGAACTTGACGGCCAGGTAGCTGGCGTCGGCGCGGCCGGTGAGCGCGGCGAAGACACGGGTTTGGAAACCGAGCGGCTCGTCAAAGAGCCAGCGGCGATAAAGCGTGCGGGCCTGTCTGTCGCCAAGCTGTTCGATAGAGAGCAGGCGCAGCACGCGGTTGCAGAATGAATCGCAGAGGTAGTTGTCAAAATATATCGCACAGACTTTGAGGTAGCTGCTCCGTTCCGGCCGGACCCCGGACTCCAGCGCTGAAGCGAGACGCTCCATCAGCTCAAGCGAGCGCGCTTCAAACTGGGAATACAGCTCAAGCGCAATGGCGCGCTTGTTTTTGAAGTGATAATAGACGGAGCTCTCCTTAATCCCGACCTGAGTACAGATGTCCCTTATTGACACTGCATCACAGCCTTGCCGCGAAAAGAGCTCCAATGCAGTTTCCAATATTTTATCGTGGGTGTCAGACAATTTTCAACACCACCTAACACGTGTTAGACACAATTCTACCTAACAATTGTTAGATTGTCAAGAACTACATCGTTTCGCACCGCCAGATGGCTGGATTTGGTGTTTATGCGGCTTGACATATACATATAATAGTGATAATATAACGCCGTAAAAAGACGAAGACGGAGAAGCGACGGTCAAATAGAGGCCGTACAGAGAGAGCGCCCACAGGCTGTAAGGCGCTCCGGCCCTGGACTGGACGTACCGCTCCCGAGTCTGCGTGGGGAAAGAAGAGTATCCACGCACGTTTGCCGCGTTAAGGCGACTGAGTTAAACTCAGGGTGGAACCGTGTGAGAAATCGCACCCCTGTGCCGCAAGGCGCGGGGGCGCTTTTCATTTTTTCAGGAGGATTACCATGGACGAGAAGAAGAACCTGTACACCTTTGAAAACAAGGAGTATCGTGATACGTACCGCCACAGCACGAGCCATGTCCTCGCCCAGGCGGTCAAGCGCCTGTACCCCGAGAGCAAGCTGGCCATCGGCCCGGCAATAGAGGACGGCTTTTACTACGACATAGACTCGGACGTCACCTTTACGCCCGAAGTGCTTGAAAAAATCGAAGCCGAGATGCGCAAGATATGCAAGGAGAAGCTGTCTATCGAGCGCTTCGAGCTGCCCCGTGCAGAGGCCCTTAAATTCATGCAGGACAGGGAAGAGCCCTACAAGGTACAGCTTATTGAGGATCTGCCCGAGGACGCCGTTATCAGTTTCTACAAGCAGGGCGAGTTCACCGACCTCTGCGCCGGCCCGCACCTAGACAGCACCGGCCGCATCAAGGGCAACGCGATAAAGCTCATGAATTGCACCGGCGCTTACTGGCGCGGCGACAGCAAGAACAAGATGCTCCAGCGAATTTATGGCACATGTTTTATGAAAAAAGAGGAACTTGATGCCTACCTCGCTCGTCTAGAGGAAGCGAAGAAGCGCGACCACCGCAAGCTTGGCCGCGAGCTCGGCCTCTTTATGATGAATGAAGCCGGCCCCGGCTTCCCGTTCTTCCTGCCGAACGGCATGACGCTCAAGAACACGCTGATTGACTACTGGCGCGAGATACACAAAAAGTACGGCTATGTGGAAGTGTCCACACCCGTAATTCTCAACCGTGAGCTCTGGGAGCGCAGCGGTCACTGGGATCACTATAAAGACAACATGTACACCACCGTCATTGATGGTGAGGACTATGCCATAAAGCCAATGAACTGCCCGGGCGGTATGCTGGTCTATGAGAGCGAACCGCACTCCTACCGCGACCTGCCCCTGCGCGTGGGAGAGTTGGGACTAGTCCACCGTCATGAGCTTTCCGGCGCTCTGCACGGCCTGTTCCGCGTCAGGTGCTTCACCCAGGACGATGCGCACATATTCATGACCCCGGAACAGATGAAGGACGAGATAAAGGGCGTCGTAAAGCTCTTTGACGAAGTTTACTCCACTTTCGGCCTCAAGTACGAAATAGAGCTCTCCACCATGCCCGAGGACCACATTGGTACAGTGGAGCAGTGGGAGCACAACCAGGACATACTCAAGGAAGCTATCACCGAGATGGGCAAGAGCTTCACCATCAACGAGGGTGACGGCGCTTTCTACGGCCCGAAGCTTGACTTCCACCTGGCAGACAGCCTGGGACGTACCTGGCAATGCGGTACCATACAGCTTGACAGCCAGCTTCCCGAGCGCTTTGAGCTTGAGTACGTCGGAGAAGACGGCGCAAAGCACCGCCCGGTCATGATACACCGTGTGGTGCTCGGCAGCATCGAGCGCTTTATCGGCGTTATAACCGAGCACTTCGGCGGCGCGTTCCCGACCTGGCTGGCCCCCGTGCAGGTAAAGGTCATGCCTATCACCGACCGCAGCCGCGAATGGTCGCAGAAGGTGGCAGATGAGCTCGCGGCGCACGGCGTGCGCGTGGAATGCGACTTCCGCAATGAAAAAATTGGGTACAAGATCCGCGAGGCGCAGAGCAAGAAGATACCCTATATGCTCGTAATCGGCGACAAGGAGAGCGAGAACGGCACGGTGTCTGTACGCACGCGCTCCGGCGGCGACAAGGGCGCGATGGACCTTGGCGCGTTTGTCAAAGACATCTGCGAGGAGATTCGTGCCCGCAGCCTCGACTAAGCGAAAGGAGACACAGATTACAATGAAGAAGTTTTTGGCCATCGTGTTGGCGCTTTGCATGACCTTTGCTCTCGCTGCCTGCGGCGGCGATAACAACGAGGTTAATGACGGCTCCACCCCGACGGACCTGAATGCCACTCCGGCACCGGTCACCCCGACTCCGGACCCGGAACCGATATCCGAGCTGAGCATTAATGGCGCGGACCTCATCAAGGGTGGACAGCTCACCGGCTTTGGATACAGGGGATTTACTTACGCTGACGGCACTCTCACCATTGACTCTGTGACCGTGGAGAGCAGCAGCTCCAGTGCCCCGCTGATAAGCTTCTCGGGCGGCGACCTCGAGATAGTTGTGGTGGGCGATTGCAGCCTCACGGCTTCCGAAGGGCGTCTCGTAATATCCGGCGGCGAGGGGGACAACCTCACCATTACCGGCGACGGTACCCTGACCATCAACGCGACTGGCGCCGCAGCCATTGACGTGAGCGGCGAGGTCAATGTCTCCTGTGCGCTTACTGTGACCGGCGAGCCTGCCTGCACGAGCGCTTCTGCCGCTGCCGGCGAGGGCTACACCCTCACGGTCTCCGAGGACTCTGCTACCCTTACCGTCGCGGCCAACGCCTGAGCTGCGAGTTAAAAATTCACAAGTATAACCGGACACGCCCCCTCGTATGCTATGTGCGAGGGGGCGATTTTTTATGACATCCAGACGTAAACTGATTCTGGCCCTGGCTGTTATATTTGCATTGAACATGGCCGCTATTGCACTGGTCCAGGCGGCACGGGCAGACACATACGAGCGTGGAGACTCCGGAAGCACGGTCAGGGAAATACAGAGTGTGCTCAAAGAGTGGGGTTATTACGACGGCAGCATAGACGGCATATACGGCAGCGCCACAGAAGCGGCTGTACGATACTTCCAGGAGACAAACGGGCTGGAAGTGGACGGCCGGACAGGCCCGGCCACACTTGAGGCCCTGGGCTTGCCCACGGGCAGCTACCAGGCGGGCGAGGACGCCTCGGGAGAGCTGGCCCTGCTGGCCAGGCTGATCTCGGCCGAGGCGCGAGGAGAGCCGTACTCGGGCCAGGTGGCTGTTGGCGCGGTGGTGCTAAACCGAGTGGACCATCCGTCGTTTCCCAACACCATAGCGGAGGTCATTTTCCAGCCGGGTGCGTTTAGCTGCATGCTTGACGGGCAGTGGGACGAGCCTGTGGCAGACATCGCCTATCAGGCTGCCAGAGAAGCGCTGGCGGGCGCTGACCCGTCGGGAGGGGCAATATATTACTTCAATCCCAAAACGGCTACAAATGCGTGGATTTGGTCACGCGAGGAGATAGTGACTATAGGCAACCACAGGTTCTGTGCATAGGCCGAAGCCACACCAGAGTCCTCGTTGGGTCAACGTTCGTCCAGTTCAGTTTCCGGCATCGGGCTGTGCCTGACGCCGGAAACTTCGCTAACCGGTCCCGTGCTGCTCGCTTTCACTTTGCTGCACTTTTTCAACAGTTGCAAAATATGTGTCCGGCGGTATATAATGTAGTCATCTTTTGACGAATGAGGGAAGGCTATGAGCTATTGCAGTTCATGCGGGGCCTACATACCGGACTGGGCAGACGAGTGCCCGGCCTGCGGGGCGCCAAAGGCTGATACAAAAAAGAAGAGCAGCGCAAAGAAGAAGACAGCGTCCTCCGCTGCTGCGGCTGCATCTGAAACGGCTAAGACCAGCGGAGAGTATCACTATTCATATAAAAAGGCAGAGAAAAAGACACAAGACGCATCTTCGCGTGGCTCTTACTCTTCCGGCGATGCACGCCGCACGGGTGGTGACAAGGGCACCTTTACTTATGAGAGCTCGAAGAGAGCCGATGGAGGGACCTTCACATACGACGGCAGCTCCAGACAGGACTATGAGCGGGAGTACAGGCGGGACGCGAAGAAAAACCGCGGTTTGGCGGCGCTGTGCTACATTGGCCCCTTCTTCCTGCTTTCCTGGCTGCTGAAGCCAAAGAGCTCTTTTGTGCGTTATCATGTGAACCAGGGCCTGGTGCTGTTCTTGTGCTGGGTTATAATCGGTATCTTCGATTTTATACCGTTTATGTGGGCGGCCAACATATTTGCCTTCGTCTGTGTGTGCCTGGGGCTTTCAAATGCGTTAAAAGGCAAGCGCAAACCGCTGCCGTTGATAGGAGAGATAAATTTAATAAGCTAAACGAGAGACGAGAGGAGACTAACCATGAAACTGCTTACCTGCGAGTACGCCGGAAGGCGCTTCGCTGCCGTCAGCGACGGGGTGCGTGTCTATGAGGCCGCGCCGGACATGCTCACACTCATAGACGCGCTCGGCGGCAAACTGCCGGATGAGACGATGTTTAAAGGTGCGGGCATAGCTATCGAAGAAGTACATCTGCTGTCACCCATCACCACGCCTGCCCAGGATGTGGTGTGCCTCGGCATGAACTACGTGGATCACAGCGCTGAAGCTGAGAAATGGGGAGGCCAGGCCGAGTTTAAGAAGAACGCCGGCAAAGCTGTATACTTCTCCAAACGCGCTGCTTATATTATAGGCCCCGGCGATTATATAGACGGTCACTTCGATATAGTGGATTCGCTCGACTACGAGGTCGAGCTGGCGGTCATACTCGGCCGTGACGCCTACCGCGTCAGCGAGGCCGAGGCACAGGACTACGTGCTGGGTTACAGCGTCTTCAACGACGTCTCCGCGCGCAACCTTCAGACCGCCCACAAGCAGTTCTACTTCGGCAAGAGCCTGGATACCCACACTGCGATGGGTCCCTGGATCGTTACCCGCGACGAGTTCACTTGGGAGCCTGAGCTGAACATCCGCTGCTACATAAACGGCGAAAAGCGTCAGGACAGCAATACACGCTATGAGATCTACGGCGCGGCACATGTGATAGCCGAGCTCTCTGCGGGCATGACGCTGAAGGCTGGCACCATCATAGCTATGGGCACTCCGGCCGGAGTGGGTATGGGCTTTACACCGCCCAAATACTTGAAATCTGGTGACGTGGTGCGCTGCGAGATAGACGGCATTGGCGTGCTCGAAAACACAGTCAAATGACGCTTTGAACAGTCAGGAAATCCCCCGGCCAGTGAACTGAACCAGTAAAAACGGACAATAGACAAAAGGCCCCCTGTGTAGGAAAA